>JAVKCM010000169.1:0-9450 GCA_040222735.1 Fuerstiella sp. | reverse complement strand
GCCGTTAGTCAGTTTCTCCGAAACTGACCAGTCGTGGGCGAAGACGCCGCAAATCGGACAGCGGTCCTGCGGGCGACCGCTTCCGGCCTTTGGAGGCCCGGCCTGACCCGAGCCAAACGGGGACTGGCTCGACGGCGCCAGGGGAATCTGGGCATAGCATACGGGCGTCCGCCGTCGTGCCTGTCCCCCTTTGGCGGCACAGTCCTGCCCCGCGGTCCCGTGACGCCCGGACTGCATCTCCGTAGCTGGGGCTTCCAGCCACAGCAAGACGTAATAGCAGGTGGGACTCAAACCCCGCAGAAACTGCGGCTGGAAGCCCCAGTTACGTTCAGGCAGGCGCCGGAAAACGGCGCCAGTGTTGCCTGGACATAGCATGCGGGCGGGCCGCCGTCGTGCCTGTCCCCCTTTGGCGGCACCGCCGCAGCAAGACGGGCGGCCCCCCTTTTGCAGGCGACGGAAATGGGACAGTCGCCTTGGTGGTGTTCAAGTGTTCAGTTGTTGATGCAGCGGCGTGTTTCGGGAACGAAACGTTGTTCATCGTTTTGTTGCGTCTCGGCGACATCGGGTTTGTTGCCGTGAAACCTCGTCCGAGACCAACTGGCGACCTAAGTCCATGCAGGCAAAACAGTTATTTCACTGTTGGAAAATTGCACCGGAATGCGTCGTGTAGTGGATCGCTCTTTGCATAACGGTTCGATTCCCCTCGAAGCAGCGAAGCAACGAGCACCTCTGCAGGATGATCGAACTGATGATGAACCGCAAAAAGCGTCAGCGACTGAAGATTGAAGTGGATGGCCAGACCGCACGGGTGGGCCTGGAAAACATAGAAATCTGGGATGGAGCCGATCTGGCGCTGTTGCGAGAAGTTCTGGGTGAACTGATCGATCAGGACTCTTACCGAACAATCGGTGTGAATCTGGATTCGGTCAAATACATCCCGAGCGGCTTTTTCGGGATGCTGTACGAATGGTATGAAGACGGCATTCGCATTCTTCTGTATTCACCCCAGCCCAACGTCGAACAAATGTTGTGGTTCCGCATGTTTTTCGTGCGGGAGCCGGACGGCAGCTTCTGTCTGAACGACGAAGCTGTCCGCAACCATACGCCGGGACAGCAGGTCGAATACCACAAGCGGGAATTCACCGGCGAAGTGGACGGCGATGAAAGCATCGATCTGCTCGATACGACACGGTTTGATGCACAGACTGCGGGCCGATAAGGCATTTGCCCCGAGCACCGGGCGTCTTCAGTCCGCCAGTTTCTGCATCAGGTCTGCCACGGCCAGGTCGTTCGCGGTGCCGCGCTGTCTGAGCCCCGCGGCGACTTTCTGCCGCCGCTGAATCGAATGATTCTGATTCAGCTTCCAGTGCAGCAACCTTGTTCTGTGGCGGCCGGGTCGGTGCTGCCGGGTCGGTGCTGCCGGGTCGGTGCGGCCGGGTCGGTGCGGCCGGAAACAGAAGCTCCGGCCGCAGTGTTGCTCAGCACCGGCAGGACCCGGCCCGGGTGTTACTCTGGCGAGGAACTTGTTTCGTCAGACGCATCTGATGCCGTGTCAGAGTCTCCGGATGATTCCGGTTCCGTCGGTGCATCAGCCGATGCGCCGGACGTTTCAGCCGCTGCCAGCTGAGCAGACTGATCCGGATATTCCGGCACGTCGGTGGGCAGGTGATTGTGGGTCAGCCAGCGAACCAGCAGATCCAGATCTACGTCGCTCAGCTGCTGTGGTGAATACGCGGGCATGGCGTTCTTTTCGCCATAGTGCCGGGCTGCATCGGGGTGCCGAATAAAATCCTTCAGCCACGCTTCGGAACCATACTTCGCCATCGTCGGATATCCGTCAGCATCATCGTCACTGATCGCTGAGAACTCCTCACCGATGGTCGTGTGGCAGCCGGAACAGGACGTTCCTTCCAGATCACCGGCCCAGGTTCCGTCTACGGCGACAGCACGTCCCTGTTCTGCCAGCTGGTCATTGATTACGAAGCGTTCGCCGGGATCCACGCTGGTTTCTGTGCTGTCGTCCGGTGGCTGATATCCGTGACGAGCTTCGGCAAACAGGAATTCCACCAGGGCCTTCAGGTTGTCGGCATTGGCATCGCCCGTCAGTTCCTCCGGGTATCCGGACCAGTCGGTCATTTCGGAAGATTCAGGATCCAGAAACGTGACGTCTTCGCCGGCTGCTTCCGCCTGTTTGGCCTGCTGATACCAGCGAGCGTTCTTCAGCCAGCGGAAGTGTTGTTCGTAGTCAACCACGACTGACCGCATCCAGTCGCGGCTGGCAAAATTGCCCAGGTCCGCGGCCGTGGGGGAAGCCAGTCGTCCGTCTTCAACGACCATCTGCCCGCGACCATCGTGGCCGTTGAAGCGATGACAGCTGGCGCAGTGTTTGGCAAACAGTCGTGGGCCCTGAGTAAACGGATCTCGCCGCAGCAGTGCGACCGCTCCGTCCACGGGAATACGGTCCGGTCCCGATGCCAGTTCCAGTGCGCGCTGACCGTCACGGTGCGCCTCGGCCAGAGCTGCCTGATGATCCTTGTCATTGGCATCTTCGATGAACGCCATTGCGGTCAGAACGACCACGGCGGCTCCCAGAAGCCAGATAAACGCTTTGTTGAACGTGTGTCCGAATTCGCCCAGTACCTTGTGCGTGAGCGGCATCAGCGCGATGATACCCATGATCAGGCCGGGCACGACAATCGCGCCGAATGTCAGGCCCAGCGATTCCACTGCATGAAAACGCAGAAAGCGGAACAGAAACAGAAAGTACCATTCCGGTCGTGCGGCATCGAATTTGACGGCCGGGTCCGCAGGAGCACTCAGTTCAGCTCCCTTGAACAGCGCCAGCAGCAGAACGACGGCCAGCACACCCAGACAGGCCACCGCGTCTTTCAGCACCTGGTCCGGCCAGAACGATGTTTCCGGAGCATGGTTTTCGTCATGCACGGTGAGGCCATGCCGTCGAAAGCAGTAAATGTGCAGCGCCAGAAAGGCCACCAGCAGCGCCGGCAGAATCCCGGCATGCATGGCAAAGAACCGGGTCAGCGTCATATGGCCGTACTGCGTTCCGCCCTGAGCCAGAATCTGTACCTGTTCGCCGGCCACCGGTGTCGCGCTCATGATGTTGGTGGTCACCTGCGTGGCGTAATAGCCTTTCTGGTCCCATGGCAGCAGATAGCCGGTCAGCGACAGTCCCAGCACGATCTGCATCAGCACGATCCCCAGCCAGAAATTGACTTCTCGGGGAGCTTTGTAGGCGCCATCAATGATGACCTGCACCAGATGAATGGCCATCAGCACGACCATGGCCTGAGCGGCAAAGTGATGCAGTCCGCGGATCAGGAATCCGAGGGTCATTTCGTGCTGAATATAGTAGACGCTTTCCCATGCCGTGCGGGTGCTGGGGCTGTAGGCCGACCACAGCATGAATCCCGTGATGACCTGCAGCACAAACGTAAAGACCAGGGTGCTGCCCCAGACATACCGCCAGCGGGCGCCGCCGGGAACGCGCTCGTACAGCGCTTCGTGCATCAGTGCCTTAAAACCAGTGCGGTCATCGAGCCAGTTTATCAGTGCCTTCATCAGTTCAGGTCCGGCAGGTCGTCATAAAACAGGAAAAAGAAAATCAGTGGGTCAGCCGGTGTGACTCAAACGGGAATCTTCTGATCAATGGCCCCGCGGAAATTCTGAAACTTCAGCCACAGTTCCTGACCTTCGGGATCAGGCTTTGCCTCGGATGCTGTCACCAGCGACAGACTGTCCATATCCCGCGGCGGAATTTCATTTGTCTTATTGCCATCCAGATCGAATGAACTGGTATGACAGGGGCAGAAAAAGTCTCCCTCACTGCGTCGATAGTTGACGGAACAGCCCAGATGCGGACAGATGGAATTGAAGGCGATGATCTGCCCGTCGGCCTGCTTCCGCAGCCAGATACTGCCGACGGGAACGTCGCGGAAGCGATTCCACGCGTCGTCCAGCGTTGCCATCACGGTCACGGCGACCGGTCGGCCGTCGTCGGGAATCACATCGCGCGTCACATCCAGTTTGATAAACCCGTCCAGACTGTCACCTTCTGATCCGCTGCTGGCTTTTTTTCGCCGCAGGATCGGGTCCAGATAGAAGATTCCGGCCAGCGTCGACGGCACCGCGATCAGCAAAAAACTGATGACGGCCGTGATGACGTCCAGCAACATATTGCGACGGGTGGGCGAAGCTTCCGACGGTTTTTCTGCGGATGATGCAACATCCGGCGATTCCGAATCGCTCATAGCAGGCTCGCTGAGATTAAGTAGGCAGGTGTTTTCGGCTGAGACGTCTGATGCTCAGCACGGGCGGGAGTTTAATTGGAACCGAACACACCGCAAAGCACAAGGAACTATTTCGACCATGATTCAGCCTGTTGTGGAACGGCCAGTGATATCGACTTCAGGAACATGTGGCTGCAGCAGCTGTTCCCACTGTTCCGTCCCGACTCGTACAATCAGCCGTTTACAGACCATAGAGCGGTCGGAAGCGGCGATTCAGCATCGCCATCAACGGCTTGTTGGTCAGTGGTTCTCCGGTCACGACGGCCACCAGCTGTTTAGCGGAAAAACGCTGCCCATGCTGATGAATGTGCTGTCGCAGCCATTGCAGCAATGATTGAAAGTCGCCCTGGCGGAACTGATCCTGAAGGTCCGGAATCTGTTGTTCGGCGGCTGAAAAAAACTGTGCCGCGTACATGTTGCCCAGTGCGTAGGTGGGAAAATAGCCGAACAATCCGGCACTCCAGTGAACATCCTGCAGACAGCCCTCCGCATCCGAAGACGGAGTAATTCCGAAGTCGGCGGTGAACCTTTCGTTCCATGCCGTCGGAACATCGTCCGGCTGTAATCGGCCGGAAATCAGTTCTCGCTCCAGATCAAACCGCAGCATGATGTGCAGGTTGTAGGTTACCTCATCCGCTTCGACCCGAATAAACGACGGACTGACGGCGTTGACGGCGAAATGGAAATCGTTGAGCTCCGTGTCGCCCAGAGATTCGGGAAACAGCTGCTGTGCCCGCGGGTAGAAAAATTCCCAGAACGACCGGCTTCGGCCCACCAGATTTTCCCACATTCGCGACTGCGATTCATGAATTCCAAGCGACACGGAACTTCCCAGCGGCGTGCCGAAAGCGGCCTCGGGCAATCCCTGTTCGTAGATACCGTGGCCCGATTCGTGCAGCGTTCCGAAGAAGGAGGACGAAAAAAAGTGTTCGTCGTATCGAGTCGTGAGTCGGCAGTCACCGGGGCCAAAGCCACTGCAGAACGGATGCGTCGTAACGTCCAGTCGCCCTTTCTGAAAATCGAACCCGATTCTGGTGGCGGCTTCGCGACCGAGTTCTGCCTGGCGGTCGGTGCAGAAATGTCTCGACAGAATCGAGGTATCCGGGCGCCGAGAGGATCCTCGGATATCATCCAGCAGCGGTACCAGCTCAGACCGCAGTGCATCAAAGACGGCCGCCACATCGGAACTGACGGCGCCGGGTTCGTATTCGTCCAGCAACGCATCATAGGGCTCGCCATTGTCCTCGAAACCGACAACCGACGCTTCTTCCCGTTTCAGCTTAACGATCTGTTCCAGCCACGGCGAAAAGCGGCCGAAGTCGCCATCGCGGCGAGCCGTCGTCCATTGCTGCTGAGCCAGCGTGGTGACACGCGAGATTTCCTCGACCAGTCGCTGTGGCAGCTTCACAGAACGCTGATAAACCCGACGGATCTCACGCAGGTTGACAACCGAATCCGATTCCTCACCGTCATTCAGTTCGCTGTCTGACAGCTGATCCAGAAGTTCTCCGATCCGCGGACTGGTCGACCATTCGTGAGCCAGCCCGGCCAGCAGGCTTTGTTGATCGGCCCGATGTCCGTTGCCGCCCGGCGGCATGTACGTTTCCCGGTCCCAGCTTAGTACAGAGCCACAGGAACTCAGCAAAGCAGCTCTTCGAACCAGATGAATCAGTTCCTCGTACAGCGATTGAGGGTCTACCATGAATTTCAGTACTCAGGTGGGAAAACCGGCGGGAATGAAGAAGGACCGGGGCACACGTCAGCTGATGAGATGATTCACCACACGGATTCCGGTGTGCGCCAGGCACAGAATGGTCAGCCCGCCCGGCCCCCGCCGCTGCAGTGACCGAGGACTGACCATCCGGAAGTAGTAGAACGATCTGCGTCAGGAGTTCAAACGAAGGAATCCGGAATATTCGATTCGACCGCAGGCCGTCACAATCCTTCTGCCCGACGTCTTGTCAGCCAGCACACTCTGAGCCGTCGTGACAGACCGGACTTCAGCACACTGATGAACACGGCGACGATGAAACTTCCCAGCCCGAGAATCACCGGTTTCACCCCTTCCGGCAGCGTTGCCCGGGAAAACGCGTAGATACCCAGCCCGATGCCGCCGATCAGCCCCACACCGCAGTGCAGCAGGGCGGCCATCAGATAGTGCCGGTTGTGAATCAGGTAGTACAAAGCGAACGCCAGCAGAGTGAATCCTGCCGCATAGCCGACCACCGGCACGCGTCCGGCGTTCTGTCGAGACAGCGTCACCAGTCCGGCGAACATGGTGATCGACAACGCCGGCGGTCCCAGTTCAGCCACCGTCTTTGCAAAGTCGTCGCGAAAAGCAAAGCCTACTGCCAAAACCGAAGCGAAGATCGCGTGCAGCACCATAAAGGTTCGCCACCCCTGAAGTTCCGGCACCGTGGACATCGTCTGGTGAGCGGTCAGGATGATCAGCAGCAGCCCCGTGAAGGTCCGCAGCGACTGCCGCCGCATAACTCCGGCTGCCAGCAGCACGATGGCTGACCCCAGCAGCGGCCACCACGTGATCTGTTCCGCATCCAGCTGCCAGATGCGTGATCCGAAAGCGCGGGGACCAAACAGACCGCACAGTACAACCATGCTGTGAAAGCCGATTTCACCGTGCCGCAGACCTCGATACCACGCGTATCCGTAAAGCAAACCCAGACCGATCACGGCCAGAAAAACGGGGGAGGCGATCTGATCAACCACGGTGTAGGTGAACGTTGAATAGGCCGGCAGCCGACTCCAGGGGACCAGCCACGGATAAGCCGGTACCAGCAGCATCGGGGCTGTCAGCAGGATGCCCCGCTGCAGCTTCGGCTTCTGTTCGACGATGCCGATCTCCAGCAGCACCACCAGGACGCTCAGCAGCAGCGGTACCAGTTGATACAGTCCGAAGGTGGTATCCCAGTAGTGTCCGTTTGAAGGAAGCGCGTCAAAGGACATCGTCAGCGAGTAAGATCGAAAGCACACGGCCACGGCAATGAACACAAATGGTGTCCACGGAAACAGAGGCCACGTCCACGGCGTTCCGTTGTCCGCCACAGCCGTCGCTCCTTTTCTGATCGCCGGAATCAGCGTCAGTGTCACCGCGGTGGCAACCATGGGGAAGGCGACGATCAGCCACCGCGTCTGTTCTTTTGAGAAACCGGTCAGTTCCGGCAGCAACAGTCCCGGCCACAGAAAGAACAACACCAGAAACCCATACAACGGCAGGCGGTAACCAGGACCGAATCTGATTTTCAGACCTTTGATCAGCAGTTCACCCATGCCCAGTGCGAAACCGATGCCCACGCCAAACATGACCAGCAAATGCTGCTGCGACGTGTCTCGATCTGACAACACCGTCAGAATCTCATCCGCACTGACCGACATCGCCAGCAACATCAAC
Source organism: Fuerstiella sp. (assembly GCA_040222735.1). Taxonomy (GTDB): domain Bacteria; phylum Planctomycetota; class Planctomycetia; order Planctomycetales; family Planctomycetaceae; genus Fuerstiella. The sequence goes on along the minus strand of JAVKCM010000169.1, from coordinate 1,734 downwards.
AGCACAATCAATACCAGCGATCGAGCGTCTTCCCACACACGGCCGAGTCGTACGATCAGAATTGCCGTGACGCCCATCAGCACGGTCACCGCGGCGAATGAGGCCAGCAGCCCCCACGGTTCCATGTACGCGACTGAGCCACGCTGAAACAACACGGCCGAATCGCCGGCGCGAAATAACAGCTTCAGACCGTAGACAAACAAACACGCACTGATCAGATAAAACGGGTTGTGCGTATACAACAGCGACAACAGCTTCGGAACCTTCGAACGCGACATGATCAGCCTCCCATCGAAAAACAAAACGCAGGACGGGGCAGAAAAACAACCGCCGGAATCAGTGGCGGAAAATGACATGTCAGTTGCGGTGGGCTCGCTGTCGTTCCAGAACAGGTTGTGAGTACAGTCGTGTGCTCAGAAGGGCAGGAACCTGTTTGTGCGAGCGGTTGGTGCTCGCGATTTGTCTAAGAACGCCGCAAGAATCAATCGATGAAATCAGGTTTGCTGCAACGGTGCACTCACGATGCAGCGCACTCACGATGTTCAGATGCTGCCCGTCCCGTGGTCTCAGAAGTCGCTTCCGGACAACGGCGTCTCAGGTACAAATCCCGACCAGCGGATGCGCGTACCAGCCGGTGTCATCAGGCGAATGTAGACTGCGCGGTCGATGTTCTCACTGATTGTCCGAGTTGAAGCAACCGCTGTGTGCAGAACGTGAAACCAGGCTGATCGTCCGTGTCCATTTCCCGAGAAACCGAAAGAATCTCCAGGACTCCCGATCTGACAGCCAGTGCCCCCTGCCCCCGAACGATTGCCACTCTGCCGGCGGCCCCTGCCGAATCTTCTGGCATCCATCCATCCGACGCACATCCTGAATTCCGAACCCGATCGGTAGAATGGACGCAGCTGCCGCAGGTTGCCCAGAATTCCCGAGCGGAAGCGCCACCGCCTTCCCGGGACGAATCATTTTTCCGCCCCCAAAAACCCGATCTTAAGATGGACGTCAGAATCTCCTGAGGCTGATATAAAGTCGAGTGTTCAGCGGCCCCTTCGTGCGCGTACTGGTTTCTGAGGCGATTCAGATATGACTTGCGAAATCCCGTCTCGACTTCGTGTCAAACCAGCCCTGCTGTTGATCGCGGTGGGTTTCGTAATCCCGACCGCCGAATCCGCAGAACGGACACCTGGCCGTTCTGCTTCCGACATCGCACCAGTCTCGGAACGCGTCCGCCCTCTGATTCATGTCGCCCCGGAAGCCGGACGCGCCGTGCGGCCGCTCATGATTGTTCGACCCGACGCAGCGACGGCAGCCGTTCCGGTAGTTCACTCGTCCGTAGACGCGGTTCGACCAGGTTCGCCGCCCACGGCCGAACCGGCACGACCGGTCGTAGAACGGTTCCGACGCCGCCTGCTGGGAATAGGAGTCCACGTCAGCGGATGGCGAACTCGCGGACAGACGCGCCACCTGCCGCCTATCGTTTATGTTGAAGAGCCGGATGATGGCGTGTTGCTGCCCCCGGAAACAGTACCGCCGGTAGATGAATAACAGCTCAGCCCCCGCCCTCGGACGCATCAAAAGTGGCGCAAGCTTCCAGCTTGCGTGGTGCAGTTGAGCGTCAACGCCCGTGCCGCAAGCTTCCAGCTTGCGTACTGCGGTTGAGTGTGAACGCCCGTGGCGCAAACTTCCAGCTGGCTGAAGGCGGGTGTGAGTCAACACCCGAGGCGCCAGCATGCA
>JAVKCM010000168.1:0-20218 GCA_040222735.1 Fuerstiella sp. | reverse complement strand
TGATACATGTTTGCGACGAATAAAAAACGCATGCTGTACGTTTACGCCGCGTTTCGACACGACAGTAATTTTCCGTTTGATCCTAAGCGTGCCGTCCGTCTTCCTGCGGTGCCATAGGTTACCCGGCCGGAATATAACGGTTCATCATCTCGACGTAGTCTTCCCGGATCGGAGTGAACACGTCCAGTGCCACGGCCGGGCCGCCGACGGCGACGGCTTTGTGTTTGGTGTGGGCAGGAATCAGGTACATCTGGCCCGGCTGCAGCACGCGGACCTCATCACCGATTGTCAGTTCCAGCTGACCCTGCAGCACGATACCACCCTGTTCGTGCGGATGTTCATGCAAAGGAATCACGGCTCCTTCATCCATGTCAACATGGGACAGCATCAGGTTCTGGCCGTAGGGCGTTCGCAGTCGACAGCCGGGCAGAGGTTCCATGGGCGGGATATCAGCGATGTCGAAAAATGGCATGGGGGCTGTCCTGGAAGCGTTGAACAGAAAGTGGTCGGCAGCCGGCACTGCCTCAGCAACCGACAATAGCAACCGACAATGTAACAAAGCTTTCGGCGGCTGTCGTAACCCGATCGCGATTTTGACGGTACCGTGTCTCAGCAACGTTACAATGGCGGCCATGAACCCACGTGGAGAACAACCCTTGTCCGGCCGGCCGGGCCGTGAATTCGACACGACCCGATGGAGCATCGTCGTGGCCGCCGGTCGCGTATCGTCGCCGCATTCACGGCAGGCGCTGGCGGCGCTGTGTGAAACATACTGGCTGCCACTGTACGGCTACGTCCGCCGCCGCGTCAGCGACGTGTCCGAGGCTCAGGATCTGACGCAGGCCTTCTTCGCAGAGCTGCTGCAGAAAAACCATGTCGGAGCGGCAACTCCGGAACGAGGACGGTTTCGTTCGTTTCTTCTGACGTCGCTGAAACACTTTTTGTCAAAGGAATGGGACCGGGCGAAGGCTCAGAAACGTGGGGGCGGTCGCACGCCGATCGCCCTCGACTTTGAGCGGGCCGATTCCCGGATCACGCTGGAGCCGTCGGTTGGCCTGACGCCGGAACAACTCTACGATCGACAGTGGGCTGTGACACTGCTGAGCCAGATTATGGATCGGCTGGAACGGGAGTTCCGGGAGTCAGACCGGGGACGACAGTTTGAAGAACTGAAGCCGTTTCTGGTCGGCGAACATTCGGGGACCACGTATGCGGTCGTCGCGGCACGTCTGCAGATGACGGAAACGGCGGCCAGAATGGCGGCATCCCGCATGCGGAAACGCTATCGGCAGCTGCTGCGCGAAGAAATTGCTCAGACCGTGGCCGGGCCGGAGCAGGTCGATGACGAAATTCGAAAACTGTTTGTGACACTGGAGTTGTGAAAAATCAAAAAAAACGAGTTACGATAGACAGGATTTCCGTCAGTAGGCGTATCCAGACAATTCTTTTGAAGGTTCGCTCATGGCTGAAATCAGTTCCTGCCCGAAATGCGGTACCGTCCTGCCCGGTGACGCGGTGTCCGGCGTCTGCCCGCAATGCCTGATGCGCGTGGGACTTGGCAGTTCCAGCGAGTTTAATTCACCCGGTCTGGCCGCCACAACGCCGATGAGCGGCAGCTTTGTGCCGTTTGATCCCGACGACCTGGCCGAATATTTTCCACAGCTGGAAATTCTGGAACTGCTGGGGCATGGCGGCATGGGGGCCGTCTACAAGGCCCGCCAGAAGAAGCTGGATCGTCTGGTCGCACTAAAGATCATTCGTCCGGAATCCGCCAGTGATCCGGCTTTTGCCGAGCGATTCAACCGGGAGGCCCGGACGCTGGCGCGGCTGAATCATCCGGCGATTGTCGGCGTCCATGACTTCGGCGATGTACGAGTGAATTCGGACTCGGGGCGGCTGCCGATCGAGGTCGACCGGGGACAGCGGGCGACGCCCACACCCGGGGACAACGCCGCGGGTTCCGCCGCCGCGGGGCCGGAGCACATTCTGTACTTCTTTCTGATGGAGTACGTGGACGGCGTCAATCTTCGGCAGTTGATGCAGTCGCAGTCGGTGTCGCCCGAGCAGACGCTGCTGATCATTGCCCGGATCTGTGAAGGTCTTCAGTTCGCTCATCAGGAAGGCGTGATCCACCGCGACATCAAGCCTGAAAATATTATGATCGAGCGGTGCGAACAAACGGGGCTCGATCCAGGTTTGTTCCGCGTGAAAATTACAGACTTTGGACTGGCCAAGCTGGCGGAACAGCCGCCGGACCATTTTACGCTGACCGGAACTCATCAGGTGATGGGGACGCCCCGGTACATGGCGCCCGAGCAGATGGGAGGGTCTCGCAACGTCGATCACCGGGCGGATATCTATTCGCTGGGTGTGCTGTTCTACGAACTGCTGACGGGCGAACTGCCAATGGGCCAGTTTGAACCGCCATCCGGGATGACGGACGTCGATCCGCGGCTGGATGACGTGGTGATGCGGACGCTGGCCCGGGAACCGGAACGCCGATTTCAGACCGCTGGCGAACTGAAGGCTCGCGTGGATCGGCTTTGCGGCCACAACACAGGTATCGTGGCGCCAAAGGAACCCAGTGCCGATCTGCGGTCGCGACCTGGCGTCTCGACCATGATGGAACGTGAAGCCGTGGCGGCCTGGCGCTGGGTGGCCGGAGAATCCGAATCCGGAGCAGCGGCTGCCGGTCGTCGTCCCGAGCTGCCGGCTCTGCTGATGGTGCTGCTGGCCGTCGCCGGATGTCTGAGCGTACTGCTGCCCTGGATCGACGTTGAGATACTGCCCGGACGATCCGTCGCTGAGACTCAGGTGATTCAGCCGACGGTGCAGACGGAACAGCCCCGCCCTGTGCTGTGTTACTGGCAGGACGAGTCTGCGGCGTCCGCGGCATCTACCTACAGCGACTCTGGCCGGCACGACGTGATCACCAGCGTTCGTCATACATTTTACGGTCTCGACAAATGGCCGGGGGTTACGGCGGCTGTGTCGTTCGGGCTGCTGGCACTGGTGGTGATCGGACTGCCGCCGCGTCATCGGCGGATGGTTCGATGGTCATTGCTGATGACCGTGCTGGCGGGCCTGGCGATCGCACATACGCTGCTGATGAAGGGTGAGGTCGAATCGTCGCAGGTGGATCTGACTGATGGCCAGCCAGCAACGCCGGCATACGGGCCCGACCATCTGGCCGTAACAGACGGGTCAGGAGGTCGGAATGTCTTGCACGACACGAAGGTGCACCGTACAGAGGCGGTCCCATCGCGGTATCGGTTGGCGGTATTTCAGGAGCGCGCCGCGATTGAATTTCCGCGTCCCCTGTCAGAGTTCAGGCACCGACTGACGTATCGGTCCGGATTCTACACGTCGTTTGGTCTGTCCGTGGTGCTGCTGGTGCTGAGTGCCACCGGAGTTCGTCATGCCCTGGCTCACGGAGCCGAAGGACAGTCGACGCAGAAACAGACCGCGTCCGGAAGCTCGCTTACTACCGTACGGTTTGCTGTCCGGGCCCCGGCAGATCCGGGGGCGCAGATTCGATTCTATTTTGGCAGTCTGAATTATGAACCGGTTCGATCCGGTGGAGGTGAATGGGTGTTTCATCGCGGTCAGAGGCTGGCCGGGCTGATGTCCATGGACATTCGCGCGTATGACACCACGCTGACGGTGCGGGCGGCTCAGGGAGCGGCCGGTCATCTGTGGATCAGCTGTTCATGGAATGTCCGTACGATGGGGGCAATGATTTCTCACAGCGATATTCGGCGTCTGGAAGCTGAAGCACATGAATTCGAGGCATTCCTTCAGGCCGACAGTCCGGGCGTCCGGTCTGACAGCGGTCAGCCGTTTCCGGTCGTCACGGGTCCGGGTCACGACAGTGCCGCCGCCGGGCCACGCCCGCTGTCCGGCTCGACAGACAGCGCAGTGCCGGGGGCCGGCGTATTCGATCAGTCGCAGGATGATCTGGAAGACCTGCAGGCGGTCATCGATGGCCCGGCGATGGTGATGATGGCGGCGGGAAGTCTGACGGCTGTCACCAGCCTGGTTCTGTTTGCTCTCAGTTTCAGCGACCGATATACAGGTCACGTCGCCCCGCTGTGCCTGCTGGGAGTCGTGATGGGGGCGATTGTGGCCATCGGCGGCTGGTACATGCGCGGTTTCAGATCGCGTGGTCTGGCGCTGACCGGCGCCGTGTTCGGGCTGATTCCCGCCAATGTGGGAAGTTTGTTCCTGATTCCTCTTGGTATCTGGGCGCTGAAGGTTCTGAACCGGTCAGAGATCCATAATGCCTTTGTGGTTCAGGCACGGCGGCGAAAGTTGCAGGCGGCGCAGCGTACCGAGCCTCGATTTTCCCGGAAAGCGATTGTGGGCGCCTGTCTGGTGCCCCTGTTTCTGCTGGCGGCGGCTGGTTTTCTGATGCCGTTCAGCACAACGACGCGGGTCGCCACGACTCAGCTGGGAACGAGGCACGACGCAGTGACAGAGATTGTAGCAACCGGTCCGGCCGGAATTCAGTCTGACTATCCCCCGGCGGTCGGGGTCAATTCGTTGCTTGTGTGGCTCAGCCTGCCCGTGCTGTTGTCCCCTTTTGTTTCAACAACGCTGGGGTTCCTGGCGATCAGTGATATCCGAAATTCGAACGGCCGGCTGGTCGGACTCGGGCTGGCATTCTGTGTGGCGGCGTTTTTCCCGGTCCTGTTTTTTGATTCTCTGCTGTTCGGCGCCTGCTGGTTTTTCGTGCAGGGACAAAGTATACCGCTGGAAGCGCTCACGACGATTTCACTGCTGACCGTGGCGGCTCTGATGGTCGCGGATATCGTAGTGCTGATGTGGCTTTGGCGGCGGGTCAGTTTGCCGGCTGTCGGATGAAATCAGACGGAAGACCTGATGACGCGATTATTTGCCGGAACAAAATTTGATCGACCACCGCACTGTGAACGCTGTGGTGAACCGGAGCAGGAATGCCGGTGTCCGCCGGTCCCGCCCGCAGCGGCGGAACGCGTTCCGCCGGAGAAGCAGACCGCCAGACTGGCCGTTGAAAAGCGCAAACGCGGCAAGACGGTGACCGTCATTCGCGGGCTGGCGACAGACGCCAATGACCTGCCCTCACTGCTGACTCAGCTGAAGAACAAGTGCGGTGCCGGTGGCAGTCTGCATGATGATCACCTTGAGATTCAGGGGGACCATCTGTCGCGACTGCGCAATGAGCTGCAGAAGATCGGATACAAAGTCAAAGGTTAGCGGGCGGGCCGCCGGCAGAGCTGCTCCGGTCAGCTCTGATTCGGCAGCGGCCCGGGGCGTCACTTCTTTTTTTCCACGTACACGTAGTATGCTCCGTAAATCTCACCGCTGCCGGTCGTGAACAGGGCGGTCAGCTGCGACTTTCCCTGTGGCAGTCGGACGTCAAACACGACTTCATGGTCCCCGGCAGCGACGTCCTTCTGTGCCGAGACGTCAGCGATCCGGACGGATGCGGTGACGGGGTGAATGGCTGTTCCGGGAGCTGTTCGATAAGCCTTGACGCCGGGCACATCGGCTCCGGGAGACAGCGGGGCATTGATCGGAAGATCGGCGGTTTCCGGCCAGCGCCGCAGCCGAATCTGATAGCTGCCGGCTTCGTGGACAAACACATTCCAGAAACCGGTATTGGCGGCGCCGTTCATGCCTCTGCGGATGTGCTGCTGATTCCAGGGGGTGGATCCGGTCGTGATCCAGTCGTGTGACGTCAGACGCGCCGGGTTGTCGCGGGGATGTCCAAGATAGATCGCGGTGTCGTTCCGGAACGTGGGCAGCAGTTCCTGCCACCACTGTTCATAGAATTCGGTCAGCCGTTCGACCACGTCCGGGTGTCCTGAGGCGACATCGGTCTGCTGTCCCGGATCGGTTTTGATATCGTAGAGTTCCTTACCGTTGATCAGCCGCCATTCAGAAGTCATGACGGAACTTTTTCGCCATTTGATCGGGTCTTTCACGCGCTGAGAATCGGTGACCAGAATGCGGTCGGGCCAGTCCACATCGGTCGCTGGATTCAGCAGCGGCGCCAGACTGACGCCGTCGAAACGGACGTTCTGCGGAGCCGGGATATCGCACAGATCGATCAGGGTGGGTACGACATCCACGTGAGCAGTAATGGGTTCCACGTCGCGACCGCCGGTCAGCTTCCCGTTCGGCCAGTAAATAAAGAAGGGGACGCGATGGCCGCCGTCGTACTCACTGCCTTTCCCGGCCCGCATGCCGGCATTGAAGGTCCGCCAGCCGGATGACGAGCCATTGTCGGTGGTGAAGATAAAGATCGTGTTGTCCGCCAGACCTTCCTGCTGCAGGAAGCGGCGCAGCCGGCCAACGTTGTCATCGATATTCGCAATCATTCCGAAGAAGTGCTGCAGTCCGAGGTTTCCGACATCGGCATAGGGAGCAGCCGCGTCTTCCGGAGCATGCATCGGGCCGTGTGGTGCATTGGTGGCGATATAGGCCAGAAAGGGTCGTCCGGCTTCCTTTGACGATCTGATAAAGCGAGTGGCATAGTCGAAGAACACATCGGTGCAGAAACCCTGAACGGGTTCCGGTGTGCCGTTGTGCCAGTAGCTGCCGTCGAAGTAGGCATTGTCCCAGTAGTCCGGTGTCTGCCCGACGCCACCACCGCCGTGCCGCATGACTTCGGTGTAGCCGCGGTCTTCGGGGCGATACGGATAGTTGTCACCCAGATGCCACTTGCCGAACATTCCGGTTGCATAGCCGGCATCCTTGAAAATCTGTCCCATCGTAACTTCGTTCTCACGCAGCATGGACCGCCCCATGATGGTGTGCCAGACGCCCGTGCGATTGGTCCAGTGGCCTGTCAGAAACGCGCTGCGAGTCGGCGAGCACGTGGGAGAAACATGGTAATCCTTCAGGCGGACGGATTCGGCATGCAGTTCGTCAATATGCGGCGTCTTCAGGATCGGGTTTCCGTGACAGGAAAGATCGCCGTACCCCTGGTCGTCCGTGATCACGATGACCACGTTCGGCTGGTCGGCCACCACCGGTGTGCTGCCGTGGACGGCGACGGCGATCAGGGGGATGATCAGCAGCAGGCGATGCAGCAGTGACATGCAATGTTCTCCATGAAGGGTAAAGAGCGACAGTATCTTTACTGATCAGCCGGGAACGGCTGAACGCTGCGGGTCAGGTTGCAGGATATGAAGCGGCACAGAGAAGCGAATCGGCAGCGAAATGAAGCTCGGGAACGGTCGATGAATCCGAGCAACAAATAGTCCCGTTTCTGTCTGCTCATGTCGGTCAGCTGCGGGCCATTTCCGCATCGCTCATGACCCGTCGCAGTTCTTCGACTGAGGTGATTTTGTCCAGTACTTTTCGGCGCGTGGCGTCCTCAAGGGTTGCCATACCGCCGGCCTGAGCGACTTCCTTCACGCGGAAAGCCGGTGCGTTGTCATTGATGGCATTCTGCAGATCGCGGGTGACGACCATGGTTTCGAAGACAGCCGTCCGTCCGGAGTAGCCGGACTGAAAGTTGGAATCTGCCGGGATGCCCTTCACGATGGTGGTGTCGCGGTCGTTTTCGTCCAGATGCAGCAGTCGCCGCGTATCATCGTCCGGAAAATATTCTTCCCGCAGGTCCTCACAGACTTTGCGGACCAGACGCTGTGAAATGACGCCCCGCAGACAGTCGGCGATGGCCATGGATGAAATTCCAAAGCCGCGCAGCACATCCACGGCACTGGACGTGTTGTTGGAGTGCAGAGTGGACAGCACCAGGACGCCGGTGGTGGCGGCCCGGCAGGCAATCTGAGCGGTTTCGGGATCGCGAATCTCACCGATACACAGCACATCCGGATCCTGCCGCAGCGTGCCCCGCAGCGCATTGACAAAGGTCAGGCCGGTCTTGTTGTCTACCTGAATCTGATTGGTGCCCGGCATCCGGCGTTCGACGGGATCTTCGATCGTAACCACACTTTTGTCCGGTGTGTTCAGCTCACGCAGAAGGCTGTAAACGGTGGTCGTCTTTCCGGAACCGACCGGCCCGACCACCAGCAATAATCCGTAAGGGGCATGCTGCAGATGGCGGACGGCTTCAAACTGATCATCCTCAAAACCCAGCGACGAAAGTGACTTCAGATTGTCCGGGTGAGGCATCAGACGCAGCACCAGACGTTCGCCATTGACCGTGGGCGAACTGCCGACGCGAATATCCCGGGGAAGCCCCTGAAACCGTTCTGCCGGGATGGCTCCGTCCTGAGGCAGTCGGCGGTCGGTGATGTCCATGCCGGCCATCACGCGAATTCGGGAACGAAGCGTTGCCGCTTTGTCACCCGGGATCGGAAGAATGTCCTGCAGTACGCCGTCCACGCGAAAGCGGATGCGTGTTCCCAGCGTGGTGGGGTCCAGGTGGATATCGGTGGCGCCGAATTCGAATGCTCGCTGCAGCAGCACATTGGCGACCGAGGCCGGTTCCACCACGCTCAGCAACTCCTGCAGTTCCGCCACCAGGGCCGAATTCTTTGAGTTGGCAAGGTGATGGCTCGACGTTGTCGGCGGGCTGCCTGGTGAATCGGTGGAGTCTGGGCTGTCGGTCATTCTCTTGAGTCTCCGCAGGGATGGCTGAGTTCGATGTTACCTGTCGTCGCTGCCGGCCGATTTCGCATCCGCCCGCGGTTCCTTGGCCGCGGGTTCGTCGACATCGCCCCCCGTATTGATGGTGTCAGCGGCGTCGGAATCTTTGGCTGCCTGCTTCGACGTCCCGTCGGCCTCTGTGTCGCTGGTGGCCGAGTCCGTCGGCGGCTCGGTGCTGTCGGCCGCGTCAGAATCCGTTGACGGCTTCACCGTTCCAGACCTGCCGTTCTGTATGGCTGTCGTGTCTGATGTGTCGTTTTCGAGATCGCGGGGAGGGCCGAAGCCGAAGGTGATCGGGCTGCCTTTGATCCAGAGTGTCGACAGAACAGCAATGGAAATCACCACCGCGATGCTCGACAGCAGACGACGAATTCCGGAATCCTTCACGATTGAGATCAGGCCGGTTGTGAGTCCGGCGGCTGCCAGCAGCAGCGCGGTCAGCTGCGCGTTGACCCCCATCACGTTGTTCTGCTTCATGAACATCGGGATCAGCGCCAGGCCCGCGACAATTGCACAGGGAACTGCGACCAGCATCAGTAACCGGCGTTCCCGCGTCTCCACCAGTGCCACTTCAGAGGCCCCGAGTTCGTACACGGCTTCTTCACGCTCGTCCACGACGGACCACAGTTTCCACAGGCCGGCAGACTTGAGCACTTCGGTGACCATTTCGTTGGGACTGACCAGTGAAAACTGACCTTTGCTGCTTTGCATGGTCTTCCAGATACGGACCAGCGAAGCAACCAGTGCGCTGTTGATCATGTCCAGCGGCCCCAGGTCCACCATGACACTGTTGGTTTTGGCTGCCTTGAGTCTGTCGATGGCATCCGTGGTGGCTGCTTCCACGTCGGACCAGTTCATGGTCATCAGCACCGGATAAAACGTGATTGAACAGTAACGCCGCTGTTCTTCAAACACCAGCGCCTGGGGTGACGAGGCATGGGGCGACGAGGACTGGGTTGTCGCGGGCGTGGCGGATGAACTGGTCTGAGCCGGAGAGGGAACCGGGGTTACCTCAATCGGGCTATCCGCGTGAACTCCCAGTGCCTTGAGGGCCTCGGGCTCGGTGTTGCACATTTTCCAGAGCGACGTGAGTCCGTCCTGCCGCAGTTCCTTCTGAACACCGGGACGGGGCGAGACGACGGCCAGTTTTCTGCGATTTTCGTTCAGCTGCTTCCAGAGTCGGACCAGTGACGCGACCAGTCCGGACGGCAGTCTGTCGATCCGGGAAAGATCGACCAGAACACAGTCTGCTTCGGCATCCCGGACCAGCCGGGCAACTCGTTCTGTGGCGGATTCCAGATCAGTCCATGTCATCTCAAGAATGTCTGGGGTAAATCGCAGCGTGCAGTACTCAGAATGTTTTTCAAAGGCGAATCCGCTCATCTGTTGCCACTCTGTTCTTGATCTGTCGCACTGGCAGGCGGGAGAATTCCGTCTGAAAAACGAAAATTCCGTGAACTGACCTGTACGCCGGGAAGTACCGTTACTTACAGATCAAACCGCTTCCGGGTCCGGTCGTCAAACGTCGGGCCGTTAATTTGCGTTCTCCGACCGGAAATCAGGCTGCCGGATCAGCTTTCCCGATGTGAGTTGTCGATGAATGTCGTCTTTCGACACGCTGCGGACTCTGGTACGGAAGAACATCGCGTATGCTGTGTCAGGCTGTGTCTGTGCGGAGCATGTGCTTTGTTGGTGAGAAGATAACAGCGTGAGTTGAAGGATTGTTATGGCCTCTTCGCGGATCCAGCCGGGTCTTCTGCGGAAGATGACGGTTCGCAAGATTCTGGAATGCCTGCAGCAGCACGGGCCTTTGTCTCGCGCCGACCTGACTCGGGAAACCGGTATCAGTGCACCGACCGTATCCAAAGCGGTGACTGATCTGCTGGATTCAGGTCTGCTGGAACAGGGGGAGGCACCGGACCATGCTGTCGGCCGCCCGGGCAAGCGACTGCGCCTGGCTCAGGACAGCGCTCAGGTGCTGGGGGTGGTGCTGGATGCCCGGACCTGCCACGTGCTGCCAGCCACGCTGAATGGGAAAATTGACGCCGATCGCAGCATTCGGTTTCCCACACCGGGCAGTTATACGGCGCTGAAGCAGCAGCTGTCCAACGCTGTCCAGGACATGATTTCCGAATCTGAAGCGACGACGCTCGGGGTGGGCATCAGCACGCCGGGACTGATCGACGAAACGACCGGTCGTTCACTGTTCTCACCCAATCTGCAGGCCATCAATGATCAGAGTCCGAGTGCGGATCTGACGGAAGCCACCGGTGTCACCGCCGTCAGTGTCCAGGAAGCAAGGGCACTTTGTCTGGCCGAACGCCTGTACGGTAACGCGCGCGGTCTGGAAGACTTTGCCGTCATGGACATCACAACCGGGCTGGGTCTGGGCGTCTTCAGCGGCGGAGAAGTTCTGCTCGGCCACAGCGGAATGGCGGGAGAACTGGGCCACATCACGGTGGATCCGACCGGAAGGCTTTGCGGCTGTGGCAACCGCGGCTGCCTTGAAACGCTGGCCACCGATACGGCCCTCGCCGCCATGATTTCTGACCGGTGCGGTCAGCGGGTGGAAATCAGTCAGGTTGTTGAGCAGCTGAAGCACGGACAGCTGCAGGCGCCGGAAGAGGTCAATCGAGTCTGCGAATATCTGTCGATCGCTCTGGCCGCCGTCATCAACCTGTTCAACCCGTCCCACCTGTTTGTCCATGGCGGGTTTCTGACGATCAGCGAAGCGGTTATGGATCAGGTGATTCGCATGACCCGCCGTCGCGCGCTGGGGCCGGCCTTTGATGACTGCCAGATTCAGCTGGCGGGAATCACCAAGGACCACGCGGCCGTGGCCGGCATCGTGCACTACTTCACTCGCGCGGCCGGGCCACGCGTGAGTGTCTGATCCGTTGCTCGCGGGGCCTTCCATGAATCTGCTTGTCCCGAATCTTGATTTCGAGGACGAACTTGCGGGTCGGCAGGTTTCGCGTTCTGCCGGGACCGTGCAGGTCCTCACCGATCTGGCTCCTCTGATGGGGCTGCTGGCCGGTCCGGGCGACATGCTGCTGACAGATGCCGCCGTTGACGGACCGGGCCGGCCGGACTGGCTGCGATACGCAGAGATCCCATCGGTGGATCTGCTGACAGACGCTGAAACGCAGATTGTTCCCTGGGGCTGGTCTGACACCGTGCGGCAGCTGGCGGCCCGCGTCGGAATGCCGCCGGAACGAATCCCGCCGGCACACCCGGTGAGGCAGGTCAATGGGCGAAACTTCAGCAGCCGGTTTGACTATGTGAAAGCAGAAGATCGATCATGCCGAATGCCGTTCGGCAGACAGTCTTTTGGTACTCTGTGCTGTGATATGGGACAGTGGCAGTCGGCCGTGCAGCGGCTCGCCGCGGCCGGGTACCATCGCTGGATTGCCAAACCGGAACACAGCCATGCCGGACGAAACCGATTGCTGGCCACGGGGACCAGTCTGAATCAGCAGCAGCAGGCCTGGCTGGACAGGCATCTGAATTCTGAGACCGGTGTGTATGTGGAACCGTGGGTGGAACGGACCGAAGAAGCCGGGCTGCAGTTCGACATCGCCTGTCCGGAGAGTGGTGCGTCCGCGGACGATGCCGAGGCCGGGATTCGGTTCCTGGGTGCAACTCAGTTGCTGAACGACCGGATGGGCCGTTTTTTCGGCAGCGTCACGGCTGCCGATCCATACTTTGAGAATCGCTGGGAGGGTGCGATTCAACATGGTCTGAGCGTATGTCGGGCCGCGCGGGCGCTGGGGTACTTCGGGCCGCTGGGCATCGACTGTTTCGGCTTTCGAACCCCCGGAGGCCGGGAAATGACACGATTCTGCAATGATATCAACGCCCGCTTTACGATGGGCCGGCTGGCGCTGCAGCTGCGTTCGCAGTTGAAAACGGGGGAACTGGGGGCATGGTGTCAGTTTGCCACGCGTCGGTTTTCAACATTCCTGGAAAGCATGCGGAAAACACTTGGACAGGCTGAATTCTGTGACGTACGAGCTGTTGTCACCAGTCCTCTGTCAGTCGGTGGCCGGCCTGTCTGCTTCGGCACGGTCCTGCTGGTGGCAGAAGCTCTTGATCGGCTGTCGCAGGCAGCGGAAACTCTGAAGGCGGTCGCGGCAGAGTGATCGCTGCGTCGCTGCCTCACCGGTTCTGTTCCGGTGGCCACAGCGGCCTGCCACGGCCTCGTTTATCGAAACCAGACCGGTATTTAAGATTTACCATGACGGAAGCAACCGAATCTGAACGCCTGCGACCGTGGTCTCCTGAATGGCTGGAAGTGCAGCAACACACGATTGGTGATTCCGCCTGCCGGCAGCTCGGGTTCTACGCGATTCCGGAAGACCGGCTGCTGTCCGTCGTGATTCCCGTGTACAACGAAGGACAAACGCTCAGAAATCTGGTCGACCGGGTTCGCGAAGTCCCGATTCGCAAAGAACTGATTCTGGTCGACGACTGCAGCCGGGATAATTCTCGCGAGATCATGGCCGAACTGGAAAAGGAATCGGCCGGCGATGAACTGAACCGGGTTCGCACCTTCCATCACGATGTGAATCAGGGCAAGGGAGCAGCCCTGCGGACCGGATTCCAGAATGTCGAAGGTGACATTGTCATCATCCAGGACGCTGACCTGGAATATGACCCCAGCGAATACCCACGCCTGTTGAAGCCGATTATCGAAGACAAGGCTGATGTGGTTTACGGCAGCCGTTTTCTGGGCGACCAGGCTCACCGAGTCCTTTATTACTGGCATTATCTGGGAAACAAGTTTCTGACCGTGTTGTCGAACTGTTTCACCAACCTGAACCTGACCGACATGGAGACGTGTTACAAGGTCTTTCGCCGGGAAGTGATTCAGGAACTGACGCCGAAGCTGGTCCAGAATCGATTCGGTTTTGAACCGGAAATCACGGCTCGTGTGGCCCGCCGTCGGTATCGGGTCTACGAAATTTCCGTCAGCTATTCCGGCCGCACTTATGCGGAAGGCAAGCACATCGGCTGGCGTGACGGCTTCAAAGCGCTGTGGTGCATCGTGCGATTCGGGCTCGCGGACTGAACGACCGTTCCCGCGGGTTTTGTGGGTGGAAGCCGCGGAACGGATGGCCGGTACGTCCGGCCTGACGTTCGGTTCTGGCCCTGATTTGCCCGCGGTTTTGACCGGTGCGTTGGCGGCGGTATCCCTGCCGTGCCTGCGCCGGGCCGTCGGACATCTCAGCGGATGGCGGCAGGTCAGACGTCCGGCCGGCCACGGAAAGCCGGCGATAACTGCAAATCACATCCGTTCCGGGCTGATTTCTGAGCCATCCGGGGAAAATCTGTGTCGGTCTGCCGTCGCCGGGACCGGCCCGGACGTGTAGAATGGCCTTCTGGACCGTTTATTGACTGGAAAATCCGATGCGCAGCGAATCCGAAGTTCTGTTTGACGACACCCCGTTTAAGATCCCCGTAGCGGAACGCGTGACGCGTCTTCCTCCGTACATGTTCGGCGCGATCAATAAGCGCAAATATCAGCTGCGCGTGGCGGGCGTGGACGTGATCGATCTGGGCATGGGCAATCCGACTGACCCGCCGGACCCCCTGATCGTACAGAAGGTTGAAGAAGCGCTGGCCGATTCCCGAAATCATCGGTATTCCGTCAGCAATGGTATCGGCAATCTGCGCAAAGAGGTCTCGGCCCGCTACTGGAAGCGCTATGGTGTGCGTCTGGATCCGAATGACGAAGTGCTGGCCTGCATTGGTTCCAAGGAAGGCTTCAGTCACATGTGCCTGGCCCTGATGGGGTCCGGGGATACGGCCATTGTTCCGTCGCCCTTCTTTCCGGTGCACGTGTATGCAGTCATGCTGGCTTCCGGTAATGTCATCACTCTGGATACACGGGATCCGGAAAAGTTTCTGCAGAACATCGCCTACACCTGCGAAAATCTGGTCCCCAAGCCGAAAGTGGTTGTCGTCAATTTTCCGCACAACCCCACGGCGACGGTGATCGAATCCGACTTCTACGTGGAACTGGTCAAGCTGGCCAAAAAACACGGCTTCCTGGTGATCAGCGACTTTGCCTACGCCGACATCTGTTACGACGGGTACATGGCTCCCAGTTTTCTGGCCACGCCGGGTGCAATTGATGTCGGCGTAGAGATGACGTCGATGAGCAAGAGCTACAGCATGGCCGGCTGGCGAATCGGTTTCTGCTGCGGCAACAGCGAAATGGTGCGCGCCCTGGCCACGATCAAAGGCTACTACGATTACGGCATTTTCCAGCCCATCCAGATTGCTGCCATTGTGGCGATGAGACACTGCGATGCTGCTGTGGAAAGCATTACAAAAGAATACCAGGGTCGTCGCGACGTGCTTTGTGACGGACTCAGCCGACTCGGCTGGAACGTCACTCCGCCGAAAGCCGGCATGTTTGTCTGGGCGCAGATGCCGGACGAATGGAAACACATGGGGTCGATTGAATTCGCCATGAAGCTGCTGAACGAAGGCGGCGTGGCCGTCAGCCCGGGACGCGGCTTCGGCGAACATGGCGAAGGCTGCCTGAGACTGGCGATCGTGGAAAACAGCCAGCGACTGCGTCAGGCCGTTCGTCAGATCGACAAATGCCTCAACAAGCCTGAGGTCGCCTCTGTGTAGGCATCGAACGGCGGGTACAATCGGCACAACGCTCAGGTCCGGATCAGCTGGTCAGGCAGGCTGGGTAAAGTCTGCGCTTTCGGCGGGTGATCTGATCCGCCGGCCTGTTTTCTGCGTTGCCGGCACAGTTTGGACGTTCCTTCAGCGGCCGGAGAGTGCAAGACTTGCGAAAACCGCTGTGTTTCTGCCGTCGCCGGACGTTTCGGCTTCCAGTCTTCGACAGTCAGCTCAGCACAGAAATGCGCTGGCTTCAGATTAACAGAGGTCGCCGATGGCCGACATTCTGCACGGCCCGCAACCCTCGTTCGGATTCGCCCGATGCCGATAGCTGAGATGAATGAATTTGGTCCCTGGCTGAAGTATCTGTCAGGTCTGACGGCCACCGTGATCGTTGGTGCGGCCGCCCTTCATCTGTTGGTGTTTTTTCTGCTGTCGCTGTGGTATCGCCGGGATCTGGGCGTGATTGCCGGCTGCCTTGATGATTTCACCCGCGGGCTGAAGCATCGCAGTATCCTGGATCGCCATGCACCGCTGACGAATCAGATTGATGCCTTCGTGGAAGACGTCAGCGATGTGCTCGCCGATCACTCCCGAGTGGCCGACCGCGCCGAGTGTCTGCGCCGGATGCATATCCTGGACGAACGCCGCCGCTACCTGGATTCGCTGTCCTTTGAAACAGTCGGCAACGTCGCTCGGACCATGATCGAAGCCTATCCGCTGGCCGGCGTCCTGGGCACCATTCTGGCCATCGGCTCTGCCCTCCAGCCTGGTTCTGTTGCCGTGGACGCGGCGGCCACCATGGCCGGTATCGTCGCTCGGTTCGGTGATGCCATCTGGTCCACCTTCTGCGGCCTGGCCGCCGCGATCGTCCTGATGTTCATCAACAGTGTGCTGGAAACCAGATTTGCCAGGCTGACGCAGAGTCGGTCTCATGTCCGCGACGTGGTAGCCCGGGCCAAGCGGGAACTGGCGCTGACGGCTGTTCCCGCGCCACGTTCCGATTCGGCGGAATCAGCCCGTACGGAAACGGTTGAGGCGGCTCTGACAGGGACGGAGCGGGCATCATGAAGGTCGGTCGCCGACTCACGTTCCAGCTGACGCCGCTGCTGGATCTGTTGCTGATCGTGATTTTTGCCCAGTACATGGAAGTTCGGCTGAATGCTCGGTCCGCACAGGATCAGCTGCAGCAGCAGAAGGTCGATCTGGAGTCGTCGTATCAGCAACGTATGGCCCAGCTGGAACAACAGTACAAGGAACGTCAGGGCAGCCTGGCAGCGACGCGGGAACGTTACAGCGAGCACTACGAAAGCATTCTTCAGCAGCATCATCAGGCCGGAGCGGCTCTGGCCAAAGCTCTGAATCTTCCCGGAACGTTGATGGAACAGATTTTGCGCCTGAGAACCAGCGGGCAGGCGGCGGACGCCGATCGGCTGCAGACCGCCGTGGATCGAATGAAACAGATCGTGCAGTCACGCGGTGAAGAAATGCTGCAGTTCGTCCTGAAGTACGATGAGATGCAGAAGCATGTCTCAGTCTGGGAACTGTATGTGCAGGATAACGGCCAGGCCAGCTTTTCAGACGGTGAGCAGACGCAGCTGGTATCGTACCGCACGCAGGAGGAATTTGTTTCCCGTTCCTTCGAAGCCAGCAAGGCGTTCACGGAACCGAAGCCGCTGGTGATTATCCTGCTCAGCCACGGCGATGCGCAGGCCGGCCAGCGGCGACGGGCGACCGAAGGTATGCCGGAACTGGTGGATCAGCTGCGCCGGGATTCCGGAAACACCCGCTGGTATGACTTTTCGCTGATGGGATTTCGTCCCGCCGGACCTTTATTCAATGAAGCGGCCGCCGCGCTGCCACCCCGGCCCTGAGAACTGCCGAGCCTGAGCCTCGCTCATACGCACCGGTGCGTATGGAATTTCGGGCGGCTTGAATCCGCCGTCGATCGCCGCGGAACGTATAATTCGTTACGCTGCCCGGCTGTGATCGGCATTATCTTCTGCCTGAAAGGTCCGTCATGAATTCCAAACGCCCCGGAGCCGTCAAGACCGCGGTTCGAGCTGCACAAGGCGGCATTATCGCCGTGATTGCTCTGATCGCGATGATGTTTCTGCGAAGTAGCGGGACGGGCAGCGGCGATGCTGAAACCGAATCGTCGACCGCCGAGTCCAGCCAGACACTGGTCTCGGCGGATACACCAACGCCGTCCGCGACTTCCTCTGAGGCGAAAGACACCGCGGATGATGCTGCGAAAGACGGTGCGGAAGTCGCCACAGGCGGACTCACGACGGACGAACAGCGCGCGCTGGCTGATGACGTCCTGGGGGTGCTGATCGACGAATACGATTATCTGCTGGAAGTGCCGGCGGGAAATACGGTTCTGTACCGGCCGACAGCACTGAATCGTATCGTCGAACTGGCGGCGCAGGCCGGTGGGGATTCCAATGGACTGAAGGTTCGCATTCTGCGTCGTGAAAGTTCCCGGACACAGGCCGAAGAAGATCTGAAGTCGGCGCTGGCGGACACCGGGATCGGAGCGGATGCCGTCTATATGCCGGCTGAGTTTGTGCCCTGAAAGCTGCCGGCTGATGAAACTGAAGTGCGTTCCGGAAGACTTTCAGGTCAGTGAACTGACAGACCGACGGCCCTCCACCGGCTCCTACAGCCTGTATCGACTGCGCAAGACCTCCATCGGCACGCCCGAGACGCTGCAGCTGATCGGGCGGAACTGGAATCTGTCGCCCCGGCAGATCAGCCATGGCGGTCTGAAGGACCGCCATGCGGTCACGACTCAGTTCATCACGATCCGTCGCGGACCGCAGACGGATCTTGAACACGACCGGTTTCAGCTGCAGTACCTCGGTCCGACGGAATCCGCCTACGGTGCTGCTGACATCACGGGAAACCGGTTTGAAATTGTGCTGCGTTCTCTGTCGGCCGATGTCAGCCGAACTGTTCAGGCGCGTCAGGCCATTGTGGGCAGCCGTGGCTTTCCGAACTACTTTGACGAACAACGGTTCGGATCGCTGGGAGCGTCCGGGGAATTTGTCGCTGCAAAGTGGTGTCTGAAGGACTACGAACGCGCGTTGTGGCTGGCGCTGGCGGACCACAACCGTCATGATGATGCGGCAGAACGCCGTCAGAAACAGGTTCTGCGAGACCAGTGGGGACACTGGGACGACTGCAAACAACAGCTCGAAAGATCTCATCGGCGCAGTATCGTGACCTATCTGATGGATCACCCCACGAAATTCCGTAAGGCGTTTGGCCTGTTGAATGAAAATCTGCGGGGCCTGTACCTGTCTGCTTTTCAAAGTGCTGTCTGGAATCGAATGCTGTCCGACGTCCTGCAGCGCGCGGAATCCGAAACTGGTGCCACGTGGCACCGCATGAAAATTGGCGATGCACAGCTGCCGTTTCCCGCCGGTGACGACACTGTCTCGGAAATCGTGGGCGAGCTTCCTCTGCCCTCGTCTCGCTGCCGGGGATTGACTGCCGAACAGCGAGCACTCTGCGACGCGGCGCTGCAGCCGTATCAGATGACGCTGGATCAGATGAAATTGTCATACCCGCGAGACCGCTGGTTTTCCCGAGGTCTGCGAGCCACCACGACGGTGCCGCATGAGCTGCACGTCCGCCTGCAGGATGACGATCGCTATGCCGGTCGACAGAAGGCGACACTAAGTTTCGAACTGCCGCGCGGTTGTTATGCCACGATGCTGGTCAAGGCCCTGACCGGCGACGGGATGGCCGCCGCGGATGATGAATTTGCAGGTGACGAGTTCGAGGTACCGGAGGGTGACGCGTGAGTGATCCACCGCCCGAGGTTCTGTACGAAGACAATCATCTGCTGGCCGTCTGCAAGCCGGCCGGAACGCTGACCATGGGCGACCGGACCGGGGATGTCAGTATGGTGGACATCGCGACCGAATACCTGCGCGTGAAGTACAACAAACCGGGCAATGTCTTTGTTGGTGTGGTGCATCGTCTGGATCGCCCGGTGTCCGGCGTCCTGCTGTTCGCACGCACCAGCAAGGCGGCGTCCCGCCTGTCGGATCAGTTCCGTCAGGGTACGGTCCGCAAGATCTATCAGGCGGTGGTGGAAGGACGGATCGAAGCGGCTCAGGGAACCTTTGTTGACTGGCTGTTGAAAAATCGCACCAGTAATCAGGTGTCGGTTGTGCCGCCGGGGACGCCCAAAGCGCAGCATTGTGAACTCGGTTACCAGGTTCTGTCCCGGCTGCATGGCCGGCTGCGGCTGCAGATCGAGCCCGTGACCGGCCGCAGTCACCAGATCCGCGTGCAGCTGTCATCCCGCGGGCTGCCGATCGTCGGTGACGTGAAATATGGTTCGCCACATCGGATCGGGGGGCGAATTCTGCTGCATGCAGTGTCGCTGGAATTTGATCATCCCACCACGAAGCAGCGATTAAGTGTTTCCGCCCCGTTTGATGATCGATAGATTAGTCTGAGTCGACCGAAAAAAGATCCGTTTACCGTTTCAGGAATCATCCGATGTTCAGAAGTGTGGCTTCGCTTGTCTTTCTGTTGTTGTTCGGGGCGACGGCCGCTGCCGATTCAAAGGACGGCAGTCTGGATATCTACTTTATCGATGTCGAAGGCGGTGCGGCGACGCTGCTGGTCACCCCGGCCGGCGAATCGCTGCTGATCGATTCCGGTTACCCTGACAATCACGGCCGCGACAGAGATCGCATTATTCATGTCGCGAAGGACGTGGCCGGCCTGTCACGCATTGATCATGCCGTGGTGTCGCACTGGCATCGCGATCACTACGGCAACCACGCGGCGCTGGCGGCGGAATTCGGAATCGGGACAGTCACAGGTAAAAGCACCTTTGTGCAATCAGCTTTCGGGCCTGGTTGAGATCGTTCATCCGTTCCATCCGCTGACGAAACAGCAATTTCTGCTGCTCAAGAGCCGGACGGTTTCGGGCGTCGAGTGTGTAATC
>JAVKCM010000167.1:0-38663 GCA_040222735.1 Fuerstiella sp. | reverse complement strand
GCCCTACCCCCCAATCACACATTGCTTGGCCGCCTCCCCCCCCCCCTACCCCCCACCAACCAGTCAGTGATTGATCGAACCTTTCTTACAGCATTTTTTCGCTCTTAAGCTGTGAGTTGGTTCAACACAGTCTCCTGCACGGGTTTCACGTGTCGAGGTTCGCTGGGTGTCTGCTTCTCTGGCTGCCAATTACTTGGTTGGAAAGACCTGAAAGCAGCATGAATCCGGACGTGTCCGCATCAGATTTCTGTCATAATCGAGATTCGTCCTGAACTGGATTTGTGTTCGGCGATCCGGTTTGCGTGCCATCTGATTTCAGGGCACCAGCAATTACAGTCACCGGGTTTCAGAGCAGTCAGTTGCGAAGAACCCCTGCCTCAGAAAGTCCATCCGATGTCACGATTTGTTTCTCGGCTGCAGACACTCGTCCTGGCCGCCGCCGTAGTCTGCACGATCACGGCATCGGCGGCAGACAACATTCTGCAGGTGATTCCGAAGGACGTGCTGGGCGCCGTGGTCATTGCGAATCCTGAACAGGCACAGGCAAAACTTTCTGAACTGGCGGCAAAACTGCAGCTGCCGCTGCCGGACCTGGTTCAGATGGCCCGACAGCGTTCGGGTGTCAGCGAAGGTCTTGATACAACAGGCAGTATCGCCCTGGTACTGGGAGAGCCGGCGGCGGGAAGTCCGTTTCCTACGGCCGTCTGGTACGTGGCTACCAGTGACTACCGGCAGTTGCTGACGTCGGTGGGCGCCGATGAATCAGATGGGAAGATTGCCTCAGCGATGCTGAATGGGCAGCGCATGCTGCTGGCCGCCCGGGACGGCTATGCTCTGATCGCGGACATCGGGTCTCGGGCAACCCTTGAGCGGTGTCTGGAGGGCGATTCCTCACTGGCGACGGAAACCGAGGCAATGAGTCATCGAATTGACGGTACCGACTTTTACGCCGTGGCCACGCCGGCCGGCATCAGCACTGCGAAGCAGGGTCTGCTGCAGGGACTGGCCATGATTAAGATGCAGGTTGAACAGCAGTCGCCGAATCCCGGCGACATCACGGCCGCTCTGGCCGTTTATGAAACGATTTTTCGCGCCATGGATCGCGAGTTCAGCCACCTGATGTTCGGCATTCGCATGGAGGCAGACTCAGCAATCAGAATTGTGAAGTCCGGTCTGCTGCTGCCTGAGGGGATCCTTTCCCGAACAGGCCGAAACACCAGGCCGATGCCGCCGGAAATTATGGCGGATCTTCCGGCCGGTCCTTTTATCTTTGCCGGCGGCGGTACGCTGCCGCAGAACCTGGCTCAGGACATGATGGCGTGGTCGATTCAGATGATGAAGTTGTACCTGCATGGTACAGAGCTGACTGATGAAGATATGCGGCAGCTGACGGACGCTGCCGCCGGTCTGATGGGCAATATGCGAAGCATGTTCATTGTGATGGGCAACACCTCGGATGATGCGCCGATGTATGGCAATACGACACTGGTGATTCAGGTTGACGATGCATCGACATTTCTGAAGAACTATGAAGCGTCAATTCTGCGAATGAGTGAAATCATGGAACGGAGTGAGAATCCGCCGTTTACCTATCAGGTTTCCAGAAGTTCCTTCCAGGATCACGAGATTCTGGAACTGCAGACCGACATGAGCGGCTTTCTGCAGGCTCAGGCGGTTCCACAGACTCGGCAGATGATGAAGAACATGTTCGGAGATGCCGAGAAGGTGATGATTTATCTGGCCGTCGCCGACGAACACACGGTTCTGGGGCGGTACATTTCCAGGGAACAACTGGTTGAGGATCTGAAACGCGGCCGGCCGGAACAGTCCGTGAAGGATCAGCCGGAAATTGCTGAGACGCTGGCTCTGCTTCCCGGAACCGCCATGGGGGTTGGACTCTGGAGCCCGATCGGGACCTTTCGCATGGCGCGGCAGATGATGCAGACGCTGCAGCCCGCAGCGGCCGCGGCGATACCGGATTTCCCGGACAGTCCCCCGGTCGGCATGTCTCTGGAACTGTCGCCTCAGCAGTTCCACGTCGACATCGTCCTGCCTCCCGGATTAATCGACGCGATTGCTGAGTATGCTCGCAGCCTGCACGGGCAGGCGGCTCCGTAACCAGGTTGATTTCGGCAGACGCGGTTGACCTGCGAGCATGAAGGCGGAGGAAAACAGAGACAGAGACAGAGACAGAGACCGATGCGCTGCTGCCAGCACCGCCCGGTCATCCGCCTGAGCCGGTTTCGTGTCCGGATATGTTGTCGCGCTTCGCCGATTCGGCTATGCCACGAATGTACAGTCGCTGGACCTCGCGCATGCAGCAGCGACCGTCAGCTGCCAGTCTCTGGCAGTCAGCGTCAGAGGATTCGGATCTGGCCAGCAGTTGCCGAATCTGCGTGGGTGTGCCCCGGCGGACGTCAGCTTCGATGTTCGACAACGTGAAGCCGAAGCACGCGCAGATCGGAGCGGCGGGATCTTTCGGGTAGACGATTGTGTTCAGTTCTTCCACGGTGACAACGCGTTCAAACTGATCAAAGTAGGCCACGTTGCAGGTTGCGAAGTCACAGAACCAGGCGGTATCTCCCAGCCGCGGTCGTGCCTCCGGCTGCGTATGATGATCCAGAGTTTCGCGGCTGACCGGTGTGCCGAGGGATCCGCAACGAGGACACAATACGCGACCACTGAAGTCTGGTTCGCGGACAAAGGCTTTGTTCATTCAGCTGCTCCGGAAATCGGTGGACGTCCTCGCATGATACAGAAACGGTCGCTGAATTTCCGGCCGGTGAACGATCGTGCCCGACGATCATGCCCGGTCTGTTTTTCCTCCCGAGGGTTCCGGCAGGTGTTCCGGTTCTGTGTCCTGTACCCGTGTTTGCACGGTGCTGCCTCTGGACCACATTGAACGTGGCGTTTACTGAACGCCTCCGCAGATCAGGACGCTGCGACCTGTTGCTGAAGTTTTTCTGCGCCGGCCCGGCAAAGCTCACCATACGCCCTGGTGAACTGTTCAGGACCTGTGCAGCCGCTGCCGCAGGCTGCTCTCTGAATTCCTGAAACCCCGCCGTCGCACCAGTAAAAGGTATCCGTGATGTCTGCCAGGATTCAACGCGCCGAACTGCCTCGGATTGAATCGCTGGAGCCGCTCATTCTGATGTCGGATTCCGCCGGCGAAGGTCAGTTTGAATGGATCAGCGGCGAAGCGGTCAGTTACACGAACTGGGCAGCCGGCCAGCC
This sequence comes from Fuerstiella sp., assembly GCA_040222735.1. Lineage (GTDB taxonomy): Bacteria > Planctomycetota > Planctomycetia > Planctomycetales > Planctomycetaceae > Fuerstiella. The sequence goes on along the minus strand of JAVKCM010000167.1, from coordinate 35,429 downwards.
CGACAATGCCGGTGGAACTCAGGATGTGGCAATCCTGCAGATCGACACCTCCACCAGCTGGGAAGATCGGGCTGACAACGACGTACCGGTGTTCGGGATCATTGAAATCGGTGTTGGCGAGACCGTGGTTCCGCCCACGTCGGACGTTCTTCCGAACGGAGAGGGCTTTTCGCCCGAAGTGATCGCCTCGGGCTTTGTGCAGGGAATTTCCTTTGCTGAGGCAGCAGACGGCACGATCTTCGTGGCCGAAAAGGAAGGCCGCGTCAAGGTTGTGCAGAATGGTCAGATTGTCGGCACGCTGATCGACATGACAGATGAAGTCGATTCGATTCAGGACCGCGGGCTGCTGGGAATCGCGGTGGATCCGCAGTTTGATCAGAACGGGTTTATCTATCTGCAGTACGTGGCGGATCTGACACCCGGAGACGACAGCCTGAGCACGCCGGCCACGGGGCAGCTGATTCGGGTAACCGCAGTGCCGGATGCTGACAATGGCTTTGTGGCGGCGGAAGGTTCGCGGGTGGTCATTCAGGACGGTCACCAGATGACGGCCGCCACGCACGCGATCGGAGACGTTGACTTTGACGCCGAAGGCAACCTGTTGTTCACGTGGGGCGACGGTGGTGCGGACGAGCGGCTGAACAATTTCTGGGTGTTTGTGTCGGACGTCCCGTTTACCAGCACCAATCTTGATCCGGTACGCACCGACCCGAACGTCAGCGCATTTTTCTTTTCCGGAACCGCCGGGCTGTCCGAAGCCGTGGCCGTCAACGCCGCAGGTCGCTACGTACGCATCCAGCTGGCCGGAACCGATGACGTGCTGTCGCTGGCGGAAGTGAAGGTGTTTGAGATCTGAGCATCTGATCGCGCGATGAGCATCGCGGTGCCTGCCATGGCGAGAAACGTCGGCGACGAAGTCGACTATTTTGCCCATTCGCACGCTTTCTGTTCGGCAGAAGTGGTACCATGACCAGTGCGCCGAGACGTTTACCGGAAACAGAGGCTCCGAAATGTGCAGGCGATCTGAGTCGTTCCTGGCACGAACGAGCAGTGATCCATGCGGCGTCGGCAGGACGGTTTCGTACATCTTCGGCAGGAAGACGCAGCATGACCACTCTGAATATTCAACCGCGATTGCACTTCCGCAACCAGCTGCTGATGCCGGCAAGCCTGTTCAATCTGACCGTGCCGGAACATCTCAGCAGCTTCTATGTGCGATCACCGATTTATGTGTCGTACACCGAGTTGCAGGGGGTGATGCGGGGAGAAAGCAGCACCAGCGGTCAGCTGATCATCGTGGGCGGCTATACGTATGCCGATGTGACAGGAACGTTTCCCAATCCTTCACGCCAGTGGCGACGCACCGGAGATGAATGGCATTTTCAGGGCGGCGGTGTCTGTCTGAACATGACACTGGGGATCTACGTGCGTGAGGAATACCGCAACACCGGCGAGAGATTTTCGGTCATCATGAGCCATGAGCTGCTGCACGTGAAGGACGAAGTGGACATCCTGTATTCCTGGCTGGCCGGGCAGATCGGCAGGCATGCCCTGGTCCGGGACTGTCTCAGAAACCGACAGCCGATGAGCAACACCGTCTACCAGCAGTTTGTGGTCGGTGGCGGGTTTTCGACACTGGTCCGCAATACGTGGGCAACCGAACACAATCGTCGCCGGGCACTGCACGACAACCCGCGAGAATACCGACGGCTTCAGGATCGCCTCGACGCCATCCAGCGACGCGGTTAGCCGGACTCTGCCAGCTTCGTTCGAAACTGCGGAAAGCGCACCATGGGCGCAGTAACGGGGGCTTCCAGCCGTTCCGCTTGTGCCTGTCCCGTTTCTGTGGTCCGCTCACAAGGCACAAACGCACCTCGACACACAGCCGTGAGCCGAGTGCCGTAAGGCACCGGGCCGTTCACGACGCGGCTACCGTATGGGACGTGCGATCTGTGCGAGCACCGCACCGGGGCCCGGCCGCTGACGCGTCGCGGCTCACAAGGCACAAACGCACCTGGCCGCACGACTGTGAGCCGAGTGCCGTCAGGCACCGGGCCGTTCACCGGCGCGGCTTGTGTGTGTGACGTGCGATCTGTGCGAGCATCGCACCGGGGCCCGGCCGCTGACGCGTCGCGGCTCACAAGGCACAAACGCACCTCGACACACGGTCGTGAGCCGAGTGCCGTCAGGCACCGGGCCGTTCACCGGCGCGGCTTCCGTATGTGACGTTCGATCTGTGCGAGCACCGCACTGGGGCCCGGCCGCTGACGCGTCGCGGCTCACGGAAGGATCACCAATGGCGGGCACTGGTGGTTACCGTAGCTGGGGCTTCCAGCCGCAGCGCCACCCGATACCGCGTGAGAATCGATACCGCATGAGACTCGATACTCGCATCAACTGTGGCTGGAAGCCGCAGTTGGGTTTAGTCGCGGTTGTCTTTCATTCCCCACGCTGCCGTGCCACAATCCACCGGATGTTGCCAGTTCCCTGTCGAAACGATCAGGTGAGACACATCCCCGATGAATGATTTTAATCGCGACAACAATCGCGCCGTCTGGTTTGATATTCCGGTAGCGGATCTGGAGCGTGCGACGGCGTTTCCGCCGGTCACCTCGACTTCAGGATAGAAAGCCGAACATGTTTTCCACGGTGCTGGCTGGTGTGGTCGGCATTCTGCTGGCGGGCCACGTGGCGGGGCTGATCCTGCTGATTCGTAATCGCCGCTGGATGGCGTGGTCTGCGGAACAGCGATCGCGGCCGACCGGTCAACATTCAATCACGGTCATCGTGCCGGCCCGCAATGAATCGCGGGATATCGGCACCTGCCTGGAATCACTCCTTGCTCAGGATTATCCGAAGCTGCAGATCGTGGCGGTGAACGACCATTCCGATGACGACACCGGTTCCGTCATGGATCAGCTGGCAGCCCGGGACGATCGATTGACGGTCATTCACCACCCGGTGCTGAAGCCAGGCTGGCTGGGCAAGCACAATGCGATGCAGGCGGCATACGAACGGACGGATGCGGATTTCATTCTGCTGACAGATGCCGACGTCGAGTTTGCCCCCGGCTGTCTGTCGGCCGCGATTGCCGAAGCGGAAGTCAGGTCGCTGGACATGCTCAGCCTGTGTCCCCGGTTTTCCTACGCGACGTTCTGCGAGACCATGCTGCTGCCCATCTATGTTGGTGGCGCCGCGTTTCTGCTGTCGCCGGCGATTGAAGACCCTGAATCGCCCCACGCCATGGCGATCGGAGCGTTCATTCTGGTGCGCGGAGAACGACTACGTGAAGTGAACGGTCTTGAACAGATTCGGGCAAGGATTCTGGATGATGTCAGCCTTGCCGAACTGTTCAAGCAGCGCGGCTGGCGAATCAGTCTGCGTGCGGCACCGGACCTGATGCATGTCCGGCTGTTCAAGAGCAACCGGCACGCGTTCTTCGGCGCGACCAAACATCTGCTTGGACTGGTGCAGAATGCCATCTGGCTGGCACCGCTGCTGGCGCTGGTGCCGGCTCTGATGTATGGAATTCTGCTGTTCGCGGCAGGATACGGATTCCGGCACGGATATTATGTGACGGCCGGTCTGGCGTGTGTAACACTGATCCTCCACTACAGCGCCCTGCTGATGACTCGGCCGGAAAACCGGTTCAACCCGATTCTGGCGCTGGCTTTTCCGTGCCTTGCGATTCAGTTTGCGGCATCCTGTCTGATGGCCGTATACTCACTGGTGGTGAAAAGAACGTTCCGCTGGCGCGGGCGGAATACAAATCTGGGCACCGAGTCCGCGAAGAAGCTGGAGGCCGTGGAAACTGCTCCGCCGGGTTGAACATGGTCGTTCAGCAACCCGACTTCTGAGCTTATTGCATAGGTCGGAACGGCAGACGGTGGCTAGCGTTCTTGCTTTCGATTCGTCCCATTTTGATTAGAATGAAAACTCCAGACTCACTTCCACGGAGAATGCTTTGATGCTGTCAAGAACGCTCGCCGGTCGAATTGTGGCCACGCTGTCCCTGTTATCCGTGCTGTATGGCACGTCATCGGTGGTAGTGGCCCAGGACAAAAAGGACGCCGACACGAAATCAACCAAAGCCAGCGCAAAGGCAGATCCGGCAGCACCGGCAAAGAACAGGAAGGGCGGATCATCGTCCCAAAAGGATGGCTGGCAGCCCCTGTTCAACGGCAAGGATTTGTCGGGCTGGAAAGTGACCAACTTCGGCGGCGAAGGTGAAGTCTATATCGAGGACGGGCTGGTGGTGATTACTCAGGGAGTGGACCTGTCAGGCATCACGTCCACCCGAAAAGACCTGCCGAAGGTCAACTACGAAATTGAATTCGAAGCACAGCGGGCTGAGGGCAGCGACTTTTTCGTCGGCATGACGTTTCCGGTGGGCGAAAGCGCCTGCAGCCTGATCTGCGGTGGCTGGGGAGGCGGCGTCTGCGGGCTGTCCAGTCTGGACGGCATGGACGCGTCCGAAAACGAAACAACCGGATACATGGCGTTCACCAATGGGCAGTGGTACAAGGTACGAATTCGGGTGACCGAAGACAGAATCAAGGCCTGGCTGGACAAGCACGAACTGGCGGATGTGGAGACCAAAGACCGCCGGATTGACGTGCGTTTCGAAGTCGATCTGTCCAAACCGATGGGCTTTGCGACCTACCAGTCGACCGCGAAGATCCGGAATGCACGCCTGCGGCGTCTGCCGGCCGATGACTCAAAAGGTGGCCAAAAGGCAACAAAGTAGCTCGACGTTGTGGTGAACATGCAACGCGGAATTGTTGATTTTTCACGACGTTGAAGCGATGTCTGAAAACGATTCTCTGCTGTCGCCCTCAAAAGCCAGTGTTTTCTGCGGTTTTCGAGCCATCCCGCCGGTCAGCGGCCGGGATGGCTCGGGCAATTTCTGCTTGTGGCATTCCGTTTGCCGGATTGCATGGTGTTCGTGTTCTTAACGCAGCCACACACCATAGCCGGAAGCCTCCTGTGAAACTTGCGTACCTTGTTGAAGTCGCCGCTCTCGCATCCGCTCACAGCCGCCTGTTGATTGAACAACAGGAAGAAATCCCCAACGTTCTGCTGGGAGATTACTACATTCATTCGCGCAACAGATTCAATCGCTGGACACGCGACCTGAATGATCTTGAAAACGGCGTTTCGATCCGTGATCCGCTGCATTTGTTCGGTCTGAGTTCCCGGTATCCACCGGCTCAGTCACTGGCCGAACAGATTCTTGTCAATGACCTGGTGAATCGCGTCTGGACTGTCCTGCTGATCGCCTGTGATCGCCATCGCGGAGAAACGCGCATTGAACAGCTGGCCCACAATGTGTTCCGCGGCCATCAGGCAGTTCGGCAGCGGGCGCTGAGAATCTGCCTGAACGATGTTTCGCTGCAGCCGGAGCAACGGGCTCATATTGAGAAACTTCAGATCTCATCAGAACGCTGGGCCGATCTGCTGAACTGTGCTCTGATGGACAGCTACGATCTGTGGCATTATGCCTTTGACGAACAGCGGGCACGTGATTTCTATCGCGACCGGTTTCACAGAGAACAGATCGCTCCGCAGAACAGCCGGGCATGGTCGCTGATTCTGGCCGGACTGCGACACAGCTTTCCCGATTCCGATGGTTTGTCTGCCCCCGTGCACGACGACGATCGTCTGATCACTCGATGCATCATCGATTCGTTTCCCGGAGATACGCACAGCCTGGCCGTCTGGTCGCTGCCGACACTGGAACGATCACACCGAGCGTAGCTGGCCGGCCGTGCGACGCCCCGGGCGGACCTGGCAGTGCGTAGACCTGGCAGTGCGTAGATCCGCAGGCAGTGACTGAACTCGCAGCGGCTGGACTGGCAGGCAATTTTGAAACCGCAGGCAGTGACACTGGCGCGGTTCAGAGACTACTTGCGCGGCGTCGGTCGATTGTTGATCGCGGCCAGTTCAGAGTTCGACAGCTGACCGTCCTGGTCACGGTCCAGCAGTCGAACCAGTCCCGGAGCGGCTGCTGCTTCGCGGCGATTCAGGCGGCCATCGCCGTCGGCATCCAGTCGCTTCACGGCCCGGATCAGGCGACTGCGGTCGGCTTCGGTCATCCGCCCGCCACGTGCCTGAGGCCGACGGGACATTTCCTGAGCGTCCATTTTCTCTGAGTCTTCCCTGGACGACGCGCGATTGGGCCTCGGTTGAATAGCAGGAGTCGCACCGGCGGCCTGGCCGCGTGTCAGGCGTTCCAGCACGTCCAGCGGAATCCTGTCCTGACCGTACTGATCAATCACCCGCTGAAATCGTTCCTGCAGCGGGGGCGGCAGTTCGGCTCTGGCAATTTTTCCGTCTTTGTTCCGGTCGAACTGGGCCAGGTTGAAGTTGCCGCGATTTCCCGCCCGTCCAGGTGACTCGACCGTGACCGGATCCGGGTCGGCTACGGCCGCGGTCAGTTCTTCGCGTGTCAGCTGACCATCCAGATTGCGGTCAGCCACTCGCAGGGCCCGCTGAAAACAGGGCTGTTGAGCGTCTGAGATTTCATTGGAGGCGACCAGTCCGTTCTGGTCGCGGTCCAGCGCGTCAAACAGGTCCGCGACAGCCTGAGCATCTGGGGTTGGAGTGAAGAATGCCACCAGCAGCGCAGTAATATTCATTGATGATCCTTTTGTGGCAGAGGCCGGGCGAACAGCAGATTGAACGCTGTTCTACACCACCGAGTGTCGCGAAAAGCTGAGAAAACCAGAGATTTCCACAACTTGCACCGTCGCGTGCCGCTTCAACTTCTCATACGTTGCTCTGCGTCTCGTGCAGCGGGACATCTTACCAGACGATTCGACCGTGAGTTTATACAGATGAAGACAAATCCCGTAAAAGCGGCTCTGGCCGCGGGCCGCCCCCAGGTGGGCACATGGCTGTCGTTTGGCGACGTGTTTTCGGCCCGCCTGATGGCACGCGTTGGCTTTCCATGGCTGACCGTGGATCTTGAGCATTCGCCGATCGACTGGCAGACGGCTTCGCTGATGTTTGCGACCATCGCCGATTCCGGGTGCGTTCCGCTCGCGCGCGTGCCGAGAGGTGACCACGACCTGATCAAACGTGTGCTGGATGGTGGTGCCATGGGAATTGTTGTTCCGATGGTCAACACGGTGGAAGAAGCAAAGGCAGCGATCGCGGCGGCCAAATATCCTCCGACGGGCAACCGATCCATTGGCGGCAGTATCCCGGCGCTCAACTATCAGACCTCGGCGGGTGAATATTATCAGCAGGCCAACGACAATGTCCTGGTGGTACTGCAGACCGAATCGCCGGAAGGTGTCGAGAATGCCGATGAGATTTACCGTCTGCCCGGCGTGGATGCAATTTTTGTCGGCCCGAATGACCTGTTCTGGCAGATGAAACCGGCCGACGGCAGCGACCCCTCGCCCGAAGAATTCGAAGCGATGCTGCAGAGAATTCTGGCGGCCGGCAAAAAGGCGGGCACGCCCGTTGGTCTGCACACGCAGTCGGTGTCGGAGGTCGAGCACCGCATCAGCGAAGGCTGGCAGTTTCTGGCCCTTCAAAGCGAACTCAAGATGATGGTCTCCAGGGCTCAGGAACACGTCGAAGCGCTGGGTCTGGCCAAAACAGGCGACCTGGCTCGCTACTGAATGGCCGTTTGCTGCTGAACAAGCGTTTGCTGCTGAACGGCCGTGCCGCCAGGGCGAGGTCAAAGGCGGTGCAGCATTTTCTCTCGCGCACCGGGCTTACCGTTGAACCCCGTTGCCCGAGGTTTGCGTGGATACCCACGCACCGGCCTTCCGCCTGCTTTTCGGCTCTGAAAAATCACCAGTCCTGGTAAATCGGTGTCCAGTGGCCGGCGAACCCGACGGATTTCTGTGCGTCTGCCAATCTAGTGACTCAACCCTGTTGACCGATTCGGGATGGTCAGGTCCAATTCGCGCTCAGCCGCTCGCTGTTGACGACAATTTTCGGAAACCACGTCTTTGCCATGTCTGACCGACGAATCTTAGTGACGTCCGCCCTGCCCTACGCCAACGGACACATTCACATCGGGCATCTGGTTGAGTACATCCAGACCGACATCTGGGTGCGTTTCCAGAAGCTCCGCGGCCATCGCTGCGTGTATGTGTGTGCCGATGACACCCATGGCACGGCAATCATGATTCGTGCCCGCCGGGAGGGGCGTCGCGAAGAAGATGTGATTGCCGATATGCGGGAAGCTCACATCCGTGATTTTGCCGCCTTCGACGTCGAATTCGACAACTACGGCAGTACCAACAGCCCTGAAAATGAAATGATCTGTGCCAGGCTGTGGAAATCCATCCGCGCCGCCGGGCTGGTGAAGGAAAAGGACATCGAACAGCTGTTCGATCCGGAAGCCGGTACTTTTCTGGCCGATCGGTTTGTCCGCGGCACGTGTCCGAAGTGTAAGGCCGAAGATCAGCCCGGAGACAACTGCAGCAAGTGCGGGACAACCTATACACCGGCCGAACTGCTGAATCCTCAGAGCACACTGTCCGGGGCCACACCGGAAATCCGATCCGCCCGACACCTGTTTATTGAACTGGAACAGCTGCACGATTTTCTGAACAACTGGACTCAGTCGGGGAAGCACCTGCAGCCGGAAGTCGCGAATTATCTGAAAGGCCATTTTCTGGGCGATCCGCTGCGAGACTGGGACATCTCGCGACCGGCGCCCTACTTCGGTTTTGAGATTCCGGACAGCCCCGGCAATTTCTGGTACGTCTGGTTCGACGCTCCGATCGGTTATATGGCCTCAACAAAGCAGTGGTGCGATCGTCACGGCGAAGACTTTGACGACTGGTGGAAACACGATTCCACGGCCGAAATCCACCACTTCATCGGCAAGGACATCACCTACTTCCACACCCTGTTCTGGCCGGGCATGCTGAAGACGGCCAACTGCAATCTGCCTGAAAAAGTACACATCCACGGCTTCCTGACGGTGGCCGGCGAGAAAATGTCAAAGTCCAAAGGCACCTTTGTCATGGCGTCCACCTACGCCCGACATCTGCCGCCGGGCGTACTGCGCTATTATTACGCCAGCAAACTGGGCTCCGGGCTGGACGACATCGATCTGAATCTGGCGGAATTCGTCTCGAAGGTGAATTCCGATCTGGTCGGCAAAGTTGTGAACCTCGCGTCACGTTCCGCCAAATTTGTGTCCGGCAAACAGCTGAGCGATACCTATCCGGACGACGGCGGTCTGTTTGAGCAGGCCGCCGCCAAAGCGACGGATCTGGCGACGCTGTACGAAGACTGCAACTACAACGCCGCCATGCGTGAGATCATGCTGCTGGCCGACAAAGCCAACAAGTATGTGGAAGATCGGGAACCATGGGTCCTGCGCAAGGATCCTGATCGGGCTGACGAACTGCGCGATGTGTGCACCGTTGCCCTGAATCTGTTCCGACAGATTGTGATCTATCTGGCCCCCGTACTGCCGCAGCTGGCGAAGCAGACCGCTGATCTACTGAACTCACCCATTGAACGCTGGGACGAAGCCCGGCAACCGCTGACCGGAACGCCGGTCAGCGCTTTTCAACATCTGATGAAACGTATTGAGGACAAACAGGTTCAGGCCATGATTGAAGAAAGCAAACAGGACAACGCCGCCGATGCCGGTGGTGAAAACGAGACCGCCGCCGCTGATGCCGCCGTGCATCCCGCCGACAAATGGCAGGACAGCGGTGACGCCCTGGCCGGCGAACCTCTGGCCGGCGAATGCACCATTGATGACTTCATGAAGGTCGATCTTCGCGTTGCCAGAATCATCGAAGCCAACCACGTGGAAGGTGCCAACAAACTGCTGCAGCTGACTCTGTCACTCGGTGGCGGCGAAACCCGCAATGTCTTCGCCGGGATCAAGGCCGCTTATGAACCGGAAAGCCTGGTGGGCCGACTGGTCATCTGCGTCGCCAACCTGAAGCCTCGTCAGATGAAGTTCGGTCTGAGCGAAGGCATGGTGTGCGCCAGCGGCGGAGGCGGCAAAGAGGTGTTTCTGCTGAGTCCCGACGACGGAGCCGTCCCGGGCCAGCGCGTGCACTAACCTGCGTCTGTTGGTGCTGATCCCCATGGGGCCCGTTCGTCAGGGAAACGGACGCGACTCAGACGCTCTGTTCGCGGACCGCTTCCTGGCGACTGGCCAGCTGGCGGTTATAGGCGCCGATGGTTTCCTTTCGGCGAAGCATGCCCAGCAGTTTGCCCGGCTCTTTCGGATCCAGAACCGGCAGTTCGTCCAGATTCAGCGCGGTGAACTTGTGCATCGCTTCGTTCAGATCTTCATCCGGAGCGACACTCAGAAAATTCGACTTCATCACGTCAGCCGCGTCAGCAAGCTGCCAGATTGTTTCATCATAGATGTACGACCGGACGTCGTCTGACGAAAAGATGCCGACCATTTTTTCTTCGGCATTCATAACGGGAAAGTAATGCTGATGCGTGCGACTCAGCAGCTTCACGATTTCCGACAGCGGCATCGCCTCGGGCACGGAATGGATCCTGCGGTCGCGACGATAGACGTCTGCCACTTTGATTCCTTCCAGCACATCGACCGTAAAGTCGCCTCGATGAGCCGGAGATTCCAGTCGCGTGGGGACCTGCTTCTGATACAGCGTGGTCCCATGGCACAGCAGGAAACACAGCGTCGACACCCACATGGTCGGCAGCAACAACTGATAGCTGCCGGTCATTTCGGACACCATAATGATGGTGGAAATCGGAGCACGAGCGATGCCGGCGAAGAACCCGGCCATACCCACCACACCGAAGGCTCCGGGAGAAATCGGGTGCCACCAGAAACTGCTGACGAATTTGCCCGTGGCGACTCCCACGCAGCCACCGATCACCATGGACGGGCCGAAGACTCCGCCTGAGCCCCCCGAGCTGATGGTCAGTGATGTGGTCAGAATCTTGACCAGACCAACCAGCAGCAGTACCTGAATGGTCAGCTGTTCAGGAGACTCCAGTCCCTGCTGCAGCACCCCGTATCCGGTGGCCAGCACCGCCAGCAGCGACCGGTCCTGACCACACGAATAGTACAGTCCGATGGCCACACAGCCGGTCAATGCCGCACCGATGGCCGGCCGGATATGCCTTGGCCCCGGCAGGCGTTTGAACAGGTCATGAACGCCGTAAAAACATTTAATGTACAGCACGCCGACGACAGCCAGAATCAGCGACAGGATGCCGTAGGGCAGCAGTTCTGCCAGTGACACCATGGAATACGCCGGCAGACGTCCGAAGACGTGAGCGAACGTCATTTCCGTCGGAAGAAACAGGCCATACAACGAGTAGGCCACAATGGAAGAGATGGCCGTCGGCACGACGACGTCCGATTCCAGGTCGGCGTCACGATACATGATCTCGCCGGCAAAAATGGCACCGGCCAGTGGCGCCCGAAAAATGGCGCCGACACCGGCCCCCATTCCAGCCGCCATCAGAACTCGGCGATCCCGGGCAGACAGTTTCAGTCGCTGTCCCAGGTAGGATCCCAGAGCCGCTCCGATCTGAGCAATCGGACCTTCCCGCCCGCCCGAACCGGCCGTGCCGAGCGTGACTGCTGAGGCCAGTGTTTTGACGACCGCGACCTTGAAGGAAATATTGCCCCGTTTCCGATGGAAGGCGTCAATCGCACCGTCAGTTCCGTGCCCCTCGGCCTCCGGAGCAAACGTGTAGACCAGCCAGCCGGAAACCAGACCTCCCAGCGTCATCACCGACAGCAGGATGCCGAAAGACAGCGGTGTATCCGGAGCATGAAACAGGTGGTGTTCGCCCTTCGCACCCGCCGGCATGTAGCCCGCGAATTCAGCCAGCACAAAGCGGGACACGGTCTGCCCCAGGATGTCGAAGACAATCGCTCCCAGTCCGGCTGCGATTCCGACGGTCAATGGCAGGAAGAACCATTTTCCGGTCACCTGGGCCTGAAGGGGTTTCATTTCTGATGAATCTGTATGAAATTCAGAACGAGTCGGTCAGCACAGAACGTACGGCAGTTGCAGAAAATCACGCGGATGACGGATTCACCGGGCCACTCAAGTCAAGAGCGGACGCGAGCCTTCAAGGCCGAAAATGCATCCTCAGTGGCGGCCGTGCTGCAGAGCGGTGTAGTGAACCGCTCCAGCCACGCTGTGTCAATGCGACATCCGCACCGCATCGAAATGAAGGGCGTAAAAATGACGAAGCCCGGCTTTTGGTAAAGCCGGGCTTCCATGAATGTCTGCAGAGACTGCCATCTGGCGTCGTCGGCAGTCGGTTCAGCGCGCCGCCATCAGCGAATGCTGTCCCGGTCTCGTACCGGCGTTGTGTCGGCCACGGGACTTTCACCCCGCTCACGAATCCGACCAACGGCCGTCGCCACGATCTGCTGAGCTCCCAGCAGGTCACGCTGACTGAAGTACGGCACCTTCAGCCCGATTGAATTATAGGAATACTTGGCGGACAGCGCCTGCCAGCCCATGTTGTCGGTCCGATTCCACACGGCTGCCTGAGCCGCCTGCGGAGCCAGCCGGCCGGTCCCCACCATGACGATCAGTTCCTGCAGAATGGGATCGTTCGTGTATTCTTCGATCGGCACAATCGTGTAATTTGAACGTGGGTTGGGATCGGCTTTGCCATGATTCAGACAGGCAGATACATATGGCAGCTTGACGGCTTTTTCGGGGGGAATGGAAAAGAATCCACCACCACCGCCGCCGCCCTGCTGGCCACCGAATCCACCGCCACCACCAAGGCCGCCACCGCCGCCGCCACCCAGACCACCACCGGCATTCTGCTGGCCGCCACCGCCGCCGCCCAGACCGCCACCGCCCAGACCGCCACCGCCAAAGCCGCCGCCACCCAGACCACCGCCGCCGAAGCCACCGCCACCAAACTGCTTCAGTACCGGGACGGCAACAAAGCCGTTTGGCGCTTCTACAGTCAGGGGCTCTTCTGTTGTATTGCCAATGACCAGATAGCCGCCTTCCGGCCCCATCGCAATCACTTTGACGTCCAGAGTCCCTTCCTTCATGCCGTCAAACAGCGGAACTCGCTCCGCCGTTTCAACGAAGGTTGGCCTGACAATCTGACGTGTCTTCGGTTTAGCGCGTCGACGAGACGATTCGGCCTGAACGTCAAACGACTGCAGTACCAGAACAGCCGCAGCGAGGCCCATTATTGCAAGGGCTGGGGTTCGCGGACGCATTATGTGAGCTCCTGTAGGAAAAACCGGAAACGGGCGCGAAAGCAGTGATTTCACCACCTGCCGCGGTGGGAAACGTATTTCGCCGCTCTGTTTCAGAAGTTTATCGCCGATTTCCGCAGGATCGCAACAAAATTCCCCGCAGATGTGGCACTCCAGGCTCCAGATCGCCGTGAACAACCCGGTGGCGAAAGCAGTCGCGGTGCGGCAAGCTTTGCCGAATACCAGTGTTCTGCCACCCAACCACCGCCAACCAACCCCCACTCAGGTCGGCCCAAACCGTAGGACGGACTTCCAGCTCCACCCACAAAAACCGTAGAACGGACTTCCAAGTCCGTCCCCGGAAAACCGACGCAAACCGTAGAACGGACTTCCAACTCCGCCCAAAAAAAACCGCCGACCAAATCCCCAGCCCCTCACACCTGCCAGCCTAGGCCGGGGTTTCCGCTTCAGCCGGCCGAGTCACCCCGCTACCGTGCGACTCCAGCGCTTCATCCACCGCGTCCATGGCAGATTCCAGAGCAGCCAGCGTACCGTCAGCCAGCGAATCCGCAGCCGCAGCGTCGTTCACGGAACCGGTCGCCAGTACACTCAATTGGCGTCCCAGCGTCAGTTTCAGGGCGTACGCAACAGCTGCTGCCGCGACTGAGAACACAGCTCCCATCTTCGCGGCGGCCTGCAGCGACGGATCCACAAAAGCCTGACCACAGACGAACAACGCCACCGTCAGTCCCAGGCCGGCCACACAGCTGGTAACCACCAGATGAGCCATGTTCATGCCGGCCGGCAGCGGAAACCCGATCCTGCTGGCAACGGCTGAAAAACCGGTGATGCCGATCATCTTGCCGATCAGCAGCGAGGCCACCACGATCCAGCTCAATCCGTTGATCTCACCAAACGAAACGCCCGCGTTGACCAGGGCAAAAAAGAACAGGCCAAAGTCCACCAGCAGCTTCAGACTGTGCTCGAACTTCTCAAGAGGACTGTGCTCATGCCCCGGTGAATAGTCATCGTCATCTACATAAAGACCAAGGTCCACCTTCGGTCCCGGCAGGAACGGTACCACAAAGACCAGTGCCAGCGCGGGATGCAGATGAGCACTGTACAGGCCCCACCAGCAGAAGGCTCCACCGATCACGATGTAAGGAACCCAGTTCATGACCTTGTTCAGCCGCAGGCCGTAGGCAATTCCGATTCCCGGCAGACACCACAGCAGATTGCTCCAGACCGTGGGATGGTTTGGATCCGGGTAACCGACGGCAATGATCCCCAGTCCGATCGCATCGTCGGCGACCGCCAGCAGCAGCAGAAAACTGACCGCCGGATGCCGGGCTCCGAACAGAAACTTGATCGCCAGCCACGCCAGAGCAATGTCGGTCGCGGTCGGCACGCCCCATCCGTTCGTCCATTGGCTGTTGCCGAACGCGGCGTTCAGGCCGAAAAACACAGCGATCGGCCCGACCACGCCGCCAACCGTACCAAACAGCGGATTGATCGCCTTGGAAACGGGATTCAGAGCACCGTTGGGCAGGCACGCTTCCGTAATTTCCTTGGCAGCAATGCCAAAGAACAGAGCCATAAAGATATCGTTGATCAGAAAATGCAGCGTCAGATAGTGGTCCCAGCCGGCATGGTCTGCTTCCACATGAGCCGCGTCGGCATGAACCGCCGTGTGGCTGAAGATCGAACCCAGCTGATGAACGGGCGTGTGCACCATCGCCTGATAACTGTCCGGGCTGAGATTGGCCCAGATCATGGCACACAATACGCCCAGGATCAGAGGAATACTGAATTCCTGAAGGGTCTGAATGGTCTTCTTCATGATTCTGCTTCGGGTTCTGATGCCGTGAGCCGCACGACTGGTGTGGTAAACCGCATCGCAGGGACAACGGTGAGCAGTCCGGCCGGCGCAAAACCGACCAAAAGACTGCCTGTGCGGATCAGGTATCGAAGACCGATTGGTTAATTTGCGAAAAGAATGCCGAATTTCACGGCCCGACACTGCCCCATCGGTTCAGATCGGGAACGGACGCCTCGCCTGCGTCCGAAGGCGCGGTGTCATAACGACGTTACTTTGTCTCAGCAAGGCCATCCGGAAATTTCTCAGCCTTATAACCACACCACACCGGCTGATCACCATAATCGGCGATCGCAATGCGCGCACTGTCGCCTGACATAGATGTTCCACGGCCTCTCTCGGAGTGTGGAAACTGTCAGGTCGAAGTTGGCAATCGAATGGCGGTGCCGCAAATCCGCACCGGGCTCTGCATGGACTTCCGGATCAATTTGAATCGGCCGGCCCGGTCAAAGAAGGCTCGTGCTCACCGAATGATGCAACGGCCGTCAGAGCAGCGTAATGCCGATGACGTGCGTCAGATAGATTCCCAGCATCAGCCAGCCGGCGCCGGTCGTGATCCGTTCTGATTTCCAGGGCAGCCACAGCAGCAGCACCGTCAGCAGCAGCGTCACCGGCAGGTCGACGGCCACCGTCTGAGTGGCAATCGGCAGCGGCTGGACCAGGGCGCAGGTCGCCAGCACCCAGCAGATGTTCATCACGTTTGATCCGATGATATTGCCGATCCCCAGGGCCTCGTGACCTTTCAGAACTGCAATCAGCGAAATCGCCAGCTCGGGCAGCGACGTGCCCACCGCAAACAGCGTCAGCCCCACAACCAGCTTGGGAACCCCCAGCCGCAGCGCGATTTCTTCACCGTTGCAGACCAGCAGCCGACTCCCCACCACGACCGCCAGTGTGGCGATCACAAATATAACGCTGGCCGTCACAATGGCGCGCCCGCTTACCCTGTGACCGTCAATTCCATCAGACAGCGCTGCCTCGAAACGTGCCAGTCGGGCATTCCGCACGGAATAGCCCAGGTACCACAACATTCCGACAAACAGAATGGCCGCCTGCCAGCGACTCAGGCCAAAACGCGTCGGCACGCCGTCCAGCGTGGCTCCGCCGGCGCCAAACAGACTGAATGCAAACACCGCCAGACAGCTGCCCAGCATAAACATACCGGGTCCGCGCAACATCGAACGATCGGCTGCAATGCCGGGCGTCAGCCCGCGTCGCGCCACCAGGATGCCGCGCACAATGGCGCACACACCAATGATCAGACCAATGTTGCACAGGCACGATCCGATTGCGTTGCCGACCGCAAACTCGGCCGAGCCGGACAATGTTCCTGTCAGCGATACCATGAACTCCGGAAACGAAGTTGCGGTGCTGACAATTGTTGCTCCCACAATCACCGGTGGAATTCTGGTCATCTGAGCGATCTGGACGGAACTTTCCGTAAACAGATCTCCACCTTTGGTGATGGCCACCATGCCAAGCAGAATCATCAACACCAGCCCCCACATCGTCGTGGCCGGGTTGGAACCGATCAGCAGCCCCGGCAGAGTGGCGGCAGGATTCAAAAACAGTAACACGTCAGCGTATCAACCTCAGGTCAGCAAAAGACAGTTCACCGAATCAAAGACGGTCCCAGGTTCAGCTGAACGCCTGCTGCAGCATCTGCAGACTTTTCGGAATCGCGGTTCGAGGATCTTCCTTCCCTTCGAATTCCAGAGACACGTAGCCGCGATACTGATGCTTCCGCAACAACGCTGCGATCCGCGGGTAATCCAGATCCAGCGTGTACCACATGCCTCCGCCGTAATAAGTCTTGGCCTGTACCAGCACCGCGTCGTCGGCCATCATTTCCAGACGGTCATACGGATCCTCCAGAAAATTGCCGGTGTCCAGCGTTGTCTTCAGCCACGGTGAATCAATGGCCCGGACAATCCTCATCACGCCTTCCGGCGTGCGACCAAGCCCCCAGTGGTTCTCCAGCCCCAGCGTGACACCGCATTTTTCGGCCGTGGGCAGACATTCCGTCAGCCCCTGAATCACCCACTTGAAGCCATCTTCTTCCGTGTAGCCGTCCAGAACCGGCTCGATTCCTCGATTGGCCATCAGTTCATCAAAGTTGCCACTGGTACCCCAGCGGCCCGTGTTGACACGCATCGTGGGAATTCCCAGTTTGTACGCCAGTTCAATGGAATTGATGGTCTTCTTTGTATTCCGCTGACGGACTTCCGGGTCGGGACTCACCCAGCCCTGATGAGTGGAAAAACCGCACAGGTCGAGCCCGTTCACAAAGGCGCGCTGCTTTAGTTTCTGCAGCGTCGCGTTGTCGGTTTCCGTCATCTGCATTTCCAGAATCTCGACACCGTCGAAACCCCATTCCGCGGCCAGGTCAATGCACGTTTCAATCGGCCGCAGGTCTTCGTTCCGAAACTGCCAGAACGAATAGCTGGAAACGGCAATCCGCGTCCGCCTGCTGTCTGCCACCCTGTGAACAGCCGCTTCGGCAGAAGAGTGACGCAGGCACGAAGCCGCCACAGCCGCTGACAGAACCGTCCGACGATCAATTCGATTCATGAACTTCCGCTTTCATAGTTAAGGAAAAAGGGGTCGGGTTTCTTTTTCCACCTGCCTGCATGTATCTCATCCAAAGAGAAAACAGAAAAAGAAACCCGACCCCTTTTTCCGTTATCCACCCTGTGAAACCATTGGCAGCTGCACACAGACCAGACGTCCGGCCGCGTTTCTGCCGTAGACCCGACCATTCAACAACACGGGAACCGTCCAGCACCGCCCCGTCAGAAACGACGATCGAGCCAGTTCCTGATATCCGGCAGGACGAGCTTCAGCGACGACCAGATCACCCTTTTCACTCAAAATCAACAGTTTCCCGTCAGCCACCATGACAGATCCACACCCCAGCCCACGCTGCTTCCACTGCAGTTCACCCGTCTGATAATTCATGCACGTCAGCGTGACCACGCGTCCCAGATTCGAATTGCCGTCCATGCCGTACAGATGGCCTTCAAACAGAACGCTGTTGTTGAAGTGATTACGCATGTCCCTGCTGGCATAGACTTCCGTCAGCGTCCCATCCTGCAGGCGAAACAGACCACAACCGACGTTGTATCCTGTTGAGATATAAATCATGTCGCCAACCACGATGGGAGTTGTCGCGTTGGTGCGATACGGCGACTTCCATTCGGTGAACGCCACCGGTTGGCCATCTGCCGCCTTCGTGATTCGCAAGCCATCACAATCCAGGCTCGCCAGCAATGTACGGCCGTCGTGGGCAAACGCACGGACACTGCCGTATCCGGCCTGATGCCGTTCTGTCTGCCAGATGCGGTCACCCGTGTGCCGGTCGAAGCAGGCCACACGCCCACCCTGGACAATCACCCGATCATCCAGAATCAACGGTGACGAATTAAAACCCCATTCGTGCAGCCCAACGCCGAACTCCTGCTGCAGGTCCCGCTCCCAGATCACCGTTCCCGTCCGCCGCTGCAGACAGATCAGGCGCCCATCCACACTCAGCGTGTAAACATGATCCCCGACCACGGTCGGCGTTGCCCCGGGGCCCCCTTCGTACAGATTGGCATTCAGCTCAGCCGGATAGGAATGTGACCAGACTTTGGCACCCGTGTCTGCGTTCAGACACCAGACTGTTTCGTTTCCCTCCGCATGCCCCATCGTGTACAGCAGCCCGTCAACAATGCTGACTGAACTGAAGCCGATACCGACTTCCGCCGCCCAGACCTGCGGCAGCCCCGCCTCAGGCCAGTCCGTTGACCAGCCGGTTTCCGTCGACACGCCGTTCAGATTCGGCCCCATCCAGCCGGGCCAGTCTCCAGCCCGAACTCCGGCGGCGACGGAACAGGCGACCGTCAGAACCAGCAGCCGCTGAATCACGGCTTCACTGAACAACGTGCGAATCTGGAATCGGTTGCTCATGAGATAACGTCAGCGGAAATCAAAGGAAGAAGAAATGGACAGGGCGTTGTGGTGACGCGGAGTGTAACCGGACAGCCCCAACTAGCGAACACAACGACCTGAATTACAGTGTATTCGAATCCGAGCCGGATCAGCTTCGAGCTCTATCGTCGGCCGGACGGGTTATCGGGTCTGTGGCCAATCAGACAGCCGCGTCTTCACGGGCCAGGGACTGCTCGGCCGCCGCATCCAGTGTGGACACCACCACGCAGCCGCAGCTGTCGCTCCACACATTCACCGACGTGCGGCACATATCCAGAATCCGATCAACAGCGATGATGATCCCCTGAGCCTCCAGAGGCAGACCGACCGCCTGCAGCACAATGGCCATCATGACCAGTCCGGCATGAGGAATGCCGGCAGCTCCGACGCTGGCAATCAAAGCGGTGAAGGCCACCGTGATCTGCTGAGCCAGCGACAGATCGAATCCGGGCGTGGCCTGAGCGATAAACAATACCGCCACAACTTCGTACAACGCCGTGCCGTCCATGTTGATCGTCGCTCCCAGCGGCAGCACAAACGAACTGGTTTCATTCGGCACGCCCGCCCGATTTTCCACACAGCTCATGGTCAGCGGCAGCGTGGCGTTCGAGGACGCCGTCGAAAAAGCGGTCAGCAGCGCCGGGCTCATCTGACGTGCAAACTCAACCGCACTACGCCGGCCCACAATGACCACAATCAGCGGCAGAACCACGCAGGCATGAACCAGCAGGGCCAGAAATACGGTCAGCATGTACCACGCCAGCGTCTGAAAAACACTCAGCCCCTGAGTCGCCGTGGCATAGACCATGAACGCAGCGACTCCCAGCGGCGCCAGACTGATGACCCACGCCGTCATGCGCATCATCACATCGAAGGCCGCCTGAAAGAAGTTCTTCAGCTTCTGCCCGGATTCTCCGCCGACAAAGTTGATGAAGATGCCCAGCAGGATCGCAAACGAAATGATCGACAGAAACTCGCCCTCGGCAATCGCCGCAAAAGGATTGGTCGGAATCAGACGATTCAGCTGCTCATACAAAACCTCCACCAGCGACTGATCCGCCGGCTCCAGCGCCTTGCCCCCGCCGGGCAGGACGGCCCCGCTGCCGGGATTCACCACATTGACCAGCACCAGTCCCGTCAGAATGGCCAGCATGCTGGTTGAGACGTAATACATAATGGTCCGGCGAAACATCCGGCCGAAGTTGCCGCCGGTCCCCAGCCCCGTGACACCGGTGACCAGCGAGGTAAGGATCAGCGGCACGGTGACCATCTTCAGCAGTCGCAGAAACAGGTCGCCGATGGTCTTGGCCAGAGTAACCACCGATCCCGCGACGCCCGGAGGATTTTGTTCTGCCAGCGATTGCCAGAATGGCGGCAGTTGCTCCGTGGATTTCGCCGTCAGCACCGAAACGGCCGGTACGCCATTGTGGGCGCGCTGCCAGGTGACGGATACGCCCCCCATGCTGTACGCCAGTCGGGCTCGGGTCTTCGTGACCGGAATCCGGGCGGTCGGATCGTTCTTCCAGAATTGAGCCAGCTCGGGAAAACTGTCCGCAAACGCCTTCTCGCTGGCAAAAGACTCAGTAAACAGTGACTGTGTCTCGTCGCCGGCGGCACTGGTTTCCGTCAACAGAATGGCCTCACCATCGCGCACGACAGAAACGCTGACATCACCGGCAATATCGATGTCACCGGGATTCACGGCCACGCCGATCACGGTACCCAGAATCATTGCAATCAGAATCTGCAGATGCAGTGGCAGCCGCTCACGCACAGAAAAAGGTTCAGACATAATCTTCTCAGTCGGTAGGGAGGGTTTCAGCGTGCATTACACCTGAGACGATTTCTCTGAGCAAACCATGAGCGTCCGGAGGGATTTGCCGGTGATTTAGGCAAATCGTTGACTGGCAGAGACTTGAGTCAGGTCCTGCGCCGACGTATCGTAAACTGTTGTCGCGAAATCCCTTTCTTTTCAGACGGCATAAATTCGAGCAGTCCCGGAAGGCACTCGCCTGCCGGGCTCAAAATCGGGCAGATCTGAACATTCCCGATGATTGTCCTGTTTTTCCTCTCTTCACCGGTACCCTTCGGAGCAATCGGCACACACGATTCCCTGCGGCAGCCTGCCTTCGTGGCGTCCGGAGCCCTGTGGTTCTGTGTCAACGTTGCGAAACCAGGCCCTGGCGGCAGGCACCACGGTGTTCGGCCAATGTGTTTTCGGTGAACCATCGGAACGACCGGTGGGTTTGACGACATAAGATTTCTCAGGTCCACGCCCTGTTGGTTCAGTGCAGTGGTGGACTTTGGTTCTGTGATAAGTTGATTTCTGAGCGACCAGCGGGAGCGATTCCGGGAGGTCACTCGCATCCGTGGCGGCCGAAGCCGCATGAATTGGAGCATCTTCAGATGGCAGATTGGCTTCAGCAGTTTGTTGACGACGGCACGATTGGTGAATCTCAGCTGGAAGAAGCGCGGGTCATGGCGTCCAAAGTGGGCATCACGGTCGAAGACGCGCTGGTTCGGCTCGGCTACATCAACGGCAGTGATCTGGGCCGTGCCCAGGCGGCAGCCTTCAACTATGAATATGTGGAACTGGAAGGCCTGCAGATTCCGGGCAGCGTCATTGAACTGATTACGGAATCCATGGCCCGCGAAAATATCGTGATTGCCACCGGCATGGAAGGCGACACGGTCGTGGTGGCCATGCATAACCCCAACAATATTGAGGTTCTGGACAAGCTGCGATTCGTGCTGAACCGGGAAATCAAGGTCGTGATGGCACCGATGGAATCCATCCAGGGAGCCATCAACCGCCACTACGGGCAGACAGAAACCGAGTCGGTGGACACCATGATCTCGGAATTCACCGAAACCGAAATCGAATTCACCGAAACCGAAGCCAAAGCCGCCACCAAGGGAGAAGAAGACGACAGCGCTCCGATTATTCGCCTGGTCAACCTGATCATCACGGAAGCCATGCAGATGCGGGCCAGCGATATTCACGTTGAGCCCTTTGAGGACCGTGTGCGTATCCGGTATCGAATTGACGGATCGCTGATTGAACGCGACAGCCCTCCGCGACGCCTGCTGGGGGCCATGCTGTCACGTATCAAAATCATGGCCCGAATGGACATCTCTGAGAAACGGCGCCCTCAGGACGGCCGCATCAAGACACGGATGGGCGCCAAGGAATTCGACCTCCGAGTCAGTATTCTCCCGACCAACCACGGTCAGGCCGTCGTGATGCGAATTCTGGACCGCGACAATATTAAAATCGGCATTCGGAACCTGGGATTCAGCGAAGACAACTACCGCACCTTCCAGAACATCATCCGGCGACCCAACGGTATCTTTTTGGTCACAGGACCAACCGGCTCTGGCAAGACCACCACCCTGTACAGTGCTCTGGGTGAACTGAACCGCCCCGACCGCAAAATCATCACCGCCGAAGACCCCGTCGAATATTACCTGCCCGGAATCAATCAGGTCGAAGTCAAACACAGCATCGGCTTCGACTTCGCCAAGATCATTAAGGCCATGCTGCGGCAGGCACCCAACGTCATCCTGGTCGGCGAAATACGCGATACAGAGACCGGAGAAATGGCAGTTCAAGCCAGTTTGACCGGACACCTGGTTTTCAGTACTCTCCACACGAACGATGCGCCCGGATCTATTACACGCCTGATTGACATGGGCGTGCAGCCATTTCTGGTGGCATCGTCGTTGATGGCGGTGATGGCCCAGCGGCTGGTGCGAGTCGTGTGCAGCAAGTGCCGGGAACCGTATCAGCCCACGCCGGAAGAAATTGACTACTTCGAATTAAGCGACGAAGAGCTGGAAGAAGGGGAATGGATCCGCGGTCGGGGGTGCAATAACTGCCAGCATACCGGTTATTCCGGCCGGCGCGCTGTCTTCGAATTGATGACGATGAATTCCACACTGCGGGAAATGGCATTCAACAGCGAACCGTCGCAGAATATCCGTCGTCAGGCTCGGCTGTTTGGCATGAGAACCCTGGTGGACGACGCCAAAGACAAGGCCATGGCTGGCCTGACCACACTGTCCGAGGTTTACAAATTGTCCAAAGGAGGCCACTAGCAGTCG
Organism: Fuerstiella sp.; assembly: GCA_040222735.1. GTDB lineage: Bacteria > Planctomycetota > Planctomycetia > Planctomycetales > Planctomycetaceae > Fuerstiella. The sequence continues at coordinate 12,312 of JAVKCM010000167.1, read as the reverse complement.
CGTTTTCCTGCGTTTCTGGATTTCGGGCGGTGGCGGCAGAAGAATGCACAGCCTTTCGCAGAGCTTTTCATTTCTGCCTGTGCTGTATTCATTCATTTCTTCCCGACTCGGCCCTGCACGGATCGTTTCTCAGGACGTTTTCTTATTTCAGCTGATGATTTCAGGCCGGTCAGTGCCGCAGGAGTGGCTGGCGACCAGGCTCGACAGCGATCATCGACAGAAATCAGAAGCGTTGCCGATTTTTTTCACATCACCCCGCCGCCACGCGGATTTCGGCCGGCGAACAATTCACAGAGCGTTATTTCAGGCCGCGTCCGTGACCGGGCTGGGATGACCGGGAGATAATGAATGGCTCCGCGCCAGCTTCAGATCGATAAACTGCTCGAAACCGTTGTTCGCGAAAAGATCAGCGACCTGCATATCACTGTCGGGCAGCCGCCCGTGGTTCGCACCGGCGGCCACATGGTGCGACTGGAAACCAAAAGCCTGGAAAAAGAAGACACCACGGCGCTGATGAAGAGCATCACGCCGGAGCGAAATCAGCAGCAGCTGCAGGAACGCGGCGGCACCGACTTTGGCTTCGCCTTCGGCGACAAGGCTCGTTTTCGAGTTTCGGTGTTCAAACAGCGCGGCATGATCGGGATGGTGCTGCGGCGGATCCCGAATGAATTTCTGACGTTCGAACAGCTGGGCCTGCCCCCGGTGGTGAAGGAACTGATCCAGCGTCCGCGAGGCCTGTTTCTGGTGACGGGGCCGACCGGTTCGGGCAAGACGACCAGTCTGGCCAGCATGATCAACTGGATGAACAACAATCTGGATCATCACATCATCACGATGGAGGATCCGATTGAGTATTACCACGAGCACAAGAAGTCGACCATCAATCAGCGTGAGATCGGCGTTGACTGCCCCACGTTTCCAGAGGCCCTGCGAGGTGCCCTGCGACAGGACCCGGATGTGATTCTGGTGGGGGAAATGCGAGACCTGGAAACCATCGAAGCGGCCATCACCGCGGCTGAAACCGGCCACGTGGTGTTCGGGACCCTGCACACCACCGGTGCTCAGGGAACCGTCGACCGAATCATCGACGTGTTTCCCACGAATCAGCAGGAACAGATCCGGACGCAGCTGGCCAACGGAATCATCGGCATTCTTTCGCAGGCCCTGCTGCCTCGAAAACCCAAGGGACTGGTGGCTGCCTACGAAATGCTGGTCGTCACCAGCGCCATTTCGAATCTGATCCGCGAAGGCAAGACGTTCCGCATCAATTCATCCATTCAGACCGGGCGCAAGTTCGGCATGATTCTGCTGGATGATTCGCTGTTCAACCTGTGGAAGAACGGCCTGTGTGAAGAACGCGATGTCATCATGAAAAGCAACAACCCCGGAGAACTGAGAGCTCGCATCGAACGCGCCAAGAAGGGTGTGTTCGACGACGATGCAGATGACGACGAAGACGATGATTAACTCAGACACCACCCGACCGGACAAAGCCCGAATCGTCATAACAAACTCAACCCAACTTCGCCGCCGCAGCCGGACCTCCAGCCGCAACCAGATCGTAGCTGGGGCTTCCAGCCGCAGCCAAACCACAACCAAACCGTAGCTGGGGCTTCCAGCCCCAGCCCGACACCAGCATAAACCGAACCTTCCAGTCACAGCGCAACTAATCAACCGCCCTTAAACCCTGAAACCTGACAACAACCCATGCCTCAGCGTAAGCTCGGACAAATTCTTGTTGATCTTGGTTATCTGACCGATGACCAGCTATGGGACGTTCTGGAAGAACAGAAACAGAGTCCCGGGCTGATCGGGCAGGTGGCGGTCCGCATGGGCATGGTCACCGATGCTCAGGTGACCGAAGCACTGGCCGAACAGTGGGGGATGCCGGTCATCAACCTGGCGGAAACCAACGTTCCGCCGCAGGTGCTGGAACTGGTGCCGCAGACAATGGCGGACATCTACAAGATCATGCCGGTATCGCTCCGCGACGATGTGCTGACGGTCGCCATGGCCGACCCTCAGAATGTCAGTGCGCTGGACGACCTGCGTAACTTCCTTGGGCACGAAGTACGAGGCGCCGTGTCCACGCTGGCGGATGTGGAAGAAGCGATTGCCCGCTATTACGCGGACCGCGACGAGAGCATCGAAGACGTTATTGAAGAACTGGCGACGGACGATGACGATGCCCGGCACAAAAAGGGTTATGACCTGTCTTCAGAAGAAGAACTGTCGGATGCTGCGCCGATCAAGAAGCTGCTGAACATGGTGATTCTGCTGGCCATCCGCGACCAGGCCAGTGACATTCACTTTGAACCATTCGAAGACGAATTCAAGATCCGCGTCAAGGCGGACGGCGTGCTGTATGAAATGGTTCCTCCGCCACGCCATCTGGCCAACGCCATCGTCAGCCGTATCAAGGTCATGTCCGACCTGGACATCGCCGAACGACGGCTCCCGCAGGACGGCCGTATCGAACTGAACGTCGGCGGCAACCCCGTCGACCTGCGAGTCAGCGTGCTGCCGGTACTGTTCGGCGAAGCCGTGGTCATGCGGGTTCTGGACCGAACGGTGGTCGCACTGGACCTGAACAAGATCGGCATGGACCCGACGACGCTGAGTCGATTTCGCCGGATGGTGGGACTGCCCAACGGCATCGTGCTGGTTACCGGACCGACCGGGTCCGGCAAGACCACCACCCTGTATTCGGCGCTGAACGAACTGAACGACGTGTCCACCAAGGTGATTACCAGCGAGGACCCGATCGAATACGACATCGAAGGGATTACTCAGTGCCCTGTGAATCCGGACATCGGCGTCACGTTCGCCGCCATTCTGCGAGGCATTCTGCGGCACGATCCGGACAAGATTCTGGTGGGGGAAATTCGAGACTACGAAACGGGTGAAATTGCCGTGCAGAGTGCCCTGACCGGCCACCTTGTCTTCAGCACGCTCCACACCAACGATGCTCCCACCGCAGTGACTCGCCTGCGCGACATGGGGGTTCCCGCGTTCCTGATCACCGCCACGGTGGAAGGCATACTGGCTCAGCGGCTGGTGCGCCGGATCTGTACGGAATGCCGGACCGAATTTGATCCATCGGATGACCTGCTGATGGAACTGCAGCTGCCGCTGGATACCGCTCGAAAATACAAGTTCTACTACGGCAAGGGATGTGCCCGCTGCAACAACAGCGGGTACAAGGGCCGCGTCGGGATGTATGAACTGCTGGAAGTCACCGACGAAATTCGCGACTGCATCGCCGCCGAACAGTCGGCCGACGAAATCCGCGACGTGGCTCGAAACCAGGGCATGACCACCCTGCGTGAATCCGGTCTGAAACTCATCTTCGACGGCATTACCACCATCGATGAAGTCGTGCGCGAAACCGTGATGGAGGACGTTGACTAAAGCATGGTGATGATGTTCGGGGCCCGTGTTTCAAGCACGACCGACCCACAGATCATTCAGGCTGTCCACTTCTGCTGCAGCACAATCGAACAACTTCACGCCACACCACTGAACATATTGTGGCGGTCCGACATAAATCCCTGAAACATAACTCTTTACACACAAACTGAACGACCTGGAATGATCTTTGCCTGAAATATGCTGGCTGTCTTTTTTGTAGCAACGCTGGTTGCTCGGACAGCCGTATGTTTCGCCGGGTGCATCGCTGATTTGTTGCGGGCTGCAACAGTAAACAGTGGATGAATCATTCGTCGGGACGGTTCCGGAGGTGACGCCATGCCCGTCTTCCAATACGAAGCGATGGACAGCACAGGCCTTGAGGTGAAAGACACCATCGAGGCTCCGTCTGAGGGTGAAGCTCAGACGATGATTCGCGAGAAGGGCTTTTATGTCACCAAGATTCGCGAAAAGGAACGCAAGAAGAAATCCAAGGCGGCCGCAGCCAAGGGCAAGGACGGCAAACAGAAGGCGTTTACGATCGGCGGCGTGAAGCCGAAGATTCTGACCACCTTCACCCGTCAGTTGTCGACACTGCAGGACGCCGGTCTGCCGCTGCTGAGAAGCCTTCGGATTCTGGAAGGGCAGAGCAAGCCCGGAGCACTGAAGAACTGCCTGATGGACGTGATTGAAGACGTGGAATCCGGCAACACGCTGTCGGAAGCCATGGCCAAGCAGCCCAAGGCATTTGACAACCTGTATGTGAACATGGTGCGGGCCGGTGAGGCCGGTGGTGCTCTGGAAGTCATTCTGCAGCGGCTGGCTGAGTTCAAGGAAAAAGCTCAGTCGCTGAAGCGGAAGATCACCGGAGCGATGATTTACCCGGCCGCGGTAATCACCGTGGCCGTTGGTATCGTGTCGTTCATCATGATGTTCATTATCCCGAAGTTCAAAAAGATCTTCGACGACTTCGGCACCGACCTGCCGGCCATGACGGAAATGCTGATCGGCTTCAGCGACTGGATGCTGAAGTACTGGTACATGCTGTTTATCGGACCGATCGCCTTTTACCTGTTCATCAAGATCGTGAGGAAAAACAAGACCGGGGCCTTTGTGGTGGACTGGTTATCCTTGCGCATACCACTGGTAGGTAAGATTTTGCACCTGGGTATTATTGCTCGAGTCACCCGAACTCTGGGGACACTGATTGCGTCGGGCGTCCCGATCCTGGAGGGCTTATTGATCGCCCGGGACACCTCGGGCAACCACGTGTTTGAACGCGCGTTTGACAATATCTACACGGCGATCCGTGAAGGGGAAACCATCGCGGTACCGCTGAAGGAAGCCAAGATCGTGGACGACATGGTGGTCAACATGGTGGACGTCGGTGAAGAAACGGGTGCTCTGGATGACATGCTGTACAAGGTCGCCGACGTTTATGATGAAGAAGTGGAAGTGAAGGTTGAGAGTCTGGTGAGTCTGCTGGAACCGATCATGGTGGTCGTACTGGGTCTGATCGTCGGTTTCATCGTCATCGCCCTGTTCCTGCCGCTGATTAAGCTGCTCAACGACCTGTCCTAGAAAGCATCAACACCGATGCCGCCCGGTAGGTGCCGCCCAGGCAGGTGCCGCCTGCCGGGCGGCACCCCGCGGCCCCGCCGCGACCGATCGAACGGAAGACAAAAAAATCAGGACCACATGAACCGAAGACAGCACCGTCTTCACAAAACCGAACAACCACTCCGGCTGACCTTAAAAGTCCTGCCCAGGCAGGTGCAGCCTGCCGGGCGGCACCTCGCGGCCCCGCCGCGACCGATCGATTAACAAAGCAAAACAGTCTGAAGAACCGAACACCAATCATCAGAGAATACCCCTTAGCACCGGCGAGGGCTCGAAACATGAACCGACCAAACATTCAGAATCTCCGAGCCCCGCGTTCCGGCTTCACCCTGCTGGAACTGCTGGCCGTCATCACCATCATCAGCATCCTCCTGGCCCTGATCCTGCCGGCGATCGGCGGCGCTATGAGGAACGCCAGAAATGCGGAGGTCTCGGCTGAGTTCACGCGTCTGACCACATCGATCACATCGTTCAAGGCAGAGTACAATCTGGAGCCATGGAGTGAGATTCTTTTGCCCGAAAACTGGGTCGCAACGCCGTGCACGGCGACTTCCAGAACTCGAATTCGGCGGATCTGGCCACAGTTTAATTTTGAGCCACGCGACGGTTCGGGAAATCCCATTTTCTTTGATTTCAACGGTGACGGTCTGTTCACTGGAGACCCGAATCGAGCCGACGACGCAGTATTCCTGAACGGTTCCGAGTGTCTGGTGTTTTTTCTCGGTGGCATGAGAACGATGCAGCCGGATGTCGGCTTAATCGGCTTCTCCAAGAATCCCATCAATCCATTTACTCGTGCCGGTGAAAACCGGACCATTCCTCACGAGTTCAAGCCGGACCAACTCTCGGATGTCGACGGAGACGGAATGCTCGATTACATGGATTCTCTGCCCGATCAGCGAACCCCGATCCTTTACGTTTCAAGTAACAATGGGCAGGGTTACCTGAAGTCGGATGGGAATCTGAACTTCTATGTCGAAGCCGACGGGAAGACTCCCTGGAAAAAGAGTTCGTTTCAATTGATCTCGCCTGGTGAAGACGGCGAGTTCGGATTCGAGCCGATCATTGACACCGGCAATCCACCACTCGGACTGCCGCAGCCGTACTCGGAAGACACAGACGTGCCACGCGATCAGGCCGACAACATCTGTAATTTCAACCCGGGTGGCACGCTGGGGTAACACCATCTGAAGAACCAACCTGAAGTCCCGGACAAGAGAAACAGACGCCGTATCTGCACTTGCATGATTCACTCTGCCCGAAAGCTGTCATGACCATAACATCTCATCACAATCAGAATCGAAGCGGCTTCACGCTGCTCGAACTGCTGATGGTTGTGGCCATTATTGCCTTTCTGACCTCACTGACCGTGGTCGTGATGGGCGGCATTACGCAGCAGGCGGAAGAAGAAGCTACCAAGACAACGGTGTTGAAGGTCAGTCGACTACTGGAACAGCGGATTGAATCCTTTGATCGTGCATTCAAAGGTTCGCGGCGGGATCAGTACATCCAGGCAACCGTTGGATTGCTCAAGGACATCGATGGCCGCTTCGATTATTTCCTGAGTCACCCTGACGAGGCGCCGCCCGCGATCCGTCTGCTGGCTTACAAAGCGGCGTTCCGTTACGAAATTCCACAGCGGTTCGTGGAGATGAACGTCGGCGGCGGATCCACTCCGGGCGGCCCGGGGCTCAGCGCACTGGTCACAGACGCCACGAACGGACTACCCGAACTGATTTACCGCAAACTTGCTTATCCAATCGCCCGTCAGCAACTGATTGATGGCGGTAATCCGACTCCGTCAGACATGGAGATCAACACGCAGGTTTCTGACAACTGGGACCTTCATCTTCAGCACGAAACAGCCGCCAGGGCCAGTGATCTGGATGATGTGCATTCAACGGAAAGCGCTGAGATCCTTTACTACGTGCTGACACAGTCCGGTACGTTCGGCACGTCTACTTCTGATGCGGATCAGTTTACACCGTCTGAAATCCAGGACACGGATCAGGACGGTCTGCCTGAGTTCGTCGACGCCTGGGGGCAGCCGCTGCAGTTCTATCGCTGGCCGACGCGACTATTTGATCCCACGGCGCCGAATCCGTTTGCCCCCGACTTCTCTGACCCGGCCGACCCCACAGAAGTAGATCCGACACCAGACAACAATGAATCCGATGGCCTGCGTGAAATTCTGAGCAGCGAGCGTGAGTACGCCGGGTTGTTGGTGAAAGGGTTGCCGCCGTCACCATCCATGATCGGAAGTGCAACTCAGAGAGACATGATGCTGGTCGACCCGGACGATCCGGTGGGCATTCTGTATACGTTCATCGAAGACCCCAAGTACAAGAACATGGGGATCGATCTGACAGAGGAATACAACGAAGCGAAGTATCACACGCCGGACACCTACCACGTACCGCTGATCGTGTCAGCCGGGCCGGACGAGCGACTGGGGCTTCGTGAACCCAACAATACGGATGCTCCTGCCGGCGTCTTCGGCAACCTCGCTCAGTACGCGGGGACCACAGTCAGTGCACCACTGCCGACCAATGAGGTGGTCGACACGCTGTTCGACAATATTACCAATCGAAACCGACGTGCGGGGGCTCGACGATGATGAAGACCCTCACCCAGAACTTAAAGAAGGTCAACCGCCGTGGTTTTACGCTGATTGAGCTACTGGTAGTGATCAGCATCATCCTGATCATCCTGTCCATGACGGTGGCGGCCTTCAGCTTTGCCCGGGAAAGTGATCGCGTCAGTTCAGAGGCGTCACGTATCCAGTCATTTCTGGCCGGGGCACGTGACCGAGCCATCTACAACGACGAAATGCGTGGCGTCCGGATGTTTGTGGAGCCGGCACCGCCAGGATCTCCACCGGGGGCATCGGCGTTCAGTCGAACCGTCACGTCCATGGCGTATATCGCTCCTGGAGGAACATGGTCGGCGCCTGTGGATTCCAGCGGCATCGACCTGATGCGCATCGACGGCAATATTCTGAATCAGAATCCGAAGTCCGCGGGGCTGGTCGGCGTCGATGCAGACGGCGACTTTGAAGATGCCGCCGACCTGCTGATCAAGGTTCGAGGTTCGAATAATCCCGGCTGGTGGAATCTGAAACGTCGCGGCTGGCTGGTCGATGGGCTGCGGATGAGAATCCCCGCGGGACCAACGGGCAACTGGTACACGATTAACACGGGCCTGATAGACACGACGGTCGCACCAACGGACGACCAGTTTTTGATTCTCGACATTCCGTACGCCGACGGCGGAAATCGCGGGCAGGAAGTCGCCTGGGAGAATCTGACGTATGAGATAGAACTGCCACCACGCATTCTTCCACAGGAGCCCGTGCTGCTGGCCGAAGGCGTGGTGATTGACCTGGACGGTTCATCTGTCCCGGACATCTGGCGACCGGCCAGCACCGGCAACAGTCTGTACTCCGGCTACATGGATATCTGGTTCTCGCCGCGCGGCAACGTCATCGGCGAAGCCGCGGCCAAGGGAGTGCTGCACTTCTATGTCTGTGACGCTGAAGATTCGCTGTTCTTGAAAGAGGAACTGGTCAAGGCGATCGGCCTGGGTGGCTTTGATGCAACCGTTGGTTCCGGCACGGCCTTCATTCCTCTGGATGAAATCGACCCGTCTTTGGTCGGCTGGCTGACCTGGGATGGCAACTACATTGTCAAGGACCGTCGTCTGGTGACATTGTTTGCACAGACCGGTGCGATCTCAGTGAACAAAGTAAACGCTTATGTCGGCACGGCTGTTGGTGGCAACCCGGACGCCAACAACGATGGCATTGCCGACGACCCGTTCCGATTCGCCGAAACCGGTGAGGTGGCGAAATGATGAACTGCAACCGTCAGCCAGGTTCCGCTGCGAAGCAGCGACCGCACATAGCCGCGGGCGTCAGTCCGCGGAATAGCGTCAGCCACGACAGATCGGCCCCGTATGGGGCCACGGCAGCTTCCCGCTCCGGCGTGACACTGGTCGAGGTACTGATGGCACTGATGATCATGAGTATCGGCGTGTCGGCGGTCGCCGTACTGTTTCCGATCTCGGTGCTGCGATCCATTCAGGCCACACAGCTGACCAATGCGGCCATCGTCAAACTGAATCTGGAAACTCTTGTCGATGTGCAGCCCGAACTGATTTTTGACCCTGATGGCGACTACAACCCGAGCGCCTCTCTGGCCGCACGACGAGCCACACTGGAAGAACATTTTCGTGCTCCGGCGTCCCGCAACTATATCGTTGACCCGGTTGGTTTCTATACGCACCTGTTCGACGGAAACCCGGCCGCCGCTGCTATGTTTGGAAACGACGGCACCGCGCCGGCCGGGGCCATCACTCGCTTTGGCGGCGGGATCACGCTGACAAACGGGCGAAATATCAACAGACAGCCGCCGCCACTGACTGCAAATGAACTTGCAGCACTGCGTCTGAAGGCTCTGGCGCTGGCGAATCAGGGTGATGGCTGGGAAACGCAGATCGATGCGCAACCAGGAGCGTTGGTTGCCGGTGGCGTCCGAATTTCCACCGATCTGGATCTCACGCAGGTTCCCACGGCACAACTGGTGTTGCCACCGGACGGTAGTGGAGGCTATCTGCTGGAAGATCCGGAACTGTATCGGATCGTCATGTTTTCACTGGACGGAAAATTCAGCCAGGCGCTTCCGCTGACGGCGATCGACACGACAAACAATATCGCCTTCTACACCGAAGACACGAACGGTAACGGCAACAAGGATGCGGGCGAAGATGTCAATATGAACGGCGTGCTGGACGTACGAACGCTGCCCACCGAGTTCGGAGGAATTGTTTCTCGCGTGCTGTTGCAGTCCCGCAAGATCAGTGACTACAGCTGGATGCTGAATGTTCGTCGCCGTGGCGACGGACAGGCTCGCAGCGTGGACGTCGTGGTGCGGTTCAGTGACGGTGTTTCTCTGACCGATGAACGCCTGTTCGAAGCGACCTTCGTTCCCAGCACGGCGGCGTCGACCAGTCGATTTGTCTGGGTCCGCAAACCGATCCGGTCCAATCCCACCGACACGACAGAACCAAATATTCGTAAAGGCAAATTCATTTTTGATGCCTTCAATGGGATCTGGTATCGCATTCAGGACGTGCAGGAACGTCCGACCTTTGGAACCGGAAATCCGAACTGGATGAATTTTGATTATCTGGTGACGGTTGAGCAGGCAATCGGTGCGAACGCCGGAGCTGGTACGCTTGCCGGAGCCGGACCGTTTGGCGCGGCCATGTTCCCGACCGGAATTGTTGACGTCTACCCGATGGGATCCCGCAATCTTCCGGACGACATGCAGGTTCCCACGTTTTAGATAGGTCTGGCCAGACGCCCACCACACACTGAACTTAACAGTAAAGGGCCGGCACATTCTGTGCCCGATCCGCGGGCTGATCAGAAACATCCTCCGACAGCCGCCGCAAACACTGGATGCGGGCGACGCTGACGCGTGGTAACAGAAACTAAACAACGGGTCCCGGTGGGACCATATGGCGGGCACGGTGTGAATCCGGCTCCAGAATCCGAGGCGATTAGAATGGCACTGACGGCGACAAATTCAGGACGCACAACCAGTCCTCGACAGGGTTTCACCCTGGTTGAGATGCTGATTTCCGTCACGCTGGTGCTGTTGATGATGACGATGTTCACCAGCATCTTCCAGATGGCGACGGACAGCGTCAGCAAGCAGAAGGGCATTGCTCAGAACGACCAGCGGGCGCGCGCAGTGACGACCATTATGCGAGGCGATCTCTCCAAGCGAACGTTTCGCTACGTGCTGCCATTCTCGCCAGAAGAAGCGGCCGCGGTCACTCCATCAGATTTTGGCGAACGAGCCGGCTATTTTTATATTTCCACCAACGATCCAGACAGTTGGCAGGATGTGGTGCTGCAGTTTACAGCCAATGTGAAGCTGACGCAGGAAGACACAGACGACACACGATACTTTGGGGCAGCAAAACTATTGTATGACTTGCAGTCAGATCCTGAGTTTACCGACTCACTCAGGCGAACATCGCTTCGAAACAATCCGAATCAGCCGGACGCTGACGACGGTGATCTGAGCGCCAACAACGTATCGGCCTCGTCTGCTGCAGAGATAAGCTATTTTGTTCGCAATGGCGGGCTGTATCGTCGGGTGATGCTATTGCGGGAGCCGTTGCCGGTTGCTGGTGAGGATCTTGACATTCAACCGTCCAGCAGTGTCAGTACGAATTCATACTTCGGTTCGATTCCTGCGTACGCTGCAGGCAGCAACAACTTTGGAGGGGCGTTCGCAGTCGTCACCAATCCATTGGCGATCAATTACACAGACAACACGTCGGCCAATTTTTTTAACCGGCCGTCCGGCACGCGTGCCGCGACAGCATGGGCGACGGTTGCGACCAATGACTTCTGGCGTCACTTCGATTTTTCGGCGGTCCCGATCCTGAAGGTCGCTCCCGCCGGACTACTGCCGGACACCGCCGATTTTGTCGGAGTTGATTTCCTGGACAATGGTGGTGGCGCTCTGAGTGGACTCGGTGACCCGAGAATCCGATTCGGATTCAATCGGGTGACGGGGCTATCGCGGGAACACAACGACTCCACTGCCGGGCGGCTTTTTATCGGACGCTTCACTCAGGCTGAAACCTCACACCCGAACTTCAACTGGCCGATGGGAGCCAGTCGCGTTGCCGCTGCCGATGAGATCGATATCCCTGGTGTCCCTGTTAACGGCCAGTCTGCGTTCGATGCACTCAACTCCGGACCGTTGATTGGCAATGGGAACCCGATGGATGTCGTTGGCACACCATTGACATTGAACGCCAACGGAGTCATCACACAGTTTGCGGGAATCACGGGCCGTGGAGGGGTGCGACGCGTCGAAGATTTGTTGATGGCCAACGTGCATGGTCTGAAGGTTGAGATCTGGGACGATCGTCTCGAACGCTTCGTTCAGCCATCGCACAATAGTCTGACTCAGATTCTGGATTCAAGTGGCGGCCTGCAGACAACCGCTGGCGACTATCACGTCAGCCGCCGCCTGAATGCGGCTCATGGCCCGCTCGGTACCGCGTTGGCCGCCACGAATCCTAATCGCGTCTTCGATACATGGCACTCGAAGACTTTCCTCGACTACAACGGCAACGGGACTCAGCAGAACTTCGAGCGGGCACCACCGTACATCGCCTACCGCTATTACCCACCTCGGGAAACAGACCCGCCCTTTGCCACCAGTGGCGCATATCCGAACGGACCGGGTCCGATGCCCG
>JAVKCM010000166.1:0-70911 GCA_040222735.1 Fuerstiella sp. | reverse complement strand
CTGCGGTCGACGGTGTGGGGCGGTCGGGAGACCGCCCCACAACGGGAGTGCGTTATTCGGTCGATGCCAGTCCCATTTCTGTCGTGTGGCCCATTTCTGTCGACTGCACCCAGCACCGGTCTGGAATGTCCGGTGTACGAGTCAGGCAGCGCCGTCCCCGGCGAGACTTTCCTTCAGCCCGGCGTTCAGCGGGATCAGGTCGTCGGTGACGAAGAACCCATCCTTGCGGATCAGCTCGTCGTCAAACCAGATTTCTCCGCCACCGTAATCAGCTCGCTGAATCAGCACCAGATCCCAGTGAACCTTGCTGCGATTTCCGTTGTCGGCTTCGTCGTAGGCGTTTCCAGGAGTGAAGTGGAACGAGCCACCGATTTTTTCGTCGAACAGCGTGTCCAGCATCGGATGCAGAATGCGATTGTTGGTGCCGAATGACCATTCTCCGATGTACCGTGCTCCTGCGTCGGAATCCAGAATACGGTTCAGGCGGTCCGGCTCGTTGGTGCACGTTGCTTTTTCGATGCGCCCGTTCTTCAGCTCAAATTCGATGCCGTCGAAGACAACGCCCTGATAGCGACTTTTGGTGTTGAACCGGATCGTGCCGTCGACACTGTCGCGGACGGGGGCGGTAAAACATTCGCCATCGGGAATATTGCATTCGCCGGCACATGGAATGACCGGAATATCCCGGATAGAAAACGTCAGGTCGGTACCGGGGGCGGTGATGTGGACCTTGTCGGCGGCCTGCATCCGGGCGACCAGTGGCTTCAGATCTTCTGCCATTTTCGCGTAATCAGCGGTACAGACTTCGAAATAGAAGTCTTCAAACTGTGCGGTGCTCTTGTGAGCCGCCTGGGCCATTGACGGAGTCGGGTATCGCAGCACGACCCAGCGGGTGTCTTTGACACGAACATCGATATGGACCTGACTCCACCAGTGAGCGGTGTAGAGTTCCATTTTCTCCGGGGGGACGTCGGCGAATTCGTCTGAGTTGGCCGATCCGCGAATTCCGATGTACGCGGCCGCGGCTTCCATCGCGGACCGCTCAAAGCTGCCGGCCCAGTCCATGCTGTCGGTGGTTGCTCCTCGGTACAGGCTGCGCAGAATGGTGTTGTTCTTCCAGATGACCAGCGGAGTGCCGCCTCGCGCATATACGGCGTCGACCAGATCGCAGACCAGCGCCGGGTCCGGCAGGTCAAACGCCTCGATGATCACTTTTTCTCCGGTCTTCAGGCGACAGCTGTGATCAACCAGTGTTTCTGCCAGTTTTGTGATTCGTGGATCTTTCATGCATTTCTCTTTCAGGAATCGCGAACGCCCGGAACGTTATCAGATCTGTTCGCCGACATCATCTCGGGACGTGGACGGCGTACAGGATTGTCCGATTGCCCCTGCTGATTCCCGCCCGGGCGGAATCCTGCGGCGGCGGATTCCTGAGCCGCATTTCAGAGACAATTCCGTTGCCGCTCGTTCGGGGATATGCAAACGCGGGCAAATCCGGCACGCTGGCGAAAATAGAGTCGTTTGTCGCAGCGGTCGGACATCCGGACCACAGACCGGAGCGGCCAGAACCAGGATTGGGGACGCGGCGGGCAGATTGCTGACCACAGGTGGGGGAAACGCGATGGAGCGGCAAAAACGGCCAAAGTGCATTATACGGGCTTTCCCCAGAACCCCGGTTTTATTAGATTTATCTGGAACGCGTGACCGTTGCAGTCGGGTTTTCGGCAGAATCTGCTGTCTGTTGGCGGTCGGCGTGAATCTGTAACGGGTCTTATTTTGCTGAGGTTTCACGGTGGGCCGGCTGTGAGGCTCGCGGGGATCGAGCAATACCGGCTCAGCCAGCGATCGCTGTCGGGCAGAGATCACGACTTCGTTTAAATGAGTCGAACGGAGTCTGCTAAATCGGAGTGTATCGGAAGGGATTCTGAGCGATGGCGTTTGAACCTCAGCGGTTTATCCATGCTGCGAATGTCAGGCTGGATGTTCCCGTCAGTGTGCACTTTACAGAGCAGCTGACGGATGAGCTGCGAAATGCGCTGGAAGATGCCACGCTGACATCGTTTGACAGCGTCGTGGACAGTTGCCTGACAAAGAAGGTGGATTACCTGCTGTTGTCCGGCAATGTCTTTCTGGAAGCGGATCGCAGCCTGCGCGCGCGGCTGAAGCTGCTGGACGGATTTCGTCGTCTGGAAAAGGCAAACATTCCTGTGTTTGTGCTGCCGGGTGATGCGGACCCTCCTGAAGCGTGGCGATCAATCCCCGAAATGCCGGCCAACGTCACCGTCTGTTTCAGTTCCAATCCCGAACCTGAAGTACTGAAACGAGACGGTCGTGCGATCACGGCAGTTTCTGCGTCGATGTGGTACGGCGAAACAGACGCTTTCGGAATTCGTGTGATTGCGCGGTCGGACGACGGTGTGGATCCGTTTCGGATTGGCGTTATCAGCCGAGCGAAATACGACGAAGCGCGTCGCATGGCGGCGCTGACGGGTTCCACAGAGGAAGACTTTCTGGGCGTCTCCGCGGGTGATGCCAATGCCAATGCCAATGCCGATGACGCAGACGCAGACGCAGACGTTGACGCGGCAGAGACTGTTAAAGTGGAGCAGCAAGCGCCCACTCAGGGCATTCAGCGGCAGCCTCAGACCACCGCCGAATACGAGGCCGGGTTTCGCGATTATATCGACCAGCAGATGGTGGAAGGCTGCCTGAACTATGTGGCGTACATGGGTGAGCTGGACCGATTGACGATTTCGCTCGATCAGGGCCGGGTTCATTGTCCGGGGACCACTCAGCCACGAAGCCAGCTGGAGGCGGACTGCGGCCAGTGTTCGCTGGTGCATGTGACGGCCGAGGGCAAGGTGACCATTGAGGAGATCAACACCAGTGCGGTCGACTGGAAGGACATGGATCTGTACGTCCAGGCCGATGCCACGCTGAATACGTCGCTGCAGCACATGAAGGCCCTGTTGTTAAAGGAGCCTCGTCATGCGTCAGACCGCCTGTGGGCGGTGCGCTGGACGCTGCGGGGTCCGCTGCCGGTGCTGCAGGGTTTTCTGGAAGAAGATCTGGAACTGGCGGTAGCAGTGGAACTGGAAGACCTCGAAGCGGACGGCCGAAAGATCCGGCTGGTCCATGAAGTTCGCACACTGCCGGATCCGTGGGAGGTTCCGGACAAGGAATCTCAGGCACAGCAATACGCCGATCTGATCACTGAAGATGCGATCGTGTCGCGACGGAAACTGATGAACCATGTGCGTCGTCAGGCCGACCTGTCCGAAGGCTGGCGACAGCGGTTTGAAGCGCTGGTGGCGGGGGTGGACCGGGAACGAATTCTGTCCCGCATGCGGATTGACGGGGCTCACTGGTTTGTCCCCGACATTCATTCGCTGCTACCCGATCTGGACGACTTTGATGAAGACATTCTGCAGGATGAACCGCTGGAAGAATTCGGGCTGACCGACGACGACGACGACGACCATGATGACGATGATGACCATGATGACGATGATGACCATGAGCATGAAGATGAAGACGGCTCAGAGAAGCTTTCTGATGATGGTCAGACGCTGACGGGCGGGGCGGGCGCAAGTGAACCGGGCGCAAGTGAACCGGGCGCACCGGGCGAGCGTGCTGCTGGTCGCGCCGCCTCGGGCCGGGACGACGCCGAACCGGCAGCGGGTGAGGGACGGGAAGAGGACGACGATGAAACCTGATGCCCGGTCTGCCGGTTTTGCAGAAAGATTCAGCAGTGCCGGCGGAACGATCCGGGACCGGAGGTTCGCCGGCTGGCAGATCAGTGTCACGGCGGCATTGAGCAACGACGTCCGGAGCGGGGCAGCCGCCCTGGTCGGGCGCGAGAACATTCGTAGCAGGACGCGCGCATGAAGATCACCGAGATTGACATCGACAGGTTTCGTATCTGGCGCAGCCTGTTACTGAAGCTGAATCCGTCCGGGTTGAACGTCATCTACGGTCCGAACGAAGCCGGCAAGACAACTCTGATGCAGTTCGTCCGTTCGATACTGTACGGGTTTGAGCCGCTGTCAGAGGAACCGGCATGGCATCGCTCCGACGACGACGTCGCCTGGAAAGGGGCTTTGCGCTGCGCTCACGAGGGGCGTACGTGGCGTGTCAGCCGCAAGGCTCACAAGACGACTCGGGGAAACGTGCGGATTTCCGGAGCGCCGGACGATCTGAACCGTCAGCAGGCTCTGACGCAGCTGCTGTCCGGCACTGAAGAGCACATTTTTACGGACGTCTTTGCGGTCGGTGTCCGCGAGCTGCAGCAGCTGTCCACATTGGGCAGCGAGCAGGTGGCTGAATACATCTACGGATTGTCGCTGGGTCCGCAGGGGCGACAGCTGCTGGATTCGCTGGGCGACGTGCGGCGGCGGCGGGAATCGCTGTTTTCGGAAAATGGTCGGCAGGGACAGCTGCCGGATCTGTTCAGCCGCTATGCCGAATTAAGTGTCACGCCGCAGAACAGGGGAGAAGCTCGCGAGCAGCACGCGCGTCTGGTCCGGCGGCGCCGGGAACTGAACGAATCCATCTCGGAACTTCAGACTCGGGAAAGCCAGATCGCGAACGAACTGCGCGGACTGCGTTTCATCAGCAGCTGTCACAAGCCGTGGAAGAAGATTCAGGATCATAAGGCGAATCTGACCCGGATCCCGCTGGTGAATCATAATCCGGATCAGGCGCTGGAACAGCTGGACGCCTGCGAACGGGACATCAACCAGCATGGTGACCGCCGGGATCAGCTGGCAGAACAGGCGACTCAGCTGCAGAATCAGGCGAACCGGCTGGAGATCGATGAACGTTTCGAAAAGGATCGGTACGCGATCCAGAGTCTCGTGGATCAGTCCGGCTGGCTGCGTTCGCTGGACGAACAGATCACGTCGGCGGCCGGTCGTTCAGCCGGGCTGAAACGCGATCTGGATCAGGCCCTGAACAGTCTGGGGCCCGGCTGGAATATCGAACGGCTGAAGGCCATCGATACGTCTCCGGCCGCACACAACAGCCTGCTGCTGGCAGCCCGTCGCTATCAGGATGCGCTGCAGCGCCGCGGTAAGCTGCGCCGCTGGAATCGATCGATGTCCCGGAAGAGTCAGCAGGAGCTGATTGATCTGGAAAATGATCTGCAGGCTCTGGGAATCGAATCGATTGAAGAGGCGATTCAGACGGAACGGACGCGGCTGTCAGAACTGGAGAATCTGGGCCGCCTGCGACTGCAGCGCGAACAGATGGCGCTGAAGATCAAGACGGTCCGGAACGTGATGAGTCGTGTGGACACTGACGATTCCATTCCTCCGTGGGTGGACCGGGCGGTGACCACGATTGCCGTCACGGCCGGAGCGCTGTTTTTTGTCGGCCTGGTGCTGATTGCCACCGACAGTGTCGATTCCAGCCGCATCTTCGGTGGCGCGATGGCGGCGGCGGCCTTCAGCTTTGCCGGTATGATGTGGTGGGGCATCCGCAACGGCCTGCGCAATTATTTTGATCGCAAGACAGGCATTCAGCTGGATGATCTGAATTCAGAGGCCCGGGAGGCGGAAAAGAATCTGCGTCTGGTTCACGAGCGGATTCAGCGCATTCAGTCCACCGGAATGGCGGGCCAGTATCTGATGAAGGCGGATGCTCCCGGGACCAGCACCGCGGATCTGGTCAACTGCATCGGCGAATGTTCACGACATATCACTGAACTGGAGAACCTGTCGCGGCGGCAGGATCGGGCCAGAAGCCGGCGTCAGCGGCTGCGCACGCTGAGGGAACGATTCCGCTCTTCTCAGCAGGCCGTCAACGAACGTCGTCAGGAATGGTGCCGCCTGCTGGATTCGCTGGGCATGGACGAAACGGTGAAGGTTCAGGAAGCCTTCGACTGGTGGCAGCAGATTCAGGAGGTTCGCGAACTGCATACACAGTGGCGAAACGCCGCTCCGGAAGCAGAAGGTCTGAAACGCATGTTCGAAGGCATGCGCGCCCGCGTTCAGCAGCTCGGTGAACAGGTCGCTCCGGAAGCCCGACTCAACTATACACGGCCACTGGAAGTGCTGACCGGCTGGCAGCAGCAGCTGAAGACGCATGAACGGGACCGCGCCGAACGAGAACGACTCGCCACCGAGGCTCAGAAGCTGCAGCGTGAATCGACCCGCGAACAGAACCTGCGGGAAGGTGCCGAGCTGCGGCGCAGTGCGGTGCTGGCGCGAGCCGGCGTGATGTCCCGGGAAGAACTGCTGCAGCAGCGGGAATGGCAGAAACAACGCAGCAGTCTGGAAACACAGCTGGCGACGGCTCAGGATGAACTGAACGATATCGCGCTCTCGGAACCCGAACTGGCCATCGTCGAAGAAGACCTGATTCGGTTCAACCCGCGGGCCGCCCGGGAGCGAATGCAACTGCTGGACATGGAACAGGGAGAGGTTGAGGAACAGCTGAATCAGCACCACGAAGAACTGGGCAGCCTGAAGCAGGAAATCCGACTGCTCGAAAACAGTCGTGCGTCGCAGGCTCGATACTTTCAGAAGGCACATGTGGCCGGAGACATTTACCGCGCGGCCGAGGAATGGTTTGCCCTGCAGATCGAAGAAGACGCCGTGCAGGCGATGCGGCGACGCTTCGAACAGGAAAATATCTCCAGCACCCTGACGACGGCCTCGTCCTATCTGCACCGGATTTCGTCGGGCCGCTACCACAGAATCTGGGCTCCTCTGGGAGAAGATTTTCTGTGCGTGGACGACGAATACGATCGCACGTTCCGCGTTGAACAGCTGAGCGGCGGAACGCGTGAACAGCTGTTTCTGGCACTGAGGTTTGCTCTGGTTCGGGAGTTCGCCAGTCGCGGTATCGAACTGCCCGTGATCATGGATGACCTGTTTGTTAACTTCGACGAAGAACGAACCGAAGCGGCCGCCGACTGCCTGATCGAAGTGGCCGGCGAGGGCCAGCAGATCCTGTTCTTCACCTGCCACCAGCATCTGGCCGAGTTATTTCAGAAGAAGCAGGTCGAGCCGCTCTGGCTGCCCGGCCACAAGGTGGCTTACGATATTCACAAACCGGAAGACGAAGCCGTCGCTTTTGCCGGTGCCAATGGGCAGCAGACACGCATCGATGCAGCGCCGGCCGGAACGGCTGAAAAGCCTGCACCGCGAGGTCTGTTTCATCCGGATGCGGACGAACTGTTCGACGATGACCCGGCTGACCCCGAACCGCCAACTGAATCCGCCGAGGGCAACGGGGGCACTGCGCCGACACAGCTGCGGCAGCAGGCCAAATAGACGCGGCCGCGCTGATGATCAGGACGCTTCCGACCCAGGGCTGTCGCGTCGCTCAGGACGCACTTTCGCGGGAGCGAAAGGCGACCAAAATGAGTAGCATTGTTCAGGGTCGGCACGTGCCGAACTGCCGCCGCC
This sequence comes from Fuerstiella sp., assembly GCA_040222735.1. Lineage (GTDB taxonomy): Bacteria > Planctomycetota > Planctomycetia > Planctomycetales > Planctomycetaceae > Fuerstiella. The sequence goes on along the minus strand of JAVKCM010000166.1, from coordinate 63,499 downwards.
TTCTGTTCTCATCGCGCCTTGAAAAGCAGATTCGCGTGCAACTGAACCAACCCCCGCGGCAGCCAGCCGCGTCGTGATTTCACCCTCCCGCGCCGCGGAAGAGATCGCAGTGAATCGGCGTTCAGCCGATTCACCAGGGCCGCGCGACGTCGGCACCAAACCCCACCCCTCAATCGTTTCGCCTGAACGGCGAAACAACTTCGTCGCTCCCACGCTGCGGGTGGATGGACCCGGCAAAAAAAAAATCGCCTTCCGATTTTCGGAAGACGATCCATGCTTCTTTTGCTGATCGACCGTCACAGGCAGCCACCCACCGTGAGCCGAGTGCCGTAAGGCACCGGGCCCTCTGCGGCGCCGATCCCACATGAAACGTGCCATGCCTGCAAGCGTTACACCGGGGCCCGGCCGCTTACGCGTCGCGGCTCACGAGCTGGGGTTGTCGTGGTACTCCGTTGTGTTCCAGGCCCGTTGTCAGTTGTCGTAATCAATGTCGATCACGTCGTTCCGCGACACGATGTCGATGGCGTACCGGCCGTAGTCGAGTCGAAGCTTCGTCTTACACGGAGAAAGTCGAACTCGCTGTACCGGGCACGGAGGCACCAGCACTTCGACGTAAGCAATCTGCTCCACGCAGCGGCCGAACCGCCCAAGGTGCGGATCTCGAACGGCAATCACGGCCGGGATTGCGTTCGGAGCGATTCTGTGCTGATCCCGGACCCGCACGCAGGTTTCCAGTGGCACGGGACACGTGACAAAAGATCCGATCTGGTGCGGCAGGTGAGCGAAACTGCCGGGCACGGGCGGCTGAGGCAGCTCGGCGTAGACAGGCGCGGGGCCTCGTTGGGAATTGCCCAGTTGAACAGACATTGACCAGCGTGCCCGGCTGCTGCCAAACGATGGCGTCCGATGTTCGTGATGCCGCTCAGCGATCCGGGATATACCAGAACCGCCCCGGTGGTCATGTGGGTGTCTTTGGCTGATCCGCTGAATCGGTAGATGGGCCTGGTGGCGGTCATGGTCAGCATGAGCGTGCCGCGGTGGTCCCGAGATTGCTCTCAGGAAGTCCACGATATCATTGGCTCGTACTGAGGCGGGCAGGCCCGCGGCAATTCAGATTACGGTGGCAGAGAACAGCGTGCGGGTCATCTTTCTGTCCTTTTCGTCGTGAGTCGGAGGGGGGAGTTTCCTGGGAGTCCGGGCTGCCCGTCTTCGGCAACATGCTCATAAACAGTTCACGATCTGTGCCGATGCCGGGTTCATGCTGTAAGTCGTTTTTAGTAAATAGTTTACGGAAAGAACGCCGGTCCTCTTTGAATTCCGTTGGCGCCATCGTTCCGATCTCGGTGTTGATCGCATTGAGGACAGTGATGTCGTGTCCGTTTGATGCTCGGCAGCGGGACAACGCCACCTCATGAGCCGCGACGCGTAAGCGGCCGGGCCCCTGTGTGGCGCGCTGGAAGGAATGGCACGTTTCATGTGGGATCGGCGCCGCAGAGGGTCCGGTGCCTTACGGCACTCGGCTCACTGTGGGTGTTTGCGTTGTGACGGTCGATCAACGAACGAATCGTGGAACGTCCTCACCTCATGAGCCGCGACGCGTAAGCGGCCGGGCCCCTGTGTGGCGCTGGTACGGATGGCGGACGGTGGCTCTGTCTGTATCATGATGTTACCGGGTGGGTCTGTGTCTGAGCGACGGCGGTCGGCAGAGAGATCACCAGTCTGCAGATGGGCTCCTGTTGATGATGAAACGATTTCTGACTGTCACCGTGTTGATGATTCAGGGCGCGTTCTCCGGCGTTGGTGCTCAGGAAACGTCGGTGGGCGCTGATGACAGCCGGTTTTTTACTCAGAAGATCGCTCCGCTGCTGACGTCTCAGTGCCTGCCGTGTCATTCTCATGCGGCAGGAAAAATGGAAGGTGGCCTGACGCTGGATTCGCGCAGTGGGTGGGTTGAGGGCGGTGACCGCGGTGCTGCGGTGATTCCCGGTAGTCCGGAAAACAGTCTGGTGATTCAGGCTGTTCAGCGGGACGACCCGGATTTTCAGATGCCCCCGGAACGGCCATTGTCCGAAGACCAGATCGAACTGCTGGTGGAATGGGTCGCGCGAGGAGCTCCGGATCCGCGGACGACCGAACCGGCGCATGGCAGACCAGATCCGACGGACTGGTGGTCGCTGCGTCCGTTGACACGTCCGGACGTTCCGTCGAATGGTAGAGGCGCTGTCCACGATCATCCGATCGATGCGTTTGTCAGGCAACAGTCGGATGCTCGCGGGCTGGTTTCGGTACCGCGGGCGGATCGTCTGACTCTGGTCCGTCGACTGTATTTTGATCTGCACGGATTGCCTCCGACGCCGGCGGAAGCAGAAGCGTTCTGTTCTGATCCCGATCCTCTGGCCTGGGAAAAGCTGGTGGACCGCCTGCTTGATTCCGAACGCTATGGAGAACGGTGGGCGCGTCACTGGCTGGATACGATCCATTTTGCCGATTCTCATGGCTGCGAGCATGACGTATTCCGTCCGCACGCGTGGAGGTTCCGTGACTACGTGATCACGAGTCTGAACCGCGATAAGCCATGGGCTCGGTTTATTCGTGAGCAGCTGGCGGCTGATTATTTTTATCCTGACGAATCCGGACTGACGCCGGCGCTGGGATTCATTGCTGCCGGTCCGCTGGAATTAAGTCGTGCCGGGACGGCTCCGGTAACATTTGTCTATCTGGACCGGGACGACATGGTGATGCAGACCATGGCCGCCTTTGCCAGCACGACGGCCAATTGTGCTCGCTGCCACGATCACAAATTTGATCCGATCACCCAGCAGGATTATTACGCGCTGCAGGCGGTGTTTGCCGGTGTCGGAAAAGGAGACGTGGAATTCGACGCTGATCCGGCGGTCGCGGCTGAACGTAGGCGCTGGCGTTCGCTGCGAGATGATGCGGTAGCGGGGCGTGCCACGGTGCTGCTGGCGTCGGAATGGGACAAGGTTGTGAATGCCTGGGAACATACTGCTCGGGAACAGCAGGATGTCTGGGTCTCACTTGTGCCGGCAAGTTATCTGTCGTCTGACGGTGCAGTGCTGCAGAAGCTGGATGATTCGTCGCTGCGGGCGTCGGGGCCGCGACCGGACAAAGACACCTACACCATCACCGCGCCAGTTTCACTCAGCTCGCTGAGCTCGCTGAGTGCGCTGCGTCTGGATGTGCTCACGGACGAAAGTCTGCCGATGAACGGACCCGGCCGGCAGGATAACGGCAACCTGCACCTGACCGAGTTCGAGGCGCAGTTGTTTGCGGCGGAAAATCCTGAACCGGTGCGACTGGTGTTTCGTCAGGCGACGGCCGACTGGAACCAGGACGGCTGGACAATCTCGCACGCGCTGGATGGCGACGCCGCCACGGCCTGGGGAATTTTTCCGAAAGTAGGGGAGTCGCATTCGGCCGTGTTCGAGCTGCAGGAACCGTTGCCGCTGCCTGCCGCCAGCCATCTTGTTGTCGTGCTGAAACAGCTGCATGGTGGTGGTCATCTGATCGGTCGTCTGAAGCTGTACGCCACTGATTCGGCTGGTGCTGAAGTCGAGATTCTGCCGCAAGCGGTGCAGCAGACGCTGGCCGTTGCCCGCGAAACGCGGACAGAGCAGCAACAGATATCTCTGGCGGCGTACGTTTTGAAGCGGCATGCTGAAACTCAGCTGGCGGGCCTTCCGAAACCACAGACCGTGTACGCCGCGTCAGATGAATATTCGCATGGGAAGAAGCTGGAGGCACCGATGGAGCCTGCGGTGGTCCATGTGCTGGATCGCGGCGATATTGATAAACCGGGTGAGGTGGCCGTGCCGGGCGCGTTGTCTGCGTTGAATTTCCGGCCCGCACGGTTTCAGCCGGGCGATACCGATCAGGAAGCGGCGCGGCGTGCGGCGCTGGCAGACTGGCTGGCGGATCCGGACAATCCACTTACCTGGCGCAGCGTGGTGAACCGCGTCTGGTCGTACCATTTCGGCCGCGGGCTGTGTGAGACGCCGAATGATTTCGGACGCATGGGAGGTGTGCCGTCACATCCGGAGCTGCTGGACTGGCTGGCTGTCTGGTTTCGCGACGACGCGCAGGGATCGTTGAAGCAGCTGCATCGGCTGATTCTGACATCGGCGACGTGGCAACAGGCGTCGCGGCAGCGGGTGGCACAGGAGCAGCCGTTGATACAGGGGCAGCCGTTGACACAGGGGCAGCGGGCGGCGGTCGCACCGGAATCTGCAGCGATGCCGTCCGGAGTGGTTGGCTCGACGCAGGTGGATCCCCAGACGGTGGATCCCCAGACGGTGGATCGCGAAAATCGATGGCTGTGGCGAATGAACCGTCGTCGCCTGGATGCGGAATCGTATCGCGACGCAGTGCTGCAGATATGTGGTCGGCTCGACCTGACCATGGGGGGTCCCGGCGTTCGACATTTCAGTACGACTCAGGGCCGGCAGACCACTCCGGAACTGGATTATGAATCGTACGACTGGAGCCATCCTGATGCGGCTCGACGAAGCATCTATCGCGTGGTGTGGCGGGGAATACCGGACCCGTTCATGGATGCAATGGATTTTCCGGATCTTGGTCTGATGCCATCCGGCCGCGGTTTTTCCGTGTCAGCTCTGCAGGCGCTGACTCTGTTTAACAACACCTTTGTGCTGCATCACAGTCAGCATCTGGCGACGACCCTGGAATCTGAATACGCCACGGCAGAAGAACAGGTTGGGCAGGCGTGTCGGCTGATTTTTCTGCGTGAGCCGCGTGCCGCTGAGCATGTGATGCTGGTGGAATATATGCAGCAGCATGGATTGGCGGCGACCTGCCGTGTGCTGTTCAACAGTAACGAGTTCCTGTTTGTGGATTAAGCATGAGTCACTCGCGACGAGACTTGTTATGGAACATCGGCGGCGGATTTGGCGGTCTGGTCGCGGCGCAGATGCTGGGAGCCGAGGTGCTGGCAGATGACGCTGCTCGCCCGCGCCCGGAATGGAACGGTGGCCTGCACCACCCTGCGCGGGTCCGGCGGGTGATTCAGCTGTTCATGACGGGCGGTGCCAGTCCGATGGACACCTTTGATTACAAGCCCGAACTGCAGCGGCTTCATGGGCAGAAGCTGGGACCGAAGGAAAAGCCGGAAGGCTTTACGGCGCCAGCCGGCGCGATCATGAAGAGTCCGTTTGAGTTCCGGCAGTATGGGGAAAGTGGACGCTGGGTCAGCAGTGTGTTTCCGCACATGGCGCAGGAAGTGGACCAGATGGCGTTTCTGATGGCCATGGTTTCCAAAACCAATGTTCACGGCCCCGCCACCTACATGATGAACTCGGGATTTCTGCTGCCCGGTTTTCCGTGCATGGGAGCCTGGATTTCTTATGGGCTGGGAAACCTGACAGACAATCTTCCCACGTTTGTGGTGCTGCCGGATGCGAAAGGCCTGCCCTATAACCAGCGTGGCCCCTTCTCGGCCGGTTTTCTTCCGGCCGTACATCAGGGTACCGTGGTCAATGCGGTTGCCGGGCAGCCGGTGCCCGACCTGTTCGCAAAGGATAAGTATGGGTTTGCCACGCGTGCCGCGGATCGGGATGGTTTCGCCCTGCTGGGGCGTTTGAACGCAGGTCACGCGTCTGAGCGACAGGACGATTCCCGGCTGGACGCGCGGATCCGATCGTATGAACTGGCGGCGAAAATGCAGTTGTCGGCTCCGGAAGCCTTTGATCTGACGGCGGAGACCGCCGCCACACAGGCTGCTTACGGGCTCGACGGTCCGCGGACGCAGGATTTTGGTCGACGGTGCCTGCTGGCACGGCGGCTGGTAGAACGAGGTACTCGGTTTGTGCAGGTCTGGAGCGGGCCGCAGGGGGCGACTGAAAACTGGGACAACCACGGCAGCATACCGAAAGAACTGCCGCCGATTGCGGCTTCTGTGGACCAGCCAGCCACGGCCCTGCTGCGAGACCTGAAGGCTCGGGGGTTGTCTGACGACACGCTGTTGATCTGGACGACCGAATTCGGTCGCACTCCGTTTGCACAGGGCGGCGACGGACGTGACCATAACGGCGGCTCCTTTGTCACCTGGCTGGCCGGTGCCGGGGTCAATGCCGGAACCAGTTACGGCCGCAGCGACGACTGGGGATATCAGGCGGTCGAGGGAAAAACGTACTGCTACGACTTCCATGCCACGGTGCTGCACCTGCTGGGAATTGACCACAAGCGTCTGGTGTATCGCCAGAACGGCATTGACCGCCGTCTTACGGACGTGCACGGACACGTCGTCCGGGAAATACTGTCCTGAAGGGGATGGCCCGCGTGGCGGACTTTGTCACGTTAAGTGAATCTCAGGCAAGTCCTGGCTGCCACGCGGCGACTGTGTTAAACTTGAAATGTCGTGCCGGGATGTTCTGGTACGGTCCGGCGACGGGCATCTGAGGCTGGTGGCCACGGGGCTGCAGGCCGGAATCAGGACCGTCCGAACGCACCAGTTTTCTGATCCGATGAACACTATGAAAATTGATCGACGTACCGTCCGACGACCTGCTCAGTCCGTCGCTGTTTTAATATTCAGCCTGTTGTTGTCCGGCTGCGGCGGCACTGATCCGGAGACAGCTGAATCGACGCCGGCGTCACCGTCCGGGACCGACAGGACGGGTTCGTCCCCGGACGCACCAGCGACCACCGTCAGTCAGGCTCCGGCGGATTCAGAGGCCGACAGCCCCCGTCGTCAGGATGAAGTCTGGACGGATTCTGACGGGCAGAGATATCTGGGCAAGGTCCCGTTTGATGCGTTCTTTGATCAGCCATACATCGTGGCTTCGAATCTGACGCCTTTAAATAATGCGGCAGCGCCAGCGGACAGCAGTGCCGTTGCATCGGGGGCCGGTGGAATGGGCAGCGGCGGAGCCGTTGCAGAATCGGCGACTGCGGGACCGGACAGCGGTGGGTCTTCTGTCGCGGGTGGCGGGACAACAGTTCCGGGGGCCGCGGCCGGCGGCGGCAGCTGGGATGACATGCTGCCGATGGAAGTGCTGGACAAGGAGATCACAACGGTTCGAAACTTTCTGAACGGAACGCTGCAGTCCGTGGGATCCTACAACTCGTCGATGCTGATGATCCCGCCGAAAGCGGCAACGATCGCAGTGCTGGCCGAGATTGCTCTGCAGCATTCGGCCGATCTGTCATGGAAAGAGGATGCTGCGTTTGTCCGTGACCTTGCCAAACGTATGAACGAAAGCACGCTGCAGCGAGGCAAGAAGGATCAATCCCGGCTGCTGGAACTGTTTGAGAACATGACGGACACATTTAATCGTTCGCGTCCGGCCGGGCTGGAAGAGCCTCCGGCGGAAGACAGTTTTGCGGACGTCGCCGAGATGCGTCTGGTCATGATGCGGATGGAAGAGGCGCAAAAGCGGATGAAGACGGAAGCCGGCAGTGAAAGCGCGTTTGATTCGAAGAAGGACATGATCCGACATGAATCGTCCATTCTGCAGACGCTGACAAAAGTGATTGCTCTGGAGGAATACGGCTACGGAGACGACGCCGAGTTCACGGGATATGCGAAGGAAGTCATGGACGCGGCGGCCGAGATCCGAAACGCGACAGAAGCCAACGACTTCGGGACCTACGAGGTCGCTCTGTCGAAGATCAGCACCACCTGTCAGCAGTGTCATTCGGTCTTCAAGAACAACTAGAGATCTGTCAAATCTGGATCTTCGGGTCATGGACTTCGCCGGAAGTCGCTCGGGGCTTTTTTTTCCGGCCGTCCCTGTGGGATGTCCTTAATTACTGTCTGAGTCTGCGTTATGCCGTGCCAAAAACGACCTGCTGCCCGTCTGAATCTGCTGACGTCTGTCGGCATGTCGCTGCTGATGCGGATGGTGATGCCGATGCTGATCCTGACCGGCGTTGCATCGGGGGATACCATCGTCCTGAAATCCGGGCAGCAGATTGTGGGACAGGTGCTTAAGACTCAGCCGGATGCACTGTTTGTCGACATCGGTGTGGATGTGGTGCGGATTCCTCTGGACCGCATTGAAAAGCGGATTGAGGACAATCCGGAAGCAGAGCCCGAGGAATCCGGGACGGATGCGGGTCTGCTGCGGACGGCTCGGCTGCCGGTGCGGACCGTGAAGGAACTGGTGAGTCGATTTGGTGAGGGCGTGGTGCTGATACAGACGCCTGACGGCCTGGGCTCCGGGTTCATCATCAGTAAAACGGGGCACTGTGTGACGAATTATCACGTGGTGGAAGGACAGACGCGAATTGCGGTCACCATCTTTCATCGCAGTGAGAATGAAGAATTCACGCGGGTGGCCATCCGAAACGTGAAAATTCTGGCGTTGAATCCGCATTTTGATCTGGCGCTGCTTCAGATTCCCGCTCAGGACGGTCTGGATTTTCAACCGGTGTATATCGCATCGGACGATTCTCAGCGCGAAGGCGACACCGTGTTTGCCATCGGCAGTCCGCTGGGGCTGGAACGATCGGTGTCCGAGGGCATTGTCAGTACGCGCAATCGCAACATGGAAGGCATCGTTTATATTCAGACGACCGCTCAGATCAATCCGGGCAACAGTGGCGGCCCGCTGTTCAACACGCGCGGCGAAGTGGTGGGGGTCATCAACATGAAACTCACGTTTGGTGAAGGGCTGGGATTCGCGATTCCGGTCGCTTATCTGCGGCATTTCGTGACCAACCGTGATGCGTTTGCTTTCGACCGGACGAATCCGAATACCGGATATCACTATCTGCAGCCGCCTCGACGTACAAACCCGAAGCAGCCTTATGAAGTGCTGTCTTCCGGCGGGTAAGGCCGACGTGTGCCGTGCTGACATCGGTTGAACTTCGGTGGTCCGATGCTTATCGTTTGTCCCCGCCCCGGTGAGCCCGTCGCCTGACGGCGCCGCCAGGCCCCGTATTTTCCTCCTTCCCGCCTTGTTTGTGACCGCCCTCGCAGCGTCATGAACTCTTACTGAAGTGCCCGCCCATGACCGCCTGTATCCGTCTTCTGAGCTGCCTGCTGCTCGCTTTGTCTATGTGTCACGCTGTGGCTCAGTCGACCAGACCGGACCCCAACAAAGAGGCCGCCGCAAGAGCCCTGGCCATTCTGGAATCGGCGGCCTGGTCAGACGCGTTCAATGGCAGGGATCTGACCGGGTGGACCGGCGATACCGACGGCTATGCTGCCGAGGACGGCATTCTGGTCTGCAGGAAGGGTGGTAAGAACCTGGTGTCGGAAAAGGAATACAGCGACTTCGCGTTTCACTTCGAATTCAAGCTGGAGGAAAGCGGCAATAACGGCGTCGGAATTCGGGTGCCGGCGGGGGGCCATCCGGCCACCAGCGGTATGGAGATCCAGATTCTGGATCACGACGGAAGCCGTTATACAGGCGAAGCCGATCTGGGTGATGGCAAAAAACGCAAACTCAGCTGGCTGAAGCCGTGGCAGTATCACGGGTCGATCTACGGAATCTATCCGGCGAAGACGGGCTATCTGAAGCCGGTGGGCGAATGGAATTCAGAGACCATTGTTGCCATTGAAGACCACATCATGGTTATCCTGAACGGCGCCGTGATTATGGACGCCTTTCTGGACGACATCACTCCGATTGACGGTAATCCTCATCCGGGCCGCCATAACAAGAGCGGACATCTGATGCTGGCGGGTCACAGCGATCGGGTTGAATTTCGCAACCTGAAGATCGCCGACTATGCCGCTTCGCCGACGAAGCCGGATTCCAGTGCCGACAATCAGCCTCCGGCGGGATTCGACAGCCTGTTCAACGGAAAAGACCTGACTGGCTGGAAGGGGCTGGCGCACAGAAACGCCAACGAGCGTCGTGCCCTGACCGGAGATGCTCTGCAGGATGCTCAGACGCAGGCCGACAGCGTGATGCGGGAACACTGGAGTGTGGTTGACGGAGTGCTGACGTACGACGGCAAGGGGCAGAGCCTGTGCACGGCGAAGGATTACGGAGACTTCGAATTTTACTGCGACTGGAAGATTCCGCCGGGGGCGGATTCCGGGATCTATCTGCGAGGCACGCCGCAGGTCCAGATCTGGGATCCGTGGGACCCGCGCGTCAAGGCCGGCCAGGACCCGCCGGACACGGCCGAGGAATGGGTGGCTCAGTTCACCAACGGTCGCAATCTGGGCTCCGGCGGATTGTGGAACAACAAACGCTGGCGCAACTCACCGACCGTTCTGGCCGACCGGAAACCTGGCGAATGGAACACGTTTCTGATCCGCATGGTCGGTGACAAGGTGTCGATCTGGCTGAACGACAAACTGATCGTCAATCGTGTGGCGCTGGAGAACTACTGGGACAAGACCGGGACAGTTCCGCTGCCGCGAGCAGACCAGATTGAACTGCAGCATCATGGCAGCGAGCTGTTTTTCCGCAACCTGTATATTCGCGAACTTCCGTACTGATGTGGCGTACACCGTGGCGTACGCATCCTGCGTACGGTTCCAGGCCGCCCCGGACTTTCCGTTTCCTGCAGAAACAGGAACCAAAGCCTGAGCATACCACAGGACGCGTCAGTTGGCGGATCCGGTACTGGTGACTCGGGTTCCAATGGTTTCGCCAGCGATGACGCGGCCGATGTTCCCGATTTTCTTGTAGTTGAACACAATGATCGGCAGTCCGTGTTCCATGCAGTGGTGGAAGGCCTGAGCGTCCATCACCTGCAGGTTCTGTTCGATGACTTCGCGATAGGAAATCTCTGTATAGCGGATGGCGTGGGGGTTCTTCACGGGATCATCAGAGTAGACACCGTCTACTTTGGTGCCCTTCAGCACGACGTCCGCGTCGATTTCTCGGGCTCTTAGAGCCGCGGCTGTGTCCGTGGTGACGAACGGGCTGCCGGTGCCGGCGGCCAGAATCACCACGCGTCCCTTTTCCAGATGACGGATACACCGCCGCCGGATGAATGGTTCGGCCACGCCTTCCATCCGGATGGCACTCTGAACCCGAGTGGCGACGCCCACGCTTTCCAGAGCGTCCTGCAGCGCCAGAGCATTGATTACCGTTGCCAGCATGCCCATGTAGTGAGCCGTGGACGGGATAATCGCATCACTGACCTCGGAAAACTGCTTGCCACGCAGGATATTGCCTCCGCCACATACAATCGCCAGCTGAACGCCGGATTTCATCACGTCCCGAATCTGATCTGAAATACTTGAGACCTCTGCCATACTGATCCCGGATTCACCCTCTCGGCAGAAGCTTTCGCCGCTGATCTTCAGCAGGACGCGTTTGTAAGCAGGTGTGACCGGATTTTCAGACATCAGATTCCTCCGTGTGAGGTTTGCTAATTGACAAAGGATTTCAGGCTGCATCGAAGCCGCCGTACCCGGCAGACCGGCTCCGAAAGACCTCAGACGGGCACGGCCGTCACTCCCGGATACCTTTCCTGCCCCGCAGTCGCGGGTTCCGCTGACTGGCAGGTCGCGGCCGCCGCAGGCGGCTGACAGATCAGGCGATCAGGCAGATCGGTGCTCCGAATCCAGCGTCGTCGGATGATGTTCGGCGCCATTGCCGACGTGCGCCCGAAGTGTGACGAACCGTATCGATTCCACAAGGAACAGCCGTGACTGGCCGAGGAAAATTCCGCGGTGCCCCGGCGCCAGGGCTTTCTAAGACGACCCCTGGGGCGTCATGGGCGGGTTTCTTCCTGGAATTTCCCGGCCTGCCTTCTGGGTAAAACCGGATGTCTGGGCTGAGTTTTGCGGTTCTTCTGAATATTCGCTTCAGAGCGACTCTGCCGGAAGCCGATCAGAGAAATGGTTGCGTGCTGCGCCGAGGCTTCGTTCTGCTGATAATGTTCCGGAGGCGGTGGGTGATTGCGGGGCTGCAATCCGCAGCTTAAAGCCGCGTCCGCCGGTCGTTTCGGCTTTCACCGCACGGGAACACAACGAATTCAACGAGTTGTACCATGAGGCAGTCATCGGATTTTCATGTTGGTACAGTGTTGCTGCTTACAGGGACCCTGATCATCGGGGGGCTTGCGGCCGCGTTTCTGTATCCGCTGCTGCGAGAATGTCAGGTGCCGGCGACGCGGTCGGTGGCGACGTCGACCGAGCAGGAAACGCTGGCTGTCATTGCTGAGTCTCAGAAGTACGCAGAATTCTACCCCACGCAGACTCGGCGCGTGAGTTACCAGACAGTGCAGCGAGAACGTCCGCCGTTGCGCGTGGCATCGCCCGGCCGTCGTGCTGCGGGACGGGCTTCGGCAGCTGTTCAGTGGCCCGAGCCACCACGATCAGATTCGGCTTCAGGTTTCGCTGAAAGTTCATCTGCAGCTGTGGGTTCAGGCTCAGGCTTGGCGCTGGCATCGGCTTCGACCACGGACCCGTTTCAGACCGCGTCGCGGATTCCGGTAACAGAAACGATGCCGTCGCGGTCGCCAATGCCGTCGCCGACGGTTGCTAAACTGACGCCGACACCAGAGCCGGCACCAGAGCCGACACCAGAGCCGGCACGGACACCGGCACCGAATCTGGCGGTCGCCTGGGAATCTGATTTTCAGCAGGATATTCCACAGCATCATTCTGCGGCGTCACACTCTGAACCGCAGTGGTCCGGGTCACCGGGATTTGACGCACCGTTATTTGATGAGCCGCGGTTGGATGAGCCGCGGTTCGAACAGCCGCGTCCGGTCCGGCAGGTGTCAGAGTTCAGAACGACTCAGGTCGCAATGGAAACATCGTCAACAGGCAGCAGTGCTGCGCGGGAACAAAATCATTCATCGTCGCAGTCTGTCGGTATGGCAGTGCCGCGCGACCCGGCGGCGCCCGCGGGCAGTGGCACGCCGGTGTTGCCATCGGGCAGCGTCTATGCGCCGATTACCGTAAACATCGATGGTTCTTTGCTGGCTCAGCAGATGAGTCGGATTGAAGACCGTATTGAAGGCCTGCGTGCGGTACAAAACCAGCCGGCCGTTTCGGCGACATACACAGAATCGCAGCGCCAGCCGCGTCGTGTTCGCCGACCATCCCGACCGAACAAAGGTGGCGATGGCGTCGACCGAGAGGCCATTGCAGATCTGGAAGCAGAACTGCGCGAAGTGGTCGGATCTGTGCGACTACTGACGCAGAAGACGGATCTTCGCCTTGAGCAGATTGCCGAACAGTCAAATCGGGCCAGAGTTGCTCAACAGGTGATTGAAGCCTATCAGAAGGCGCTGGATCAGGCAGAGCGGCGTGTCGTGCAGGCTCCACCGGCGAATCCGCCGGTCCGGGTGGCTGTGACCGAAACCGATTTCGATGATGTGAGCCCGCAGGCCGGAAGGCAGCCGAACGCACCAGCGGCAACGTCTGAAGCGTGGCCTCCTGTCGATCCGCGTCCACAGGAGACCGCCGCCGCGGAAGAACGTCCGTCGCGTAAACAATTCAGCGCTGAGGATCCGTCTGCTGATGTGGCGCCGTTTCCTCGTCGGCAGGCCTCTGTCCAGCACACCCCGGTGACCCGATCAGAATCTGTTGCGCCAGCGCCGGAACTGGAAGAGTTCTCGGTGCGAGTTGAGTCCCCGAAAATTTCTGTGCGGCCATCCATGCCGGTTCCTGCGGCACCTGTTCTCAGGTCAGAAGAACGCGAGGAACCCCGGCAGGATTTTTCGTCGCCCGATGATTCGAGTTCGGAGTTCCGCGTCTTTCAGCTGGATGACCCGGAACCAGCCGATGCCAAAAAAGCGGCTGTTCCGAAGCCGATGTCTGCGGATCCAGCGGTCGGGCCGAATGCGAGGATCAACACGGACCGATCAGGATCAGCCAGCTCGTTCACGAGGCCGATGGGCAAACTGAACCCGGTCCCGGTTCCGCCGGAATCAGTTGCCACACAGACGCCGACACCGACACCGACACCGACGCGAGCGGCGGCGGTCGGCTTTGAGCACGTTTATCGGTTTGAGGTGGAAACTGTCGAAAAAGACGCTTCACCTGAGGCCGCCAGTGGTCCGGTTTGTCCGCATTGTGGCAAAGTGCATTCGAAGGCCGTGCGGCCGTGCAGCGATACAACGATCTCGCAGTCCCGCCCTGCCCCGTCCCGGTCTGCGTACTCTTCACACTCGCCGTCCCCGTCGACCACGATGCCGCGGCAGGCCGAAGAATCGCGCCGTTCGGGTCCGGCCCGGACGGGTGCCCGTGGCACGAATCGTCATGTCAACCGGACCGCGGACGGCGTGTCGAGTCCGGGAATTCTGCCGCGTCTGATGGCACCTTCGATGACGACTGAGCACGACGAACCCAGCGTTCTGCACCGGATTTCGTCGACTGTGCGAAACTGGGGCCGGGACATGATGGAATAAGTGTGTCCGCATCCGGTGGTGCAGCCAGGAGCCTGTCCGGATGCTCAAGTTTTGAGTACGCCGGCCTGCGAGTCGCGCTGGAAGTATGGTCGGTTTCGCCAATAACAAACCTGGAAGTCCGTTATACAGAAGTATCCTGGCGGTCTGGTCGGACCGTGAGCCCGGGTCCTCTGCCCCGACGGTCTGATCGGGCGTATGGCGACTTTCGGTGGGCGGTCTGCTGTGTCTATACTACAGGCTGTTCCTGCTGCCGTCAGAACTCCTGAGATTATCAGAATCACGCCACCGTGCCCGATCTTTATTGCCCAGCATGCAACACTGTTTTTGCTGCGGAAGCCGAAAAGTGTCCTCGGTGTGGAATGCCACCTCGGGCGACTCCGGGTGCTTCGCTGGATGCCGCCATGGACACGGTGCTGATTCCGTCTGGTGCTGATGTGTCAGCCGCCACCGGAATAGAAGTGGATGAAATTCTGCTGGACGGTCAGGTGGTGGACATTTACGAATGTCAGAGCCTGCTGGGGCGAGGCGGCATGGGAGTGGTTTATCTGGCCAGAAACCAGCTGCTGAACCGGCAGGTTGCCTTGAAGGTGTTGTCGCCGAAGAGCGTGTCACGCAGCATTGATTATATTGAGCGATTTGAGAACGAAGGTCGTGCGGCGGCCGCTCTGGTCCATCCCAATATTGTGACGACTCATGCCATCGGCCGGACAGAGCTGCACCATTACCTGGAGATGGAGTTTGTTCCCGGGCAGTCTCTGCAGAGGGAAATTGAACGCAACGGCGGCGTCGGACCGTTGCGGGCCACTCAGATGGCGGTCGGCATTGCGGAAGGCCTCGCCATGGCACACCGCATGGGCATCGTGCATCGGGATCTGAAGCCCGACAACGTGCTGGTGACGCCGGCGGGTTACCCCAAGATCGCGGACTTCGGTCTGGCCAAGCAGATACATTCTCAGAATCTGGGCAGCACCCGGCTGGCGGGCACACCTCACTTTATGGCCCCGGAACTGCTGCAGGGACACGAAGCCACCCCGGCCAGCGACGTCTTTGCTCTGGGCGTCTGTTACTATCTGATGCTGACCGGCCGTTATCCGTTTGAAGGCGATTCGATCAATTCGCTGATGGCGGCGATTCTGGCCGGCGAATATCAAAGCGTACGTCGGGTGAAGTCTGACATTCCGCTGGAAATGGCGGAAGCTGTCAGCCTCATGCTCGCCCGCAGCCCGGAAAACCGACCGCGGGACGGAGCCGCCGTGTCGCAGCTGTTGCAGGCCGTGCTGGGGTCAACCCGGGATCTGGATTCGCTGGTCTACGAAGCGTTTCATGGCATTCCCGGCGTTCACTGGGAATCTGACTCGTATCTGGTGCACGTACACCTGAAGCTGGGTGACGACCGCCGGCAGTCGGTTTACCTGGAAAACAGCGATCATCGGGCCGGCGACCGACTCTTGAATATCTACAGCATCTGCTGTGAAGCCTGTCCTGATTTCTATGAAGAGGCACTGCGCCTGAATGCCGTGGTTCTGCACGGCGGTCTGTCCATCAAGGATATTGACGGTCGCCCCTGTTTTGTCATGGTCGATACTTATCCCCGGGCAACGGTGAGCGCCGAGGAAATCCGTCGCAGCGTGATCGAAGTCGGTTCACGAGCTGACAACATCGAACAGATGCTGACCGGGCGTGATGAGAACTGAGAAACGGTCGGTCAATCACTGACTGGTTGGTCGCTTTTCGCTCCGCGAAAGGTCGCCCTTCGCTCCGCGAAAGGCGACAATAATTGACCGGACACTCCTGAGCGGGCTGTGTCACACCGCGCCGACCGAGCTCCGGGTTTCAGAATTCGCCCACCACTTCTTCGCCGGCCCGTGTACACAAAGAGATGTAAACCCAGCCGTCGACGTTTTCTGACAGAAAGTGCACCGAGCCATCGGCAAACAGCGTCGAAGCACCGCCCGAATGAAAACTGTATGTTTCACCGGTATTGATGCCGTTGATAAATATCGGGCCGAAGGCGGTCACGCCGTCTGACCGCACGCCCTGCACATGAAAACCGGCGTCCGGGTCGGCCCAGCCGATCCCGTCCTCAGACATCAGCCGGCCACCGACACTGATCACCTCACCATCGGAGTAGTCGGCAAACTGTGATGCCGTCATCTGGTGGCCCAGAACCAGCGGATCGGGCCGGCCGGCACACTCTGCCAGCATCAGTGTGTTGGACATTCCGTCCGTGATCCCGGATGGCCGGTTGGCCTGATATTCACCCAGCGTGCCCTGGCGGGCGGCCTGGCTGGGGACGGCGATTCCGAACACGTCGCTGTACACGCGTTTTGCAACCCGGTTGACGGATCCGTAGTCCGTAGCCGCCGCACCGACCACGTGAAAGCGGTCCACCCGGTTGGCGTTCGGTGTCGACGGACACTGAAAGACGGACAACTGCGTACTGACGATCGGTCGGTTGTTCAGGCTGCTCCATTCGTAGTCGTAGTCATAACGTGCTGCCAGTGCTGCCTGATCCAGCTGAGGCAGGCACAGTACCGTCCATGACTGATAGTCGGTGCAGGCGTTTGGATGATCTTCGACCGCTACTTCAAACGGATCGCAGCCGGCGTCGCCGATGCCGTGCAGTTCACTTGGAGGAAATACCAGATGAGCGGTCTGATACTGATGCAGTGCCAGCCCAAGCTGTTTCAGGTTGTTGCTGCACTGCATACGGCGAGCGGCCTCACGAGCACCCTGCACGGCCGGCAGCAGCAGTGCGATCAGAATTGCCACGATGGCCACAACCACCAGCAGTTCGATGATCGTGAATCCCCGTCGGTGCCGTAAGGCTTTGTCTGCGAATTCCATCTCGCCGAGTCCTCGGGCGGCCGTGGCCGCGCCTAACCGGTGGCTGTTGTTCGCCACGAATCTACCTGAATCAGCCGATGGTCAGCCCCGCCGGACGTGCACCACGCCGCCGGGACGACCGTCCGAGTCTCACTTGCCCGGAACAGGCCGCTGCAGGAAACGTATTCTGCCTCTGTAATCGTGTTCGTCAATGTCAGCTGTCCCGACGGCGGGCAGTTTCCATCAACGGCGCCGGGGCACCGACCGGCATTGGTTCCTGATCCGGTCCGGTCAAACCCTGTCGTGTTTCGCGGACCAGGCCCGGTTCCGGAGCAGGCAGACTGATGACCGCCGTGAACCATCCCCGCACAGAAGAAACTCGAATACTGCCATCCAGAAATTCCACGATTCGACGGGTGAGCGCCAGACCCAGACCACAATGAGCCCCGGTTTCGGATCGAGCCGCGTTGCCGCGCCAGAACCGATCGAAGACCCGGTTCAGTTGTTCTTCATTCAGAAAACAGCCGGTGTTGGCAACGCTGATCTGTGTGCCGTCTTCAGACAGACAGGTCCGGATTTCGATCCGACCGCCGTCGTCGACGTAGCTGGTGGCGTTATCCAGCAGGTTGGAAATTGCCACCTGCAGGCGAGCCTGGTCAGTTCTTGGAAACAGACCGTTCTGCAGGTACCATTTGGTCTGCAGCTGACGAATGTCGGCCCGTTCGGCGAACGGAAGCCATGCGTGCCGCAGCAGGCTGCTCAGGTCCACGATATCGTCATCGGGAGCGGACTGTCCGGCCTCGATGCGTGACAGTGACAGCAGCGTGGCGATGATTGCTTCGGTTTCCTGACTGATACGCAGACATTTCTGCATTGAAGCTCGGTAGCTGTCGGCCGTGCGATGACGACTCAGGCCGACCTCCAGTGTGGATCGAATTCCGGCCAGCGGGGTTCGCAGCTCGTGCGCCACATCAGCGGTAAACGTCTTTTCACGCTGAAACGCCGCTTCCAGACGAATCATCAGCGCGTTCAGACGTTCGACAACGGGTTGCAGTTCTCCCGGCGCATCCGGCAGCCTGATCTGCTGATGAAGGTGTTGTTCGTTCAGCTGGCTGATCTGTCGGGCCAGCGATCTGAGCGGATTCAGATTTCTGGTGACCAGCAGAGCCAGAATGCCCAGAATCGAACCGGTGGCAATGACGCCGGTGGCGGTCAGCAGCCACATCAGATGAGACAGCGATGCTTCGACGTCCTGTGTGTCGCGGGCCACAACCAGGGTGACGTGTGCGTACCTGGAAAAATCGAAGTCATCCCGGTCTTCCAGATCGTCGTCATCATCTTCCGTGGCTGAAATTTCGCGCGCCGTTGTGTCGGTCTGCAGTGATAAGCCTTTCGGCGGCGGTCGAAAGCGAATTCCCGCGGCCCGACCGCGGCGACCGTCCGGCAGCACGATATCCCGCACCATGGGGACTACCATGTCTCCGTCCAGCCGCAGCAGATCACCTTGATTCAGACGGCGTGAGCGTACCAGGACGTCTCCGTTTTGGTGCCAGACCTGGTAATATTCGGGTCTGACGGCCCGAGCGAATTCCTGCATCGGATGCTGCTGAAACGGAATGTCGATGGTTTCCCGGTCCTGCTGCATCATCACCGCCAGCGTTCGGACTTTTGCTCCCAGCAACTGGTCGAATTCAGAATACAGCTGGCGCCGCATCAGCGCGTACTGAGCTGACTGGGCAAGGCACAGGACCACGACGATGGTGATCGAAATCGCCAGCAGCAGTCTGGTTCTGAGTGTGGAATTCATGGGCCTGCGTTTGTTGCCGCCTGAAGGACATATCCGAATCCCCGACGTGTATGAATCAGCGGCGTCCAGTCCACCCGTTCCAGCTTCTGACGCAGATAACGGATGTAGACGTCGATCACATTGCTTTGAGCGTCGGCGTTGAATTCGTACAGGTTTTCCCAGATTTCTGTTCTGGAAACCACCTGCCCGGCTCGCATGGCCAGAAACAGCAGCAGTGAATATTCACGTCGGGTCAGGCTGATCGCAACACCGTCCCGGCTGACCTGCTGCGTGGTGGTATTGATGACCAGATTATCGAGTCGGATTTCCGGATCTGATCTGTTGTAGCGACGGCGGCACAGCACCTGCACTCGGGCCAACAGTTCTTCAAAGGCAAAGGGTTTGATCAGGTAGTCATCGGCACCGGCATTCAGACCCTCAACACGGTCTTCGACGGCATCCCGTGCGGTCAGGATCAGAACCCGAGCGTCTGACTGGCTGGCGCGCAGCTGCCGCAGAATTTCAAGGCCCGGGACTCCGGGCAGCATCAGATCCAGAATGATCACGTCGTAGTCGTTTTTTGTTGCGTGCCACAGACCGTCGCGGCCGTCGCCGACGTCGTCCACGGCAAAGCCTGCTTCTCTGAGTCCCTGAGCCACGGCATCGCGCACCGGAGCGTAATCTTCAACAACAAGAATCCTCATGACCCGCCGCCGTTCCTTTCGTGAATGCCCTGACCCTGTCTGCGGGACAACCGCCCCGCCCGTCGGGAATCCGGTCGCCGCTGTCGGTCAGCACCGTCCAGACGTGTGTTTCGCAGATTTTATCCGGCGAAAATGAGAAAACGATGAGAGAATACTGAGGGGCTTTTGCCGGGGATTTGTCCGGATTCCGCCAATTCAGGATTTGACGCCTGATTCTCACCGTATTCTCATGTGCCCGCCACTAACCTGCCATCGGCAAAAGGGCTTTGGCTGACACCTGTTGTCTGTCCCCGTCTTGCCGGCCCGTACTGATCGGGCGCTGCCGTCGTGCTGCCGCTGTCGTGCTGTTCGGTTTCCTGCCCGGCACGTCGCCCCGGCCGCACCTTATTGAGTTTCGATCGCGCAGGAAGGGAATCCTCGCATGAGCCGCACAGAGCGCCATCGTCTGATCGCGTCGGGGCTGCTGACCGCCGTTCTGATTTACGTCTACCCCCTGTTCGCTGCCACGCCTCTGCTGGAACCGGATGAGGGTCTTCATGCCACGATTTCTCAGGAAATGCTGGAACATGGAGAATGGGTGGTCCCCCGATTTCGCGGCGAGCCGTTTCCTGACAAGCCGATTCTGTATTTCTGGGCCCAGATGCTTTCTCTGAAGGCTTTTGGCATGAATGAGCTGGCCGTCCGGCTGCCGGGCCTGATGTTCGGACTGCTGGGATCGCTGGCGACCGGGCTGCTGGCCGGCCGACTGTTTGATTCACAGACAGGGCTGCTGGCATGTCTGATCTCAATGTCCATGTTTCTTCCGCTGTCGCTGGCTCAGGCAGCCGCTCACGACGTGGCCCTTGTTCCCTGGACCAGTCTGGCCCTGTTATGTCTCTGGGAAATGGAACGCTCATCGGTCCGCCGCAGGCAGCGAACATGGCTGGCGGGCGCCGCCGTTATGTTTGCTCTGGCCATTCTGACCAAGGCTTTGATCGGCGTGGCCATCATCGGTATCGGATACGGCGGTTTTCTGATTCTGAGTCGTCAGATCCGCACGGGACGCTGTCTGCGGCTGTTCAGCGTCATCGTTCTGGGAGTTCTTGTGGCGAGTCCCTGGTATCTTGCCATGGAACTGCGTGTCAGTGGTTACCTGTATTATTATTTCGTTGAACGACATCTGCTGGGCTTCGTGACCGCCACGCAGCCGCACGGTCACGAACCGTGGTATTACTACGGGCCGTGGCTTGTTCTGGGAGCCGTGCCGTGGACGTGGTACCTGGTGCCTCTGCTGCGCGATGAATGGAGTGCGTTTCGACGGCGTGGTTCAACGGAACCTGAGATCATGTTGCTGCTGTGCTGGCTGATCGGCGGCATCGTGTTTCTGTCAGTCGCCGGGTCGAAACTGGTGACGTACTCGCTGCCTCTGTTTCCGGCCTGTTCGATTCTGTGTGCGGTTTGCTGGCGCCGGTATGGCAGCGGGCGGCTGTCGGGGACATCGGCCGGCTGGTTCCGGCTGATGGTGCGAGTTGCCGGCGGGGCCGGCATGCTGGTACCGGCAGTCGTTCTGGGCGTCTGTCAGATCCACCTGCGAACCACGTGGCCACTCACCTGCTGGCTGCTGGCCGCTGTTGTGACGGTCATCTCCGGAGTGACATGGCGCACCTTTGAACGCCGCCAGATCAACGATACCGCGGCTCTGGTGCCTCTGTGGGTGGCAGGTATGGCCTGTCTGGTCATCACGTGGCCACTGCAGAACTTCGCGGAAGAATTTTCAGAACGCAGCCTGGCCGACTGGGTCAACCGGCAGCCGGAACTTCCCGAGCGTCTGCTGCTGGTCGGGGAAAGACCCGCGTCCGTCCTGTTCTACCTGAAGCCGGAACTGCGGCGGGCGATGATTCCCGGACAGTTTTCGAAGGTCACGATCGATGAGCTTCGGAATGCCAGACAGCTGCCCGATGATCTCTGGCTGGCCGTCACCGACAGAATGGTGCGTGAGGCGGCTGCACGGCAGCAGTCAATTCCCGGGACGTGGACGGATTCTGTCGGACAGTTTCAGATCTTCTGCTGTGAAGATCAGGCCCGGCAGCTTTCTCAGATGGTGTGGAGGTCTGCTCGATGAACAGCATGCCCACACTTTCCGTGATCGTCCCTGCTTTCCGTGAGGCCGCTAATCTGCCGGAGCTTGCGGCCCGTCTGTTGACTGCCGTTTCCGGCCTGCCGCATGAGGTCGAACTGATTGTGGTGGACGACGACAGTGATGATGGAACCGCCGAAGTGTGCGAACAGCTGGCGGAAGTCTTTCCCCTGCGTCTGATCACTCGAAAAAACGAACGGGGACTCGCCACCGCCGTCATCGCCGGGTTGAAGGAAGCCCGAGGAGACTATTGTGTAGTGATGGATGCTGATCTTTCACATCCGCCGGAAGCGGTGCCACATCTGCTGGAACCTCTGCAGAAATCGGCGGCCGATTTTGTCATCGGCAGCCGGTACGTGGCTGGAGGTTCGATCGACGAAAGCTGGAGCCTGAGGCGACATCTGAATTCACGCATCGCCACACTGCTGGCCGCCGGACTGACGCGTGCCAGAGATCCGATGGCCGGATTCTTTGCCTTTCGAAGAAGCTGCCTTGTGCGTGCGCCGGTTCTGAATCCGTGCGGCTACAAGATCGGACTTGAAATCCTTGTCCGCTGCCGGTGCGCTCATGTTGTGGAAGTTCCGATCTGCTTTCAGGATCGCAAACATGGTCACAGCAAACTGACGCTGCGGGAGCAATGGCTGTATCTCAGACACCTGAGCCGTCTGTACCGGTTCCGATACCCCGAGCTGTTTCGGATTGCTGCGTTCGGAGCAGTCGGGGCCAGTGGTCTGATGCTGGACGTGTTCAGTTTTCAGTGGCTGATTCCCATCGCCGGACTGGCGGTCGGGCGGGCGATGGCGATCTGGATGGCGATGTCATGGAACTTTGAACTTAACCGACGGATCACGTTTTCAGAAACGACCGGTGCCGGCGTTCCCGCCCAGTATCTCAGATACTGTGCTTCCTGTCTGGTGGGAGCTGCTCTCAGCTGGTCGACGTCGCTGACGCTGATCAGGTCGTCCGAGATCCTGCAGCGGCACACCTCGCTGGTGGTCGTGGCGGGGGCCGGTGTGGCTGCCGTTGTTAACTATATGCTGTGCCGTGTCTGGGTCTTCCGCCGCCGCTGGTCATGGCCGCGTGCCTCAGTTCGTTAAGCTGCGGTGCTTCCGTGGCGCGGTGTTGCTGAGGCGTGACGTTGCTGAGCCGTAACGCTTTCGTGGAACTCGCCACAATTTTCTGCTGCAGATTCTTTCCGCAATCCTTGGGGATTCGCGCTGCGCGTCCATGAAACGGAGCAACTTTTGTGGCCGATGGCATCTGCCCTGCTGGCTTTCCCGCGTTCGCGGGTTTTCGGTTACTGTTGAAAACGCCGCGTCGTTTCGCCCACAATACAGGATCACCCCGCAACTTGAGCCAACCGCGCCTCGGTCTGACGGCCGGACGTCCTGTCCCCCCGCTCCAAGGATCAAACGGAAAATTACTGTCGCGTCGAAACGTGGCGTAGGCTTCCAGCCTGCGTTTTTCTGCATCGCAAGCTGGAAGCTTACGCCACTTATTTTCCGCTCGGTCCTAAAGCTTTCTCGCCAGGCTGTGTCTCGATCCGACCGTTTGTCCCCGCTCGCTTTCCTTAGATCTTCTGTCATGACCCGGAAACCGTTCTTTTTCACCGTCACCGTCATCGTTGCTGTCGCAGCATCGCTGAGCACCGTTGTCGCGGCGGACGACGGGACAGGCACGCCGCCCGATTCGTCTGCGGAAGCTTCGGAAAAGCAGCTGGACTTTGTCCGTCAGAAGGTTGTGCCGCTGCTGCAAGCGCGTTGTTTTGAATGTCATGGCAATGCGAAGGAAGCCAGGGGCGGCCTGCGCCTGAACAGTCGTCGTGCCATGCTGTCCGGAGGAGAAAGCGGGGCTGCCGTTGTACCCGGCAAACCTGATGAGAGTCTGCTGATTGAAGCGGTTCGCTACGAAAGCTTTGAGATGCCGCCGCGGACGCGGATGCCGAAGCAGGAAGTCGACATTCTGGTACGCTGGATTTCTGAAGGCGCCGTCTGGCCCGCCGATCTGGAGACGGCGGCCGTGCCCGACCATGACAGCAGCTTTCCTCTGGAAGCTCGTCGCCGATCTCACTGGGCGTGGCAGCCCATCAGCCACCCGGAAATTCCTGACGTCCGCGATGACGACTGGGCACGGGATTCGCTGGATCGGTTCATTCTGGCCGAGCTGGAAAAGGCCGGCCTGACGCCGGCGCGCGATGCGGATCGTCGGACACTGCTGCGTCGTGTTTTCTTCGATCTGACCGGACTACCCCCGTCGATTGAGGATGTCGAAGCGTTCGTGTCTGATCCGGCCGGTGACGACCAGGCATTGGCGACGGTGGTGGATCGGTTGCTGAATTCGCCGCACTTCGGCGAACGCTGGGCTCGCCACTGGCTGGATCTGGTGCGCTATGCAGAAACGCTGGGCCACGAATTCGACTACCCGCTGCATCATGCGTGGCGCTATCGCGACTATGTGATTCGGGCCTTCAATCAGGATGTGCCTTATGATCAGTTTGTGCGTGAACACATCGCCGGCGATCTGCTGCCGGATCCCCGTCGGCATCCCATCCAACACTTCAATGAATCCGTCATCGGAACCGGCTTCTGGTTTCTTTGTGAGGACAAACACGCTCCGGTGGACGTCCGCGCTGAAGAAGCCGCGAAAATCGACAACCAGATTGATGTGTTTTCGAAGACGTTTCTGGGCATGACCGTGGCCTGTGCCCGCTGCCACGATCATAAGTTTGACGCCATATCGACAAAGGATTATTACGCTCTGGCCGGGTTTCTGCAGAGTTCTCGACGCGCCACCGCGTGGCTGGACCCTGATCAGCAGATCGCTGACCGGATGCAGCAGCTGACGACACTGCGCCAACGTACCGACAAACAGCTCCTGAAGCTGCAGGCAGAACCTGAATCTGCGGATCGGCTGAGTCGTTATGTGATGGCGGCGCTGGAAGTGATTCAGGGAACTCCGACTCCGGACGAGCTGACTCAGCGCACGGAAACCATCTTCGAGGACTTCGAATCGACCGCGCTGGACGGATGGGAAGTCAGTGGCGATGCCTTTGCGGACGGGACTGCCGCCGGGACCCTGCCGGGACAGCAGCCGGTCAGCGGGTTTCAGGGGCAGCGGCTGGTCAATTCGTGGCGTGGTTCCGACAGGCCTCAGGGAGCACTAAGGTCTGCCGAATTCTCAGTCACGCTGCCGTTTATTTCGTTCTATATCGGCGGCGGGGCCCACAAGGACAACACCTGCGTGAATCTGGTGGTTGACGGCAGGACGGTGCGGACCGCCACCGGTCGGAACAACGAACAGCTGCTGCCTGAGTCATGGGATGTGTCTGAGTTCCTCGGCAGGACGGCACGTATCGAAATCATCGACCACTCCACTGAGGCCTGGGGGCATATCAATGTCGATCACATCGTGTTCGGCAGTCATCCGCCGGCAGCCGATATCGGGCGTCATCCCGACGTGGTTGCCCGGGAACAGAACTGCGATGTCAGGCTGTTGCATCAGTGGGTTGATGCGTTGCGGCAGAAACCAAATACGGCTGAAGATCAGATTCTGTCGCTGCCGGCAACCCTGGCTCAGTCTGATTCCTCTCGAAGCCTGACTGCCACGGCCCGCCACTGGGCCGGAGCATCTGATACAGACAGGCGGCCGTCCGAAACAGTGCTCGGGTTCGATCTGCGGGCCGGCATTCCGGAAGACTGGTTCACGACCGGCCAGGCCTTTGAACGCCGCCGCGGCGACAGCGACATCCAGAGCGACATCCAGCTGGAATGGCGGAACGACCGGCTGCACTGCGGGCAGGCCGCAGGCGTCAGCTCTGCGACATGGTCGAACGAACTGCGCGGGACACTGGCCAGTCCGACGTTCGAGCTTCAGCATCCCGAAATCCTGATTCTCGCCGCGGGAGAAGGAACCCGTGTGAGGCTGGTGATTGACGGGTATGTGATGCACGAGTTCAATCAGCTGCTGTTCAACGGGGCGCGGCAGGATATCAACACCGATGGCGAGTTTCGCTGGATACGTCTGGCGGCAGACGTGCATCGGTATCAGGGCCACCGCATGTATCTTGAGTTTCTGGACGAAGGCGATGGATGGTTTGTGGTGCAGGAAATTCGGTTTGCTGAACGACCGGAAGCTGCTGCGCCAGCCGTTTCCAAAAGTGACCTGAACCGACAGCTGGCTGAACAGCTGCTCGCTGCGGAACAACCGGACGGCCCGCCAACCACCGCCGATCTGCAGGCTGTCATCAGCCGCTGGGCACAAACCGTTGTCAGCCGGCCGGAACTGTATGCCGCGCTGCTGGCTGACCAGCAGCTTTTCGACTCGCGGCAGGCGGTCGCATGGGAGCAGCTCGTCGCTGAATGGCGGGCCGCAGCCACCGGCATGCCGGAACCGCTTCCTGTCCTGGCCATCACGGAAGGAACGGAAGAAAACGAACGCGTATTTATTCGCGGCAATCACCGTAACCTGGGTGAAGAGGCCGATCGAATGATTCTGACGGCGCTCAGGCAGCCGTCTGAGCCCGCGATCACCAAGGGCAGCGGTCGGCTGGAACTTGCCGAACAACTGCTCAGCGATCACAACCCGCTGCCCGCGCGCGTGGCTGTCAATCGTCTCTGGTACCATCTGTTCGGCCGCGGCATCGTGGCGTCTACAGACAACTTTGGTGTTCTGGGCCAGCCGCCCAGTCATCCGGAGCTGCTGGATCACCTGGCATTCCGCTTCCGCGACGGCGGCTGGTCAGTGAAGACGATGATCCGAACACTGATGTTGTCTCGCACCTATCGGATATCCAGCGAACGCTCGGAATCGGCTGATCAGGCGGATCCGACCAATCGATTGTTTCATCGCGCCAACATCCGACGGCTGCAGGGAGAAGCGGTACGCGATTCTATTCTGACGGTGTCGGGCCGACTGGATCCGAAGCTGTTCGGGCCACCGGTTCCTGTCCATCTGACGGAATTCATGCAGGGCCGCGGACGACCAGGTGTGAACGGTCCGCTTGATGGCAATGGTCGCCGCAGCGTCTACATATCCGTCAATCGCAACTTTTTGTCACCGTTCATGCTGGCCTTTGATGTTCCCGCTCCGGTGACCACCACCGGCAACCGCACTGTGTCAAATGTGCCCGCGCAGGCACTGATCCTGTTGAATAATCAGTTCGTGAATCAGCAGTCAGAAATCTGGGCTCAGAAACTTCTGGCGACGGATGCTGCCGACACGTCAGGCTTACTGCAACGCGCCTGGTACGAGCTGTTCGGACGTCCGGCGGAACCGCAGGAACTGCAGCCACTGCTGGAATTTGCAAGGGCGGCTGAGCCTGCGGAAGGTCGGCTGTCGGTGAAGACGCTGACAGACATCTGTCACGTGCTGCTGAATTCAAAGGAGTTTCTGTTTCTGCGGTAACCGGGTTTCAGAAGTCCGTCGCGGACACAAGGCTGCCGTCGTTGCGGCTGCCGAGTTGCTGCAGCAGTTCCAGCGAAATCAGATTGCCGATAGGCCGCACACTGCCGTCCGCCATCAGAAAATTGCATGTTCCTGAATGGTAACTGGCAAAGCCGCGTGCGTTCGGCGGCAGTTCTTCCATGGCCGTCGCGGGGTTGCTGCCGAAACGCATAGCAGCATAGGACGCGTTGTTTGTCGGGACGCCGGTGTTCCGCAGCGTGCTGAAGTCACCCACAAGCAATCCGGCGTCGGAAGGCAATATCAGCTTTTCGCCGACCAGAATCGTCGTGGCGGCGCCATCCGGAATCTCATACAGCGACTCACTGCTGTTCAGAAACAACAGACCGTCGTTGTCGACATCAATCGGCACGGTCTGGCTGGCATGGCAGCCGGCGTAATCTGATTCTGCATTGCTGGACGAACTGGGACACCGCAACAGGCTGATCATGATCGGCATCCGTGCCGGCGGTCCGTCCCCGCCTCCCATGCCCATGCCCATTCCCATGTCATAATCCCCATTGTCTGCTTCGGCCTGGACCGCATCCGGGGAATCGAAATCCTGTTCGAAATACTGCAGCTGTTCTGCAGTCAGAAGACTTCGTTCCGGACGATCGAAATTCACGCCGCGATAGACGTTGTCCTGATCCAGCTGAGGCAGAATCTGGGCAATCCAGCTCATCCGATATCCGTAGTCGACTGGTTCCGGTTTGATCGGCAGGCCGGCGTCGTCAAACTCAGGTGTCGCCTGTGGACCGCCACCGCCGTATTCGAAATACGGGACCTCGGTGTAAAGGATGGCGGGGTCGCGTCCTTCCATGACGGGACCGGTCGGATTGACGCAACCCGGTGGCAGCACTGCATGCAGCGTGTGATAATTGTGCAGCGCGACACCGATCTGCATCAGGTTGTTGACACACTGTATCCGCCGAGCCTGCTCACGAGCCTGTTGGATGGCGGGCAGCAGCAGGGCGATCAGGATGGCTACGATCGCGATCACCACAAGAATTTCAAGCAGCGTGAATCCGGGCCGTGTTCTGCTTCTGATTTTCATGGGGGCGACCCTGTTGTGCTTTGTTTGAATGGATGTCGTCGGGGCACTCAGCCCTCGGACCTGCCCGGGAGACCGTCAACAGATTCTAGAAATCACCAATGATCTGTCGGTCTTCCCGATCGCCCAGATATCGGAACACGTCGTTCGCAATATTTTCACTGATAAATCGCACGGCTCCGTCAGCAACCGCAAACTGGGCTCCGCCCGAGTGCACACTGCTGAATCCTCCCGTGGCCTGCCCCGGCTGGGGAGGATTCTTGGATTCCGCGGTCGTATCGTCTGCGCCACTTTCATATCCACCGCCGCCGGCGTAACCGGTTGCCAAACGCCGGGTTAAGAAGTTCTTGTTGATCGGGACGCCCGTATTTCTGAGGGTCGCTGCCGTGCCCGACATCCAGCCCGGATCGGATATGTCCACGTCATCGAAGCGGCGTTCTCCCATCAGCAGAGTGTTGCTGGCACCGTCACGGATCTGCTTGTAGTTGATACTGCTGTTCAGAAACAGAAGCCCGGTATTGTCCATGTCAATCGGTACGTCTCGTCCTCCGGTGCAACCCGCGTAGCTGCTGCGGTGAATACCGAACTCCGGAGTGTAGTAGTCTGACGGGCACCGCAGAGTCGGCAGGTCGATGCTGCGGACCATCACGTTATTCGGATGATACGCGCTGACAGAAAAATCGATCTGTTGAAACATCGGTGTCTGGTCCATCATGCACAGGGTCTGCACAATCCAGCTCATGTGATATCCAGGGTCCTCAGTACCGACAGGGCCCGTCGGGTTCACTGAACCCGGCGGCAGTGCCCCGAACGATGCCTGGTAGTTGTGCATCGCGATTGCCAGCTGCATCAGGTTGTTCTTGCACTGCGTGCGCCGCGCGGCTTCTCGCGCCTGCTGAACTGCCGGCAGCAGCAGGGCAATCAGAATTGAGATGATCGTAATGACCACCAGTAATTCGATCAGCGTGAAGCCGGAAAGGCGTCTGGTTCGGGAATGATAGGTGGTCATGGTCGTGTTCCGCAGAACGGTGGTTTTCTGACCGGGGCTGGAAGCCCTGGTTACGGTGTTTTTGACCGCGGCTGGAAGCCCCGGTTACGGGTGTTGTTGACCGCGGCTGGAAGCCTCGGTTACGGGGCAGGTGGGCACGTCGCGGTCTTCAGATTTCGAAAATGAATGTGGCGTGCCGGGCGGTCAGAATTCTCCCAGCAGCTGCATGTCTTCGCGGTTGCCCAGGTAACTGTAGACCTGCTGGTCAACATGTTCGCTCAGGAACCGTGTTGAACCGTCGGCCAGCATGAAATGAGCTCCGCCGGCGTGCTGACTGCTGAATCCGCCCGTGGCCAGTTCGTCCGGGGCTGTCGTCGGTTTCTTGTTGGTTGTTGAAAAATAATTCACCACATCCCAGCCACGGTTGATGGGCACGCCCGTGTTTCTGAGTGTTGCGGACGTGCCGGACATCCAACCCAGGTCCGGAGTGTCGCGAGGATTCAGCTTTTCCCCGAGCATGATCGTGTTGGTCGCGCCGTCCCGAATCTGTTGAAAGCTGATGCTGCTGTTGCGAAACATCAGTCCGTCGTTCTGATCATCGATCGGGACATCTGAACCACTGAACGAAGCCGCGTAGCTGCTGGAGTAAACCGTGCCCAGCGGCGCCACTGTGTAGCGAAAGCTGTAGTCTGACGGACACGCGAAGACATGGATCGAAAGTCCGCGGACAGCCGTATTGGCCGCTCCATAGACGCCCTCAGCAAAGTTGATCTTTTCAAACACAGCAGACTGCTCAAGCATCGGCAGGCACTGAACCAGCCAGTTCATGTGATACCCTTCCGGCACATTGCGGATCGGCCCCTCAGCATTCACGGTGCCCGGAGGCAGCATTTCGAATGACATGTCGTAGTTGTGAATGGCCAGACCCAGCTGTGCCAGATTGTTCTTGCACTGAGTTCTGCGGGCGGCCTCACGCGCCTGCTGCACGGCCGGCAGCAGCAGAGCAATCAGAACGGCAATGATGGCAATCACCACCAGCAGTTCTATCAGCGTGAATCCACGTTTGATGCGGCGGTCCGAGGGCAGAGTTGTGAAAGTCATTTTGACAGCCTTAAGATTCTGGTAACCCGAAACGGGATCTCCGCGTTGGCGGGGTAGGTTGCTGTGATGGTGGCGGTCCGGTCTCTGACTGAGGTCTCGACCAGCCCGGAATGCGACTGATGAATGGTGCCGGCCGGAATCTGCCACGAGTCTCCGGCCCAGGCGGAATCTTCGCGTCTTTTCAGGAACAGTCGGGTGACTCCCGCCCTGGCCAGCTGGACGGTCTGGCAATGCTGCTGTTCCTGTCTCATCTGTCGTCGGTCTGAGATGGCTCGCCGAATGAATTCAGCGATCAGTCCGGACATCAGCAGCAGCACAATCAGAACCATGACGGTGACCACGCCACGTCGCGGCGGCTGCAGCGGGATCGGATCGGGTGACACCCTGTGACCGGAACGCGACTTCATGGCGTTTCTCCTTCCGTGGACGCAGTGGCGGACGCGTCCGTCGGTGCAGCGTCCACTGTTCCATCTGCTCCCGCAGCAGCGTCGGCGGTCGGCGTCCCGACATCGGGATCCGCACTGCGTGCTGTCGCATTCCCGGACCCGTCGTCCGTTTCTTCCGTTGCCGCAGCAGCGGCGACAATGTGAATCTGCAGGGTACGGGCGACGGCGGATGTGCCCACCGAGTCGGTTTCGTCGCGGTCTCGGATGGCCGGCGATTCCTGCAGTTGCAGGACCGCACCATTGGTCAAAGTGTCATTCTGAAACAACAATTCGGTCCCGCGTCGAAACACGAATCGCTCTGAAGAATGCTGTTTGTCACCGTCCATCTGATGACGCAGCACAATATTCCTGTCGACGCTCCAGCGAACCGTGGCCGATGTGCCCGTCATCGTCAGCGTCAATGGCTCAACCGCCAGTTGCTCTGCCGCTGCCGCATCCGCTCGCAGCTGCCGGTCCAGTCTCAGCAGTGTCTTCAGGTGTTGAGACACGTCTGCGTCCAGCCGATCCGCTTTCAGCACGGTATGCAGGCACAACCCTGCCGTCGTCAGCAGCACGGCGCTCAGAAACAGATACATCATATAATAGTGGAACAGTGATCCTCGGCGCCCGTTACTGCGGCCGGTGTCACCCTGAGCGGCGTGGCATTTCATTCGGCCTGCTCCTTCGACAGGACCCAGGTGACCAGCGTCTGCTTCACGTCGGGCCGTGCTCCGATACCGGGGCGGACAATCGCTATCCGAATCGGCGTCAGATCCGAATCGGCGGCCTCGTCGGCCGTGATCGGTGCGATCTCAAGGCTGGCATCGGGGTACCGCGCTGAGAACCAGTCTGACAGAACGACGCTGTCCGTGGTCGGAGCCTGAGCGATCTGAACCGCCAGGTTGTTCAGTTCAATCAGGGCACAGGTGTCAAAGCGAGTGGCTTTGCGCTGTTTGTGGATGGCGTGGATTCCAGGTACCAGCACGGCCGCCACCACTGACAGCATGATGGTGCAGACGACCATCTCCACCAGCAGGGAACCCCGACGACAGTCTGCGCCTCTGCAGGCCGGCGCTGCCGGCGATATCGTGGCGCGTTCGGCCCGGGCCTGCGAAGGCCTGCGGCGGCGATTGATGATATTCACGGATGGCTTCACGCCGGACACCCTGTCAGGAAAGATCGTTCAGAAGTTTGACCAAAGGCAGAAACAGTGCGATGCAGACGAATCCCACCAGCAGCCCCATCAGCAATACCGTCAACGGCTGAATTGTGGCGGCGATCCGCTGACTCCACCGACTGCGTCGCCGTTCCAGCGTCCGGGACAGATGCAGCAGGCCCCAGTCCAGATGTGACGTGCGAGCAGCGGATTCCAGAAAAGCCACTTCACGCCGGGTGAGAAAGCCGTTCTGCTGCAGCGCCTGCCAGCAGTCTTCGCCGGCATCTGTCTGCAGACGGACCGCACTTAGTTTTTTTGCCGCCCGTCCCGGTTGCAGTTCCTTCAGGATCGCATGGATTCCTGACGTCAGGGTGGCACCGGCGGTGATCGTGATCCCCAGCAACCGCAGAATCAGCGGACTCCAGTAGCGGGGAATATATTCCGTCAGCCAGATTCGCCCGGTAGACAGAAATTCCAGCTGTCCCTGAATCATCTTCCAGACCAGCAGCACGACCAGCGTCAGCGCCGGAAAGATCACCAGATACCAGTAGCGGAGCAACCAGTCCGAGCAACCGATCAGCGAATTGGTCATGTCGGGCAGGTCAACACCGAAGTCGTTGAAGATCTTTTTGAACTTTGGAATGATATGGAACATGATGAATGCAACCACTGCCTTCATGATCACACCGACAGCCAGCAGCCACCCGATTGTCGTGGGCAGCGAGGCCTGGACAGGACTGGCTGCCACCGGGCGATTCATCAGCCGATGAGCTTCCTCGGCCAGCACCTGCTTCAGTGTCCCCGTTTCTTCGCCGACGCGAATAGCAATCAGCGTCTGTTCCGGCAGCAGTCCCTGAGACGTGATCAGCGCCTCCGACAGCGTCTGCCCCTGTTCCAGCAGTAGACGCAGTTGATTGACGCGGTCACTCCACGGCGAACCGGATTCCGCGGCCAGCGACCGCAGTCCGTTCAGCAGCGTCACGTTGTCTCCCAGACCGGTCGCCAGCACCATCAGCAGTGAAGACTGCCGGATCGGTTCCGGGCGGTTCAGCAGAAACAGAAAGGCCTGCAGGTTTCCATCATTCACGATGTCAGGTTTTCCAACGGCGGGACAGGTTGCAGATCGAACTCCCCGATCGATCCCGGGGCAGATCGGTTCTGATGTTACGACAGATTGTTCAGCAGCCTTATCAATGGCATAAACATGGCCAGCACACCAACGCCGATCACGATGCCGGTGAACATGACGGTCACAAACTGAATGATGACGGACAGCAACAGTCCCTGCCCGACGGTTGCTGAGTCCAGCATCTCGGACAGACTCTGAAACGTGTCCGCCACGGCCGACTTTCGCTGTTCGAAACTGGTATCGCTGGCGGACGTATACAGCATCGAAACGGGCAGTCCGGAGAGTTCTCTGATCGGATGATACTGGCCGCTCCGGGCTTCCATTTCTCTGGCCAGTATATCGCCGCGCTGGCTCACCTTTTTAAAGCCGCTGCCGGCCGTGGCGGCTCGCAGTGATTCCGCCAGATCACAGTCGTTGCGGACCATGGCCGCCAGAATCCGGGCCACACGGGCCTGCATGGCCCAGCGAAATGCCACTCCGAAGACCGGCACGGATTCAAGGTGTTCAGCCGCATAGCCGGTGGACAGTCCGATGGCCAGCAGAATCAGCGAGCCGGTCAGCAGGGCAAGCGTGACCAGCCAGCCCGTGGTTCCGAAGTAACCGGCCACATCAGACAGGTTGATCAGCAGTTCGGTCAGCGCCGGCAGTTCCATGCCGAAGTCATCGAAAATCCGCTTGAAGTTCGGAAGAACGAACAGCAGTGCTGAGTGCAGTCCCAGAATCACCACGCTGAGCAGAACCAGCGGGCCGATCAGCGACATCACAAACTGCTGGGAACGCAGATTGCTGCCCAGCAGCCCGGGTACCAGATCTGCAGCGACGCGCGCTTTCTCTGAATCGTCGATGCGGGCATTCATGACATGACGCAGTTCACGCGGCATCGCCTGAGTCAGTCCCGAGGGCAGAGTCTGGCCGGCTTCCAGCCGATTCGCCAGCGCCCGCAGCAGCTTCCGGGGTCTGATGCGGTACCACCACAACACCCCGAGCCACAGCAGGGGCACCACAATCAGGGCAAAGATGCCCGTCAGCACCGTGGCCTGCCACAGGGCGCCGGATAACAGCCAGCACGTGGCCGCCACGCTGAACAGGATGGTCGCCATCAGCTGCAGCCACGGAGCCACCCCGAGAATCGGATGTGACAGAGGTTCTGCGGCAATCGCGTGAACGGCTTCATGAGCCGGCAGGCCCGTCAGCAGGGCTTCGCGCAGCTGTTCGCCGATTCGCAGCTGGTGCAGTCGGGGCAGCGTTGCCCGATCGGCTCCCATTGAACTCCGCAGTGAAAGCTCTGTCGAACTACGCACCGTCAGACCCCGTCGGGAAAGCTGCTCCACCAGCGCCGATTCGCTGTCGGCGTCGGAGGTGCCGTGGATTGGGACTCCGGATCGATCGATGGCTTCGTAACGAAAGCGAGGCATGAAGATGGTTTCTGACCGGGGCAGAACAGGACTGAAGTTAATTCGGTGCAATCAGACGGTAGATTTCCGTGACCGGCCAGAAGACCGAAAATGCATAAAGAGCCACACTGCCGCCGCCAAGAATCACAAACATGGCCACCGGCACGACATTTCTGAGCCACAGCACGCTGACGTGCAACCGACGCTGGTAATAGCCGGCCACACTGCTGAGTCGTTCGCGAAACTGTTGTTCGTGCTGCCCCGCCTGTCGCAGCCCGGCCAGCAGCAGCGGCGGCAGCGCACCGGGACGCCAGTTGTCACGATGATTGGCGGCCGGAACGTCGCCCCGCTGAATGGCGGCGGCCGTCCGCTGACAGGCTTCGTCCAGCTGACCGTTTCCGCAACACGCACCGGCCAGCTGCAGAGCATCGGTCAGCGGTATCCCGCGGTCGATCATCAGCGACAGCATCCGCGACAGATTATAGAACTGCAGATCGCGAATCATGCCGCCCACACCCGGCAGCAGAAACAGCAGGCGTTCCGGTCCCTGGAACGCCATCGACGCCGCTCGTCCGGAAAATACCCAGACGGCGACACAGATTCCGGCAGCCCCGGGAATGACCAGCGGCCACCACCAGAACTGACTGTCCAGTTCGATCAGCTGCCGAAGCACGATACTTCCATGCAGCGTGTGGTCATCAAGCAATACTTCGACTCTGCTAAGAAATGCCCGGATGAAGACAAAGAACAGCAGCAGCGCCATGGCGACGACGGTCAGCGGATAGGTAATGGACTGCAGAATGCGCCGACGGAGTTCCACAAGGTCATCCGCCATGTCCCCGAGCATTTCAATGGTTTCATTCAGTCGGCCGGTGCGGACTCCCGCCGCGACGGCTGCTGTCAGCATTCTCGGTGCCCCGATGCGGCTGTCACGAACCGTGTCTTCCAGCGATTCGCCCTGAGCCAGACGGTCCGAGATCGACTGCGTCAATTGCTGCAGCCGCTGCCCGTGGCCGGTCCCCGCCTCTGCCAGATGTGATTCCAGCGGCAACCCTGCCTGCACCAGCGCCCGCACTTCATGGCTGAGATTCCGGATGTCTTCGAGCGTGACTGGCATTCTGATTCTGACGAAGAAGGCCTGGTTGAAAAGTACGGTACGGTGGACGATTCACGCCCGGATTCTGATATAGTCTGACGAATTTGTGCGTCTGAAGCAGGGCGAATCTATTCAGTGCCGAGTACCCGAAATACCTCGGCAGGCCATGTCAGCTTATCCTGCACGGCTGTCTGTGCTCGTTCTCTGAGTGTCACTGTTCCACATTCGGCGGCGATGGACTGTAATGTTCGGGAATCGACTCGTTCCAGAATGCCCCGAGCGATCTCCGGCCGATTCGGATCCAGCACCTCGGCCGTGACAAAGCGCCCATGGTAACGAAGTCCGCCGCATCTGGAACAACCGGACGATTGAACGTCAGCCGCGGCGGTTTTGTCTGACAATTCAAAAAGTTTTGCGGCCGTGACGCCGTCCGCAGAAAAGTCCGGCTCCAAGCCACAGACGTCACACGCCCGCCTCAGCAGGCGCTGACAGACCACGGCCTGCAGCGTGCTGCGCAGCAGATAAGGTTCGATGCCCATGTCCAGCAGGCGGGTGACAGCTTCCACACTGCTGCCGGCATGAAAGGTCGTCAGCACCAGATGGCCGGTCAACGCCGCCTGAAAGGCGCATTCCGCCGTCTCCGGGTCTCGGATTTCACCCACCATGATCACGTCCGGATCCTGCCGCATCATGGCCTTCAGTCCCGTCGCCAGATCGAAGCCCACGTTCAGTCGCACCTGAGACTGAGTGACACCGGGAAGGACCACTTCGATCGGATCCTCAACCGTCATCAGTCCTTTCCCATCGCCGAACATCGATACCAGTTCACGCAGACACGCGTATACCGTGGTTGTTTTGCCGCTGCCGGACGGTCCCGTCAGCAGAATCACGCCGGATGTCGCCTGTAGCCGCCGTTGCAGAACCTGCTCCACGTCAGGTGGCAGGCCCAGATCCTGCAGATGCTGATAATGACCGCCACCGGCAAACAGTCGAACGGCCGCCTTTTCGCCGAACAGCGTGGGAAAGGTGGTGACGCGAACTTCCCCGTCGTTGTTGCGAGAATCGGCTGAGGCGGAAATTCGGCCTTCCTGCGGGACATCGGTTCGGTACGTCAGCAGCCCCGCCAGAACCTTCAGTCGCGCGATCAGACGCGGCGTCAGGTCAGGATCAAAACCTGCCACAGAATGCAGCACGCCGTCGATTCGCCACTGCATCAGCAGGCGTTCTTCAGCCGGCACCAGGTGCACATCACTGGCCCGGTGTTCTCGCGCGGTCGCCAGCATCAGATTGATCAGGGCCGGGACGTAGTCGTCGCGAGTCGGATCCAGTTCACGCGTTGCCGTTGAGAAGGACTGTCTGAGATTTTGAGCGGTCGTGCTGATCGTTGAAGGCCCGGACTGATGGATATCGCGCTGACAGACAACATGACAGAACCGGGAGGCAAACAGTGAGCCATACCGCCTCTGCCTGCCGGTTTCAGAACTTGGGCAGCATGTTGGCATCGAACAACTGCTGCCGCTGATTCAGCCCGTCCACGATTTCGTTCATCTGAACCTTCTCGGGGTCATTGCCGGTCGGACGCGGTTCGGTCACGGACAGCGCTGAGTCTGCGCCAGGGTAGCCCAGCGAATGGCTGCGGCTGGTCGGCAGCCGCTCAGTCGGAGCGGGTTCAGCCATCTGCGGTGCATCGACCGGACCGGTGGGCAGAACCAGAAAGATCGTCAGGCACAGGCAACAGAAGGCGGCGACTGAACCGGTGATCTTCCACCGCCGGGCGGCGCGGGATCTGGCAATACTGGTCCGGCATTCCGACAGGACTCGTTCACGAAACCCGGCCGAAAGTTGAGGCTCGGGAGCTGCATCACGAATCAGGGCGTGTTCGGGAAGAGTCGGTTCCGGCAGTCTGAGATTGGGATTGCTCATGGTGTTCACATGGCTGGCAGGAAGCCAGAGATAGTAGGAGGGCGTGAGTCGCAGGTGATTTCGTTTTGGAAGTTCTGGTATTGGGTGATTCAGTCACGGCGGCACGGCCGGGTGTGTTGAAAATCAGTGGGCCACCCGGGTTGGTGCAAACTGTGGCTGTTGTGTCGGTAGTTCTGCCTGCTGCTCCTGGACGATTGGTTCAAGGCTGCGTTGAAGTTTCTCCATGGCGTATCGATATCGGCTTGCAACGGTGTTCTGAGACTTCCCCAGCACGTCTGCAATTTCCGCGAATGTCAGTTCTTCCCAGTGTTTCAGAATCACAACTTCGTACTGTGCCTTCGGCAGAGTTTTGAGGATCCGCCGGACCCGCTCCGCCGTCTCCTCCCGCTGGACCATGAATTCGGCGGCGTCCTGGCTGCACCTTGTGTCCATTTCGCCAAGACTGCTGGTACGTCGCTTCTGAATGATTCTGAGAGATTCGTTGCGGACAGCCCGAATCAGGTACGGCCACGGGGCGTCGGCTTTCGCCAGCAGTTTCGGTTTTCCCGCAATCCGGGAAAACGCTCCCTGAACCGCATCTTCCGCATCCATCTGATTTCCGGTAACGCTTGCCGCCATGCGAACCAGTCGCACGGCCACAAGGTCAAACAGGGTACCCAGAGCACTTTGAGGATCCGTGGTCAGACGACCGACACAGGATCGGAAGGCTCGGTGAAAATCTGTAGAGGATTGATTAGACACGGCATTCCTTCTGAGACGAACCTTTGAAATGTTTGTCTGAAAGAACTGGAAAAATCTGGACGAATCAGTACTTTTGCGGCCAGAGGCCACCAGAATACCGCGAAGTTCGTGCGCCATTGCCAAAGTGTACACACCGGCGCGTGGCAGACGCCACCACGAACCCGGTTGGCCGTTGCCGCCCGGCCTCAGGACGGAACCCCGCATCACTGAAGATGTCTACTGCGATGCCTCCGTCCTCTCCCTGAAATCGCCTTCGTTAAATAATCAGGATCTATCGTGTTTGACACTGTTGCAGTTGTCGGTGCTACCGGTGCCGTGGGTACCATTATTCTGGAATTGCTGGAAAAGCGAGCTTTCCCGGCCAAAAACTTCCGACTGCTGGCGTCCGCTCGCAGCGCCGGACGTCAGATTAAATTCATGGGACAGTCCGTCACCATCGAAGAACTGACGCATGACTGCTTCGACGGTGTCGACCTTGTCATCGCCAGCACGCCCGACGACACCGCCGCCGAGTTCCTGCCCTCCGCCGTGAAAGCGGGCGCCAAAGTCATCGACGAATCCGGGTACTGGCGGATGAAGCCGGAAGTCGCCCTGGTGGTCCCCGAAATCAATCCGGAAGCTGCCCTCAACGCCGACGGGATCATCGCCAGCCCGAACTGTTCGACCACTCAGATGGTTTTGGCAATGAAGCCGCTGCACGATGCCGGCCGCGTACGACGCGTTGTGGTCAGCACTTACCAGGCAACCAGTGGTGCCGGGCTGCAGGGGACCACGGATCTGCAGGAAGGGACGCGCGCCGCTCTCAAAGGCGAAGATTACACCTATCAGGTGTTTCAGCACCCCATCGCATTTAATGCCATTCCTCAGATCGGCAGCCATAAGGAATCCGGCTACACCAGCGAAGAAATGAAGATGGTGTACGAAACTCGAAAAATCTTCGGCGACGATTCCATCATGGTCTGCCCGACGTGCGTTCGAATTCCCGTGGCGAACTGCCACAGCGAAAGCATTCTGGTGGAAACAGAACGACCCATCAGTGTCGAAGAAGCCCGCGAACTGTTCGCGAAGACCCCCGGAATTCAGGTCGTGGATGATCTGCAGGCCGGCTCTTATCCTCTGCCGTCCACCTGCAGCGGAAGTGACGACGTGTTCATCGGACGTATCCGCAAGGATCTGTCGCATCCCAACGGACTGGCCTTCTGGTGCGTGTCTGACAACCTGCGAAAAGGGGCGGCCACCAACGCCGTCCAGATCGCCGAACTGCTGGCAAAACAGCTCTGACCCGGTACGACGGTACGACGGTACGACGGTGGGACGGTGAGCCGGTGAGCCGGTGCTGCGGTGGGCCGGTACGATGGTACGACGGTACGACGGTACGACGGTACGACGGACATTCCTGTCCGTCGAGCGGTCGCGAAGTTCGGCTCGGACAGGAATGTCCGAGCTACCGTTCCGGCTGCTGTGCAGCGTGTGATGTTTCCACCGCCCGTCTCCACGCTGTGTTCCGGAGCGTTATGGCGACAGCGACATCACCGCCTGTTGCAGCAGCAGCGAGACCAGCAGGATGGCGGTCTGAATCGCAAGCTGCCGGCGTGTCACATGCATGGACCTGATCCGGGCAACCCGGCCGAGCCGGTGCCAGATGATCAGGCCGATCACCGTGGCCGCCAGACCTGCGGCCCACAACAGATAAATGGAACTGCCCAGTTTCAGCAGGTCGCCGGCGTCGCCGACTCGGTCGAAACTGCCCGCGGCCAGATACAGGCCGTTGGCGATCAGGCAGAATCCCGCAAAGAATCGAAGGGACCTGCCGGTCCGACCGGATTGGCTCACGCACCCCGCAGCCACGGCCGGCAACAGGCAGCCGAGCACCGGGCCCGCCCAGCAGACCAGCAGCGGGCGCGGGTTTGGCAAGACGTCTGTGCGTGAGATCTCGGACAGGTGCCACACGATGCAGGTCACATGGCCACCGGTCAGCACGGCTGCAACGGCATGGCCGAACTCATGCACACCCTGCATCCAGATCCAGCAGTTGGTAAGAAACAACAGCAGATAAGCGATGCGCGGCACATGAAACGGCCAGCCGGTTGCCGTCGCTGAAGGGTCAGTTGCCGGAGGCGGGCCATTTCCCATCCTGAAATTCCTGCAGAACCAGCTTTGACGGATCGATGGCCACGTGGCGCAGTCGTTTTCGCTTCCACGTATAGGTGGTATGCACAATCCCGTCTGTGGACTGGATGACGGCCGGGTACGAGAATTCCGAGCGGGCTTCCTGTTCCAGAACCAGCGCAGCCTTCCAGTGCAGGCCATCGTCACTGATCGCAACATTCAGCATTTCACGTCCACGAGGTGACTCACCACCTCGGGTCGTGTGGTTGTAGACCAGCAGAAAACGGCCGTCCTGCAGTGTCACGGCGTCGATGCCTGAATTCGGATTTGGCAGAGCAATTTCTGTCAGGTCTGACCAGGAACGGCCGCCGTCCCGGGAAACTGTCGACAACACGTTTCCATCGCCGTTCTGATTCCGATTCAGCGCCTGAATGCTGCCGTCCTTGTGACGCAGCAGGGTCGGCTGAATAGCGCCGAAGGTCTTGCCGTCGTGAATGGCCGGAGTACGGGTGAACGTTCGCCCGAAGTCGCTGGTGAGTTCAAAATGCAGCCGCCAGCCATCAAACTCCGTACTGCTTCCGCACAACAGCGTGCCGTTGTCCAGCAGGATCGGTTTGTTCCGGACGGGCCCGTCAATATGCTCGGGCAGCCGACGCGGCACGGACCAGCTGCGTCCTCCGTCAGTGGATTCAGTCAGCATGCCCCACCACGTGGATGGGCTGGGGCCGCACTTGTAAAACAACAGCAGCGGCCCGTCCGGTTGCTGAAACAGAACCGGGTTCCAGGTCGGATGCCGATGCACGGTGCCGTCGGTCAATGTGTACTGAATGCCATTGGCGACCTCCACGGCTTCGGTCCAGCCACTGTCTGTCCGGTGCGACACCCAGATGCCGACGTCCGGATGCTTTTCTCGAGTACCGCCGAACCATGCCGCCACCAGACCCTGCGGCGTTTCTTCAATCGTCGACGCATGACACTCGGGATACGAAGCTTCTTCGTAGATGAATTCTCGAAGGGTAATGCCCTGCTCTTCTGCAAGAGAGGCACCACGACTCAGCAGCAGACAGGTGATCGTCAGTCCGGATACGCAGGTCATCCGGGCGCGAGGGCACGTTGGGAGCATCTTTTTCCTTTCGCTTCAGCCCCAATAAAAAAACTCAGCCGCACGTCGCGGCTGAGTCGCATTAGTAACAGAACCGACCGGAAAATTCGAACCGCCTTTGGCAGCGTCCTACAGACGCGGCTCGGGCCGCTGGTCCGGACGCTGTGCGGGACGGTGCTCCGGACGCGGTTCCGCGGTCTGCTGTCTCAGACGTTCAGGCTGCGGCGGCCGCCTGATGGCCGGTGGTGACTTCTGCGGCTGTTTCAGCGTCGGCGGACCGCCGCGGAACTGGCTTCCGGGTTTGCCCGTGGGCACCAGATTCAGCCTCTTCAGCACCATCTCAAGCTTCTGATTAACCTGTCGAACTTCATGCCGCAACTGATCCATGTTGGCCATCACTTCCCGCAGCATGGCAACCGGTTCGGGGCCGTGGGCATGTTGAGCGTGGATGTCGCGTTCCAGTTCTTCAGCACGGCGACGCAGTTCGTGAGCAACGTCCGGCAGACCGGAATGAGCGAGATGTTCGGCCGCTTCATGCAGGGCGTGCACACGCTGCATCGCCTGTTCCGGTCCGCGGTGCTCCTCTCGTTCCCGGCGTTCCTCTCGTTCCCGGTGCTCTGCTTCATGGCGGACATCAGGGCTGGTACGGTGCTCTGGGTGGCGATGCTCGCGCCGTCTTTCTTCGCGTTCCATCAATTCGTGGTGTTCGAGTACTTCGGGGGGGCCACTGGGGCGCAGTTGCGGCAGGTGTCTGCGGATCTCATGCTGGTTGCGTGTCATTAATTCGATCAGCTGTTGCAGCACCCGTCGCTGCTGGTCATCGTCGGCCTGCTCTCGTTCTTCTGCCACGCGTCGTTTTTTATGTTCGATGTGTTCGACTTCTCTCTGGATTTCTCGTCGCCGCTGATGAAGTGCTGTTTCATCATCCTTTTCCGGAAGCGGTCTTTGAGCGATCTGCAGGAGCGTGCGGTCTTCGACCACCTGCGAGTGATTCTGGTCGAAATAGTTTTGCAGCTCACGAACCTGCATTTCCAGCCCCTGCAGAATGTCTGCTGACTGCCCGCAGGCCGGGTTGGTACAGACGCTGCCCAGAAGTACAAGTCCGATCACGTTTCTGCTGATCACGCGTAATGTCATTGCAGTTACCCTGAAAAAAGTTACAGCCACGAAGTGTGAGTGGGCAGCCCTGTCGTCAGCGACCCGGCTTACTGTTCTGAACGGGAATCGAAATCACAGGATGGCACCTCAGGGAGCCGGGCGGACATGAGCAAACCGCTTGCGGAAGGCTTTGTAGTCCTCTTCGGTGGTCACCCAGAGAAAGACGTTGCCGATTTCGTCCGTCCGCAGACTGATGCCGATGTTGTACGTCTTGCCGATGATATCGATCAGATTGTAGAGCGTCAGTTTATCAGGCTTGCGCGAGTATTTGATTTTTGTCGGATCCTTGCCAGCGACGTCCAGTGCGAAGCCGGAATAGAATCGCGGCAGCTTCAGCTTGTCGGCAATGACATCGATCAACGCGTCCAGAGGAGCGTCTTCCAGATCCACCGGAATGGATTTCGCCAGTTCCGGCACCACCAGTGTAATCGGGGATGTGTTCTTCCAGCCGACCGGGTACATGTTGTCAGATTCGTTGCCGGCGTCAACTTCGATCAGGTATCCGCCACTGTCGTTGACCTTCGGTCGAAATCCGAGACCAAAATCTGCCAGGGCTGCCGCCAGCATGCTGCCTTTGGTCAGTCCTTTATAGTCCTGACTGTCTTCACGCTCGCCATTGCGAAACAGTCGTCCGCGGGCCGCCTCGGTAAAGGTGACGCGAAACTTTGGCGGCAGCTCGAAGCTGTCAATCACGTCCACAGCACTCCTCCGTCGCACGGGCTCCGTGACGGGTTGTCCGAGCAGTTTCAGGACCTCAGTGAACTGGTCATCGTTCAGTCCCCAGGTGGCACTTTCATTGGGAGGACCTTCGGCTCCGTACAGCTCCAGTTGTTTCAGCCACGCGGCCAGTGGTTCCGGACGGGTGGACACGAAGGTCTGTCCGCCAAAGGACAGTGAACCGTCGCGATTCATCAGGCCGACCACCAT
Source organism: Fuerstiella sp. (assembly GCA_040222735.1). GTDB lineage: Bacteria > Planctomycetota > Planctomycetia > Planctomycetales > Planctomycetaceae > Fuerstiella. The sequence goes on along the minus strand of JAVKCM010000166.1, from coordinate 20,018 downwards.
CACGGTTCGCCGCCCGCCGGCGTCGTCATTTTCGATCCGCGGTTTCTCACCTGCGCGCCCCGCGCGAAACGTAGCTCGTCGGTCGATTCCGTAGAGCACGCGGCCCCATGTCTGAGCATGAAGCTGATAGGCCGGCAGCGGCTGAATCAGGATTTCCAGCTGCAGACGATAGCTGCGTTCCTGTCCGGCGGCGCGCGGCGCGATCAGGATTCCCAAAACCACCATGGCAGCACACAACCGCCGACACTTTATTCCCGACATTTCGACTTCCTGCAGCAGTGGACGTAAACCTGAAACGACGGCCGGTCGTTTCTACTATTCTGCGGGTTGCCGGAAGGATTTGCCAGAGGAGTTTGTAGCGGCCGCCTGCGGTGGTCGGCGCGACCTGACCAGCGTCCGACTGCCAGCAGCTTCAGCCGTCATCAGCTCGCCCGGGGGAAAAGCGGAACGGCTCTCGTTGTGGGGCGGTCTCCCGACGGTCCCACCCTCGTTGTGGGGCGGTCTCCCGACGGCCCCACCCTCGTTGTGGGGCGGTCTCCCGACGGCCCCGCCCTCGTTGTGGGGCGGTCTCCCGACCGCCCCACCCATTGGCGTGCTACGCACCGGGAGACCTTCGGTCGATCTTGTGGTCGGGGCGGGAGACCCGACCACAACCGGTGTGGGTTTCCATGAAATCAACAAGCCGGGTAGGCTGGTCGCTGCGATTCGCATTTCCAGCGCCGCCGTCGCGGTGCTGTGACCGACTTCGATCAGGCTTCGGGGCATCTCTGATCGAGATCAGATGGGCGTGGTGGTCGATTCAGTCTGACAGGCTCGAACCCCGAGCCGGATTGACGATTCGCATTTGTCCGGTGTGATCATTCGGCCGGAAGCAGACAATAAACGTGTTGCGTCCGTCATCGATGGGAACAGTAACGGTCTGAACGTCGGCACCCGGCCGACCGGCCGACGGTTGCCGGGACTTCAGCAGGGACGAGACCCGGATCGTGTGCTGCCCGACAGGAAGTTCCATCTGCAGAGATTCAATGTGTGCCGGCAGCAGATTGATGTGGCGCGTGTCTGGTTTTTCAAGAGCTTCCCACGCAATACCGCCAAGGTTCAGCAACAGGTCGACGCCTGTATTATTGCTGACGGAAAGATAATCCTTGGCTGCATAGACGGCGCCTTTTTTGACAATGCGACGGGCTACGGCGCGGGCGATCTGATGGTCGCGGTCGTGAACATAAGAATCCCATGCCGCCTTGTTCAGATCGACAATGGTCTGGCTGACCACAGGAGCCGCGTCCGGTGGTCCGTCCGCCAGTGCCGCGACAGTGACAAAACGATGGGTACTGCTGTCTTCACGCGGTCGGGCGATCCGGACGGGAGCGACTGTCGGCGGCAGAGAATGATCGCCGACGGCAGACAGAATCTGATCGGCGATCAGCAATGCGGCAGAGGTGGGGGCTGCGGTTTCTGCGTCCCATTCCGAAACGCGGCCCGCAAAGGTGATAATGTGCAGAACGCCATGCCCTTGACTGGTTCGTGTGCCAAAGGCTGTCGGCAGACCGTTATCGTCTGCCGGACGATCGTGAAGACTCGGACTCCAGAAGGCCACCTGGCGGACCGAACGATCGGTGACATCCGAGTTCATGGCGTTTTCTGAGTTGACGGCGGCATGCAGGTAGGCGCCAAAAGCGTTGGCCGAAAATCTGGCCGGCGGCGGGACCGCGGATGCGGACACGTCACGGGTGTGCCCCACCGTCATCACGTCGTTTTCTGATTTTTCCTCAGACAGCTCTGCAAGGTCGGCGGACATTTTTTCAGACACCTGTGTGGCATAAGCAAAGGCGTCCTGTTGATTCCCCAGCAGGCTGGACAGAATCAGCAGGTTGTCCACCATTCGCTGCTCAAATTCCCGTCCGGACCATGCAACCGCCTTGTCGTCTGTCAGCACCGCTGCTGTCTGTTCGCGCAGGTCTTTTTGCCGAAGGAAATCCATCTGCTGTCGTGTTTCACGCAGCGCGGATTCGCAGTCATGCACGTTGCCGGACATCAGCGACGCGATCGCCCGGTCCACCCTGATGATTTCGGTTTCGGCTTTCCTGGCCGCGGCCGCATCGTCAAACGACGTCAGGGCGGGCTGTGGTGCACACGCTTCAAAATCGGCGATGGCGGCAAGGTGATGTTTGGTCGCGGTCTGACAGCCACAGAACAGCAGCAGCGCCAGCAGTGCAGCCGTTCTGAGCCGGTGATGGCTGCGCACGCGATTGACGAATTCGGGCACAGATGCCGACACGCCGATCCCGTGTTCGGATCGATGGCGCCAGCCCCTGACCGATTCCCGGACGTCTGAACACCACCTGCTGAAAGGGGGCCGCTGACGATCCCTGCGAGAACGACGCGAACTGTTGTGGGTGGGCGACCGAAGCTGTTCAATTTCTGCCATAATGACGAAACTCGCCCAGCTTCGACTTGTGATAGCCTTTTCGCAGCAACGCGGATTCCTTCAGAGATTCGCCGCTGTGGATGTCCAGCAGTTCCAGCGTCAGCAGATAATCACGCTGGTAGTCCTTGTTGCTGCGGGTGGTTCCGGAAGTGATCTGTGCGAACAGAATAAAGTCGAACGGCTGATCCACGCGTTCCAGTGCTGCCTGAAGCTGACGCTGCTTGTCCGGCAGGACCAGTACTTCGGGCCGACAGCGCATTTCGTTCATGGCCGCCTCGACATAGCGGCGACTGATCATGCGGAAGTTGGGTGACTGGCCGATCAGCCCGTCTACGTGCTCGTAAATCTGCTCACGAAAGTCGCCGATCTCTTCGCTGCTCTTGTTTTCCACACCGGCGAAGACAACTTTCCGCACAGGCAGACCGCTGGCTTCGGTATAGGACACCGTGTGTACGTCCGAGCACGCTCGGCTCAGCATTTTTGCGACGGCTTCGTCGATCAGCGGTTTCCATGTTTCCGCTCCGGCTTCGTGGCTGCCCACCATATCGTCGTCGTTGCGGCTTAGTACGTGTGCATGCTGACGGCCGCGACAGCCGGAAAGTCCTGTCGTGACAGCCAGCAACAGGAAAGCAATGCAGATTCTGGAAGAGCTCATTGTTCGATCCATCGAACGGGTAAACAGCGGGCGACGCCTCCGAACGCCGCAGACCATCATGGCGGCGACGGATGTCCTGCCCATGCAATCGGCAGAATCCCGCCTGCCTGATCAGCAAAGCCGGTAGGTTATGGCTGACCCCCGCTGTCTGCCTAGAGGAGCTTGTTCGGCTGCCGCTTAAGCCGGGTTTGCGCAAAGAAAAAGGGACCCCGGTCGTGAACGGGATCCCTCAGGAGAAGTGATTGCCTGCAGTGCCAGTGGCACAAGGGGTTAGGTCAATTCAGTTCCGGAACCGGCTCCGTAGACGAGATGTTCAGTTCGGCAAACGGCAGCGCGATTCGCAGTTCATAGCTGCGGTCACCACCCAGCGATTCGGCAAGATCTGCCAGTTCTTCGTTTCCCGTCGAGCGATAGCAGCTGGCCAGCTCGCTCCACGCGAAACTACGCACGGGTGACGGCATCAACCGAGCCGCCTGCTCCAGATGCGGAATGGCGGACTGCTGATCGCCCGACCGTTTCAGAGCCAGCCCCAGCATCAGCCGCCGGGGCCCTTCCAGAGCGCCGCGGTCTTCAATCTTTTCGAGTTCCGTGACGGCACGCTGGGGCATGTTCAAGGCCATATATCCATCGGCGGCGACAAGTCGGCGAATGGTGCGGGGAGTGACTGGAGTTCTCATGACAAGTTCCCTTCTCAGATTGACACACGTGCTGTGTGGGTTGTCTCATTCTGACAACAAAGCATTGGCAAGTGTCGCGCCAAATCTTCAGGGATTATTGTCGAATGTTCGTAAGTCGTTGTTTTGAAGTGGTTTGCGTGATTTGGTAATTGTTGCTCGTCAGCTGGTGGTGGCTGCCAAAAGTACAATTTCACGGCTGTCTGGCCGTCGGATTTGCAATCTCGTCAAAAAGAAATGGCAGCTGGCAGGTCCCGGAAGGGGCAATTTACAACGTCGCGAACGCCATTTTGCGACCGTTTCCACCGAGTGACGCGGAATCTGTCCGTCGCGAGCTGGTGCTTCGCCGTAGGCACAGGCAACAGCCACTGGTCGGCGGGCCCTGTCACCACTGAATTTTCAGCGAAGAATCGCGTCCCTGACTTCTGGCCGTGACAAATTATGAGGTTGGAAAGCAGGTTTATGCTGATTTTTGTGGTGACGACTTTTTCCGTCGCTTTTCTTATCGCTTTGGTGGTGACTCCGGTGATTCGCCGACTGGCTCCTGTGCTGGGGCTTGTCGATCTGCCCGGACATCGCAAAGTTCATGTGACGCCGACTCCGATGGGGGGCGGCATCGCCGTGTTTGTCGGGGTCGTCGTGCCCATCCTGTTGCTGTTGGGGTTGCAGCAGGCCGGATTTTCGCTGTCGCCGTTTCTGGAACAGCTGGTTGCGACCTTGCGACAGGATCGCGAAATGTGGTGGCAGATCACCGGTATTTCGGTTGGCGCCGTGGCGTTGTTTGTGGTTGGGCTGGCCGATGATCGCTGGAACCTGTCCTGGAAGCTGCGTCTGGGGGTGCAGGTTCTGATTGCGTGGGGGGTCACGTTCTGCGGGGTTCAGGCAACCGTATTTGTCAGTCAACCGATGATCGGAATCGCGGTAACCGTGCTTTGGATTCTGGTACTGACAAACGCGATGAACTTTCTGGACAACATGGACGGTCTGTCCGCCGGTATTGGTGTCATTGCTGCACTGATGTCCGTTGCCATTCTGCTGCTGATGGTCCGGCAGCCTCACGGTGTTGTCGCTGCCGGCCTGTTGTTGCTGGCCGGTTCGTTAAGCGGCTTTCTGTGCTGGAACCGTCCTCCTGCTTCGATCTTCATGGGTGACTGTGGCAGTAATCTGATTGGCTTTCTTCTGGCGACGCTGACGGTCACCGGCACTTTCTACGAAGAAACCGGCAGCCGGCACGTGATTCTGGCACCGCTGTGCATTCTGGCGATTCCGCTGTACGACTTTGTGACGGTGATCTGGATCCGTCTGACGAACGGGCGCAGTCCGTTTCACGGCGACAAGAGTCATTTTTCTCACCGACTGGTGGAACTGGGGCTGCGTCCGTCGCGGGCCGTGCTGACGATTCATCTGGCCACGCTGATGACCGGGCTGGCCGGACTGCTGCTGTATAAGGTGAGCGACTGGACGGGAGCATGGCTGATCATTGCCCTGATCTGCTGCATTCTGTCGCTGGTGTCGATTCTGGAAACGGTGGGCCGCCGTTCGATTGCCGCCGGGGCTGAAACGGGTCGTCGCGACCTCGGCACCGCGGCGGAACCCGCGTCGCTGGCCGCGTCCACATTGCCCGAATGATTCAGAATCGCGTCCGTCCTGTCGAATTCCTGCCGCACGATCGTCTCACCATCCATGACTATTTCGAAGCTGCTTCTGATTCTGGCCGGAGCCTTGTTGACGGCGGCATGGATGTGGCCTTCAGAAGGTGCCATTCAGGGAGACGGTCTGCATCTCGCTCTGCTTTGGCTGGTGTTTCCTGCGTTAGCGCTGTTGACGGACTGGAAATGCGTCGGGCGGCCGCAGGGCCGGGCGGGCTGGATGCCGTCGACCGCCGCGTGGGCGGTGATCCTGTTGTGTGGTGGTTTCTGGCTGTCCACATGGAATGTCTTCCAGGAGCATGGTGACCGCCGCGCGGCCCTGAACCTGGCGCTGGAATGGTCGGCTCTGGCGGCGGTCTGGTGGTCGACTCGGCGACTCTGTGCTGATTCCGGCGGGCAGCAGTATCTGGGTCTGCTGCTCGTGGTGCTGGGGGCCGGGATGGCAACGCTCGGTATCTGCCAGCACCATGTCATTCATCCTGGTCAGGTCGAGTGGTATCAGCAGCAGCGCACGCGGCTGGGGGACGTCAACGGAGGCAGCGACGTCGCGACGTCATGGAATCGTGCCGCGGTGGAAGCTGAATTTCAGCGTCTGCAGATTCCCACCAGCGGTCCAGCGCGGCAGCTGTTTGAACGACGTCTGCTGGACAGTTCTGAACCCACCGGGCCATTCGCGCTCGCGAACTCACTCGGCGGCTTCCTGGGGGTCGTGCTGATTCTGCTGACCGGAAGTATCCTGTCTCGCAAAACTCAGGGTTCACTGTCAGCGGCCACGTGGATTGCCGCCGGCGTCACGTTGCTGCTGGTTGGTTATTGTCTGGTGCTGACCAAAAGCCGCACGGCCTGGGTCGGTTGCTTGGCTGGCGCTGTTGTGTTGTTTCTGCAGTACCGGCGCGGCCACACAGCAACCAGAATCAGGCGAATGGTTCTGGCCGGGGCGCTGGTGGCTGGCGGGATTATCGCGGCGGCAATCGGCACGGGGGCCATCGATCGGGAAGTGCTGAGCGAATCTCCTCGTTCGCTGCAGTTTCGTCTGCTGTACTGGGTGGGCGCTGCCGACGTGATCAAACAAGTGCCGGTCTTCGGCGCGGGCCCCGGCAACTTCCGCCAGCTGTATCTGCAGTACAAGGCTCCGGAATCCAGTGAAGAGATTCTGGATCCGCACAATTTTTTGGTGGATTCATGGGTTTCGGGCGGCCTGGCAGGCCTGCTGGGAATGATTCTGCTGCTGTGGAGCGTTTATCAGGCGTTCCGACGTCACAATGCCGAGCCTCGGCAGCTGATCGATCATCCCAGGCGACGAATCCGTGTTTCCGCACTATTCTGGGGGCTTTGCGGGGGAGCGATTCTGCATTTTCTGTGGCAGTGGTTTGCAGTCGGAGATCTGGCCGACACGGCTGATGAGGGAATGCTGGCCTGGGGCGGCGGCGTTTGGTTGATCCCTCTGACGGCCGTCGTTCTGGTTCGATTTCTGGCTCCCGTGGCACAGCTGAGCGCGCCGACTGCCATCGCCGCATTTGTCGCTTTGTCGATTCATCTGCTGGGGGCCGGAGGACTGCAGATTTCGGGGGTCGTGATGTTGCTGCTGGTGCTGCATGCGGTGGCCACGGGGGCTGCGCGGGCTGCCGATTCAGCAGCACCAGCCGTGTCTGTGGCTGTTCGACATCGTTTTTTCTCGCGGTGGGGCAGACGGTCCATGGCGGGCCTGCTGCTGCTGGCGGCAGTTGCCTGTTTTTCGGACGGTGTGGCTCCGGTGCTGCAAAGTCAGCAGCAGCTGCGACTGGCTGCCTACCGAAATTCGGTGGGAAATCGTTCCGGGGCGATCGAGGCCGCTGAGAAAGCAGTGTCCTCTGACCCGATTGACGTTGAATCGTGCCAACGGAAGCTGGAGCTGTTGGCGTATGAATTTCAGCGAGCGGCAGATCGGTATGCGCTGGAAGCATCGGAATCCGGGAAATCGCTGATTCGGCTGCAGCAATGTTACGAGTCCGGAATTGCTGCCGCCAATAAACTGATTGATGCAGATCGCCGCAGCTGGCCTGGCTATCATTTTCGAGGGCATTTGTCGCTGCGGCTTGGTGACGTGCTGAAGGACGAACGGCTGACCGGCGCGGCCGTGCGTGATTTTGAGCAGGCTTCCCGGATGTATCCGACCAACAGCCAGTTGCTGGCCGAACTGGCAGAAACGTACGCCGCCGTGGGGAACAGCGATCAGGCCCGGTCTGCGGCCGGCCGGGCGCTGGTTCAGGATCAGATTAATCACGAATGGGGCCACGCAGACCGGTATCTGAATGAAGCGACGCTTGCCAGAATCGTTTCCATTCGGGACGCCGCTGCTTCAGAATAGAGCCCCGAGTTTGACTGGCAGGAAAACGTAACTGATGAAAAACCTGATATTGATTCTGTTGTTTGTGGGCGTCGTGATCGGAGGCGGCGTGTGGCTGACATCCAATGGGGCCGGAGAAACATCGATCGAGCCAGAAAACGCGACGGTCACGCCAGCCGCAGCGAACTCCGAAGAAACGCCGCGGCCGCGTCCCGCCAGCAAGGGGCCGCATCCCAAGGCTGTGACCGGTGAACGACATCACGAATTCGGCAGCATGGTGGTCGGGGCCGAGCTGGAACATGTGTTCGAAATCAGCAACGAAGGGGCTGCCGATCTGGAACTGCTGGAGGGCCAGCCGACCTGCAAGTGCACGCAGTTCAAATTGTCGCAACGGCGGTTAAAGCCCGGCGAGAAAGCCACGCTGACGATTCGCTGGATCGGCAAGTTCAAGGACAGCGCCTTCGAGCACGGGGGTGAAGTCTATACCAACGACCCGGATCGAACGGAAATTATGTTTCGCGTCGCCGGTGTCGTCGACGATGCCGTTGAACTGCTACCTTCTGGGACTTGGCATCTGACCGCTGACAGCGACGACCGCGGCGGCAGTATGTCGGGAATCATTGTGTCTCGTGTCTATCAGGACTTCCAGATCACCGAACTGAACTGCGATTCACCGTGGATCGACTCGACCTTCGAACCGATTGCCGAGGACCAGTATGAGTCTCTGGGCGTTCTTCCCGGGGTGCTGACCGCTTATCGGATCACGGTGTCTTTGAAGCCGGACGCGCCGCCGGGCCTGTTGTCCGGCAGGATGACGATCGGAATGGACTGTATGGACGAATCCTACACCGTGCAGATCAGCGCGAAGAAAAGCGGTCCGATCAGGATTCTGCCCCCGGCCGGTGTCGCTTTCTCTGAAGAGAAAAACGGCCTGGCGCTGGGACGTTTTCCATCTACGAAAGGTCGCGAGATCACACTCAGTCTGCTGGTCGATTCCAGCGAAATGACCGAACCTCTGCAGCTGACCTCCATTGATGCTCAGCCGGCCTTCATCGCGGCGGAGCTTCATCCCGGAACAGATGTTGGTGAGTCGCGCCAGCGTTACAAGCTGACCATCCGGATTCCGCCCGGCATTCCCCGATCGTCCCGAGATGGCAGCAATCCCGCTCGCCTGAGTATGGAGACCAACCATCCATCCGGGCAGGCGATCCAGCTGTTGCTGTCCTACACCGTCTTCTGATCGTGTTTCATATTCCCGGCGACCCGCCGTTTGGCTATCTTTCCTGATTCCTGCGCTGGCAGCACCCTGCGCCAGACAGATCAATGTTCACGACGGAAATGCGATGTCATGGGTGACAGCCCCCGAATTCGCCGAGTGGCGGCAGTTCTGACACTATGTGTGATGATAGCCTCGCCCGGCTGTACCCCCGACCAGGAATCACCTTCGGACAGCACTTCTGAGGTCGGCCAGAGGTCGGCCGACGGTGCGACTACGCCGCACGGTGACGCGGCGTCTGGCGAAGCGAACGCTGCAGACGCCGCGGCGGGAACGGAGGCCGGAGAGGCCCCCGCTTCCGGGGCCACGGCTGCGGAACCTGGGGCTGGGGAACACGGGGCTGCGCAACAGCCGGCTGCGGCAGCGGAACGAAAGCAGCCAGTCTGGGAATCCTGGCCTCAGCCCGCACTGGCGCTGATGCTGACCAGCGAGATGCACGGGTTCTTTGAACCCTGCGGATGCACGTCCAACCAGCTGGGAGGCATGTCACGACGTGCCGACCTGCGAAAGAAACTGACGGATGCCGGCTGGGTCGTTCGCGGACTGGATGTTGGTGGTCTGCCGCGACGAAGCACGCGACAGGCGCAGATCAAGTTTGAAACCACGCTGGCCGCCCTTCGTGATCTGCAGTATGTCGCCATCGGACTCGGACCGGAAGAACTGCGTCTGCAGCCTGACTTTCTGCTGTCTCAGCACATTGTCGACGGCGATTCACCGCTCTTTTTTCTGAGTGCCAATCTGCAGTTCTTCGGGATTCCGGATCTGGGAACTCCGCTGCCCGCCACGGTGTTTGAAGCCGCCGGCCTGAAGATCGGGGTGACGTCGGTCATGAGTCGTCAGTATCAGGCAGAGGTGCTGCCGCATCCCGATGTCGCCTGGTCGGAACCAGGCCCTGCTCTGAAAAAGGTGCTGGCCGATTTCGACGAGCAGGCTGTCGATCTGCGGGTTCTGCTGTCTCAGGGGGCTCAGGATGAATCGCGGGCGCTGGCGGAGGAGTTTCCTGAATTCGAGGTCATTCTCACTTCGGGCGGCCCCGGTGATCCGGATCCGAAGGCCGCGCCCGAGAAAGTTGGCAGGACTTTGTTGATTGAAGCTGGCCGCAAGGGCAAGTATGTTGGCGTGCTGGGCTTCTATCCGGAAGCCGCAGAGGATCGATTCCGGTTTCAGCTGGTCAGTCTGGAACGCGATGACTTCGATGACACACCGGCCATGGTGGCGCTGATGGAAACGTATCAGTCGCGGCTGAAGGATGAGCAGATTGTACTGGAGGACGGTGTTGGATCACCACACCCGTCCGGTGCCACCTTTGTCGGGGCCGATACCTGCGGACAATGTCACACCACGGCCTTTGACATCTGGAAGAACACGCCGCACGCTCATGCTCTGGAAAGCCTGGATCCGGTCCACAAGCGGCTCGGCTACGAGCGGCTGAACGGAGTTCCCCGGATGTACGACCCTGAGTGTCTGGCGTGTCACGTCACCGGCTGGGATCCTCACGAATACATTCGATTTGAGTCCGGATTCCTGAACGAAGAATTTGCAGCCTCGGAGTCCGAGAAGCAGTTGCACCGGCTGCTGGCGGGAACTCAGTGCGAGAACTGCCACGGGCCGGGCAGCCGCCATGTCGAGCTGGTGGAAGCCGATCAGCTGGCAGAAGCTCGTCAGCAGGTGCGAGTCACGAAGGAGCAGGCAGAGAAGCAGATGTGCGGAAAATGCCACGACGCCGACAACAGCCCGAATTTTTCGTTTGACGAATACTGGAAGAAGGTCGAACACTACGGTCTGGACTGAAACCGTCTGGATTCACGTGGTCTGGACGGGGGGGGAGTGAACGAAAGCGGCGGCTCTGTTGCCGGTTTGCTCCAGCGCTCTCTGCGGGTCCGCGGCCAGTTCTTTGCGGTGCTCTGGCCGTTCCGAACGCATCCAGCCCGGCGTCCTGGTGTGACGGTGCGTCCATTGAACCTGTATTCCGGTGCCGCTACCCTTGCTTCCCGCGGCGAGCCTGAGAAGATCTGCCGTCCGGTGGTGTGGTTCAGGCGTGCTGGCCGGAAATTTGCACTCTTTTCGTTTGTTTGATCTTCAGGCCGGCTTCTTCGGATGATATCCAGAATTCTGCACCAGCTGACGGAATTACTTGGTGCCCCGCCGGGTGAAGAATACCTGCAGTTAATTCGGAATTATCCGGAACGGCTGAAGTCGGCACAGCGCGCGATCGACGATTCTGACGAAGAAGGAGTGGTCGCGGACGCAGAGCTGCTGATGGATCTTGAATCGGTGCTGGAAATAAACCAGGAAGCTCGCTCTGATTCGTTTCCGGATCCCGAAGGTCAGGAATTCGTCTGGCCGCAGCAGTTTATGGTGATCGGCGAAACCGGTTCCGGCGACTACTACTGCATGGACGTGCGCGGTGAAGTGGAAGGCGTGATGCAGTACAATCATCAGGCGGTTGAGTTTGAGCTGATTGCCGACTCGCTCCAGGAATTCGTGGAAATCCTGTACGAAACATTCTGCGACGAAGACACCTCTCATCTCTGATCAGGCCACGAAACCCCATGCAGACGCCGGCGAATATTCGCGTTCATAAAAAAGAGGGAATTCTTGAGCTGGTCTGGTCCGAATCAGACGTGTCTCGCATTCCGTTTCGGGCAATTCGGCAGGACTGTCGGTGTGCCGCCTGTATTGATGAATTTACCGGCCGACAGATTCTGGACCGCGACAGCGTGCCCGACACGATCACACCGGACGACGTGGCGCTGACCGGAAATTACGCATTGAAGTTCCGCTGGTCCGATGCTCATGAATCCGGACTGTTCACGTGGGACCATCTGCGTTCCATTGCGGATCGTCTGGATCAGCCAGTACCGGATCAGCCGGGTTAAGTCGGAACCGGAATGAATTTCCGGCAATCAGACAGCAGGAATGGCTTCCCTAAGGGGTAGGGGGCCTGATACACTGAGTTCTCGGGTCTTCGCAGGTTTCGAAGGCTTTCCGGTTGCTGTCTTTTTGCAACTTCGCCGCCGATCCTCTAAGTTTCCAATCCACACATCGTCGCGGTGAGCGACAAGTCCAATTTCAGGGAGAAATTCACCATGGCAAAAGCTCGCAGCAAAACGGTGCCAGCCAGGACAGGTTCAGGCAACGACGACGGAAAAGCCATGCTGGACAATGCCGTCGGACAGATTGAAAAACTGTTCGGCGAAGGTTCCATCATGAAGCTGAATGCCACGGATACCGGTGGAATTCCAGGCATTTCGACGGGCGCGTTGTCACTGGACCTGGCGCTGGGTGGGCGAGGTTTTCCGCGCGGCCGGATTATTGAACTGTACGGCCCGGAATCCAGCGGCAAGACAACACTGGCTCTGCACGCCATCGCGAGTGCTCAGAAGGCCGGTGGTATTGCTGCCTTTGTCGACGCGGAACACGCTCTGGATCCGTCGTGGGCTCGCCGAATCGGTGTCAATCTGGATGATCTCCTGGTGAGCCAGCCGTCTTATGGTGAGGAAGGCCTGCAGATTGTCGAGATGCTGGTGAAGTCCAATGCCGTGGATATCATCGTCGTCGACTCAGTGGCGGCTCTGGTACCGAAGGCCGAACTGGACGGTGAAATCGGCGATACGCACGTTGGTCTGCAGGCTCGGATGATGAGTCAGGCGATGCGAAAACTGACGGGTGTGATTTCCAGGGCCAGAACCACGGTCATTTTCATCAACCAGATTCGTGAAAAGATCGGTGTGATGTTCGGAAGTCCCGAGACTACACCGGGGGGCCGCGCCCTGAAGTTCTACAGTTCCGCTCGCGTCGACGTGCGCCGCATCAGTTCGCTGAAGGACGGCGATACTCAGATCGGGATTCGAATGAGGGCCAAGATTGTGAAGAACAAGGTTGCTCCGCCGTTCCGGATCGCCGAGTTCGACATGTACAACACGTGCGGCATCAGCATGGAAGCAGACCTGCTGGACCTGGCCGTCGAAGAAAAGATTATTGACCGCAGCGGCAGTTGGTTCAGTTATGGCAAAACCAAGCTGGGACAGGGCCGGGACCGGGCCCGCGTGTTCCTGGAAGAAAATCCGGATGCCGTTGAGGAGATCCGCAACAAGGTGCTGGCTGCAAAAGGATTTCCCACCACTCCCGTGGCGGCCGCCGACAAAGAGACGGCAGAAGCCGGTGCCTGACGGCCCGGTTGCCTGGCGGATGGTTGCCCGGCGGATGACGGGTTGTGGTTCAGGCCGATGAAGCCGTCCGGGGCCGCCGGCCGGCAGCATTCCGGCAGCGTTTTTCGTGGCTGGTGTGTGATTGCCTGGATGTCGTTCGATTCTCTCGGCTTTCGGACATTGTTGCCGACGGCCCTGGTTCGTCGTGCAGAACCCGTTTTTTTGTGTAAACTTCGCCCGCGGTTGGCATGACGTCGACCGATCCGCCCGCTGAAACTTCAGTCAGTGTCTCGCAATGAAAACCGACGAACTCCGCGAAAAATATCTTTCGTTCTTTGAATCCAAGGGTTGTGTCCGCCGTCCCAGTGATGTGCTGGTGCCCAGAGACGACCCGACCGTGCTGTTCACACCGGCGGGGATGAATCAGTTCAAGAACGAATTTATGGGTATCGGCAAGCTGGAATTTACCCGGGCCACGACCTGTCAGAAATGTCTGCGGACGGGTGATATCAGCAATGTGGGTGTCACGGCGTACCACCACACGTTCTTTGAAATGCTGGGCAATTTCTCGTTTGGTGACTATTTCAAAAGAGACGCGATTCACTGGGCATGGGAGTTCCTGACCGATCCGAAGTGGCTGGGGCTGGACCGGGATCGCCTGACGGTCAGCGTGTACAAGGGGCAGTGGGGTTTTGACGAAGAGGCGTTCAACATCTGGAAGGACGAAGTCGGGCTGAGTCCGGACCGGATTGCCTGTCTGGATGAAGACGAAAACTACTGGCCGGCGAGTGCTCCGAGCGAAGGGCCGGACGGCGTGTGCGGTCCGTGCAGCGAAATTTTCTACCATCCGCCAGGTCTGGATGGTGATGTGGAAATCTGGAATCTGGTTTTCACTCAGTTCAACCGCGTTGGCAGTCCGCCGGGAAATCTGCGTCCGCTGCCGTCCAAAAACATTGACACCGGAATGGGGCTGGAACGCACGGCGGCCGTGCTGCAGGGGGTGCTCAGTAACTTCGAAAACGACGTCCTGAAACCGTTGTGTCTGGCAGCGGCCGAAACAGTCGGTGTGAAATATGACTTCCAGTCACCGCAGGGGCGACCAATTCGCCGGATTGCCGATCATGTGCGAGCCGCCACCTTTGCCATGCATGAAGGGGTGATGCCGGACCGCGAAAAAGAGAACTACGTGATACGTCAGCTGGTGCGTCGAGCACTGCTGGAGGGTTATCTGCTGGGCTGCAAAGAGCCGTTTCTTTATCAGCTGGTGCCCGCCGTCGCCGATGTGATGAGCGGCGGTTATCCGGAGCTGAAGGAAACCGTCGAGAGCGTTCAGAACAGTCTGGAAGAGGAAGAAAGTCAGTTTCTGGGAACGATTGAACGCGGCCTGAGCGGTTTTGACCGGTTTGCCGCGGCGGCCACAGCGTCCGGTTCCGGGACGATCAGCGGAGACGACGCCTTTACGCTTCACACCGAAGACGGCTTCCTGATTGAACTCACTGAGGCCATTGCGGCCGATCGGGGACTGAAGGTGGATCTGGATGGGTTTCGCCTTCGCATGGGCGAACACGAGCAGATCAGCCGAGGTGGCAAGACGGTTTCGGTCATGGCCGCCGGTCCGCTGGACCTGATTCGCAAAGAACACGGTGACAGCGAGTTTCTGGGTTATGAATGTCTGACTTCTGATAGTCGGGTGATCGGACTGATTGTCGACAAGCAGTCGGTGGACAGCGTGCCGGCCGGCTATCGGGGCCCCGTGGGCATTGTACTGGACCGCACACCGTTTTATGGCGAATCCGGTGGTCAGGTGGGTGACACAGGTCGGCTGCTCGCAGATGGCGTGGAAGTGGAGGTCACTGACTGTCAGAAGCATCAGCAGACTTTGTTTGTGCTGACCGGCCGACTGCGAAAAGGGACGCTGGCCGTGGGAGACATGGTGACCGCGGAGGTGGATCAGGATCGGCGGGCGGCGATCCGTCGGGCTCATTCGGCGACACATATTCTGCATCACGCGCTGCATCAGACTATCGGAGACAACGCCACCCAGCGCGGTTCGAAGGTGGAAGCGGATGCACTGCGATTTGACTTTGCTCACAAGCAGGCGCTGACGCCTGACGAACTGCGTCAGGTCGAAGACATCATCAACGAACGAGTGGTCAGCGGGGCCGATGTAAGAACTGAACTGCTGCCGATTCGGGAAGCGAAGCAGCGCGGAGCCATGGCTCTGTTCGGAGAAAAATATCCGGATCAGGTGCGCGTGGTGACGATGGGCGATTTCAGTGTGGAACTGTGCGGCGGTACTCACCTGTCCAATACCGGGCAGATCGGGTTCTGTCGGATTACGTCCGAAGAACCGGTGGCCAAGGGCGTACGCCGCATCACCGCGGTCACCGGGCCGCGGGCGCTTCAGAAGAATCGCGAAACGGATGAACTGGTCACTCGTCTTCAGAAACTGCTGAAGGCCAACCAGGCTGAAGATCTGCCGTCCCGTGTGGAGGCCCTTCAGCTGCAGGTGAAGGATCTTGGTCGTCAGCTGTCGGACCTGTCGAAGGCGTCTGTTTCCGATGCCATCGGCGATCTGGTGGCAGCGGCCGAAGAAGTAAACGGCGTGAAGATTGTCGCTCGGAAACTGGAAAACGTGCCTCGCGAAACACTCCGCGATTATGTCGACCAGCTGCGAGACCGGCACAGTCCGGTGGCCGTGATTCTGGGTGCCGAAGTGGACGGAAAAGTGGCTCTGATCGCGGCGACGAGTCGAAATCTGGTGAAGGAAAAGGGGCTGAATGCCGGACAGGCTGTGAAGGCGGCCGCCCAGCAGGCCGGTGGCGGCGGCGGCGGACGTCCGGATATGGCTGAGGCGGGAGCCCGTCTTGTTGATAAGATTGACGATGCCATTGCCGCCGGTGTCGCTGTGTTCCGGGAACAGCTGGCCTGAGCCGAGTATCACCAATGGAAAACGAAATCGAAAGACTGCTGCTGGAAGCGCAGCGATCAAAATTTATCGAACGGCGCACGGAACCGCGTCACCCCTTTGTGCGTCCCGTCATGATCCATCTGCGTGACGAACCCGCCATTCAGGCGTTTTCCAAAGACCTGTCAAAGCAGGGGATCGGGATGATTACGGACCGGCAGTTCAAGCCAGGAACGATGGCGGTCCTTGCCATTCACAGCGCGACGCATAATCCAGTGTATGTCAAATGTGAGCTGCGGTGGTCCGATCCCTTCGGCAAGGGCTGGTTCCTGACCGGCTGGAAATTTCTGTCCAGTGCCCCAAAACCCGTGTAGCGCTGGTGGCGGGACCGGTGTTGACCAGCTGTTTCGGAAATAGACGATAGGCAGCACTCTGCTCGTGATCCGAGCGGCAGCTCAACATGGCGAAACTGACATCGTAAAGGAGCGTCATTCCTCGCATGATCGTGGTACCGGACGCCCGTCACATCCCTGCCAGAAAGCGTCTGACCCATCCCACGTACGCCGTTTGTGTAAGCAACATCAGACCCTGAACACGCATCTCCAGACGCATTTTCTGAATGATCGGCGGTTTGTCCGGATCAATGATGCCGTGCAACTGTGGTTCGTCAGCGACGCCGGGCCGGCTCTCGGCGGTGAACTGCTGTTCCTGTGCTGCCAGTCGTCGCAGCGTCTGCATCACGTCTGCCGGATCGGGAATGATGAGTTGTCGCACAAGGCGATGATAGGAGGCGACCGCCCGGACGGCCTGTAGTCGAAACGCAGCTCTGGTGCCGGACCTGAGTAATGTTTGCGAAAATTCGATCACCACGCCACGATGCACCTGCTCCCCGGTGCGTCCGATTTCCCTCAGGAACTCTTCAGGCCGCCTTACGTAGGTTAGGCGATTTGTTCCCTATGGACAATTGGGTACAGTCTGTTCTTGCGAGAAGTTCCTCCCTGAATAAAATTCAGCCATCCCGGAATAAAACCGCGAATATCACCTTCTGCCGGTCAGTTGCCGGATGAATTAGTTACAGTTCACCGAAATGGCGGGAATCACGGTTGGTTTGGCTGCAGGGCTCATTCTGCGTAGAATTGTGACTCTGGAGGAGCGATGGACATTTACACAGACACAATCCGGGATCTCGCGCCAGCGGAAAAGCTCCGACTTGTGGAGCAGATCTGGGACGACCTGGAAGCTGAAGAAGCGCCGCTTCCGTTGCCGGACTGGGCGTTAACGGAAGCGGCTCGGCGGCGTGATGAGATGTTGGCCGATCCGAATCTTGGGTCGACAGACGAGGAGGTCTGGACGCGAATTAACGATTCACGCAATGCCTAGATCGTTACGCTACCACCCGCAGTTCGATTCCGATGTGCTAAACTCCGCTGAATGGTACGATGCGCGAAACCCGGACCTCGGATCAGATTTTGTCGTACGCGTACGAAGAGCGGTTGAACAATTGGTCGCAGATCCGGAATGTCGTAGTTCAATTGACTATGGCGTTCGGTACTGGCCGGTCAAACGATTCCCGTACGTGGTCTTTTATGATCTGACCGAATCGGAAGTACTCATACCTGGGGTCATGCACACGTCGCAAGAGTCCGAGAAATGGCTTTCACGGCGGAGGTAGAATCGGCGAACAATCGGGTGCACCGGAATGCAATCCGGGCTGTTCCTGGACTCGACGTCACCAGTCTGCATCCGGTGACCCTGGTCGTTCGCTGCGGCAGAAATGACTGATGGCTACTGTTTACGTTGAAACAACAGTGGTTGGCATCATCGCTGCCCGCGATCATGCTGATCCAATGGTTTTCGCTCGTCAGACAGTGTCACGAGAATGGCATGCTACAGCGACAGTCCGTTACGAATTGCGAGTCTCCGACTTGGTCGTTGCCGAGTGCAGCGCAGGCGACCCTTCTGCGGCAGCTGAGCGACTGGCCATTATCGAAGGAGTTTTTCTTCTTGGACCGAACGATGCCGCGGAGTCGTTGACGACCGCCTTGCTGGCTGGCAAGGCTGTGCCGAAAACGGAGCCACGGGATGCTGCTCATATTGCACTGGCCGCTGTTCACGGCATTGACTTCCTCGTCACCTGGAATTTCAAGCACATTCTGAACCCGCACACCCAACATCTCATCGAGCGGATTTGTCGTGAAAATGGCTTTCAGCCTGCTACAATTTGCACACCGGAGCAACTGATGGAGGCTGATAATGAACTCAAACCCGACTGAAGAAATCAAACAGATACGCCACGAACTGGGGCGTCAGGCAGAATTCAATGTACATCGCATTTTTGCGGAGCTGCGAATTCAAAGGCAATCATCAGGTCGCAAATACATCGATGCGGTCGCAACAGATACCACGGGAAACGCAGCGAACAATTGCGTGAACCGGAGCGGCGAATCAAGCGAAAACTAAGATCAACACGTAACGCCGCCGCCCGGTTACGCTGGTCGTTGAACTTAACCGCTTCGTGCGTTCCAGCCTTGGTGTGTTGAAGGGAGTCTTCTGTTTTGATGAACGATGAAGCTGTCGGTGCCGTGATTGGTTACTCGATCTTCGACGAAGACGAAGAGTGCTACGAGTACAACGAAAACGCGTGCTTCATGGCGGCAACTCGTGAATCAGCGGACGCGTTTCGGGAGACGTGTGGGCTGAGTCCCGATGCCGCTCGAATTGATGCCGTGACGTGGGACGATCTGCTGCAGGACTTCGGCAGTTCCGCCGGTGAATATGCCATGGAAGCCGCTGCCTTCGCTCGATTTGAAGAGCTGGCTCAACAGCACAAGCTCACGTTCGAAGCCGAAGCTTACGACGGTGACGAATCGCTGATGGTGGTCAGGATTGACTGACGGTTATCTGCGCTGGCCACGTCGTGACGAATGTCCAGGTCGCCTGGGTTTTCCTGGTTGTCCGCGCTGACCAGGTCGCAGCTGTTGGCCAGGTGGCAACGAATCTCCAGGTCGTCCGTCCCTTGTCTGCGTGTCGAAAACAGGCACACCTCTTTTCGTGCGGTGCCGGTTGCGTGACGTCGACTTTGCTGTGCCATGCTGCACACTGAAGAAGCGTTTGATCCTTGTTCGCGATCGACCCTCGTTCTTCTTCAGAGCAGAAAGTTTCCCGGCTGATCGAATGTGTGGCCAATCTCAAACATCGTGCGTTTCTGCTGACGCTGTACTCGGCCGGCCTGCGGCTGAACGAGGCGGCTCGTCTGCGGATTCCAGGATGGCAGCAACAGCCAGCGAACAGGCCGGCGGACAACAGCGAACAGAACCCGCCTTCCGCGTCCACGACATCCTGAAGAACCATGCGGGGATGTTCGTGGAGACGGATCGTTCGGCCGCGTGTCCTCAGGTTCAGAGTACGCTGGCGAAGATCAGCATGTGTCCCACCGGGGCACTGGGAGGATCATGGCACTGGTGTGCCGCGTGCGAAACCGGCATCCGCATTCCCAATTCGTGCGGGGACCGCCACTGTCCGCAGTGCCGCGGTGCTCAGCGGGCCACGTGGGTCGACCGCATGCGGCCTCTGCTGTTGCCGGATGTCGATTGCTATCAGGTGGTGTTCACCATTCCTGCGGAGTTGTCGTCTCTGACGCTGGGCAACCGGCGTGCGATGTTCAACCTCCTGTTCTACGCTGCCTGGCAATCGTTGAAGAAAGTTCTGGAGGACGAACAGGCGTACGACGGACGGAAGGTCACCTTCACGGCGCGTACAGGAACGACGCACGGTGGCAGCGACGACATCGAAGAAGTGGAAGTGACGGCCGTCGAGTTCGTCCGCCGGTGGTGTCTGCATGTTCTGCCGAAGGGCTTCACGAAGTCGCGCCGCTTCGGCGGCTGGAGTAACTATCATCGGGAACGCTACGTTCGTGAAGGCCGCGATTTGACCGGGAACTCAGGGACGGAA
>JAVKCM010000165.1:0-28788 GCA_040222735.1 Fuerstiella sp. | reverse complement strand
CTCACAAGGCACAAACGCAGCCGGACACACGGCCGTGAGCCGAGTTCCGTCAGGCACCGGGCCGTTCACTCGCGTGGATTCCCCGGATGACGTTCAATCTTTGCGAGCGTCACACCGGGGCCCGGCCGCTGAAGCGTCGCGGCTCACAAGGCACAAACCCAGCCGGACACACAGCCGTGAGCCGAGTGCCGCGACACCGGGCGAATGTGACAGACTATTTTGGTCTTGAGTTGCCGACGGGCTGCAGTGGACAACGGGAAGCAACAAAGGTTTCTTCGCGGTCGTCCGCTTCGAACAGCACGGTGACCGTCGCCCGGCTCGAACCGTCGGTGGACTCGATCACCACGCCTCGCCCGTACCGGGGATGCCGGACGCGCGTGCCCGGCGTGAAAGGATGTTCAGTCGCGTCATCCTTTTTCGGAACCACAGTCGGCCGCCCGGACACCACATCGGCCACGGCCGCTGCAGGACCAGTCAGGCCGGTACGATGCCCCTGTTTTTCTTCCAGCCGCTTCTGCAGATCGGCGGCTGACATGATCATTGGACGGGCGGGCTGCTGCTGAGACGCTTCGTAGCGCTGCCGCGCCCGTTCGACATGCTCACTGGCGGCCGAACGGGACGACATGGTCGGTACCGGCTGATTGTCTTCCGCCACGATCTCGACCGGCATCTCAGGAATAAAGGGACTGGAAATCGTGTACCGCCGTGAACCTCGAAAATCCCGCTGACGAGTCTGCGTCAGATTCAGTTCCCGCATCGCCCGTGTCACAGCCACAAACAACAGCCGCCGCTCTTCCTGAAAACTGGCCGGATCTCCATCCCGCACTGCTCGATCGTGAGGAATGAGTCCGGATTCCACGCCGACCACAAAGACCACGGGAAATTCCAGTCCCTTGGCAGCGTGCATCGTCATCAGAGTGACCACGCCTTTGGATTCGTCCACATTATCCGCTTCGCTGGTCAGACTGGCCAGTTCCAGAAAGCCCTGCAGCGACGGCGGATGCTGCGGATCGGAATGGGCGTCTTCATACAGACGAGCGGCACTGACGAGTTCGTAGACGTTGGCCACCCGGTCCTGATCCACTTCGTCGTTTTCGCCCTTCCACAGCGACAGATAGTCCACTTCGCTGATCAGCGATTCGATCAGCCTCGCTACCTTTCCGCTTTCCGCCTGATCGTGCAGCTTCCGGATCAGATCGGCAAAGGCCTTCAATGGCTTGCGGCTGCGAGCGGTCAGCGCCGGAATGTCGGTTGCGTGTTCAGCGGCCGACAACATCGACAGCCCGTGTTGCTGAGCAAACCTGGCCAGGTGCTGAATCGTTTTCTCGCCGATCCCCCGCGCGGGACGATTCACAATTCGCTGAAACGCGACGTTGTCAGCGGGGTTTTCCACCAGCCGCAGGTAGCCCAGCAGGTCACGCACCTCGGCACGTTCGTAGAAGGAAAACCCCGAAGCGACCTGAAACGGCACGCTGTGACGCGACAGCGCCGTTTCAATCGGACGGGACAGGGCGTTGACGCGGTACACGATCGCGAAATCCGAAAACCGACGCTGTCCGTCGGCGACCAGCCCGGCAATCTCGGCCGCAATCTGATCGGCCTCGGTTTCGGCGTCCGGAAATATTCTGAGCCGTACCGGGTTGCCTTCGTCATTATCCGTGTACAGCGGGTTGCGGTGACGCCGCGGATTGCGCGAAATCAGCTGGTCCGCACATTCCACAATGCGGGACGTGCTGCGAAAGTTCTGATCGAGTGACACAATCCTTGTGCCGGCAAAGTCCTGTTCAAACTGCACAATATTTTCCGGTCGCGCACCGCGCCAGCCGTAGATCGACTGATCCGGATCTCCCGTCACACACAGATTCGGGCAGTGCTGGGACAGCGCCCGGACAATCCGGTACTGAGCATGATTGGTGTCCTGATACTCGTCCACAAGCACAAACCGAAACTGCAGGTCGAGGTATTCACGCAGTTCCGCGTTGCTGTCCAGCATGTCGACCACATGCAGCAGCAGCGCATCAAAGTCGACGGAATTCTGGTGCAGTATCTGAAGTTCGTATTCCGGAAAAACTTCGTACACCACGGCGTCCAGCAGATCACCGACACGTTCTTCGTACTGCTGCCGGAACTGTTCCGCGGTAATCAGTTCGTTGCGGGCACGGCTGATGCGGTTCAACACCCGCCGCGGATCATGCATCGTGGTGTCGAACCCGATTTCCTTCATGATCTGACGAACCAGGTGCACCTGATCCGACGAATCCAGAATCGTGAAGTTTTCCTTCAGGCCCACTTCCTGAGGCCACCGGCGCAGCAGCCGGGCACAGAATCGGTGAAAGGTACTGACCTCCACGCGGATTCCGCCCAGCAGGCGGTGCACACGTTCGCCCATTTCGCGGGCCGCCTTGTTGGTGAATGTCAGCGCCAGTATCTCAGCGGGATTCACACCCCGCTGCAGCAGCCGGGCAATTCGCTGAGTGATCACGCGGGTCTTGCCGGACCCCGGTCCGGCCAACACCATCAGCGGGCCTTCAAAGTGGTCCACGGCCTGTTGCTGCGAAGCGGTCAGTTTTTCAGTCATCATTCCTCCGTGAGCCAGTAGAGAACAAACGCCGGACGCCGCCGGATCAGGCGATGATATCACGTATTACTTCGCCGTGAACGTTGGTGAGGCGGCGTTCTATGCCGTTGTGGTAAAACGTCAGCTGATCGTGGCGAATCCCGAGCTGGTGCAGCACCGTGGCGTGAAAGTCGTGCCAGTGCACCCGGTTTTCAACGGCCTGCCAGCCGATATCGTCGGTGGTCCCGTACGCGATGCCGGGTTTCATTCCGCCGCCGGCCAGCCAGACACTGAAGCCCTTTTCGTTGTGGTCTCGCCCCGCACCGACCACGTCAGCCGCTGACTGCGTAAACGGAGTCCGGCCGAATTCGGACGTGAACATCACCAGCGTGTCATCCAGCATGCCTCGCTGTCGCAGATCCCGCAGCAGACCTGCCATGGGTCTGTCCACGCGGCCCGCTTCCCGGCCGTGGTTTCTGATCATGTCCTCATGGCCGTCCCAGTTGATTCTCGGTGACCCGAAGGCGCCACCGGAAAACAACTGCACGAACCTGACGCCGCGTTCCAGCATGCGACGCGCCAGCAGACAGCTGCGGCCAAAGTCCTGAGACTGTTCCTGATCGATACCATAAAGAGCGTGGATGTTTTTTGTTTCGGCCTTCAGATTCGTGACCTCCGGAACCACTGCCTGCATCCGCTCAGACAATTGATAGCTCCGGATACGGGCCTCCAGCAGATCACTCACACCGCGTTCCTCAAGGTGGCGGCGATTCATGGCGGCCAGCAGCTGTCGGCTGGCCGCTTCCGTCCCGGGCGACCGTTCTTCCGCCGGAAACAGGTCCCGGATCGATACTCCGGAACTGCTGACGGTGACACCCTGATACTGCGCCGGCAGAAATCCGTTGGACCAGTTGATCGATCCGCCCGCCGGAACTCCGCGCACATCGGGAATCACGACGTAGGCGGGCAGGTCGTCGGTTTCGCAACCCATGCCGTAGGACAGCCATGCTCCGGCGGTGGGAAAGCCGTTCAGGCGAAAGCCCGTATTCTGCTGAAAGGTGGCCGGAGTATGGTTGGATGTTTCCGCAAACATGGAGCGGATCACGGTCAGTTCATCAGCCACTTCTGCCAGACACGGAAACAGCTCTGAAATCCACAGACCGCTGGAGCCGCGCTGCCGGAACCTCCAGTCGTTTCTGCGCAGCAGCCCGACCTGACCGAAAAACACGTCGGGACGTTCATCGGTGGTGAGCGATTTCCCATGCATTGCCGCCAGCTGAGGTTTGTAGTCAAAGGTGTCCACCTGGCTGACGCCGCCACAGGCCACAATGTGAATCACGCGCTTCGCCGCAGGCGGGTGATGAGGCCACGCCACCGCCGCCTCGCCCGGAACCGAATCCGCCCGGACCACGCCGTCCCGCGCCAGCAGCTCTGCCATGGCCACTGCACCAATTCCCTGGGCGGCAAACGACAGAAAACGGCGACGATCGGTTTCTGTCTCTGAGTCTCCGTGCCCTGCCGGTTTCCGTTTCGGAAGCCCACGGCCCGGCCCAACCGGATGCTTAGGATCAAACGGAAAATTACTGGCGCGTCGAAACGTGGCGTAGGCTTCCAGCCTGCGTTTTTCTGCATCGCAAGCTGGAAGCTTACGCCACTTATTTTCCGCTCGGTCCTTAATCAACATGGATAAACTCGTTGCTGTTGAAGATGACGCGACACAGAGACGCCAGATTATGCTTTGTCAGGAACCTGCTGACCCGACGAATCTCAGCCTCATGCGGTGCCCGGCCGTAAGCCAGTTGAAAAACCCGCCGGATCCGGACTTCCCGATTATCGCCGACGTCAGCCGTCACGCGTTCGGCAAAACGGTCCGCCATCCGCAGGACAAATGAATTGTTCATCAACGCCAGCGACTGCAGGGGCGTCGTTGTCACGGCACGCTGCGGAGCTGTCGTTGACGGATCCGGACAGTCAAAGACATCCAGCAGCGGGTGACGCCCGGAACGTACCCACGTGCGGTAAACGGTCCGGCGATGAGCATCCGGTGT
Source organism: Fuerstiella sp. (assembly GCA_040222735.1). GTDB lineage: Bacteria > Planctomycetota > Planctomycetia > Planctomycetales > Planctomycetaceae > Fuerstiella. The sequence goes on along the minus strand of JAVKCM010000165.1, from coordinate 24,183 downwards.
GTCCGGATCGATCGTCTTGTAGAACTGCGTGTTGCTGACGAATGTTTCAAAGTCGCGATACGGAGGTCCGCCATACTGCCGATTCAGCCGGCCGCGCATGTTCTGACCGACCTCATCCCACGGTCCGGCAACAAGAAATCCGGTGGCCGTGATCGCGTTTGGATCATCGGGCCTCAGGACGTCGCCGGCAATCTGCAGGCGAACAAACTCATCGTACGGCATGTCGTCGTTGATGGCATTGATGACCCAGTCGCGGTAATACCACGAATCCGGTCGAAGCTTGTCTCGTTCAAACCCCTGGCTTTCTCCGAAACGTACGACATCCAGCCAGTGCCGCCCCCAGCGTTCGCCGAAGTGGCGTGAGGCCAGAAGTGTATTGACGAGTTCTGAAACCGCGGTGGCGGGATCGAGACGACCGGCCGCTTCGAATCGAGCCACATCGTCGGGCGATGGAGGCAGCCCCACCAGATCAAAGAACAGGCGGCGCACCAGTACCTGCGGTGTCGCCTGTTCTGAGGCGGAAAGTTCACGGGAATGCAGCCGTTGCAGAACAAAGGCATCAATAGGGTTTCGAACGGCAGACTCAGACGCGATTTCAGGAACCAACGGACGTCGCACCGGCTGCAACGCCCACCAGTCGCGGCCGGCGCGGTGCTGCGTCGTAACCAGTGTCGGATCGATCGGGCTGGTGCCCCATTTCGCGCCGCCGGCTATCCAACGGTGCAGGGTCTGCTGCTGAACTTCCGTCAGGGCTTTCTTCGGCGGCATTTCCGCTGATGCCACGCGCTGCCACAGCGCGCTGGCCTCCGGTTCACCCGCCACAAGCGCCACACCGGATTCTCCGCCGCGAAACGCCAGCTCGCGCGCGGACAGATCCAGTCCGCCTTTCGGTTCTGCACCACTGTGGCAGTCGAGACAGTGGTCAATCAGAATCGGTGCGACATCAGTGTCGAAGTTGACCTGCGGCGTCTGCCCGGATGCCGGCGGCTGCCGGAATGCCAGCGTCAGAATCACGATCAGCCCGGCAAGTACAGCACCCGACAATCGCGACGGGAAGGCTGCGCCCGACAGATGCGACTTCCTGCCGGACGGCCCTGTTCTGAAACAACAGAGCAGCATCCGGCCCGAAAACCTTCCGGCAGTCGGACCGGAGATGCGATCGCCCACATCGCGGCTGAACGGGCAGGATAAAGATCGCTCACGCATTTCAGCCCTCAGACGACAACGACAGAACGGGGCACTCGGGAACCTGGACTTATTGTCCCGTTCCGGCGTGATAATTACAGTTCTATTCCTCCAGCTCTGTGACTTCGATTCGAAGTTCCTTCAGCTGATGTTCATCGACGCCGGACGGTGCGCCGGACAGCAGGTCTGAGGCCCGCTGTGTTTTCGGAAACGCCACGACATCGCGGATGTTGTCATCACCGGCCAGCAGCATCACCCACCGGTCCAGCCCGAGCGCAATACCGGCGTGCGGCGGTGCTCCGTAGCGCAGCGCTTCCAGCAGAAAGCCGAATCGAGCTTCGGCTTCGTCAGGCGTGATATTCAGCAGATCGAAGACTTTCTGCTGCGTGGCCGAGTTGTGAATACGAACGCTTCCGCTGGCAGCCTCGTACCCGTTGATCACCAGGTCGTACGAATCGGCCCGCACCTTGGCCGGATCAGAATCCAGCAGTTCCACGTCCTCACCGTTCGGTTCGCAGAACGGATGATGCTCGGCATCATAGCGCTGTTCGTCTTCGTTCCACGTCACCAGTGGGAAATCGACCACCCACAGGGCGCTGAATTCAGCGGGGTCATAAAGCTCCAGTTCCTTGCCAAGGCGGTTGCGCAGCGCCGCCAGAGCGGCTGAAGTGACGCTGGCGGCATCAGCGACAAACAACAGCAGGTCACCGTCTTCGCCATTCATTCGTTCGATAATCTGCTGCTGCTGTTCATCACTGAAGAACTTGGCGATGGTCGATTCCAGTCTGCCATTGGCGACCTTCATATAGGCCAGACCTTTGGCACCGTACTCACCGACAAAATCCTTCAGATCCTTGTCCAGCAGGCGACGGCTGTATTTGTCTGCCGCGGCTTTGGCATTGATGCCGCGGACACGACCTCCGTTTTCGATGACCGATTTGAAGACGCCGAAATTGCTGGCGGCCGCGACGTCGCCGATATCAATCAGTTCCAGACCGAATCGCAAGTCCGGCTTGTCACTGCCATACCGTTCCATCACGTCGGCATAGGTGTAACGCGGCAGCGGCGTCGGCAGATCGATGTCACGCACCGCTTTCACCACGTGAGATACCAGCCCGTCGATCATCTTTAGAATATCGTCTCGTTCGACGAAGGACATTTCGAGATCGATCTGAGTGAACTCCGGCTGCCGGTCGGCACGCAGGTCTTCATCGCGAAAACAGCGAGCGATCTGGTAGTACCGGTCAAAACCGGACACCATCAGAATCTGTTTGTAGATCTGAGGCGACTGCGGCAGGGCATAAAAGGCGCCGTGGTGCACCCGGCTGGGAACCAGATAATCACGTGCTCCTTCCGGCGTGCTGCGACCCAGAATAGGAGTTTCGATTTCCAGAAAATCCCGCGTGTTGAAGTATTCGCGGACGGCCTGTGTCAGCTGATGCCTGAGCAGCAGGTTTCGCTGCAGCGGTGCTCGCCGCAGATCAACAAAACGATACTTCAGACGCAGCTCTTCATTGGGCAGATCGGCACCGTCTACCTCAAATGGCGGCGTCCTGCTGTCGCTGAATACCTTCAGTTCATGCACGCGGACTTCGATCTCACCGGTCTGGAGTTTGGGATTGACCAGATCGTCGCCTCGATAGCGGACTTCCCCGACGACCTGAATCACGTCTTCCCGGCGCAGTTTGCGAGCCAGCGAGTCAATTTCGCTGTGTTCTTCCGTGTTGAAGACCACCTGAGTCTTGCCGTAGCGATCTCGCAGGTCCACAAAAACCAGGTTTTCACCGTGGTCACGGTAACTATTGACCCAGCCGGCCAGCGTGACAGTGTTTCCTTCGTGAGAACGGCGGAGTTCGCCACAGGTGTGAGATCTAAGCACGAGATGTTCCAGACAGCCGAGGCCTCAGGCGAGGTCTGCAGCAGAAGTTTGAATGTTGTGGTCCAGGAAACGTCGGGGCCTGCCGACACGGGTGACGGCGGCTGCAAAGTCGGGCATTATAGGCCCGTTCCCCCGCAGTGGAAACGCGGTGGTCAGAGTTCCCGCGACAATTCGCCGGTTCCTGCGTCCGGATCAGTCGTCCATCAGCGGCAGCGGTGAATTTCGTGCTCGTTCCATGATCACGCGGCGGCCGCCGTCGGTGTAGGTGACAAAATCCAGGTAGGCCCGCATCAGCATCAGGCCACGACCGCAGGGACGGTCGATGAAGTCATCGATGGTGGGATCCGGAACGTCCTCGGGATTGAAACCGTCGCCTTCGTCCTGAACTTCAACGTGCAGCTTTTCGTCGGCAATGATGGCGGAAACCGACACTTTCTTGTTCGGGTCACTGCCGTTGCCGTGGCGGATGGCGTTGGTCAGCGCTTCTTCCAGTGACAGCCGCATCGCGAAAATGTCACGCATCGTGTACTGATGCTGCTCCATCAACGACACAATCTCTTCCTGCACCGCCAGCCCGTCGGTGGTGTTGCTGGGAATCTGCACGTTGATGTGTGAAGGCTCCGACATCTGCCCCTTCGACCACGCTCTTTAACGATCAACCTGTGGCTGTAAAATGCAGCTGAATCAGGCCTGACATCGTTGGCGTTCAGCTCAGCAAGCTGGCTCAGAATTTTCCGAGGGCATCATCCAGATCGTCACACAGCGTCAGCACCTTGTGCAGCTGAGTGATCTTGAACACATCCAGGATGTCCTTCTGGATATTGCACAGCACGCACTGACCGCCCGCCGCGGAGACCTTCTTGTGCATCGTGATCAGCTTGCCAAGCGCGGCGCTGGACAGATACTCAACCAGCGAAAAATCAAGCACGATCTGCTTGCGGCCATCCTGGTCCACCAGCCCGAACAGTTCCTGCCCGATTTTGTCGATATTGGCTTCGTCAAGAATCTTCTTGTCCAGAAATCGTGCGACGGTGACGGCCCCGATTTCTTCGATGTCAATGCGCTGGTCTGACATTCAGGTATTCTCAATCATTTTCTGGTAACGGAAACCATCGGTGGACCAGGCTCCGGAAGTCCACGCCACAGCGGTCGAAGCGACGGGCAAATAATCCGGCAGTCAATTCCAAGGCCCGTTCATAACCGCTTTCCATTACTCACATTAGCTCATCCTCGGGCACTGTCAAGCGAAGTGGACAGCTCACCAGCCTTCCAGCTGCCTATTCCTGCCAGACATTCCGAATACGCAACAATCATCGACTGGGGACAACGTGACGTGAACGCTACAATCGGCACCGGGACTCAACCCCCCCCCCCTTTTACGATTGCTCAGGATGCCCACGTTTACTTCATCCGTCACGCTGAAATGTTCCGCCGCCGCCCTCCGGGAATGCCTTGGACAACCGGCCAATCTGCCCCGCATCAGCGACCCGGAACTGCAGCTGGAAGTGCTGGAAGCCCCCCAGCAGATCGCTCAGCACGAAATAATCGAATTTCGAATTTCCGCCTACGGCTTCAAACAACGGATGAAGCACGCCTATATCGAAGTGACCGAGACCGAAATTGTCGCTCAGCAGACCGACGGTCCGACCCGCGAATGGATTCACCGCCAGAGCATCGACGACAACGGTGACGGGACCTGCACGCTGACCGATCAGATCGACTTCGAGCCTCCGGGCGGAATGCTGGGCTTCGTCATGACCGAAGACCGGATCAAGGAATCACTGCAGGAAGGAATGGATTTCCGCTACGAAGCCCTTCAGGAACTGCTCGAATAATCCAAGGTCGAATCCGAGGCGTGCAGTGGCCGGTCTCCCGCCCCCAGGTTGTGGCCGGTCTCCGCATCAGGTTGTGGCCGGTCTCCGCATCAAGTTGTGGCCGACCTCCGCATCAAGTTGTGGCCGGTCTCCGGACCGAGCCACTCAAGTTGTGGCCGGCCTCCGCATCAGGTTGTGGCCGGCCTCCGCATCAGGTTGTGGCCGGTCTCCGGACCGAGCCACTCTGGTTGTGGCCGGTCTCCGGACCGAGCCACATCCAGCGACCGCAGGTCTCCCTCACCCGCAGGGCATCGACGACCGGCGCGACCAATGGGTAAATTCAGGTGCAGCGCCCCACCGATACGCCGCCGTACAGGTACGCCGCTCCCGCGTGAAGTTGTTCAAATTCCACCAGACTCGGGACTGTGAAACCCGGTCAACCTGTGACGGAGGCAATGGCCCTCCAGGTGACGTGGCAAGCTAACACCCGGTGGACAGCTCGATAGAACAGCGTTTTTGCGCAAACTTCCGACCGGAAATAAGGTTCAGGCGTCCGGGAATAATATCGTGAATTTCACGTTAGCCCGGTAAGTTGCCGGATGAATTCGTGGCAGTCAGGTGCCAACAGGTGTCGGATTGGAGCGAAGATCATGCACGGCGCAGCCTGAAGGAACTGCAGCATGCGGAATCCGGTGGTCGGCATGGGTGGCGGAATCCGGTGGTCGGCATGGGTGGCTCGGTCGGGAGACCGGCCACAACGGGAGGTCCATGGGTGGCTCGGTCGGAGACCGGCCACAGCGGGAGGTCAGCATGGGTGGCTCGGTCGGGAGACCGGCCGCAGCGGGAAGCCACAACGGAGGTCGAGAGACCGGCCACAACGGGAGGGAGACCGGCCACAACGGGAAGCCACAACGGGAAGCCACAACGGGAAGCCACAACGGGAAGCCACAACGGGAAGCCACAACGGGAAGCCACAACGGGAAGCCGCAGCGGGAAGCCGCAGCGGGAAGCCGCAGCGGGAAGCCACAACGAAGGTCGAGAGACCAGCCACAACGCGACGTCGATGCTCGGCCAGCCGGAATCCAGATACGGTGTGCTGTGGCCGCATCAATCGCACTGCGTTCTGGCATCCCGTGCGATCGTACTCGTACTCAGTGAAACGGTACTCGTACTCGTACTCGAATTGCGGCCAGCAAGGCCGAAGCAATCTACGACCACGATCGATTCGCCGAACACCATCACGTGATCGAATACGTCGCCTCCGCATTTGAAACGACGCCAACTGGTTCTTCAGTTTCTGCTGGTTCATCGCAGTTTGGTTACGTGTCATAACAAAGTGCCATGGCGCGTGGGGTAAGCATCCCGCTTGCCTTCCGGATTTGATACGCAAGCTGGAAGCTTGCGCCACGGGGGTGACGACAATTGGGCTCGACTGGAAGGATGGACGGCATGGGAGGCAATCGAGCACGAGTACCGCGATGCTGAGTACGAGTACGAATACGAAAGGGAGCCAGGAGCAGAGCGTGGACCTGGGGCGGGATTCCGTGCTGCGGCGTCCGTGCTCAGCACCAGCAGAATCGCACGGCCGCTGACTTCGGTTCCGGGAGCGACACTGTTCGCTTCCCGCGCTAGCATCTTCTTTCGAGCAGTACAGTCACGGTGACTGATCCTGCCAGAGCTTTGTGAACCCACCATGCTCACGAAGTCGTAACGTCCAACTTACCGTTGATGAGTCGCCAAGGCTTTCGGCCACGTTTTCCTGCGGGACCGAAGCTCCTGATCAGCTCCGCTACGGTATGCGGCCTGCCCCCCGGGCGCAGGGCGATGCATCAATTGATGTGTTGACTTCGCGGCGTCGGTAGTTGCCCGGTTGATTGCGGAGTGGATGTCACTTTTCGGGTCTCGGACCACGCGGACTGGCCCAGCCGAAGCTCACAAGTCTTTGCTCTGGCAGCTCGACCGCACACTGCGGTGCTTTCCTGGCGGTGGTATTGCGGTATGTATTTTGTCCAACCCTCTCCGGCAGCTTTGGTCGCTGGCATCAGGCTGCTCAAAGCCAATGCACTGGACAAGCCTACGAGCGGGTGCGATCAGCAAAGGCTGTGCTGGATGGTCTGGCAGTGCACGCGGGCAGAGGCAGGCACAGTCCGTCGTAGCCGGGTTCGATTCCCGTGGGAAGTTCGCGGCACAGGGTTTCGTAATCCAGTTCATGGGACATATGAGTCAGAATGGTGCGGCGAGGTTTCAGCCGCTGGCTCCATTTGACCGCCTGGTCCACGGACAGATGTGTGGGATGCGGCTCGTGACGCAGAGCGTCGATGATCAGCGTGTCCAGGCCCGTCAGCTGTTCGCGACTCTCAGCCGGAATGGATGATACGTCGGTGCAGAAAGCCACATCGCCGATGCGGAATCCAAGGACCGGCAGTTCTCCATGCATCAGCCGAACGGGCAGAATGTTCAGGCCCAGCAGTTCGAACGGCTGGCCCGGCCTGAGTCGTCGAAAGCTGAGTCGGGGTGCTGCGAATCGGTGGCTGAGCGTGGACGGGTCGGCGAAGGCGTAGTGAAAGATCTGTCGAATATTGTCTTCCACCAGTTCCTCGCAGAACAGAGGAATGCCGATGTCGGGGCGACGGCAAAACTGTGCTTCGTCAAAGGGTTCCCCTGACTTTTCTGCGATTCGGATGGCCTGCTGCATCATTTCACGTTCTTTACGGAACCCGAAGATGCGGAGATCATCGATACCCATCACGTGGTCGGCGTGGGCATGTGTGAAGACAGCGGCCTGCACCATCGTGGCGTTGCTCGCCAGCAGCTGCAGTCGCAGTTCGGGGCTGGCATCAATGACAAATTCGCCCTGAGGTGCCCGGATCAGGACGCCGGAACGCATGCGCTGGTTCCGTGGATTTTCTGATGTGCACACGCTGCAGCGACATCCAACCACGGGGACCCCGACACTTGTTCCGGTTCCCATCAGAATCAATTCGCCATCGGGTGCGGTATCTGAATCTGATGCTGGCTCGGCGTCTGCGTCAGCCTGTGCATTCTGTTGTGAAGACAACGAAAAACCTCGTCTCTGCCGTTCGCTTGAGTTCCTCGGGCGGCCTCGGTGGCCGCGAGCGTTCGCAGGCTACCGTACCACCGGAATTTCGGACAGTCTGCCGGCGGGAATTCATCGGCCTCGGCCATTTCGAGCGCACTTCAGGTGGCAACCGCCGGGCCGGGCTGTTCAGCAACACGGGGGTTCTGCCGACTGCGTTGGCAGAGTCAGTCGGTAGTGGATGCCGGGCTGTTCGGTGGCGGTGTCAATGTCCAGCCGGCCGCCGTGACGTTCTGCCAGCGTTCGGCAAAGAGTGACGGCGAGGCTGGAAGCTGCAGGAACTTCGTCGTCGGCCGTCGAAGCGTTGTGGCTGATCAGAATCTGCACATGGTCGGCGTCGAGTTCTCTGACGCCGACTTCAATCTGCCGACAGCTGCCTGGCTGACCGCGCAGTGTCGTCAGCGCGCGACTCAGCAGACTGATGACGATAAGTTCGGTCAGGGGGCGATCGACCCGGGAAGCCCCTGTGGTGCGCGGGTCGAACAGGATCGTGCATCCGGCGTGACGCGCGGATGGTTTCATCAGCCCCAGTGCGTGCTCCAGCACAGCGTCAACTTCTGTGCACTCGGTCCCCGTTGTTCGATCGAGGACAAATTCCCAGATCCGTCGGAACTGCGCGGTGGCTTTCTGAGTGGACCCGGCTACAATTTCCACGGCTCGTTTCAGGTCGTCAGAACGCGGTTCCTGCAGCAGGTGGTCGACCAGTACCTCCGTGGCGCCCCAGGCGGCTGTCAGAGGCTGGCCGAGGTCGTGGATCTCAGAGGCAACCGACTCAGCAAAGACCGTCATCCGCTGCATATAGGCCAGGCGTTTCAGATCGTCCCGGGTCAGATCGTTCAATCGGTTGGGCAGAGGGCCTGGTCGGATCGTATAAATCTGTTCCTGGCCGTCCCGGGAACTGGTTCGATTTGCACGGATTTCCACGTCGATGGTCCCGGAATCTTCGCGCAGCAGCGTCGTGGGGCAAAAGGCCCCTGAGGCGGGTGGGGCGTTCATCAGGTCTTCAAGACACTCAACCGTGGTCGCTCGACTGGCCGGTGCCACCAGAGACGCCATGCTGCGTCCGCAGAGAGATTCTGCAGAAGCGGCATGCAGCAACTCTGCCAGCCGCGGGTTGGCCTCGACAATTTTCTGGTCACGGCAGATTGCTATCCCGTCTGAGCAGATGTCGAAGATCTGCTGAAAGCGCGCTGCGTCCGGGCTGATGGCCGCAGTCGCGTTTTCTGATTCTTCGGGCATAGTTCTACCTTGCTCAGGTCAGCACAAGATGCCCGCTGCTCCGCCTGATACTTCTTCCAACGCGGTCTTCAGTAAGGTGCTCGTTCAGAAAGCTGACCTGCGTAAAATAATGTGCCGACAGATCGTTTAGCAGATGTCATGCCACAAACGACCTGTTACGGCTTCCGGTCAGAGAGCGTGCGCCGCATGTCGACTGATACTCCGGTGTTCGTGACGTGACAATACGGGCGGGGCGGCGGGCTTTTGGCTTCGGTGCTGATGATCAACTATGCCTCAGGCCAGCCTGAATGTCGGGACTTTGGGTTTTTTCCCAGGTCGGATTTTCCCTGGTTTGGTGGTTTGTAGGATTTATGAGGGTGACATCGAGGTGTGGCAAAATAAGTCACCCTGTTGCATTTGGTTGCACTGCAGCCGTCGCATGGGGCGTGTGGTCCGGTGCTGCGGCCGTTTCAGCAGTCGGTGGCTGCCTCACCGTCGTCGGCTTCCGATGTCTGCGAAAACAGGTCCGCCCGGATCGAAACGGCACCCGTTCATCGATAGACTGCCCGCCATGATCAGGATCAGAAATCTGGCGTTTGCCTACGCGCAAAGTGTGTTTGATCTGCAGATTGACGAGCTGCAGATACAGGCTTCGAGCGCCACGGCGATGGTCGGGCCCAGTGGTTCGGGCAAGACGACACTGCTGAATATCATCGCTGGAATTCTGAGTCCGGATTCCGGCTGTGTGTCGGTGATGGAGACTGATCTGGCGGGGCTGTCGGATGCTGCTCGACGTCGTTTCCGGCTGAAGAACATCGGTCTGGTGTTTCAGGAGTTCGAACTGATCGACTATCTGAATGTGCTGGACAACGTGCTGCTGCCCTGTCGCGTTGATCGAGCATTTCCGCTCACATCAGACCGCCGGGATCGTGCTGCCGGACTGATTGAGGATGTAGGGCTGAAGGACCATCTGAAAAAAAGTGTCACTCGGCTTTCTCAGGGTGAACGGCAGCGAGTGGCGATCTGTCGCGCGCTGCTGATGCGACCACCGCTGTTGCTGGCTGATGAGCCCACCGGGAATCTGGACCCTGTGACGTCGGACCAGATTGTGAAGCTGCTGCTGCGAGCGGTACAGGACGAAGGCACGACGCTGCTGATGGTGACTCACAACCATTCGCTGCTGCATCATTTCTCGCGCACGATCGACTTTGCTGAGTTTCTCACCACGTCTGCACGGGGGGCGTCCGTCGAGGAATCTCGGCGATGACGGGCAACGCATTTTATCTGGCGGCCCGTTCGCTGCGGTGGTATCGCGGTCGCGCTGTCACCATCGTGGCGTGTCTGAGTCTGACGTTGTGGCTGCCGCTGACCGTGCGTCTGCTGCTGAATCAGTTTCGGACGGACATTGTGTCGCGGGCAGAAGCCACGCCGCTGATCATCGGGGCCAAAGGCAGTCGTATTGATCTGGCGCTGCATGCGCTTTATTTCGACACGGTACCGCCTGAATCAACCACCATGGCCGAAGCCGATTATGTGCAGGACACGGGGTTCGCCAGCGCGATGCCGCTGCACGTAAACTACCGGACTCAGAGTGTCAATGATGTGGAAGGTGTGCCGATCGTCGGGACCACGGTTGAGTACTTTGAATTTCGTAAACTGTATATTGCCGAAGGAAACGGTCTGGCGATGCTGGGCGACTGTGTGCTGGGCTGCAACGTGGCGGCGCGGATGCAGCTGCGCCCGGGTGACCGCATTCTGTCGGCGCCGCGGAATGCCTTCAACCTGGCCGGAGACTATCCCCTGCGGATGAACATCACCGGCATTCTGGCTCCTTCGCATTCACCTGACGATGATGTCGTGTTCATTGATCTGAAAACGGCATGGATCATTGACGGCATCGGACACGGCCATCAGAAGCTGGCTGACAAAACCGTGGATGATGGAATGCTGCTGGAAAAATCAGATGATCATGTCACCGCCAGCGCCGCCGTGCTGCCGTTTACCGAGATCACGCCTGAAAATATCGATTCGTTTCATTTTCACGGTCGAGAACGGGATTATCCGATCTCTGCAGTGCTGGCCGGTCCTTATTCGCGTCGGGATCAGACGCTGCTGCTGGGGCGTTATGCGTCTTCCCGGACGGAAACTGCCCAGTGCGTCAAACCGACGGATGTTGTGCAGGAACTGCTGAATATTGTATTTCGCGTGGAGCGGCTGGTGTGGCTTGGTTCAGTCCTGTCCGGCATTGTTACCGGGCTGCTGCTGACGCTGGTGCTGCTGCTTTCTATTCGCCTGCGGGCGGCCGAAATGCAGACGATGTGGAAGATCGGCTGCAGCCGGTACACGATCGTGTCGCTGATCGGCACTGAACTGCTGCTGATGACGATCTGCGGAGTGGCGATTGCCATGGTCGCTGCCTGGCTGAGCAGAATTGTTGCAGCTGACTGGCTCAGATCGCTTCTATTCTGAGCCGGGCGGCGCATCATTTGCGGATATTGTCGGTCCGTCTGAGCAGAGTTCTGTACTCGCCATAACCGGCGAAGCTGCTGCAGGCGGACGTTCGGCGGCAGGCCGTGGCGGCTTTCCGATGATTCTGCAATTCCGTTCGCGTTTTGCGGGACGAGTTTCTAGAATGCATATCCCGCCTTTGATCCCTCCTTCCTGCCACTGATATGAGTTCAACATGGCACACCCATCCCATTATTTCCGCACATTGCTGGTGATTACTGCAGCAGCCGGCTCAGTTTGTGCCGGCCCGGTCCGGGCCGAGGACGCGAAGCCAGCCAGACTTTCTTCGGCTCAGCTGGAGTTTTTTGAGAAGGAAGTGCGGCCGGTGCTGGTCGCTCGATGTTACGAGTGTCATTCGGTTGACGACGTCAATGGCGGATTGCTGCTGGATTCACGACACGGGATTCAGCAGGGCGGCGACAGTGGAGCGGCGATTGTGCCTGGTGAGCCGGACCGCAGCCTGCTGATTGAGGCGGTACGGTATAAGAATCGCGATCTTCAGATGCCGCCTCAGAACGCTCTGCCCGCCGCTGAAATAGCCGTTCTGGAAAAATGGGTGGCGATGGGGGCTCCTGACCCCCGCGAGGCTCCGACGGTCGACTCTGCAGCGCCGACGGGCATGAGTGTCGAAGAAGGTCGCAGTTTCTGGTCGATGCAGCCGATTGCGAATCCGGCGGTTCCGGATGTTCATGATGCCGCGTGGGTGCAGTCGCCGATTGATGCCTTTGTCCTTTCTGCTCTGGAAACGCAGGGTCTGAAACCGGCGCCGCCGGCAGACAGACGCACGTTGATTCGCCGAGTGACCTATAATCTGATCGGCCTGCCTCCGACCGAACAGGAAGTCGACGCCTTTCTGATGGACGAATCGGACGATGCCTTTGAGAAGGTGGTCAACCGGCTGCTGGATTCACCGCAGTATGGGGTTCGCTGGGGTCGTCACTGGCTGGATGTGGCGCGGTACGCCGATTCCAACGGGCTGGACGAAAACATCGCGTTCGGCACGGCATGGCGATATCGGGACTACGTCATTGATGCCTTCAACAACAACAAGCCGTTTGATCAGTTTCTGACTGAGCAGATCGCGGGTGACCTGCTGCCCCATGCCAGTCCGGAGACGATCACTGCAACCGGGTTTCTGGTACTGGGGGCCAAGGTGCTGGCAGAACCGGACATGGACAAGCTGGTGATGGATACCATCGACGAGCAGCTGGATGCGACAGGAAAGGCGTTTCTGGGGATGACGTTTGGCTGTGTCCGCTGCCATGACCACAAATTCGATCCGGTGCAGCAGAAGGACTACTACGCTCTGGCAGCCATCTTCAAGAGTACCAAAACGTTTTCGGGTGCCAACACGGGGGCCATCAAGTACTGGAACGAACATTCGTTTGCCACCGAAGAAGAACTGGAGAAGCTGAAGCAGGTTGATGCCGAGATCGCGAAGCTGAAGGGAGCGGCGTCCAGCTTCAAGAATGCCGCGATGGCAAAGGTCCGGGACGAAGCACGTGCCAAAGCGGCCGATTACCTGATCGCGGCGACGAAGTTTGAACCATCGATGCCGCTGGCACAGGTTGCCGCGATTGCGGAACCGCTGGGGCTGCATCCTCGCATCCTGCACCATTGTCGGCTGCATCTGGAGTACAACCAGTCGGACCCGTTTTTCGCACCGTGGAAGAAACTGCGCGACAGCGGAGGGGCAGCGGCCGTTGAGCAGCACTATCGGCCTCTGTTTGCGAAGATGGACGAGGCGCTGCAGGCGGCCAGGAAGAAAGATCCTGCGGTCAAAACCCTGTCGGATCCGCAGCTGGAAGTCGCCCGGGCGGCGTTGCATGACCTGTCCGGTTTTCTGGCCGTCCCGCCGAAGGTGGAATACGCCTTTGACGACGTGACACTGCAGGAATATTACCGTCTGGAAGAGGAAGCCCGGGTGTTTGAAAGTGCGGCCCCGGATGCTCCGGCCGCCATGAGTGTTGGTGAACAGGAAACGGTTGCGGAACTGCCCATTCATATTCGTGGCAGTCACCTGAATCTGGGCGAACCGGTGGCCCGGGAATTTCCCGAAGTGATGCGTGTTTCATCCGTGCGACCGGTCTTCCCGAAGGATCAGAGCGGTCGCCTGGAGCTGGCGCGGTGGATGGCCGGGACGCAGCACCCGCTGACGGCACGTGTCTTTGTCAACCGGGTCTGGAGCTGGCATTTCGGTCGCGGTATCGTCGGCACGACAGAAAACTTCGGAAGGCTGGGTGACCGCCCGTCTCATCCGGAACTGCTGGACTGGCTGGCTCGGACGTTCATGGAATCCGGCTGGTCCATCAAGGACCTGCATCGACTGATTCTGCTGTCCAGTACATATCAGATGGATTCGCGACATCCTGAAAGCGAGGCCGCTGTCGCCGCCGACCCGGAAAACAGGCTGTTGTGGAAGTTCCGTCTGCAGCGGCTGGAGGCGGAACAGATTCGCGACGCCGTGCTGGCCACGTCCGGCCGGCTGGATATGTCGATCGGCGGCAAGACGATTCCCCTGCGAAACCGTCAGTTTGTCTTCAATCATACGTCGGTGGATCACACCAGATACGACAGCCTGAGGCGGGCCGTCTACCTGCCGGTGATTCGCAACAACCTGTATACACTGTTTGAACAGTTTGATTTTCCGGATCCCACCATGCCGACCGGACATCGAAGTTCCACGGTGGTCGCTCCTCAGGCGCTGCTGATGCTGAATTCTGATTTGCTGATGGATTCGGCGCAGACACTGGCTGCAGAACTGCTTCAGCATTCGGCCGATGATCTGCAGCGAGTGGCCCTGGCCTACAACCGCACGCTGTCCCGGCCGCCGACGGAAGAGGAAGTTCAGCGGGCGATCAACTTCATCGGTGAACTCACGTCTGAATCAGTAACGGCGACGGGCATCAGCGACGCGGAATATCTGCGTGCGTGGTCCATGTTCTGCCAGGGGCTCTACGCCTGTAACGAATTCATTTATATAAGGTAACGGTCATGCACGAAGGTAGTCTGCAGACACGCAGACGTCTGCTTCAGACGTCTGCCGTGGGGTTCGGACATCTGGCACTGTCGGCCATGCTGGGGCAGGAAACGGTCGCGGAAGGCGGCTCGTCTGAAGCAGCGGTCAATCCTCTGGCGGCCCGGCTGCCGACGCTGCCGGCGCGGGCCAAACGTATTGTTTTTCTGTTCATGAAGGGCGGCCCGTCTCATGTCGACACATTTGATCCCAAGCCGCTGCTGACGCGGGATCATGGTCGTCCGATGCCGTTTGATCTGCCCCGCGTCACGTTTGCCAAACAGGGCAATCTGCTGAAGTCACCCTGGAAATTCAGACGGTATGGCGAAAGCGGGCTTCCCGTCAGCGAATTGTTTCCTCATGTGGCACAGCACGTCGATGATCTCTGCATGCTGCGCTCGGTGCACGGCACCAATCCGGCTCACGGGGGAGCTCTGCTGAAGCTGCACACCGGCACCGACCAGTTTGTCCGTCCGAGCATGGGCAGCTGGATTGTGTACGGTCTTGGCACTGAAAACCAGAACCTGCCGGCATTCATTACCATCTGTCCGACGCTGGCTCACGGCGGCGTCAATAACTGGGGAGCTGCCTTTCTGCCGGCGTACTGTCAGGGAACGCCGATCGGCAACGCCAGTCTGGCCGCGTCCGAAGCAAAGGTGAAGCACATTCGCAACGGTCGTCTGTCGCCCGAGCAGCAGCGTCGTCAGCTGGATCTGATCAGCGCGATGAATCGCGACCACCTGCAGTCAGCTGGTGCTCACCAGGCACTGGAAGGACGTCTGAATTCGTTTGAACTGGCGTATCGCATGCAGGCGACGATGCCGGAAGTTCAGGACCTGTCGCAGGAAACTGAGACGACCCAGAAGCTGTACGGCATGGACGATGCCGTAACAGAAGACTTCGGTCGGCAGTGTCTGATGGCTCGGCGGTTTCTGGAACGCGGTGTGAGATTTGTTCAGGTGACTCACAGCGACAGCGAGGTGCAGTGGGATCAGCACTCAAATCTGTATCACGGTCATACCAAGAATGCGGCCGAAGTGGACAAACCCATCGCCGGTTTCCTGTCTGATCTGAAGGCTCGAGGGCTGTTGGAAGACACACTGGTTCTGTGGGGTGGAGAATTCGGCCGCACGCCGACGGCTCAGGGATCAAACGGCCGCGACCACAATCCGCACGGGTTTACGATGTGGATGGCCGGTGGTGGTGTCAAAGGCGGTTTTGCCTACGGAGCCACCGATGACTACGGCTATTATGCGGCGGTGGACAAGATGCATGTCCACGACCTGCATGCCACCATGCTGCACCTGCTGGGACTCCATCACGAACAGCTGACCTTCCGCTACGCCGGACGTGACTTCCGTCTGACCGACGTGGCCGGGCACGTGGCAGAAGATATTCTGGCCTGACCTTTGCTTCCCTGTCTCTGCGCGCGGAGACGTTCTGAGAGATTCTTATGCGTCAGTTCAGTGTGGTTGGTCGTTTGGTGCTGTGGCTGTGCGTGTACGGGCCGAACGCATTCCTGATCAGTCCGGCGTCTGCTCAGAATGGCGATGCTGCCGACGGATCTGACGGCGTCAGCGCAACTGAGCAGGGAATCTGGGACATGCAGGTGCTGAGTCAGGTTCCTGCGATGACATGGCTGGATGCTGAGAGCCCGATTCGTTCGCTCACATATGAGGGTGAATCCTGGCAAGGGCGAACGACCAGTGTCTTTGCCTTCTACGCGACGCCCGGAACAATCAGCGGAGACAAGTCTGCGGACCGTGATTTACCGGCTGTGGTGCTCGTGCACGGAGGTGGAGGTACAGCATTCGCTGAATGGGTCTTGCTGTGGGCACAACGGGGTTATGCGGCCATTGCCATGGACCTGTCCGGCCGCCGGCCGGCGGCCCCGGTCTTTCGTCAGGGACAGCTGGTGTCTTCCCTGAAGTCTGAAAGGACCCGCCTGACGGACGGTGGCCCCGAACAGGGCCACGCCGAAAAATTCGACAGCGTCGGAGGTGACCAGTCGGATGACTGGCCTTTTCACGCCGTGGCGAATGTGATCCGCGCCCATTCGCTGGTGCGCAGTTTTGACGAAGTGGACGCCGATCGCACGGCTGTTACCGGAATCAGCTGGGGCGGCTATACCACCTGCATCGTCGCCAGCGTCGATTCGCGTTTCAAGGCCGCCGTTCCTGTCTATGGCTGTGGATTCCTGTATGACGGCGAGTCTGTCCAGCGACCACTGATTGATGCGCTGCCGGCTGCTCGGCGTGCAGAATGGATCCGCCGCTATGATCCTTCCAGTCACCTGTCACGCTGTCAGGTTCCCATTCTGTTTGTCAACGGTACCAATGACAGACATTACCCGCTGCGGAGTTATTCGCGCAGCTACAGCCTGGTGCCCGGTCCGAAACAGATTCGACTGGAAGTAAATATGAGACACAGCCATCAGGCCGGCTGGGAACCTCAGGAGATCGGTCTGTTCATCGACAGCCACCTGCAGAAAGGCACCCCGCTGCCGGTATTGAAGCCGCCGGTGGTTGAACAGGGGCGAGCTCAGGTCGCATTCGAATCGGCGCTGCCGCTGAAGTCGACGTCACTGCACTTCACCACCGACGACGGTCCGCTGCTGCAGCGCCGATGGAAGACGCTGCCAGCTGAGATCGAGGGTCAGTCGATCCGGACCGGTCGTCTGCCGGCCGACGTGACGCTGTGGATGGTGTCGGCGACGGACAGTCGCGGAGCGATGACGTCGACCGATGTTGTTTTCGCCGCCGAAGGCGGCGAATAAGTAGCCGGCGGTCCGGTTCCACCGGCGGTTTAGTTCCGGTGGCCGTCAGCCCGTTTGGCCGTCAGCCCCGTCGGACGCAGAATCCGGCCCGTGTTTCTTTCGTATGAACATCACTCGGGATCACCTGCTGACAGTTTGCAATGCTCATGCGCCCCCTGACCTGCCTTCTTCTGCTGGCTCTTTTTTTTGATGCAGAGACTGCTGAGGCGCAGGCTTCGGCAGTTGATGATCCGCCGACTGTGTCTTCGGTGCAGCTGAAATCTGAGTCCGGCACCGGGAAACGCCTGATGGGGCGTGTGGTCGCACAGACTCAGGACGGCAGCATTCTGCTTGAAGAACGCAGCGGTCGGGTGCATGTGGTGTCTTCTGATCGGATTGATCAGCTGACCGATCAGGGGATTTTGTTTCAGCCTTTGACGGTGGACGAAATGGCGGCGGAACTGCTGCGACAGACGGGGGCCGGCTTTGCCATTCACCGGACGGACAACTACGTCATCTGTTCGGACGCGTCAGAAGTTGATACGGAGTTCTGCGGCCGGCTGTTGCAACGGGTGGCGGAGGAATATCAGCAGTTCTTTGCCGACTCTGAGATCACTCTGCGGGCCGTGCCGCGACAGTTGCCGGTGATTATTTTTCGTGACACCGTGCGGTTTCAGGAATTTGCCCGGCAGCAGCATCCGGATACCGACTTTGCTGATGTGCCCGGGTATTACTCGGTGCGAGACAACCAGATGCTGATCACGGCAGTTTCGGGTGATCGGGAATTCCGGACCAACGGTCAGCTGATTCGTGAACTGAAGAACGAGCCGCGTCAGGTAGAGACCGTGGTTCACGAGGCCGTGCATCAGCTGGCATTCAACACCGGCCTGCAGGTTCGTTACGCGGACAACCCACTGTGGCTGTCAGAAGGGCTGGCGGTGTACTTTGAACATGCTGCCGGCAGCAGCAACACCGTGTGGCATCGTCCCGGCGGTGTCGGTCGCCTTCACTTCGGGGGCTTCCGGCAGGCCAGTGCAGAGGGCCGGCTCCGGCTGCCACTGTCAGAGCTGCTGACCTCGGACAAAGCGTTTCAGACAGCCGGGCAGAATGCCGATGCCTATGCAGAAAGCTGGGCGCTGGTCCATTTTCTGGTACGTACCGACCGTGCGGCGTTTGATCGCTATCTGGTGAAACTGCAGAAACGGACGCCACTGCGAGCCGTCCCCGGATCGACTCGGCTGAAGGAACTGCAGCAGGCGACCGGTATGACAGCAAATGAACTCGAGGCGAGTCTGCTGCGCTATATGGCACGACTGCGGTCTCCTCGCTAAGCTTCCTCGTCATCTGCGGAAACCCCTGTATTACCGGAAACTGTTCAGCCCATGAACGATGTCGTGAGTGAAAATGCGGAACGGCCCCGGCAGTCGGACGGTGTGTCGGATAATCTGCCGAAAGACGGTATCATCCGTGTGCCATTATCCGTGCACGCCAGGATAGTCGGCTGTGGTTTTCTGATGGGGGCCGCGGATAGTGTTCCGGGGGTCTCAGGAGGCACGGTGGCTCTGATTCTGGGAGTCTATGAGCGTCTGGTGGCGGCCATCGGTCGGTGTGATCTGAAACTGCTGTCACTGATCAGTGAACGTCGCTGGAAAGAAGCCGCGGGACGCATGGATTTGGTCTTTGTGCTGGCTCTTGGCACCGGCATTCTGACCGGAATCGTCGGGCTGGCGTCGCTGATGAATTATCTGCTGTCCAGCCAGATGTCGCTGACGTTTGCGGCGTTCTCGGGGATGATTATGGCTTCCAGTCTGCTGGTTGCCCGGCGAATCGACCGCTGGCGCCTGCAGCACACCGGCATTCTGATCCTGGGAATCGTGTTTGCCCTTCGTGTGGTGACACTGCCGGCACTGCAGAATCCTCCCGATACCCTGTGGTACATGTTCGTGTGTGGTGCGATCGGCATCACCGCCATGATTCTGCCGGGCATCAGCGGAGCCTTCATTCTGCTGCTGATGGGGCGGTATCATGACATTATGGAAAGCATCAGGGGAATCTTCTTCCACGGTGACATCAGTGTGCAGGTGATTCTGTCGCTCGGTGTATTTGCCCTGGGATGTCTGACAGGACTGCTGGGGTTCAGCCGTATTCTGCGCTGGCTGCTGACCCGGTACCACGATCCGACCATGGCGGTGCTGTGCGGATTTATGGTGGGGTCGCTGTACAAGCTGTGGCCGTTTCAGCAGGACATGACTCCCGACGTCGTGAAGTTCAAACACAAGACCTTCGCCCCGGTCATGCCGGAGGCAATTTCCGGCCAGTTCTGGGCCGCCGTGGTGCTGTGTGTGCTGGGCGTGTCCGTGGTGCTGACACTGGACCGTGTGGCTCATCGGCGGCGACCGGCAGACCAGCCATAGGAAGGCGACATCCGACCGGCGGTTTCATCAGAACAGTTCGCTGAGCGGCTGCCCGTTTTCTTCGACGAAGAAGCGGGGGCGCTGACGATCATCCAGGTATGTCCCGTCCAGCGGGACTCCCATGTGGCGATAGATCGTGGCGGCCAGGTCACCGGGAGTCACCGGGCGATCCTTGATGGTGCCGCCGTCTTCCGTGCTGGCCCCGATTACCTGGCCGTGCCGCAGGCCGCCGCCGGCCATGCACATGGACATCACCACCGGCCAGTGGTTGCGTCCGTCCACGGAATTCTGAGTTCCCATGTTGGGCGTCCGGCCGAATTCTCCCATGCCGATGACCAGCACTTCATCCAGCAGGCCACGTTCTTCCAGATCCGTTACCAGTGTTGTGATCAGATGATCAAACAGAGGCAGCAGTGGTTTCAGACCTTTGGTAATTCCACCATAAACGCCACCCGGAATGCCGTGGTTATCCCACGTGCCGGAGGCCGTATGGTAGCTCAGGTCCAGTGTCACAAAGCTGACGCCGGCTTCCACCAGGCGTCGCGCCAGCAGCGCCTGCTGACACCACAGATGGTCTCCGTAGCGTTCACGGTATTCGGCAGGTTCGGACGAGATGTCAAAGGCCTTCTGGGCACGACGTCCCAGCACCATGTCGAAGGCCTGTTGTCCGTACTGATCCAGTGCTTCCATCGAGCCCGACTGATCCAGTCCGGCGCGAATGCGGTCAAGATCTCTCATCAGCGTGCGGCGGTCCGTCAGGCGGTCCGCATTCAGCTGGCCTGGCAGTCGGAACAGATCGGCGCCGGACTTGCGGTTCAGTGGCTTTCCGAGAAGATCGTATTCGGGAAGCACGGCCGCCTGATTGCCGATGAACGGATCGTATTGTTTGCCCAGCCAGCCGCCCCAGGCAATGTGCGTGGGGTGCTTCATGAAGGCGACATAGGGCGGCATGGACGGATCATTCGCACCGTGGTGTTTGGCCACGATGGACGCGATGGCCGGATAACGATCTCCTTTGGGGTTGGATCGAGGGGCTGCTTCGCGGTTGCCGGTCTGCATCACCTGATTCGGCTGATGGCTGCTGGCACGTGGATCGACCGAACGGATGATGGTGAAGCGGTCCAGCATCGCTGCCTGTTTGGGCAGGTGTTCACAGATGATGGTTCCGGGCAGCGCGGTGGAAATCGGCGAGAACGGTCCGCGGTTGATATAGGGTCGATCCGGTTTGGGATCCCAGGTGTCAATGTGACTGGGGCCTCCGGTCATCCACAGCAGAATCACACTCTTGTGACTCATCGGACGTCCGGCTTCGGCCGCGGACGCTCTGTTGCGGAGCAGTTCCGGCAGCGACAGGCCGGCGATTCCCGCCAGCCCGGCTTTCAGCATGTTGCGGCGACTGCGGACAGTCAGGCCTTCCTGGACAAGCGGATAATAATCGGCAAAGGCGTGGTGGGCGTGATGCATGGGGCACCTGAATGAGAGCGAGGGTACCAGTATCGGAGGGACATTCATTGTCAGCAATCAAAGCCGACATGTCCATGCTGTGTCCGGTCGTTCTGCATCAAAGTCAGGCATTCACCGTTTCCGATTCCGCCTTTGAGTGCGCCTTAATGTCTGACGGTTATCAGGCGTCGATCAGTCCCTCCCGGATAGCCCAGCGGCACAGCCCCACTCGATCTGTGGCTCCAATCGTTTTCATGATGCGGTACTTGTGGCTTTCCACAGCCTTGGCGCTGATGTGCAGATCGCTGGCGACCTCAGAGACTCGACGTCCTTCGGCAATTCGCAGCAGCACGTCCCACTGACGATCCGTCAGCCGCTTCAGGTGGCTGCTGGCACGACATTGAAACTTGCCGTTCTTTAGTAATTCAACACGGTCGGTCAGCTGAGGTGACAGGGTGGGCGTGCCGCCCATGATTCTCAACAGCTGCTCGTTCAGATTGCGCATGGATTCCTGACGAGACAACAAACCCGTGATTCGATTATTCACGATCAGGTCCAGCTGGCGATCTGTCAGATCGTCTCCGAACACCGCAATCCTTGTTTCGCCCATGCGAACGGCCAGCTCAGACAGGATTTCCCGAGCGCCTTCCGTTACAATTCGTTCTCCCAGCAGCACCAGTCCGGGGCGCTGCGACTTGATGGCCAGGTGCACATCGGCGGCAGAACACACTGACTGTACGTCCCGAAATACTCCGTAGGCGGAAAGACACCAGGCAATGGCTTCGGCGTTCAACCGCGTGGACTGAGCAATGACCAGTTTCGGAGTGTCTGCGGAAGCCGGGGCGGGGGAAGCGGCTGAGCCTGATCCGGGGGGGAATGCAGGCTTGTCTGTCGGATCGGGGAAATTGGCCGTTGCGTTCATGGTGCTGTCCTCAGTGATGTGTATCAAGCCAGGTAAGTACTTGAAGCGGGCGAACAGAGGCGTCTGTTTCGGCCATGTGTCAGTTCCGGAAACCGGTCCGGACCGGCGACCATTTCACCTGCCCGCTGCCGAAGAAACCTGCAGGGCTATGGGAGGTTCATCCAGCGAGAGGGGTTTTATTGGGAAATTGAGTGTAAAAGGGACGGTACAATCCCGCATGGGGGAAACCCTCGTAGGGGATTCACCCTGTGGGTTTACGATTGTTTTGCAGTGCCTTCACGCGAACGCGGCTGAAGTCGCCGAATTGTCCGGTGCGGTGAAGTCGCCCTCGGCAGAATTTACCGGAACCTGACCGGGGCGGGCGTGTCCGGGCTCTGTGCAGAAAATCACCCCGCGTCAGAGTTTTCAGGAAAGGCCGGACCGGCGAGTTGCGTCGGGGTCGGATAACGAACACTGCACGTTCTTCAGACCAGTCGATTACAGGATGCGATCTTGTCCAATTCTTCGGCACCGGCAGCCGTGATCAAGCCGGCGGAAACCCCCGTCAATCTCTGGCCCGACGCGTCGCTGCTGGGAGTGGCGCTGATCTGGGGAATCAATATTCCGATCATGAAGATCGGTCTGGATCAGGTCGATGCGTACGCCTTCAACGCGGTCCGTCTGGTGATTTCGGCCATGGTGCTGGCATTGCTGGCCTTGCGC
The DNA here is from genome assembly GCA_040222735.1 of Fuerstiella sp. GTDB lineage: Bacteria > Planctomycetota > Planctomycetia > Planctomycetales > Planctomycetaceae > Fuerstiella. The sequence continues at coordinate 1,230 of JAVKCM010000165.1, read as the reverse complement.
GAACGACGGGCCGGTCTGTTGCCCCGTCCGGGTCTGACCAAAAAAAAGATCCTGGTCTACGCGTGTATCGTCTCAGCGATGTATCAGCTTCTTTTTCTGCTGGGAATTGCTCGAACAACGTCCGGAAATACCGCTCTGATCATGGCCACCGTGCCGATGTGGACAGCTCTGCTGGCTCGTGTTTTTCTGGCCGAGAAGCTGAGAATGCTGGCGTGGGGCGGCCTGCTGACCGCTCTGTCCGGAACGGTGATCGTCGCATTGCAGAAGGGCGACGTGAATGTGGGCAGCGATAACCTTGTGGGAAACTTCTGCATTCTGGGAGGGGCGCTGGCATGGTCGGCGGGCACGGTGTATAGCCGCCCGATGCTGAAACTGATTTCGCCCATGCAGCTATCAGCGGCCGCCGCCATGATTGCTCTTCCACTGCATCTGCTGTTTGCGGCTGGTCACTATCAGGCCAGCCTGCCCGCGCTGCAGTCTGTGGAAATCTGGGTGATCATCCTGTATTCCGGAATCCTGTCGACCGGCCTGGCACTGCCGATGTGGAATTTCGGAGTGCGGCATGCCGGTGCCGCTCATGCCGCGATTGTACAGAATCTGATTCCGCTGTTTGCCATTCTGACGGCATGGATTGCTCGCGGTGAGACGGCTACGGCAGCGCAGCTGTTCGGCGGAGCACTGATTCTGGGCGGACTCGTCATTATGCGTATCGGTCGAAACCGAGCCAGCGCCTGAGCGTCCCGAGGCATTCGGCATTGGGCAGTGCGAAATAGGGATTATTGCGAAAAAGGGACGGTGCGAAAAAGGGACAGGCATAATCCCGTTCGTACGTAACGCTTGGAAAATGCCTGTCCCTTTTGTCAGCTCGGATTGCGCCTGTCCCGGTCCGCCCCGCGGTCCCGGTCCGCCCCGCGCTGTCCCGTGACGCCCGGGCTGCATTTCCGCAGCTGGGGCTTCCAGCCGCAGCAAGACGAGATAGCGGGGGGGGACTCGAACCCCGCAGAAACTGCGGCTGGAAGCCCCAAGAGGGCGAAATAGGGACAGGCATAATCCCGTTCGTACGTAACGCTTGGAAAATGCCTGTCCCAATACTGTTTGGCACGGGGGCTGCTGTGCGAGTTGCTGATTTCTGTGCACGCGATTTGGGGGGTGTCGCCGCGGGAATCTGGTAGTGCTGGACGGCGGGGTTTACACACAGCGCAGCGTGAACCCGGGCAGGCGAGACGTTAA
>JAVKCM010000164.1:0-11443 GCA_040222735.1 Fuerstiella sp. | reverse complement strand
GGCGGTCTCCCGACCGCCCCACACCTTCGACCGCAGGTCTCCGGCCGAATGGGGACAGGCATGATTCTCTTCGCCCGAGCCAAACGGGGACTGGCTCGACGGCGCCAGTGGGATCTGGACAGAGGATTTGGGTGGCCGCCGTCGTGCCTGTCCCCCTTTGGCGGCCCCCCGTTTGCCAGCGACGGAAATGGGACAGGCACCGACCGAGTGACGGCCCAAAGGCAGGACTCGCTTTGCGGTCGCTCGGGGCCGAATGGGGACAGGCATGATTCTCTTCGCCCGAGCCAAACGGGGACTGGCTCGACGGCGCCAGTGGGATCTGGACACAGGATTTGGGTGGCCGCCGTCGTGCCTGTCCCCCTTTGGCGGCCCCCCCTTTTGCCGGCGACGGAAATGGGACAGGCACCGACCGAGTGACGGCCCAAAGGCAGGACTCGCTTTGCGGTCGCTCGGAGCCAGTCCCATTTCCTGGCCCCTTTGGCGGCGCAACAGAGCCGGCGGCGGCAATGGGACAGGCACCGAGCGGATGACGGCCCAAAGTCCGAACTCGTTTGCGGGACGCTCGGAGCCTGTTCCGTTTCCTCGACGAACCATGCGCAATGCCGGTTAGCCGCCGGACAGAGCCTGCATGATGTAGACTTCGCTCTCGCCGTTCACCGGGTCACTCAGGTGCTGCCGATCCTTTACAGGACGTCCGTCCAGGAACACGGCCATGTGAGTCCGCAGCTGGCCGTGTTCGTTCAGCACATAACCGCGCAGTCCTGCCTGTTGCTGAAACACGGCGTCCAGGACCTGTCGCACGGTCTCACCCGCCACAACACTGTCTGTGCATTCCACATGTCGCTTCAGGTTGGAAGTAAGGACGACGCGTGGCATCTGCTGACCCGACAAAAGCATGGAACGGTTGTTGTCTTGAAATTACGAGGCCCCGGACCTGTTGTCAAAGAAGACAGTCAAACACAGACGGTGCCGCCAGCTTTCGAGCGTCAGATTATGTCTGCGTTTTTGGGAGATACCGTGGTCACCCGCACGCCGTAGCCGGGAAAAACTCAGTGATTTCGTCCGGATTCCGGACTCATGGTGGCAATCTGGGGGGACTGGCGGATAGCTTGTAGGCGGATTTCAGTGCGATTTTGCCTTCCTTTTCCCGCCTTCCGTGACTTGCCATGCTGCCGATCTGCCGCCTTCTGATACTGGTTTCTGTTCTGCTGTCTGGAACTTCTGCAGGCGGCGATCAATCGTCTGATCATGCCATCGGGCTGCGGACGAATGTGCCGACCGTCCGCGCACTTCAACACGCCACGGTTGTGGTTCGGCCGGGCGAAGTCGTCCATGACGCGACGATCGTCATCCGCGACGGCAAGATCGAATCCGTAGTTGCCGCCGGGCCGGTGCCGGACGACGCCCGGGTTCTGAATATGACGGGCAGAATGGTCTACGCGGGGTTCATCGACAGCTATTCTGAAGTGTCCCTGTCCGCCGATCGAGTGAAGGACACAGCGGGGTACTGGAATCCAAATGTGGTTCCGCAGCTTTCTGTGGCCCGGAATTTTCTGGTCAACTCGCAGAACGAAGAACTGCGCAAGCAGGGCATCGTGGCTCAGCTGCGAGCTCCTTCGCAGAAAATCATTCGAGGCCGCAGCGCGCTTGTGTCGACCGGATCAGCAGATCCCAACACCGCCATTCTCTCCGGCGATGTCGCGCAGCACATGGAACTGACCGTCGCCAGACGCGGTGGCACCGTCTATCCGGGGTCCCCGATGGGCGCCGTTGCTCTGTCGCGACAGGCATTATACGACGCCCGGTGGTATCAGGACGCGTGGAACGCGGCAGAAGCGGACCCGGGTCTGCCGCGCCCCGAGGTCAACGATGCTCTGGCGGCGCTGCAACCGGTGCTGACCGGTGACATGCCCGTGGTGATTGAAACATCGAACGAACTGTTTTTTCTGCGCGCGGATCGGTTTGCCGGCGAGTTCGGTTTGAATCTGATTATTCGAGGCAATGGTTACGAATACCGGCGGCTGGAAGACATCGCCGCAACCAGACGGACGGTGCTGCTGCCGCTGAATTTTGCCCAGGCTCCCAATGTCAGTACGGCCGAGGTGGCTCGAAACGTGACGCTCGAATCACTGCTCCACTGGGACCTCGCCCCGGAGAACCCGGCCCGCATGGCAGCCGCGGGAATCCGATTTGCCTTCTGCACGGACAAACTCAGCAAGCCCGGCGACTTTCTGAAGTCGCTGCGGACGGCCGTGAAACGCGGCCTGTCGAAGGACGACGCACTGCGAGCCCTGACTCAGACGCCGGCCCGGCTGTTCCAGGTGGACCAGCAGCTGGGCACGATTGAGGCGGGCAGGCTGGCCAGTTTCGTGATCACGGACGGGGATTTGTTCGACAGCGAGACCAGGATTCAGGAAACCTGGGTCGCCGGCGAACGTTTCGAACACGCTCCGTCACCGCTCCGCGATCTGACCGGCCAGTTTGAAGTCCGCCTGCAGAAGCAGAACGGCTTCGTCAGCCGGTTCTATCTTCAGCTGAATCGCGATGACACACAGAAACTGACCGGGCGGGTTGCAAGCAAACCGATTGTGAAAGGGGCGAAACAGGACACGAACAAGAACCGTGAATCTGAAGCGAAATCGGATGTGGACGCGAAACCGGATGCAGACGATCCCGACAGCAGTGACGCTGCCGCGGCCGAGGAAGAAAAGAACCAGCCGGTCAAACTGAAACACGCAACGCTGCGTGACTTCACGGCCACTGGTCAGTTCGAGGCCAAAGGATTTGGCGGTGCAGGTGCCGCACGACTGACGCTGGTGTTCAGTAACAGCGCTCCGCAGTCGAAGGACACAGTCGCCGTCGGTCAGGTGATCTGGCCGGACGGTCGTGTCGCACAGGCGACGGCCGTTCTGTTGAAAGCTGCCGACACACAGCCGGACAAACAAAACGGGAACGATGCCGACGCCGCTGGCAACGCGGATGACAAGAACAGCAAGAGCGACGAAGAAAACAAAGACGAAGAAACGGAGGCCGATCAGAAGTCATCCGCAGCTGCCTCGTTTGCCGTGAATTATCCGCTGGGTGCCTTTGGTCGAGAACACCAGGCGACGGCGGTCGGCCTGACAGCGTTCGTCCATGCCACCATCTGGACATGCGGGCCGGAAGGAGTGATTGACGACGGCACGCTGCTGATCGACAACGGCCGCATCGTCAGCGTCGGACGGCAGCTGAAACTGCCGGAGGGCGTTATACAGATCGATGCCAAAGGCATGCACATCACGCCCGGGATCATTGACTGTCATTCTCACATGGCAACGGACGGCGGAGTCAATGAATCGACTCAGGCCATCACGTGCGAGGTGCGGATTGGTGATTTTATCGACAGCGATGACATCTCTATTTATCGCCAGCTGGCCGGCGGCGTCACGACGTCCAATATTCTGCATGGATCGGCGAACCCCATCGGCGGTCAGAACCAGGTAATCAAGCTGCGCTGGGGGAAGAATCCCGAGCAGATGAAGATGCGGGAAGCTCCGCCGGGCGTCAAGTTTGCGTTGGGCGAGAACGTGAAGCACAGCAACCGGGGTGACGACTTCACCACTCGCTATCCGCAGACCCGAATGGGTGTGGAACAGATGTTTCGTGATGCGTTTCATGCGGCTCATGAATACGCGGCACGCATGGACGCATATCACGAAAACCGTCGCGGGCTGCCGCCGCGACGGGATCTGGAGCTGGACGCGCTGCGCGAAATCGTGGAACAGAGGCGCTGGATTCACTGCCACAGCTATCGTCAGGACGAGATCCTGGCGCTGATTCGCATCCTGGACGAATTTGACATCACGATCGGCACCTTTCAGCACATTCTGGAAGGCTACAAGGTTGCCGACGAACTGGCGCGGCATGGAGCGATGGCCTCTGCCTTCTCGGACTGGTGGGCCTACAAGTTTGAAGTCTACGATGCCATCCCGTATGCCGGAGCCGTGATGCACGACGCCGGCGTGGTCGTGTCATTCAATTCTGATGATGCAGAACTGGCCACGCATCTGAATCAGGAAGCGGCAAAGGCCGTCAAATACGGTGGTCTGACCGAAGCCGAAGCGCTGAAATTTGTCACGTTGAACCCGGCGAAGCAGCTCAGAATTGATTCACACGTGGGATCGCTGGAGCCCGGCAAACACGCCGATTTCGTGATCTGGAACGGGCCTCCGCTGTCCAACTTCACTCGTTGCCAGCAGACGTGGATCGATGGAGCGCGATACTTTGACCGGGCGGAAGATGCGGCAGCTCGGAAGCAGGTCTTCGACATGCGGAACACCCTGATTCAGAAGATCCTGACATCCGGAGCAAAGATGCGGGGCGTCGGCGAGGATGACGACGATCCTTCATCGCAGTGGCTCAGGTACGACGAATTCTGTCACGCCAGCGGGCATGACCACGTCAAATAATGACAGACAATCCTCGGCTTCGTGTCGATGTCGTCGGCGAAGTGCGACAGCCATCCGGAATTACTCGATAAACAAAACCACCGGCACACGGCAGCAACTGCCCGGTCGTGACACAATTCATACCACTCAGGTATCCATCCATGATAACGTCACATCAGTTCGCGATGATTAGTTTTTTGTCTGCCCTGACGACTCTGACCGGCTCAGTCGCCAGCGGCTCGGATGAAGTTCCCGGACCACCGCAGACGCGACCGGTGGCGCTGGTCAACGGCACCATTCACCCCATTGTGGACTGGCCGGTAGAAAACGGCACGATCATTTTCGAACACGGCCGGATCACACAGATCGGTCAGCAGCTTTCCGTCCCCGCGGACGCCGAAGTGATCGATCTGAACGGACTGCACGTCTACCCCGGACTGATTGAAGCGCATTCGCAGATCGGCCTGAAAGAAATTTCAGCCGTCCGGGCCACGCGGGACAGCAATGAAACGGGCAGTCTGAATCCGAATGTCCGGGCAAACGTCAGCGTCAATCCGGACAGTGAACTGATTCCCGTGACCCGGGCCAATGGCATTCTGACGGCGGTCTCGGCGCCGGCCGGCGGTCGCATCAGCGGCATGGCGGCGGTGATGCAGCTGGACGGCTGGACCTATGAAGACATGACTCTGAAGGCCAGCGCCGCTCTGATCATCAACTGGCCGTCGCCGCCGTCTTCCGGGGAAAGTCCGGGGCTGAAGATTCTGCGGCGAATGTTTGATGACACCCGGGCCTATCAGAAAGCCAGAGCTGTTCAGGGATCGGGTCAGCGGTTCGACATTCGCTTTGAAGCGATGATTCCAGTGCTGAACAAGGACGTCCCCGTCATGGCACTGGCTCACGACGCGGCAGAGATTCAGGCGGCCGTCGCGTTTGCCGAAGAACAGGGGATCCGACTGATTATTTTCGGCGGCCATGATGCCGTCGAGTGTGCCGAACTGCTGAAGCAGCATGACGTGCCCGTGGTCATTGATGCGATTCACCGGCGGCCGCGGCGGCGGCATGAAGCTTACGACACGGCCTATACGCTGCCGGCTCGGTTGCAGCAGGCAGGAGTCACGTTCTGCATTTCCGGATCTGACCGTTCTGACACATGGAATGCTCGCAACCTGCCGTATCAGGCGGCCACCGCCGCCGCTCACGGTCTGTCGTACAATGATGCTCTGCGATCGGTTACACTGTTTCCGGCACAGATCCTGGGAATCGCGGATCGTGTCGGTTCACTGGAACCTGGCAAGGACGCCACGCTGATTGTCACCACCGGCGATCCGCTGGAAACCGCCACGCAGGTCACCAGAGCCTATGTTCAGGGTCGTCCGGTGCAGCTCAGCAGTCGCCACACGCGGCTGTACGACAAGTACACCGAAAAATATCGCCAGCAGAATTCAGTTTCGGAGTAGAGATGGTCAAGCCGAGTTCGTGTCTGCCGACGCCGGGCACCGTGTCCCGACGAAACTTCACGGCGATCTCTGCCGGAGCTTTTGCTGCCGCGGCACTGCCGCATGGTGCGTTTGGCCGCCCGCCGGCCTCCGAACGCATCACCCTGGGCGTGATCGGACTGGGGTCACGCGGCTTTAATCTGCTGGACGCCTTTCTGGCACAACCCGACTGTCAGATTGTGGCAGTCTGCGATGTGGATCAGCTGCACTATCGGGATCGGGAATGGGGCAGCGGTAAAACATTCGGCCGTCGACCGGCGGCCGAACATGTCAGCAGGGCCTATCAGAAAGATAAATCCGGCACACCGGCCGGTGGGCTGCAGGTGTCTTCTGATTACCGTGAGGTCATGGCGCGTTCCGACATCGACGCCGTCGTGGTTGCAACGCCGGACCACTGGCATGCTCTTTGTACGCTGGAAGCGCTGCGAGCCGGCAAGGATGTTTACTGCGAGAAGCCGGTCACTCATCTGTTTGCCGAAGGTCAGGCTGTTGTTGCAGAGATCGCGAAGCGAAAGGCCGTGTTCCAAACCGGTTCGCAGCAGCGTTCGGATCCACTGTTTCACCGGGTGGTCGAGCTGGCTCAGAACGGAATTCTGGGCGAACTCAGGTCCTTTGAAGTCGGCCTGCCGCCGGGATACGACAAACCACAGGGCAGCACCGCGATCGAAACACCACGTGAAGATCTGGATTATGATTTCTGGTGCGGACCGTCAGTAGTGCTGCCGTTGATGCAGGCTCGCCATCATCGATGGTGGCGCGGGCACCGCGCGTATGGCGGCGGCGTGCTGATGGACTGGATCGGCCACCACAACGACATCGCTCACTGGGCCATTCAGTCACACCGGTCGGGGCCCACGCTGGTGGAAGCCGTGGAGTGGCAGTTTCCGGACACGGACGTCTACAACACACCTCAGCATTACACAATCCGCTGTGAATACGACGGCGGAATCACGTCCACGATATCCAGCAGAAATTCACTGGGTGTGAAGATCATCGGCAGTGAAGGCTGGGTGTTTGCTCGACGCGGAAAGATTGAGGCATCGAACCCGGGCTGGCTGGCGAAGGATTTTGTCCCGGGGGGCATCAATGTCGGTCGCGGCACCAGCCACGCTGCGGACTTTTTGCAGCACATTCGCCGTCGCGGTGAATGTATTGCTCCGGCGGAAGTGGCTCACCGGTCGATCACGCCCGGGCATCTTGGCTATGTGTCTCACGCGCTGCAGAAGCCGCTGCACTGGGATTCAAAGGCAGAGACCGTCACCAACGTGCCGGAAGCCAATGCAATCCTGAAGCAGGTCACCTATCGAACGCCGTGGAAATGGCACGGCCCGACGGCGGGTTGATTTCAGGACAGACTTATGTGGGCAGCCGCCCGCCTGCTCAAAAGCCCGCACAACACCGAAGCGCTGCTTCGCCTTAGCGACATAATCATCGATGTCAGAACCTCAGCCGATTGCACCGGATCAGCGAAGTCTGTTCGCAAAACTGACGCTTCCGCTGCTGGCGATGGGGTTTGCCGCAGTCTTGCTGATGCCGACGCCGAACGGCATGAAGCCGGAAGCCCACCGTCTGGTTGCGGTGACCTTTCTGATGGCCGGACTCTGGGTTACTCAGGTGGTCCCGCTGGCCGCCACCAGTCTGCTGCCACTGGCGCTGTTTCCGCTGCTCGGCATTCAGGCAGCGAAAGACGTCAGCAAGGCCTTCATCAACGACAACGTATTTCTGTATCTGGGTGGCTTTGTGATTGCGCTCAGTATTGAACGGTGGAACCTGCATCGTCGCATTGCATTGAACATTGTCAATATGGTCGGCGCGAAGCCGCGTCAGCTGGTCCTGGGATTTCTGCTGTCGACGGCCGGACTGTCGATGTGGATCAGCAACACGGCTTCCACGCTGCTGATGCTGCCGATTGCGCTGGCACTGCTGAAGACCATGGATGATGAAGCGGAGGCCGCCGACCGTTCCGACAACAGCAGCGGCGGCAGTCATGCACTGGCGGTGCCACTGCTGCTGGGAATCGCCTATGCCGCCAGCATCGGCGGATTAACGACCATTGTGGGCACGCCGACCAACAATGCCGCCGTCGGGATCTATCACGAAAGGATACCGGATGTCGAACAGATTTCCGTGGCCAAATGGATGATCGCCTGCATCCCCATCGGCATTGTTTACCTGGCTCTGACATGGCTGGTTCTGACCTGGAAACTGCCCCGCAGCACCAGTTATGACGCGGAAATGAAACAGCAGCTGCGCAGACGGCTGACCATGCTGGGGCGGATGACGACGGCTGAGCGACGTGTGATGGCCGTGTTTGCGGCCACCGCCGTGCTTTGGATTCTGAGGCGCCCGCTGGAAGTGGGTTATTTGCAGATTCTGCCGGGCTGGTCCGATCTGACGGAACGCTGGTTCGCCTGGATGGGCGGTTCGGCCAACCGGATTTCGTCGTCTGAATCGGTGAATTTCATCAACGATTCCACCGTGGCCATTCTGCTGGCGGTGCTGCTGTTCTTTGTCCCGTCCGGTACCAGAACCTCAGACGGTCGATCGGTTCCGTTGATGAACTGGGAGACCGCCACCCGGTTGCCATGGGATATCATGCTGTTGTTTGGCGGCGGGTTTGCCCTGGCCGGAGCCTTCGCAGACGACGTGACGGGGCTGGCCAGCTGGATCGGGGCAGCGCTGGAAGAGCCTCTCAGAGACCAGCCGGGCTGGGTCGTCATTGCCGTCACGTGTCTGTTGATGACATTTCTGACGGAATTCACCAGCAATATCGCCACCGTCAGTACGATTCTGCCATCACTGCTGATTCTGTGCGGACCGCTGGACATGGATCCGAGACTGCTTATGGTACCGGCTACACTCGCCACCAGTTGCGCGTTCATGCTGCCGATTGCGACTCCGCCGAATGCGATTGTCTTCGGATCCGGTCGAATTCAGGTACGTGACATGGTTCGCTACGGAGTACTGCTGAACCTGGCCGGAGTTCCGCTGCTGACGTTCGGCACCTACTGGCTGATCAGGCCGCTGATGGGAATTTCCTGACAGTCAGGTAAATTGTGTGCGGCGACGGCCCGATTGGTCCGCAGGAAATGTGGAAAGAATGGCTGACACCATCGTGGATACGTATCGGGTCAGTGGTCTGTTCTCGACGCTGGGTCAATGACCGTCGCTCGTCATCGGGCCGAAAAAGACTCCCGATCCCTTGCGCTGACCTGAATTCCAAAGCACTGAGTTATGCCAGACGCCACCGCCGATCCTGAGCTTCCGGATCCGCTCCCGACAAAGCCTGAGCTGTTCACCGAGTGTGATATGGAAGCACCGATCACGCAGTCCTTTGCTGGCGGGACGGTCTGTTTTTACACGCGTCGCTGCCCGGAAAAGGAAACGCCCAACGAAGACAGTATGGCGGTGATTCCCGTCGGAAAGGATTCTGGTGTTCTGGTCGTAGCCGACGGCCTGGGCGGGATTCGCGGCGGTCATCTGGCGTCTGCCGCTGCCGTGGAAGCGATTCGAGACAGAATTTCCGAATCATCACCGGTTCCCGGTGACCTGCGAACGGCCATTCTGGACGGGATTGAAGCCGCCAACCAGCGTATTCTGGACATGGGGCTTGGATCGGCCACGACGCTGTCGGTGGTGGAATTCAGTGGAAATACCGTTCGCCCGTATCACGTGGGCGATTCGATGATTCTGCTTGTCGGCCAGAAAGGAAGAATCAAACTCGAAACCATGCCCCATTCTCCGGTTGGCCATGCCCTTCAGGCCGGCATGATTGACGAAGAAGAAGCGATGCAGCACGCGGATCGGCACATCGTGACCAACTGTGTCGGGCAGAACGACATGCGGATTGAAATCGGCTCTCCGGTCGAGATGGCCATCAGAGACACTCTGCTGCTGGCCAGTGACGGCCTCTGCGACAACCTGACGGTTCCGGAAATCATCCAGACCGTGCGGTCGGGCAACCTGGCCGATCGTTCACAAACTCTGATCTCAGCGGCCCGAGCACAGATGCAGCTTCACGCGGCCCCGGAAACTCCCAGCAAGCCGGACGATCTGACGGTGATTGTCTTTCGCAGAACTGAGCAGGACTGACCGGACAACGCCACCTGTCGTCGGTCGGCCGACCCTCCTCCACCCGTAGCAGAAGCCGCGCACGCTTTCGGCCCCGGCGGAATGGAAGCGAAAGGGGAGAGCGATTGCGACGGTGCAGCAGGCGAAGCAGGCGAAAAGGGACAGGCACAATCCGGGCGATACTGAACGTAACTGGGGCTTCCAGCCGCAGTTTATGGCGGGTTTCGAGTATCGACCGGTATCCGGGGGCGCTGCGGCTGGAAGCCCCAGCCACGGAAACACAGCACGGCACCACGGAAAAAGGTGAAAGGGAGCAGGCATAATCCCGCTCAGCCAGGCAAAATGGGACCAGCCAGGCAAAATGGGACAGGCATGATCCGAGCGAAACTGAACGTAACTGGGGCTTCCAACCGCAGTTCATGCCGGGTTTCAAGTAGCGATCGGTATCTGGTGGCGCCGCGGCTGGAAGCCCCAGCAAAGAGGTGAAAGGGGACAGGCATAATCCCGCTGGCTCTGAACGCGTGTTCAGTGGCAATCCCGAACTGTGACTGTCCCTTTTCTGCTCTTATCGCCTGTCCCATTTCCGTCGTCGGCTGTGTTGGTGCCGCCAAAGGGGGACAGGCACGACGGCGGCCGCCCGCATGCTATGTTTAGGTTCCACTGGCGCCGTCGAGCCAGTCCCCTGGCTCGGGTCAGGAAATGGGACTGGCTCCGAGCGACCGGCCAGCGAGTTGGGCCTTTGGGCCGTCATTCGGTCGGTGAAATGGGACAGGCATGATCCCGCTGGCTCTGAACGCGTGTTCAGTGGCAATCCCGAACTGTGACTGTCCCTTTTCTGCTCTTCTTCTGAGTCGCTTTCTGCGTGAACGAGGAACTCGCACCGGACCTCTGCCGCGCAGCGTGACTCACGAAGATCACCTTCAGGCCGACGAATGGTGGCTGGCCGATCTGGCCGCGAAACTTCAGATGCCGATCGCCACGATGCACCGCTGGCAGCGAGTCGGCTGGGTGACCTCACGGAAAGTCAAAGACGCCGGGAATCGCTGGGCCATCTTCGCCGATGCCGACGAGTTGGATCGCCTGCACCGTCTGCGAAACAGTCGCCGCAGTTGGCCAAATCCGTATCCCCCGGAACTCATCACACCAAAACCGCAACCCGTCTCAAACACGTCCCAGACCGCCACTCAAAAACGCCGAAAGAAATGAGGATGACCATGACAAACGAACAAACAGACAATAATAAAAGCACTCTCTTGGGTCGCAGTCGGGCTGGCAGACTGAAATCTTCTTCAGGTTTTTCAAACACAAGCTGGGGTGTCGTCACCTGCTGAGTCACAAGCAGAATGGAATCGAAATCCAGACGTACTGCGCGATCATCGCCTGCATGATGATCGCCCTGTGGACGGGCCGCCAGCCGACGAAGCGAACCTACGAAATGATCTGCTTCTA
>JAVKCM010000163.1:0-48864 GCA_040222735.1 Fuerstiella sp. | reverse complement strand
ACCACTAGATCGACCGAAGGTCTCCCGCTGCGTAACACGCCAACGCGTGGGGCGGTCGGGAGACCGCCCCACAACGAGTGACCGCCCCACAACGAGTGACCGCCCCACAACGGGAGACCGCCCCATAACGAGCACCGTTTTTTTGTCCGGCGCTGCTACGGTGAACACCGTCATTCAGGACGGGAAGAAATTCGATCCCGGATGACACTCGCCAGCCTTTGAGGCTCATCAGTGCCGACCCGCAGCAGCCGGCCGTTGGAGCGGCGAATTTCAACGCAGTCCCAGCCGTTGATATTGTACGTCCAGCCGCGGCCGGGCACATAATGCAGCCCCCAGCCATCAATCCACCGCGTGCGTCCGACGGTCACTTCGGCGATCTCAGCGTAGCTGATCGAGGTCCGGAACAGGGGCAGCGGGCCGAAGGCGACCAGCAGACGATCGCCGCCATCGCTGACGGTCAGGGCCTGCACGCCCAGACCGAGAACGGCGCAGAGCGCCCCGGACGCCAGCAGAACGATTCCCGGCACCGGACTGCCCAGACCACCAGTCGCCGCACTTCCGGCAAACATAACGACGGCCGCGATATAACAGATCCAGTGGATCCAGCCTCGTTGCGTGTGTGCGTAGCTGCTCATGACCGACCGCCTTAACGCCCGTCAGTAAACGGTAACGTCCGGCCCGACGGTTCTGCGTCAGCGATTGACAGAAAACCTGCAGGAAAAGACCGAGCACGGACGGCAGCTGATTCGTTCAGCTCACCGCAGCATTGACCAAAAAACAGGATGTTTCAGCCATTTACCACATCACGGGGGAGAAACGATTGAACCCATTTCCGGGTCAACCGCCTTAGGCGTGTCCGGACAATTATTGTCGCCTTTCGCTCCGCGAAATAGCGCCCATTCACCGAGCGAAAGGCGACCAACCAGTCAGCTATTGACCGCATGGTTCCTATTCTTCAGCTACGGCTTCTTCCGGCTGGTTCTTGCGTTGCAGAGCCGCTGCTTCGCGTTCTTCAACTTCGGCCACGGCATTCCTGCGGCGTTTCAGACTGCGAACCTCAGAATCCAGACTGCGCCATTTCGGGTCCAGTCCACGCTTGTCAGAGGCAACTTTGTCCCCATCCAGCTTCTTGACCCATGCAGCGAGATTCTGTTCGGCCAGTTTGAGTTGTCGTTCGATTCGTTCGCGGTCCATGTCCGGATGCCAGGTGAAATGAAGGTGGGTTGAGACTACCGTCTGATCGCAGGTGCCCGGCGATCAGCGAGCCGGGCATTGTGGCAATATCCCGGAGGTTCTTCAATGTGAAACCAATCGATTCACCATATTCTCGCCGTGCCGGACTCACGCCCCCCTCGCCAGACACCCCGCCGGCATCACCCCGGGGGACTCAGGCGGTGATCTTCTTTCCCGTCTGTTTCGCCAAAACAAACAATCAACCACAACGATGATATGTAGCTCGGACATTCCTGTCCGAGCCCGCCCCCGTCACCAACCACCGGACAGAACATCCAGCGTACATCTGCTAAGGACCGAGCGGAAAATAAGTGGCGTAAGCTTCCAGCTTGCGATGCAGAAAAACGCAGGCTGGAAGCCTACGCCACGTTTCGACGCGACAGTAATTTTCCGTTTGATCCCAAGTCATCACGGCCGATCGAGCCACAGTCGCACGCGCGGATCGTCTCTGGTTGAAGCGGTGGCTTCACCCGTTGCTGTCCGTCCCAGGCATCCACAGCACATCTGCCTGCCCGTGTTCATTGGCATCCCGAGCCAGCACGAACAACAGGTCCGACAGGCGGTTCAGAAATACAGCGATGCTGGGATTCAGCGGAACTTCGGCCTGCAGACGCAGCACGTCAATTTCGGCGCGGCGGCACACACTCCGAGCCATGTGCAGAAACCCGGCCAGAACCGTACCACCGGGCAGCACAAAACTGCTCAGCGGTGACAGTTCAGCGTTTACGCCGTCGATCTCTGATTCCAGCCAGCGGACGTGCCGAGCCTCGATGCGCGGACACCGATCCTGTTCGGCGTCCGGATCCCACGGACAACTGACGTCCGCACCCAGATCAAACAGCTTCTGCTGCAGCCGCTTCAGCAGTTCGTGCTGCAGTGGCTCAGAACTATGAGCCGCGGCCACGCCAATGCAGCTGTTGACTTCATCGATACTGCCGCCCGCGATAATTCTCTGATGCAGCTTGGACACCCGGGACCCGTCACCGATCCCCGTTTCACCAGCATCACCGGAACGTGTATAGATCTTGTTCAGCGTAACCATGTCACCCCTTGATCGTCAGGCATCTGCCACGTCGTCGTGAGCCAGATCCGCCGGAAATGTGTGCTGACCGTTCTCGGCCAGCGGCAGATCATACACATGGACTGCATGTCGCACATCCAGCGAACCGTACAGGTGCGGAAACAGAGCACCGCCCCGCGACATTTCCCATTTCAGACCGTCTCCCAGCCGGCCGTCGTCCACTGCCACCAGCACCAGATCCCGCTGGCCGGCGAAATGTCGCTTCGCCGTTTCTCTGACCTGATGTGCGGCCGAAAAATGAATATACCCGTCCCGTCGGTCAATCCCGGCTCCGGCATACCGGCCTGCGGCTAACGCCGCGTCCCAGTGCTGCCGCAGACATATCTTGTAAATCATCGTGGTCCGCCCCGGCCCATTGAAACCCGGTGGAATTTGCCCTGAAGTTTTGTGAACATACGACACACATCTGTCACTGGCCACCGTCTGCCCGCTTCTGTTTTCAGATTTCAGGTCGGCCGCCGAAGTCAACATCCTACCGGAGCTATGTCACGTGCGAGTCACTATTCTGGCCTTTCTTTTGTGTTCCGGCCTTGCCGCGGCCAATGATGCGAAGCCGGTCGCCAGCACGCCCTTGCTGACGGTGTCGACGCCGAACCACCAGCACAGCATTGAAGCCGACCTGAACGGCGCCGATGATCTGTATCTGGTTGTGACGGACGGCGGCAACGGCTACGCCTGTGACTGGGCAAACTGGGTCGAACCCAAACTGATCGGCCCCGACGGCGAGCTAAGACTGACCGGTCTGAAATGGAAGTCAGCCACCAGCGACTGGGGCAAAGTGCAGGTCGGTCGCAACGCCGGTGGTGGACCTCTGAAAGTGGCGGGCCGCGAAATCACGGACGGCATCGGCACCCACGCCAATTCGGTGATCCATTTCAGGATTCCGCCGGGCTATACAAAATTCACGGCCATCGCGGCACTGGACAACGGAGGGACCGACCAGGGGCCGGCCAGCAGTGTGCAGTTTGCGGTCTATACTCAGACACCGCCAGCTGCGTCCGGCAGACCAGACGTCGATCGCAGCCCGGAATCGGCCGTGGCCACGCTGGATGTCGGCAAGGGACTGGAAGTCTCATTATTTGCCGCTGAACCCATGCTGCTAAGTCCCTCAAATATCGACATCGACCACCTTGGTCGGGTCTGGGTGTGTGAAGTCGTGAACTACCGACGATTCGCCAACAGCAACAACCCGGGCCGGGAAGCGGGTGACCGGATTCTTGTGCTTGAGGACACCAACGGCGACGGCGTGGCCGACAAACAGACCACCTTTTATCAGGGGCCGGACATTGACTCCGCTCACGGCGTCTGCGTGCTGGGCAGTCGGGTGATTGTGTCCGCCGGTGAAAACGTCTTCAGCTTCCACGACGACGACGGCGACCTGAAAGCGGACCGCAGGGAAGTGATGTTCACCGGGATCAAGGGTGCTCAGCACGACCACGGCATTCACAGTTTCACGTTCGGTCCTGACGGCCGTCTGTACTTCAACTTTGGCAACAACGGAAACGAACTGCATACGCCCGATGGCAAACTGGTTGTTGACCTCTCGGGGCATGAAGTCATCGCCAACCGGAAACCCTATCAGGAAGGAATGGCCTTCCGCTGTGAACTGGACGGGACCGGTGTCGACACGCTTGGCTGGAACTTCCGCAACAACTGGGAACTGTGCGTCGACAGCTTCGGCACCATCTGGCAGTCGGACAACGACGACGACGGCAACCGCGGCGTGCGGATCAACTTTGTGATGGAATACGGCAACTACGGTTACAAGGATGAACTGACCGGAGCCGGCTGGCGAGAACCAAGAACCGGCTGGGAAGACGAAATTCCCAGGCGACACTGGCACCTGAATGATCCCGGCGTTGTGCCAAATCTGCTGCAGACCGGCGCCGGATCACCGACGGGGATCCTGTGTTACGAAGGTCATCTGCTGCCCGAACGCTTTCAGAATCAGCTGATCCACTGCGACGCGGGTCCCAACGTGGTCCGCAGCTATCCGGTCGCCGAAGATGGGGCCGGCTACACGGCCGAAATTGAGAACGTACTGGTCGGAACGCGCGATCAGTGGTTCCGTCCGTCCGACGTCTGTGTGGCTCCGGATGGTTCGCTCATCATCGCGGACTGGTACGATCCGGGAGTCGGAGGCCACCGCCAGGGCGATGTCGATCGCGGACGGCTGTTCCGCGTGGCGCCGCCGGGATCCGACTATACGATTTCGGAGCCGGACTTCAGTACAATTGCCGGGGCCGCAGAGGCATTAAAGAGCCCGAACGTGGCCACTCGCTACCTGGCATGGCAGAAACTGCACAGCGCCGGAGCTGAAGCCGAATCCGTGCTGGCAAAGATGTACCGCGATGACCCGAATCCTCGCTTTCGCGCTCGAGCACTGTGGCTGCTGGGCCAGATTGAAGGAAAGACGTCGCAGTATGTATCGGCGGCCATCGCGGATTCGAACAGCGATCTTCGCATTACCGGCCTGCGGCTGGCCAGACGAACGGGCCAGGACGTTGCCGCAGTTGTCGCCGCGCTGGTCGATGACGAATCTCCGCAGGTACGTCGAGAATGCGCGATCGCCCTGAGACACTGCGACAGCAGCCGGAAAGCCGAACTGTGGGGACAGCTGGCGGTTCGCCTGCCTTCCCACGATCGGTGGTACCTTGAAGCGCTGGGAATCGCGGCCGACAAGGCATGGGATGAATGTATGGCCGGCTACGCCAAAGCGGCACTGAATTCGCGCGACAGGCTGATGGAAACCGCGGCCGCTCTTACCTGGCGCAGCCGCGGCAGTCAGTCAGCTCGAAACATCGCCCGCCACATCATCGCCTTTGCCTCTGCCGGTCAGACTCCCAACGGAAATCAGCACCTGCTGACATTTTTCCGAGCCCTGGATTTCCAGCCGAAGGATCAGGTGGCGGCGGCCGTGAAACAACTGCTGAGTCAGGAATCGCTGCAGTCCTTTTCAGAGGAAACTGCACCGATCGTGATTGCCGAATCACTGCAGCGACTCGGAAGCAGTGATTTTTCCGACAACCCGGATGCCCAGGCCGCATTGGACACCGCGCTGACGGCGCTGCGCAACACGCCTCAGTTCATTCAGCTGGTCGAACGCTTTCAGCTGAAGGACCGTTACGCCGAGCTGTTGTCCATGGCTCAGTCGCACCCGGATGAGCAGCTGGGCGTCGAAGCCGTGCGTGCCCTGTTGAGAAACAAACAGTGGGACCTGCTGACCGCCGCTCTGACCGACAAGGACCAGCAGGCTGCAATCGCGACGGCCGTGGCCATGGGAAATTCTCTGGATAATTCCATCACGGGACCGCTGCTGGCCGTCGTCCGACAGACGTCGACACCGATCAACGTCCGGCGTGAAGCCGTACGAGCCGCCTCGCGCGTGAACGGCGGGGCGACCCGGCTGGCGAAAATGGTGGAAGACAAGTCGCTGGATCCCGAACTGACTCAGACCGTCGCTGCGGCACTGCACGCTGCTCCGTCGCGGTCGACGCGCGAAATCGCCAGCCGACTGTTTCCACTGCCGCCCGTCAAGGAAGGTGAACCGCTGCCGCCGTTGAATGAACTGGTTGGCATGAAGGGCGATGCAAAGAACGGTCGTGTCATCTTCAACACCACCGGCACCTGTCACAAATGTCACATCGTCAACAGGATCGGACGCGACATGGGGCCCGACCTGTCAGAAATCGGCAGCAAGCTCAGCCGACAGGCGATGTTCGAATCAATCATCTATCCCAGTGCCGGCATCAGCCACAACTACGAGGCCTATACGCTGGTGCTGGTGTCCGGCACAACCATTACGGGGCTGATCACCAGTGAAACTGACGACAGCATCAGCATCAAGGCGGACGATGCCCTGGTACGGACCTTCAGCCGCGATGAGATCGACGAAAAGGTCAAGCAGAAAATTTCGCTCATGCCGTCGGACCTGCAGAAGGTGATGACCGTACAGGACATGGTCGATGTGGTTGAGTATCTGCAGACACTGAAGAAGCAGTGACCTGCCCGCTCAGAGCCCCCGGCTGCCGCTGACGGCCGGGCTTTGTTCAGCATGCGCGGCCTTTTGCAGCCCGCATGGATCTATCAATCGGGAAGACAGACTTCATGGAACGCGGCATAAGCCTGCTGGGCCTCGGTGTGATGGTGCTGTGCGCCTGGGCCATGGGCTCGAACCGCCGACAGGTCAGTCCGCGGATTGTGGCGGGTGGATTGCTGCTGCAGTTTGTGTTCGCGTTTCTGATTCTGAAGACCGGTCCCGGAGCGGCGGTGTTCGCGGCCGTGGGAGACTTCTTCACCAGTATTCTGGCATTCGTCGACGAAGGATCCGCCTTTCTGTTTGATGTGTTTCCCCGCCCCACGGACACGGAACCACTTCCCGCTCAGTACACGCTCTGGCGTTCCTTCGCGTTCGGAATCCTGCCGACCATTATCTTCTTCTCGTCGCTGATGTCGGTCCTGTATCACCTGGGCATCATGCAGCTGGTCGTGTACGGACTGGCATGGCTGATGAGAAAAACGCTGGGAACGTCGGGAGCCGAAACTCTGTCCACGGCGGCCAATGTCTTTGTGGGGCAGACCGAAGCACCGCTGGTGATTCGTCCGTATGTCGCAGGCATGACACTGTCCGAACTGAATGTGGTCATGGTCGGCGGATTTGCGACCATCGCCGGCGGCGTGCTGGCAGCCTATGTCGGCATGGGAATTGACGCCGGCCACCTGCTGACGGCATCCGTTATCTCAGCCCCGGCCGCCCTGATGATCGCCAAGATCATGCAGCCGGAAACCGAATCGGTGGCCGAAGCGGAATCCGTCCGCCTGGAAGCCGCCACCGGGTGCGTAAATGTCATTGAAGCCGCCGCCGAAGGTGCTCTGGCCGGACTGAAACTGGCACTGAACATCGGAGCCATGCTGATTGTATTTGTTGCCTTCGTTGCCATGGGAAACGCCCTCGTGGGCTGGTTCGGTCACCAGGTCGCCGTCCGGCTGGGCTACGCTTCCGCAGATCACTGGTCTCTGGAACTGATGTTTGGCTACCTGTTTCTGCCATTCGCCTGGCTGATGGGAATTCCGGCTGACGAATGCCTGAGTGCCGGCCGGATTCTTGGCACCAGAACCGTGATCAACGAGTTCCTGGCCTACATCCAGCTGTCAGCGGCCAGTCCGGAACTGAGCCCGCGAACCGTGATGATCATGACCTATGCGCTGTGCGGCTTCGCCAACTTCAGTTCCATCGGTATTCAGCTGGGCGGCATCGGCGGAATCGCCCCGGAACGCCGTTCTGATCTGGCGCGGCTCGGCCTCAGAGCGATGCTGGGAGGAACTTTGGCGGCCTTCATGACGGCCTGCGTAGCCGGCTTGCTGATCAGCGACGCGGAACTGGCCACGACAGACACCCTGGACGCAGCACCGGCCGTTACCGTGCCGGGCGACGCAACACCCGCCAACTGACGGTGCGGATTTACACGCCGGGCAGCGGGCTGAACGGAGCAAAATGGCCCTGAGTATTGCTGTCCGGCAGGCGGCGGCGGAGCAGGACGACCAGCACCGGCTTTCCCTTGCCCTTGTTCAGATAGGCAGCAATCTGTGCCGGACTGCCATGGTCAGAAACCGATTCGTCAGGCTGTGCAGCCCCTGTGGCTTCCGCAGGACCGCGATTCCCGGCGGACGAATGATCGGCCACCAGCGCAGTATCGTTCGATACCCCGGCCACGGGACGCTGCACCAGCGTATTGTCCCCCGGAAGCACCACAAACATTCTGCCAAAGAATTCTTCAGACCGAGTCGGTGTTTCCATTGATTCTGCAAATCGCTGCAGCAACATCTCGCGATCCACTTCGCCAACACGCTCCGGATTCCATTCCGCATCGATTCCATCAATGTGGGAATCGAACAGTTCCTGAAATGCTTCTTTCAGATCGCCGGAAGCGACCAGCAGATCCGGATGATCTTCGCCGACATCCTTCAGTTCTGCCAGCGAATGGATATGCAGTCCCTGATCACTGACCGTCTGTCGCACTGCGTCCGGAATTTCGTGAAGACCGTTGTCCGGCACCGTCAGAACGACCACTTCCCATTCCTGAGGGACAACCAGAGCCGGTCTGGAATCGACAACAGCTGCGAATCGGTCGCCGTCTGGCAGCCCGGTCATCAGAGACATGACCGAAAACGAAACCAGCAGGACGGCAACTGTCGACGCGACGACGGCCACGCGTCGTGCAAACCAGTCGGAATTGGGTGAGCGATCCGGGCGGACAATCGGACGCTGCTGGTCGCGTCTGATCTGAAACAGGACGGCTTCGCTAACATCAGTCGGACCGGATTCCGGCAGCTGTCGCAGGCAGTCACCCAGTTGCTGCCAGGCGTCCGTCAGCTGCCGGGCATGCTGTGCATCCACACCGCCAGGTCTGGCGTTGTCTTCATCCGACAACTCAGCATCAAAAGCGGCAGACAGAAATTCTTCGGCAGGGGGCGGGATTGACATGGAAGCGTCTTCACAGGCGGGGCAGAGCGGAACGTCTCCCGTTCTGACGCGCCTGACCTGAGATAAGTTCCCTGAAATACAGAACTTAATACAAGTCGTTGACCAGCAGCGACTTACAACACGCCCGACCTTCAGGCAACGGCGGCTCCTGCTGACCTGCGTGCTTCGCTGTTGCCACCGACGCCCCGGCGCAACCGCTGCCAGCTACACCCCGGGAACAGCACCCCGGGAACGGCGCCTTGTGAGCCGCGGCAGGCCGCTGACCGGCCTGTGAATTCTTCTCGACGTAGAATCGGAATCGGTTAAATCAACCAGCCGAGGACTTCGAAGGCAAACATTCAGCCGTTCTCCGTTCAGACACCCTCTTCCAGTTCCAGCGACTCTGACGGATCGGCCAACCGGGCCATCACGGCCTCCACCAGATCGTCGCCGGGCAGGACATCGCCTGCCCGATCCGGCCGGGAAACCTGTTCCTGAACGGTCGCTTCTGCATCCGGATGCTCGATCGGGAAAGCCTGGTCTGACCACTGAGCCGTTGTCGGCCGATTGTCCGGCTGCTGCGGTGTTGCCATCAGTGAGGTCAGTGCGATCAGCCGGCGGCTGCCTTCGTCGTCACCATTGTCGACACGGTCCAGAGCCGTGACCGTGTTGTCCACGGTGAATGACAGTGAATTGCTCCAGCTGCTGGCCGTCCCCTGAGAATTGAAGGCCCGCACCCAGAAGCGGTAGGTACCGTTGGACAGAGTCCGGGTCGTTACCGCGATGTTCTGTGACAGATCCAGCTCGAACGTAAAGGCCTGATAGGTGATGGATTCCTGACGCAACAGATCTCGTACCAGAATCTCGTAGCGAATATTGTCATCCGTGTGTTGCCACTGAAATGTCACGTCCGAGTTGGTAACGGTACCGACGGGGGAAAGTGCGATCGGCGTCGTCGCGTTTGGCACATCAATCCGGAACGAAGACCATTCACTGTACAGGCCGGTCTCGTTGGCAGAATTGACACCACGAACCCGCACACGATACGTCGTTTCCTGAAGCTGGAACGGTACGGTGAACTGGGCGGCCGCGATGCCGGTTTCGTCCAGCACCAGCGTGCCTGTCGAGACAAGTTCCAGCTGCAGTTCGTAAGAGGACGCGGGTACCGACACAGACCACGTAATGGTCGGCGACGGATCAATGACGGATCCCACAGCATTGACGCTCGGGCCGGTAATGACCGGTTGTGCAGGAGTCGGAACGTCCAGTTCGAACGACAGTGCCTGGCTCCAGGTGCCGACTTCTCCCGCCGCATTGAAGGCCCGAACCCAGGCTCTGTACCGACCTTCAGGCAGCCCCAGAACAGGAGTGTAGCTGGTGCCGGTCACATTCGTTTCATGGATGATACGGACGGTATTGCTGTCCAGATGGTTCACCCACAGTTCATAGCTGGCGGCATCCGGCGCTGCCGTCCAGGTAAAGGCGGGCTTGTCGGTCTCCACGGCGGTGACTCCGGTCGCGGCGACCGGCCCGGTCATGGTGGGACGTCCGGGTGCCGGCTGATCGATGGTGACGACAATCCGGTCGCTCCACGCGCTCTTGGTACCCACCGCGCTGACGGCCTGAACCCAGGCCGCGTAGCGTCCCTGCGGAAGCGCTGTCGACGGTGTGTAGGACGTGGCGGTCAGGCCGGATTCCAGAATCACACGAGCCTCACCCGTAGTCAGATTATTGACCCACAACGTGAAGGTGGTGCCGCTGCCGAACGCGTCACCGGTGTCCGTGTTCCAGCGAAACGTCGGCGTCTGGTCTTCGGTGGTGCCGATCTGCGACAGAACCGGGAACAGCGGCAGCGGAACATTGACGTTGAATGTCTGAGCGGCACTCCATTCAGATTTTTCCCCGGCTGCATTCACGGAACGAACCCAGACGCGATGCGTTCCGTTATTCAGCGGTGCGAAATGCGTATAGGTCGTGTCCAGATAATCAGTCACGTGAATGACCCGCGTGGGCGCGAGCACGTTGCTGGCGCCGCCCGGCAGTTCATTGACCCACAGTTCATACGACCGAGCACCGGAAGCAACCCATGAAAAGGTCGGCGTTGCCGTGGTGGTCGTTGTCACGACCGGCGATGTGATGATCGGTCGTCCGGGTGCCGGGAAGGCATCAACCGTGAATCCGATCGCCGAACTCCAGGCACCGGCTTCACCAAACGGATTGATGGCCCGGATCCAGACAGAGTTGAAGCCTTCCTTCAGCGGCGAAGTCGGCGTGTACGCAAGCGTTCCGCCGCCAATGTCCACACCCGGCACGGTCACTCGCGTCACCTCGCCGCTGGCCAGAATATACAGTTCGTACTCGCTGGCCCCGGCCGAGGCTGTCCATTCGATCGAAGGCGTATTTACGGTAATCACGGATCCGGCCAGCGGCGCCGTGATTGAAGGGGCCGTAGGAATGGCTGGCTGCCCTACCGCAAACAACAGCGGGTCACTGACCGGACCTGCCGTCCCGCTCGCATTGAAGCCCTGCACCGTGGCCTCATAAACGCCGTTCAGAAACGGCGTCGCAAAGGTATGCCGCGGAATCGCAAGATCGCTGATCTGCTGCACGATCGCGCCCGTGAAGAAATTGGTAACCGTCAGGGAGTAGGTTCGCCCGTTGATCACCGGATTCCACTCGAACAGCGGCGATGATGTTGCCGGCCGCTGCGACGGTGACGTGAAGACAGGCTTTTGAGGAAGTGTTCCGTCATCGTCCACAGACAATACGGTCAGCTGGACGTCCTTCACCGTGGAGAAACTGGCGTCGCTGCTGGCGTCGTCGATGCCGATCGTCACGACGGTTGACTGAGTGCCGTCCGCGACTCCGTCTGCAACTCCGGTCAGCGTCACCGTCTGAACGGTATCCCAGTTGGCCGGTGTGAAGACCAGAGTTGTCGGCAGGCCCGTCACCTCTGTCAGATCGCCGCTGCTGACCGTCACGGTGACGTCGCTGAGCGGCTGCCGCCCCAGACTGACGTCAAATGTAGCGGTGTTGCCCAGATCAGACACGGACAGCCCGGTCTGAGGCGTCACCACCAGACTTCCGGCCATGGTATAACCAAGGTCGATCATCATGGCCTGCTCAATATTCGACAGCGTCCGGGGCCCGGGCCCGGTCGCTGTCGCTGACAGCATCAGCGAACCGGCGTAAGCCGGATTGGTGTCGTCCAGATGGCTGACGCTGCTGCCGCTCTGCCAGGTCGCCGGCGTGTACAACCCGACCCGGTTACCGTTGTTCACGCCCACCGCGGTCGGCCCGTTAAAGAACAGTCCCGCACCCGAGACACTGCTGCCGGCCGTCGAGGTCGATGTCCAGATCGCCGAACTCAGAATACCGTTGAAATCCAAAACGGACGTTCCGACCACATCCGTCAGGAAACTGTCGTAGCGGGACCACTTGCCGAGCTGCCCCGCAGGCGCCCCGAACAGGTCGGATCCGTCCTCATTGATCTGAGAACTGAATCCCAGAGCATGTATCAGCTCATGAGAAATCGTTGAATAGAAGTCAAATTCTGTCGCGTCAACATCCGCCGAGTCCGCACTCAGCTCGAAGTTGTTCGCCCAGTTCACATCCAGCGTCGCATCTGCCTCAATGCCGTTCAGGTCGACACCCGTCAGCGCCTTGGTCCGCACGACTTCATTGCCGCCAAACGGATCTGTCGTCGCCGTCACCAGCAGCTGGCTGCCCGCTGACGCCAGCGTCGAGGACAACGCGTCGTTCGAAGACGTCACATCGACCGTGATCGTGGCATCATTTTCAAACAAGGCACCCAGTTGTTGTGCAGCGTCGCTAAGAGCCGCCCGGCGACTGACGCCCAGCAACGGATCCTCAAAGCCAAACCCGGCCGCGTTTATGTTGCCCTGATACTGGAAGTTGAAGTTGATTGTCAGCAACTGTCGCGTTTCCAGTTTTTCCACGGAAACTGCCGAGTTTCGTCGCGAAACCCTGTTTTTCCGACCTGCCGGTTTTCGAAATCCGCCACGAATGCGATCGAGTAATGACCGTACGACCATCGTTTTCGTCCTGGAAGTGGGTGACACCCGTTTCTCAGCATCACTTACTGAACATGCGCACAATTATCGGTACCCGTCGACAACAGGGCCTATCTGAATCTTCGTCGTCGATGAATGGTGCCGTTATTCTGTCTGTTTGCCGCAAAACGCAGGAATTCAGGCGAGTTGCGTGGGGCAGACTGAATTCCCGCTCAACCGCTACAAATGGCTGATTCACCTTGATGTTTTGCCTTCCGGACCAGCGGCGGCCACCTGGCCCCGTCCGCCCGTTGACGCCTCCGTTCATTTTCATCAGACGCCAGCGATCCGGAAAACCAACAACGTCAACCCAACCGTCCAGCTCGATTATCGGCAAGAACGCCCGTTTTTCTTAGCAGCCCCTCTTCGCAGACTCTGCCGGAAACGCGCCCCGTTCTCGGATTTCACAACATACCCCGCCGAAACTGCCACGTCATTTTTAGTGCCCCGGCCCGGAAAACCACGTCGTCCGGCCATTCCTGTCCGAGCCTCACGTATGCGGCATCCCCGCGCAGGCCCCTCCGATACCTGCAATTTTCGCCGTTCACCCCGCCAGAGTTCCGGTGCAGGCAGTTTCCACCGGTCGGAGTCTTCGCTGCGGCGCGCAACCGTTCGCAGAAGCGACAGTGTCTGGCGAAAATTTCTGACGCCCGAGTTCTATTTTGACTATCAATTATCGGATTGAGCCGAGCTGTCGGGGTGCTGCTCTTTCTGCCGGAAACTCAGGCCGATAAATTGCCGTTCGCACCACCTTTCGGTCGATTGACGACAAATGTGCGACCACCGCAGAACCGGCGTCCCGGTCAGGGGTCGTGAAAGCGTTGTTGGCCTGCAACCCGTTTCAGAAATCCCGCCTGTCGGCGTCCGGCCGCCCATCACCCGGCAGGCAGGACAAATTTTCATCGTGAAGAATCAAGATGCCTGAACTGCCCGTGAATTCGCCGGAACACCTCGACTTTGTGCGTCAGATTGTTGAGGACGACCTGAAGACCGGAAAATGGGGTGGCGTCGTGCAGACGCGGTTTCCGCCTGAACCA
The DNA here is from genome assembly GCA_040222735.1 of Fuerstiella sp. Taxonomy (GTDB): domain Bacteria; phylum Planctomycetota; class Planctomycetia; order Planctomycetales; family Planctomycetaceae; genus Fuerstiella. Next base: position 34,977 of record JAVKCM010000163.1, on the reverse strand, counting down.
AACGGTTACCTGCACATCGGCCATGCAAAGTCGATCTGTCTGAACTTCGGCATCGCGGAAGAATACGGTGGAAAGTGCAATCTTCGGTTTGACGACACCAACCCGGAAAAGGAAGACGTCGAATACGTCGAATCAATTAAGGAAGACATTCGCTGGCTCGGATTCGACTGGGAAGACCGGCTGTTCTTCGCGTCCGATTATTTTGAACAGCTGTATCAGTGGGCGGAACAGCTGATTCAGGACGGAAAAGCTTACGTATGCAGCCTGCCGCTGGATGAAATCCGCAGCGGTCGTGGTACCCCCAGCGAACCGGGCACCGCCAGTCCGTACCGGGACCGCCGCGTCGAGGAAAACCTGGATCTGTTCCGGCGTATGCGGGCCGGAGAATTTGACGAAGGTCAGCACGTGCTGCGTGCGAAGATTGACATGGGGCACAAGGTCATGCTGCTGCGGGATCCGATCATGTATCGGATTCGCCATGTGGCGCATCATCGCACGGGCGACGCCTGGTGTATTTATCCGACCTACGACTACACACACGGTCAGTCAGATTCACTGGAAGGAATTACTCACAGCATCTGCACGCTGGAATTCGAAAACCGTCGTCCCCTGTACGACTGGTACTGCGAAGCCCTCGGTATTCATCATCCGCAGCAGATTGAATTTAATCGTCTGAACCTGACGTATACGCTGATGAGCAAACGGCGTCTGCTGCTGCTGGTGAACGAAGGGCACGTGTCCGGCTGGGACGATCCTCGTATGCCGACCATCTGCGGTCTGCGTCGGCGCGGCTACACGCCCGAATCCGTCCGCCGACTGTGTACTCATGTCGGTGTGACCAAACACAACGCCGTCACAGACATGGTGGTGCTGGAGAATCAGATTCGTGAGGAACTGAATCTGACGGCGGATCGGCGAATGGCCGTGCTGGACCCGCTGAAAGTGGTCATCACGAATTATCCGGAAACGGAGTCTGAGGAACTGGAAGCGGTCAACAACCCCGAGGACGAAGCTGCCGGCTCCCGCAAAGTGCCCTTCGGGCGGGAACTGTACATTGAACGCGAAGACTTCATGGAAGATCCGCCGAAGAAGTTTTTCCGACTGGGCCCGGGCCGCGAAGTACGGCTGCGGTGGGCGTACTTCATCAAATGCGAAGATGTGGTGAAGGACAAGGACGGCCACATCACGGAAATCCACTGCACCTACGATGTCGAGACCCGTGGTGGCAATGCGCCGGACGGTCGCCGTGTAAAAGCCACGCTCCACTGGGTCAGTGCTCCGGACGCCATCCCGGCCGAAGTGCGGCTCTACGATCACCTGTTCCTGACGGAAGATCCGGACGACGTGAGCGACGATAACCTGGACTGGAAGAGCAACCTGAATCCGAACTCACTGCAGGTTGTGCAGGCCATGCTGGAACCGTCGCTGGCCGCAGCGCCAGTCGGCTATCGGTGTCAGTTCGAACGCAAAGGCTATTTCATGACGGACCGCGACAGTACGCCCGAACAACTGGTTTTCAACCGCATCGTGACGCTGAAGGATGCCTGGGTAAAAGCCAGCCGAAAGAAGTAACCCCCCAGGAACAAGGGGTCGGGGTTCTTTTTCGTTCCTAACGACAAAAAGGGGTCGGGTTTCTTTTCCGTTTCTGAAGCATCGCAGTACGGGCCGGCTCGACAGGAAAAGAAACCCGACCCCTTTTTCTGGGTTACCAGGTATCGATTTCCGCCGCATCAACGACCGGACAGTCGGTGTCGGCGTTGATGCGGTCTACGGCGTCAATGTCCTTGAACCCTGATCCCGTCACCATGCAGACGACCGTACTGTCGCGGTCGATTTCGCCCTGCTCGGCAGCCTTTAGTGCACCGGCCAGAGCGACGGCTCCGGCGGGTTCTGTGAAGACACCTTCTTCGCGGGCCAGACGTTTCTGCACCGACCAGACAAAGTCATCTGACACAAGATGCCCGGTACCGCCGGTCGGGCGACAGGCTTCAATGGCAAGGTCACCGTCCACAACGCTGGCGACCTGCAGTCCGCTGACCTGCGTGGTGCAGACAACCGCCCGAGCACCGGGGGCACCATTGCGCAGCGGACCGGCAATCGTGTCGTTGCCTTCCGGCTGTACGCATTCAACAGCCGGACTGCGGGCAAGGCGGCCCAGTTCCGTCAGTTTCCGGAAACCGCGGGCCGCCGCGACGCACAGGCCGCCACCGCCCGCCGGGCAGAAGACATGGTCAATGCCGCCGGACAGCTGTTCGGCCAGTTCATAAGCAACCGTCTGGACGCCGGACATGCCGGCCGGACTGTAGACGAAGGCGCTGACCTGCATGGCGGAATCCGGGCGGTTTCCCAGTTCGACCAGTTTGTTGAACACATCGGTCGTGACATCGGCGTCCGTTCCGAAGCGGCGAATGCGGGCGATCCTGGCGCCGTAGGCCATCATCTGTTTGAGTTTTCCCAGCGGGGCTCCTTCCACGATGGCAATCCGACATTCGATGCCCGCGGCCGAACAGTATGCCGCCAGCGCGGCTCCGGTATTCCCACTGGACGTGGCAATGCACTTTGTCTTTCCGTTGGCCACCATGTGCGAGATGGCGGTGAATGCAAAACGATCCTTGTACGAACCGGACGCATTACCGTGCTCCAGTTTGAAGTACAGATTCTTCAGCCCGGCCGCCGGTCCGATGGTACGACTGCGAATCAGCGGCGTATCACCTTCTCCCAGCGTGATGCGCGCCGTGTCCGGAATCGGTTCAATCAGATCTGCCCAGCGCCAAATACTCATGAGAAAACAGCCTTTGAAAATGATGCCTCCGCCTCCAGAGGAAACAGCGGACGGCGACGATGTTGATAGGTCAGGCGGCGCATGTCAGCGCAGGTCGATCCCTTGGTGTTCACCCGGATAAACCTGTCACACACGTCACGGTAGGCGGCAATCGGAGCATTGACTCCCTTCGCCACCAGTACTTTGAATGCGGCCGGATCAAGACCGCAGCTGATCAGCTGCTGCAGACTGAACGGTACCATGCGGCGGGTCGTCAGCATCAGCGTCAGACCACTGTCTGTCTCGCAGACCACGGTGGCTCCCTGATCAAAATCCACGATACCGCCGTGCCGCGGCTGCGGTTCACTGAACCGACCATCGTGGCAGGACCGGACCTGCACTTCGATATCCAGCGGATCCCCGTGCAGCTGATCGGTGTGACCACCTGCCTGAAGGCGAAGGCGGCTGCCCACACCGGCGGCCTGACACTGCAGGACAGCCTCCGGGTCATACAGACAGCCGAACGCCCGATCGATTCCGCGAGCATGAATTTCTGCCAGCAGTTCTGTGCCGTCGGCGGCCGATCCACCGCCCACATTGTCTCCCATGTCCAGCAGGCAGATCCGCGACGTCGACGTCGCACACGCTTCCACAGCCTCCGCCACTGACGTCATGTCGCCGTGCAGCTGATCTCGCATCTGCCACATCGTATCCGCCAGTTCGAAAGCCAGCGTCTCGGCCAGCGGCTGATCATTGTCCGTCACCACAATGGTGGACGACCCCATTTCCCGAACATCCGCATAAGGAAATCCCAGTAAAATGCTGTTGGACAGCACGCCCGGAGCCTGCAGCTGCCCGTCGGCCGCGGCGTACAGCGGGACCAGGTGAGCTTCTTCCGTACATTGCCGTTCAATACTGATGGCCATCGGAGGAAAGGCGGCTGCCATCGCGGGCACCACTTCACCACGGACCGTGCGCACCATCAGATCCGCCGCTTCAGCTCCCCGGGCACGCTGGTCCAGATGAGGATTCGTACGATAGGCGACCAGTGCATGACAGGCTGCCACCATCTGTGCGGACAGATTGGCGTGGGCATCCAGCGTTCCGATGATCGGCATGTCCGGTCCGACAACCCGGCGAAGTTCGTTCAACCAGTAACCGTCCGCATCCGGGAAGGCTTCGCTGACGGTGGCCCCGTGCGGCGCTACCAGAATGCCATCCAGAGGGCCGGCTGCCGTGACCTGCTGCAGCAGCTGGTCGACAAGAGACTGAAAATCGGACGCCGGAATCTGTCCGGAGGGCAGGGCCCGTGCAGCGAACAGTGGCACCGCGTCCTCTCCGGCTGCTGCCAGCCCGCCGAAGAATCCACCGACTTCGTGATGCGAATCCTGCAGTGCGTCTCGCACCGCTTCTCCCGTGACCAGCAGATTCTGACGAAACAGGTCGACCGTGGTGGGCTGCTTCGAGAACGTATTCGATTCATGCAGCAGCGCAACGATACCAATTTTCATTTTGCCTTCCCTCACGACTGCCGGCGTCGACTCACCCCGGGCACGGACATCGGCCCGCATTCTTATCAAACAGTTTTCGCAGTGCGAGCCTCGCAGCCCCGGATACAACACCTGAGAAAATTGCCCCGGCCCATAGCCGCCTCGGCAGATCAGCTGCGTGAACGGAATGCCACCGGCGCACCGAGCATGCGTCATGCGCAATTTGCACAACAGCAACAGCCCGTCCGGATACTTCTGTACGAGGGACTTCCAGGTCCGTCACTGGCGAAAACCTGCGCATTTTCAACGCGCCTGGCCGGCATACAAAATTTTCCGTTATCCGGACAACCTGCTAGCGAATCCGAGCCGGCAGATCATGTTCCGGACGAATGCTGGTCCGGCCGGCCAGGTGCGGCAGCCGGTTCAGGACAAACTGAAGCAGCTTTGCCGCCGTCGGTGCAGCCACGGTGCCGCCGTAGTGCAGACCATCAGCCGTTGGTTCGTCGACCATGACCAGAACCAGCACCTGAGGGTTTTCTGCCGGCGCACCACACACAAACGAACAGATATGCCGGGTATCAGAGTAGCCGCCGGTGTCGGGATCGAGTTTCTGTGCGGTTCCCGTCTTGCCGAACATACTGAGTCCGTCAACGCGGGCTGACTTCGCAGTACCGCGTTCCACGACATCCTTCATTGGATGTCGAACAATCCAGTCAGCGATGTCCGCGCGAATAATGGACGATTCAACGCCGGGAGCAGCGTCAACGGTATTGATGTCGGCCAGGGGCGCCGGCGTGACGTGCTCTGAGGACGAGCCCAGCAGCAGGTGAGGGCGAATCAGTCGTCCTCCGTTGGCCAGCGCCGCATGAGCGGTGATGAGCTGCAGCGGCGTGACAGCCAGTTCCTGTCCCATCGGCACGGACCCCAGCGAGTAATCATCCCAGTCCTTCCGCGGGCGCACCAGACCGTCGATTTCTCCGGGAAGTTCAATGCCGGTGCGGGTGCCGAAGCCAAAGGCGGCCGTGGCGCGGTGCAGCTCGCTCAGGCCGAGTCGCTCGGCGATTCTGGCCATTCCGATATTGCTTGATTTGACCAGGACATCTTCCACACTCAGCTGCGTGTACGGATGGTGGTCGTGCAGAATTCGGCGGCCCATCCGGTAGGCTCCGTTAAAACAGGCAATGACCTCATCCTGATGCAGTTTGCCCTGTTGCAGAGCCCACGCCACCACAAACGGCTTGAAGGTCGAACCGGGTTCGAAGACCGCTGATACGGCCAGATTCCGCCACGCGTCGTCGGGAACCTCTGAGGGTCTGTTTGGATCAAACGTCGGTACCGAGGCCATCGCCAGCACTTCTCCGGTGTGCGGATCCATGGCGATGGCACAGGCGCCCAGCGGTCGCCAGCGGTCCATCAGTTGTTCCAGCAGTCGTTCGGCGTGGATCTGTGAGACCACATCGATGGTCGAAAGCACCGTCCGCCCGTGTTCGGGCGTGCGACTGCGGGCAGCCGCGACTTCGACCACAACACCACGTGCATCACGCGTCATCACGCGAGTTCCGTCGGTGCCGCGAATCAGTTCGTCCAGACTCTCCTCAAGCCCGCCGTGACCGATGTTGTCAATATCCCGCATGCCCAGCACATGAGCGGCAAAGCCCCCCTGAGGATACTGCCGCAGATACTCGCGCCGAAATCCCCAGGCTCGTTCCGGCAGCCCCAGCTGGCGCACCCGCTGTGCCTGTTCATCTGTCAGACGTCGCTTCACCCAGATAAACTGGCGGTCCGGTGCGGCGGTAATTCGATCGTAGAGTTCGTCCGCGTTGATATCCAGTACCGTACAGATACTCCAGACAAAACTGTCAGCCTCTTTGATCTCGGCTGGCACTGCGTACAGACTCTCTCGCGTGACCGTCAGCGCCAGCACGTGTCCGTTCCGGTCCAGAATCTCACCCGGTCGGGCCGGTACCTTTTCCTGAAACGTGCTCTGACGGCTCACTCGGGTGTTCAGCAGCTGCCGCTGAGCTCCCTGAAGGTGGATCAGACGAACCACGATCAGTGCCCATCCCAGCAGCATACATGCAGAGATCAGCTTTGACCGCCAGAGAAACGGCAGACGCTGAGACGGGACGACAGAGTTGGCAGATGATGATGATTCAGTCATGGACGCTGACGAGCCGGTGCGGGGTGCTCCCAGCGCAGCAGCGGCAGACGCCGTTGCCCAGGGCCGGCAGAAACGTTCTCGCGCGCTGGTGTCTGCTCTGCCGGCTTCGGCTTCGGCATCGACCATGTCGACTCACCGCTGGACGGACGCACATTGCTCGCACCGGCGTGCTGCAGACGACCTGCGGCCAGCTGAGACGGAGCGGTGAGCTGCTGGATGCGCAGGCGCTTCTTGGCATGCATTTCCAGCAGCAGATCTTTCTGGAAATACTGACGGCTCACTGCGCGCTTCATTTCCAGCGTCTGCTTTTCCAGGCCGATACCAACCATGGAAACCAGAACCACCAGCGTCAAAGCTGCTGCAAACCGAAAAAACACGCCAACTCTGCTCCCGTAAACGGACACCCCGTTCGCGCAGGGAAAGGCCCCGTGACTTCAGGTCAACGGGGCCCTTGTCAGAATTCTTATCGGCGTGCCGACGGTTAAGGAGCCAGATGAACGTTGGTCGCGTCGTCCGGCAGCGTGAGTATCGTGCCGGGTTTCAGACTATTGGGGTCGTTCAGAATGTGCTGATTCAACCGATAAATCTGCATCCACCGAGAGGCACGGCCCAGATGCTTCTGAGAGATCTCGGACAATGTTTCCCGTTCGCCAACCCGATAAGCCGGAGTTCCGTCGCTCTGCAGAAAGAAGCCGGACGGCAGCTGCGGCTTCTTCTGAAAGTCCTTGAACAGTTCCGGGTACTGCTGTTCCAGAACGGCCGGATCAGGAATCAGCACCTTCATTCCGGGTCGCAGTTTCTTCGGATCCGGGATACGGTGCCGGTTGTAGAGCGCCAGTGATGAGAAATAACGGGCTGTTCCGTAGACCCGTCTGGAAATCGTCCAGTAGTTGTCATTGGCCCGCACTTCGCAGATTTCACAGTCCTCGGCAACAGCTGCTACCTGCTGAATCCGGTTTTCATAGGCGAACTGAGCCACACCGAACTCAGGATGAGAAGCCTGCTGCATCTGTCGACCCCGGTTCGGCTTCCGCGTCTCGGATGGTGTCAGCTGCACAGGTGGTGACAACGGCTGGCGCGTCGATTCAACCGTCGGCTCAGGAAATGCGCCGCCGAACAAGCCGTCAGCGGCCGCGGCGGGTTGGTCCGCCTGGTCCGGCTGGATGCTGAGAGTGGGCGGGCCGAGTTGTGGTGACGCCTGGTCGTCGGACGGTTCCGGAAACGGATCGGACGCCGGCGGACGGGCCGCGGCACCGATGCCGGCGTCCACAGAAGACGGCCGGGCTTCTTCAAAACTGTCCTCGTTCAAAGGCGGCTCCAGCATCGCCAGAAACGGCGACTCATCAGCAGCCCGCGCGGTCGTTTCCGTCGGCTGGTCAGCAGCGAAGTCGAAAGCCTCGGAATCAAATGTATCGGATTGCCCGGCAAACGCAGCGGCCCCGACATCACTGTCCTCACGCGCGGCCGTGAACTCCGACGGAGCGGCAACTCCCTGATCAAACGCCGGTTCGTCGGCCGCCGCAGCAGCCACCGGCAGCCGCAATTCATTCGGTTGAGAAACGCTGGTGACGGGGACTGAGCTGACCGGATTCAGCGTAATCGCACCGTCGGCCGAATCAAATGACGGAACTTCCACGCCGGAGCCGGAACCAGAATCGGCGGCCGCATCAAAGGGCTGAAACGAATCGGTCACGGCGATGTCGGTCGACGGGGGGGAAGAATCAATGGAAGCGATGGATGCTGGTTCCGGCTCAGCAAGTGTGTCCGGCTCGTCCGGGAACATTCGCGTTGACGGACGAGCGGGTGATTCGGTCTCCGCACTCGCAAAGAAGTCGTTGCCGGAAAACTCCGGAGCCGGAACGCTATCGGACGGGGAATCCGACGTCGCAGCAGCGTTCTGAGCTGCCAGGACAGCAAACGGGTCGGACGATGTTTCCTGAACAATCTCAGGTTCCACATCGGCGGTCGCCGCGGCCCCCGGAAATAACACGTCGTCCGCCGCGTCTGCAAATGCCGCAGTCGGTTCCGGCGCTGGTTCCGACAGATCGAAAGCAGGCACGGCGGCCGGCGCCGTAGAATCCGTGAGATTGTAAGCGTCGGCATCGGATTCCTGCCGGCTTGTGCCGGACAGCAGCGTTGCGTCCTGATTTGAGGTCATGGAATCCGGCGCGGTGGATGATTCATTGCTGCCGTTGGTTTCCGGATAGAATTCGTCGAACGCCTGGCTCTGAGATTCCAGCGTCTGTTCAACGCCCTGAGCATCGGACTTGTTTTCGATGCGAGCCTGCAGCAGTGCCCGCTGTTTCAGATCGAACTTGTGATACACCAGAAATCCGAAGGCGCACATCAGAATGACAACGACGGCCATGCCCATTTTGGCTTCGATAGCCATGCCGCTGGCGGGAGCTTCCGGATCCCAGTCAGCCGCCTGTGCCTTCAGGTTGGTTTTCGCCGTGCTGCTCGAAGTTTTGCTGACCTGCTGCGGGGATTCAGACGAATCTCGGCCGGTGTCGCGGTGATCGGAGTTTTGGTCAGAGCCTGCCATTGCTGCTGTCCTTTGAACGCGGATTTGACAATGCGATCTTCAAGGGAGTGAAAAGTCAGAACCACCGCAATACCGCCCGGCTTCAGGATGGACGGCAGGATGGAATTCATCATTCGTGATACGTGTTCGAGTTCGTCGTTGACCTTGATCCGCAGCGCCTGGAAGACCTGAGTTGCGGGATTCCTGCCGCCTTTGACGGCTCCGGAGGGAACCGCTGCCCGGACGCAGTCTTCAAGATCGCTGGTGGTTTCCACCGGCTGGTGTCTGCGTCGTTCGCAGATTTGGCGAGCGATCTGGTCGGCAAATCGTTCTTCCCCCAGATCCGCCAGGACCGAGGCCATGGTCTGCTGATCAGCCCACCTGAGGAATTCCGCGGCCGATTGCCCTCGCGACGCATCGAATCGCATGTCAAGCGGACCGCCGGCATCAAATCCGAAACCGCGATCCCGATCGGCCAGCTGATCTGACGACAGTCCCAGATCCAGCAGCACGCGGTCCACGCCGTCCACGCCGTCGATTCCGAGCTCTTCAAGAGCCTCGGGCGCTTCTGCATAGCTGCGGTGAAACAAGTTCGTGTTGGTGGATGAAAGTCGAGCACGGGCAAAAGCCAGCATCATGGGGTCGCGATCGAATCCCAGCAGACGCCCCGTCTTCCCGATCTGTTCGAGAATGCGGCGACTGTGGCCACCGGCACCAACAGTTCCGTCCATGACCGTCAGACCTTCAGAAAGCTGCAGTTCATGCAGCACCTCCCGAAGCATCACGGGGACGTGGACAGAATCAGATTCCATGAGTCATGGGGTACCGGATCGGCACGGGTTGTTCAGGAACGCGTGGGATGCAGGTGTTAAGTCAGGGAAGAGCGAACAGGGAAAGGAATCATCAGGAAAGCGGGCCGGGACAGCCCGAAATACGGAAAGGAACCCTAGGCTAACTGTTCCGTCCGAGGGCGCGAAGACCGATCTGTCGTCGGAGGTCGCGGGCGGCGACTGCAAGAACCGGAAAGAACGACCCGAATAGACGGGGCCGCCGCAGCAAAACTTCAGAATTCCTGCAGTCTGAATGTCCGCACCGGTACACCTAAGTCACAGCAGTCTGTAGATTCTGCACCTTGCGGCAGCGGCAGGAAGTCAACAGACCCGGAACATCCGGACAGCACCCGGCGGCTGCCAGCCATGAAGCACGGAGCCACAGACTGTTGCTGCACCGATGCCGCCAATCAGAACCTTTTGACCGATTTTCCGGCCGGAGACGACCGCAATGAGTGATTCGTTGAGCCAACCTGGCAATGAAACCAATAAAAATCCTTACGAGGCCGGTGAAACGATCGGTGTCGGTGGCAGCGGCGGCGGTGCGATCAGACTGCGGCTGAATATCATGATGTTTCTGGAATTCTTCATCTGGGGGGCGTTTTTCGTCCCCATGGGGAGCTATCTGGGGGTCGTTTTTGCTGAGTACCAGGCGCAGGGCACGCTGAACCAGATCATCGGAAGCACCTACGCGACTCAGACCTGGGCCGCATTGTTTGCTCCGCTGATCGTCGGCTTTGTTGCCGATCGACTGTTCAACAAGGAACACGTCAACGGAGTTCTGCATCTGGCCGGAGGAGCCATCCTGTGGTGGTGCAGTACGATCACCAGCTCTCCGGATCAGTTCTTCTGGGCGATGCTGGCATTTTTCCTGTGCTACATGCCCACGCTGGCACTGGTGAACGCGATTACGTTCCAGAATGTCACGTCAGTCGAAAACGATTTTCCGAAGATTCGACTCTGGGGCACCATCGGGTGGATTGCGTCAGGCCTTGTGGTGTCTGAATCCCTGTTCGGAATGATGCCTCTGCCCTTGCTGCCGGGTGTCGAAGATGCGGGTTCCACCAACCTGCCCCTGAAACTGTCGGCCGTTGCCAGCTTTATTTTCGGAATCTACAGCTTCACCCTGCCCGCCTCGCCGCCTCAGGGACGCAACTCACCGATCAGCCTGATCCAGATTCTTGGCCTGGATGCCCTGCGGTTGTTCGTCCGCCCGGCCTACGCCGTCTTTGCCCTGTGCTCTTTCCTGATCTGTATCCCGCTGGCATTTTATTATGCTCGAACCTACGAATTCGCCAGCAACATGGCATTCGGACAGACCACTTCCGGTGTCATGGCGCTGGGCCAGGTAAGCGAAATCTTCTTCATGGCACTGGTTCCCTTCTTTCTGAAAAGACTGGGTGTCAAATGGATGCTGCTGGTCGGAATGCTGGCGTGGGCGTTGCGTTACGCCCTGTTTGGCCTGATGCCTTCAATGCCGGCCATGCTGGTTCTGGGGATCGTGCTGCACGGCATCTGCTACGACTTCTTCTTTGTGACCGGTCAGCTGTACACCGACCGAGTGGCACCGGAAGATATTCGCACCAGTGCTCAGGCCTTTGTCGGCCTGATCACCTACGGAGCGGGCATGCTGGTCGGAAATTATGTGCTCGGATACTGGGGCGACCACATTCAGCTTGACCCCACGACCAAAGAAGGCTGGCTGGCCGGGGCCGGTGAATTCTGGCTGATGCCGGCCAGTCTGGCTCTGGGTGTCGCCATCCTGTTCTTCCTGACCTTCTGGGACAAAGTCCAGCCCGTGACCGATACCGATTCGGCCGCCTGACCGCATCGCGGATTCATGAGGCTGTCGCCCCAGTCGCCACAAGACCGATCAGACTGTCGGTCTCATGAATCGCGGTGGCAGATGATCGCCTTTCGCTCCCCGAAACAGCGCCCTTTTGCGGAGCGAAAGGCGACCTGGCAGTCAGTTATTGGCCGAACGTTGCCTAACGCATTCAGCATCCACAAGACTCAAGAACAGAAACCTGCGCTGACCACATGTCATCCACTACGATTCTAAGCATCGGACAGTGTCGCCCGGATCAGGCGGCGATCAACCACTTTCTGAAGTCCAACTTCGACGTCGACGTGGTGCACACGGACCTGGCCCACGAATCGTTTGCAACACTGCGAGCGACACGCGTGAGTCTGGTGCTGATCAACAGAAAGCTGGACGCTGATTACTCAGACGGAATGGAGATTCTGAGTGCGATCAAGAGCGACGCGCAGCTGTCCGACGTACCCGTCATGCTGGTGTCCAACTTTCCTGAGTGGCAGCAGAAAGCCGTTCAGGCAGGGGCTATCTACGGATTTGGCAAGGCCGAACTGAATTCCGCCGAGACCGTCGAACGACTTCGCTCGGTGCTGCAGACGACCTGACCGCACACCACCTGACCGCACACCACCTGAGCCGGGCCACAACTACTTCAGCTGCAGCCGGCTGGTCTCCGGAGTCACCTGATCCGGCTTCGGCTGCCAGTTTTCAATCAGATGCAGCACCCGAAACTCACCGGCATCCGGTTCTGGCCCGGTGTGTGTGCCGATCACAATCAGCGTACGTGGCCGCCCATCCGCGGCGTCGTCCGAAATCGACGGTATAATGACTTCAGCTGGTTCCTCGCCCGCTGCGAAGGCCACGTAAACGTCGACCGGTTGTTCATTCCGGACGGCGGACAGCCGCGCGCAACGGCTTTCCGGCAGACTCAGCGATGTCTGAGTCTCTGCGTAGCCGTGGTCAGCAAGATGAGCAATCGCAAACGACAGGCAGGCCGACCAGTCCTGTGAAACAGCGGCCGGGGCGAGTACCGGTCTGGCTGCCACCACTTCAGTGACCGTACCGACCGAGACCCAGTCCAGCCCGGGAATCACGATGTTGCTGTCCAGTTCACGGGCGTGTTCCAGGTCGCTCACGGCGGCTTCCAGCTGTCCCAGCTTGTAGCGAGCGACGCCGCGATTCATCCATGCCCGGGCGTGTTCAGCACTCAGTTCGATGGACCGGGTAAAGTCAGATACCGCGTCAGCGGGCTGCCCCTGTTCCAGAAACAGATTGCCTCGCTGAAACCACGTTTCCGGATCCTCCGGCGCAAGTTCAATGCCTCGGTTGTAGTCTGCCATGGCCTCGTCAAACCTGCCCAGATCATGAAAACAAAGGCCCCGATTGCGCAGCGTCAGCACGTTGTCGGCTGACTGATGAAGCAGCAGAGTGAACTGCTCGGCCGCTTCTTCAAAACGCTGCATGCTGGCCAGCACGACGCCCTTGTTGTTCAGCGCGTCCATGTGGCCGGGATCCAGTTCCAGACAGCGCGAATAATCCTGCAGCGCCTTTTCAAACAGCCGCAGCTGTTCGTAGCACAGGCCGCGGCTGAACAGCACGTCGGCACGGTCCGGAAGCTTTTCGGCGGCGGTGTTGTAGGCGGCAATTGCATCTTCAAACTGTCCCCGCGCCTGCAGCATATTGGCCTTTTCGACAGCAACTTCCGGACTTTCCGAGGTGGCCGAACAACCGCTCAGCATCAGACTCAGAATAAGTGAGCAGTATCTGAATCCGCGAGGGACCCTGAATCCGTGGGGGACAGCGACAAGTGAATTCATGGCGTCTGGCTGATTACAGAATGAAGGATAAGGAAGCTGAATGATCAGAACGATTCGTTCAGGCTGTCTGACGTGGTGGTGACCTGCGGGCGACTGAAGTCGTAAAATTCAATCGGTTCTTCAAAATACATCTCGGGATCTGACAGCTGTCCTCCGGCCTGAATCCGGGCGATGGACGACGGTTCATGACTGATGAATGACAGCGAGATGGTGTCAGAATTGTGCAGCTCCGCGAAATGGCGGGCATAACCTTCCAGTACCTGAGCCTGTGTTTCCGGCGGAAACGCCCGCACGTTTTCGGCCAGCATGAAGTAGCGGTGGTACAGAAGTCGAGGAAACAGGTCCGGGCGGGGAAACTGCCCCTTCAAAGGAATATCGCCGGGCCGGTCAATGGCCCAGGACACCAGCGTGCTGGCTCCCGGATCCGGCGCGAAATAGTGGTAGCCGTGATTCAGAAACAACAGCTGGTTGTAGGGCAGGGCGATCCGCGACGCATCAACCAGCAGCGGCGACGCCGGCGGCATCCCGGCCGGCGAGATGAAAATGGCGAAGACATGAAAGGCCAGCCAGAGGTTCAGGACAATGAACCCCGCCTTTCTGACTGCGGCTGCTATGGAACGCATCATTCCTCAATCCATCGGGACTGAACCTAACGGCTGCCAGGGACTGGCCGATCGAGCACACAGGACCACATCGGAGCCCGGACGCTGCGGCCAACAGACGCCGCTCCACCGTCAGACACACGCTCTCCGGTTCCCCGGCAATAACAGCGGCCACCCGGCCGTGAACCCGCCATTCTTCTGCGTTCCGTGCCGCAACGCAACCATTTTCGCACGGTGTTCAGATTTCGGACGCAGCTGAGTCCGGTCGTCCGCCCCCGGCCATCCGACGCGCCCGAGAAACCCGGCCCGCCCGGCTGCTGCCGAGCAGTCTCGGACACAGCCAAAGAAAAAGGCACTTCAGGAATTCCGAATCCCTGAAGTGCCTCTTCATTTTCGTACTCAGATCACCGCGGATGATCAGTTCGCAGCAACGGCAACCGCGTCCGCGCTGACGTCGTTGACTTTCACACTGACCGTCTTGCCCACGACCAGCGTTTCTGTGGTCTGAGCCACGTAGACCTGACCATTGCGAGTCAGCTCTGCACGGACCACGTACGGATATTCGCGAGTTGTATCAACAACCGGGATTTTGAATTTTCGCACCCCACCGGTGGCTTCGGTGCGGTTGCCACCCAGATACAGAGTCGCGTCTTCCGGCAGTTGGACAACTACGTAGGCATAGCTGTCCGCGGCCGGTGCCTGAACCTGACGTTGCGAGGCAATTCGGGCGGGGGCGGCAGACGTTGTGCCAGCCATGCGGTGAGAGATCACTGATGTCTGACTCGTCTGAAGATAGCCACCGTAGCTGCCGTGAGAACCTGCTGATCCGTAGGACCCGTGAGATCCTGTTGAACCGGTTGATCCGTAAGAGCCATGTGACCCTGTTGAACCGTAGGAACCATGAGATCCGGTTGAACCAGTGGAACCGTAGGAACCCCCGCTGGACCCATGAGAAGCAGCCTTTTCTGCGGCCTTGTGAATCTTTTTCAGCAGCTTCGGACTGACGCTGCCGGTAGAACCGTGGGAACCGGTTGAACCATAAGAACCCGTTGAGCCGTACGAGCCCAATGACCCATTAGAACCGTAGGAACCACCAACGCTACCGGTGGAACCGTAGGACCCGCCGCTTGAACCATGCGACGCAGACTGTCGCTGAGCCTTTTCGACCAGACGATTCAGGCGACGCTGAGCAGCGCCTCCTGAGCTTCCGTGGGAACCGCCCGAGCTTCCGTAGGAACCGTACGAACCACCGGTCGAGCCGTACGAACCGGCTGATCCGTAGGATCCATGGGACCCTGTCGAACCATAAGAACCCCATGAATCACCAGCCGATGCTGACAGGCCTGAGGCCATCACGGTCAATGCAAACGCTGTCGCTGATAACGCAAATCGTGTCATCTACGAATCCCCCTTCATTCCACAAACGTAAAATCTTTATTACAAGTGTCCTAAGCTGCCTAAGGACCCATTCTGTTCGTACGGGCAGTCTAATCAACTACCGGGTATGTGCAATTTACAGACAGTGAGTAAAATAGCGCTTCTGTGTATTTTGTTACGAAAGGGAAACGCGCTGGCGGCCTAACGCCGTCTTTGGTTTTGTGCGCCTTGCAGAAACTGCAGGCGGACCTTCGTTGGAGTCTGAACGGCCGCCGCTGTATTGTGGCGGCCGTTCACGTTTCAGCCATCCACCGCCCAGAATTCGCAGCGAATCACTGCATGACCGACTACCATGAGATCCAGCCCGTCACCGCTCCAGTTGTTGGGACGGTGCGACCACCGGGTTCCAAAAGTATCACCAACCGGGCCCTGATTCTGGCGGCTCTGGCGGATGGCACGTCAGAACTCACTGGTGTCTTGTACAGTCAGGACACGCAGGTGATGGTGGAAAGCCTGACGCGACTGGGGCTGAATGTGAGCCACGACCCGGCAACGTCCTCGTGTACGGTGACGGGCACTGCCGGCCGCATTTCTGCACCGCAGGCCGACTTGTGGCTCGAAAACAGCGGAACCAGCATTCGCTTTCTTACGTCCTTCTGTTGCCTGGGCACGGGACGGTATCGCCTGGACGGCGTTTCACGAATGCGTGAACGTCCCATTCGTGATCTTGTCGACACGCTGAACGACCTGGGTGCCAGCGTGGCCTGCGAAAACGCAACATCCGGATGTCCGCCGGTGATTGTCGATGGCCGTGCGGGCCGGCTGCCGGGCGGAACGGCTCAGATTGCCGGCGGCATTTCCAGCCAGTTTCTCAGCAGCCTGCTGATGAGCGCGCCGGCGGCCGAGGCACCGGTACGTCTGGAGGTGACGGGAGAGCTGGTGTCGCAACCGTATGTCACGATGACGCTGCAGATGATGAAGTCTTTCGGAGTGGCGGTAGAGCATCCCGCGGACCTGTCGTCATTTCAGATCGAGCCTCAGACTTACCAGGCGAGGCGTTACGATATTGAACCAGACGCGTCGGCGGCCAGCTATTTTCTGGGTGCGGCGGCTGTCACCGGCGGTACGGTCAGAATCAGCGGTCTGTCCCGCGATGCGCTGCAGGGAGACGTGGAATTCGCCTCGGCACTGGAACAGATGGGCTGCGAGGTGACATGGCAGCCCGACAGCGTGACGGTCAGCGGTCGACCACTGCACGGCGTGGACATCGACATGAACGCGATCAGTGACACGGCGCAGACGTTGTCCACCGTGGCCGTGTTTGCTGATTCGCCGACAACCATTCGTAACGTGGGACACATGCGGCACAAGGAAACCGATCGCATCGCGGCGGTGGTGACAGAACTGCAGCGTGCCGGCATTCAGGCGGAGGAACTCGAAGACGGACTCCGGATCTTTCCCGGGCACCCACGTCCGTCCGAGATCCACACCTATGACGACCACCGCATGGCGATGAGTTTTTCATTGCTGGGTCTGCGGGCTGAGGGAATTCGAATTCTGGATCCCGGCTGCACCGGAAAGACCTACCCCGCCTATTTCCAGGATCTGGACCGTCTGTGTCGGGGCGAATTCAATCAGCGGTGCCAGGCATGAAAAAGCGTCAATCACCGTGGGGGCGGAAGCCGAAGTCAGATTTTCAGTGGAAACGTCCGGAACCAGCCGCTCTGCCGCTGGAAGACAGGCTGATCAACGGCCGGATGCTGGCATGGCTGGCCTTGCAGACGCATGACCAGTCAGACCGGTTCCTGAACGATATTCTTGCGGATACGGATTCCCGGCATTCGTTGTCGGGTCAGGAACGCGGACTGGCCGTCGACGTCGCTTCGGGCGTGGTCCGTCGTCGTCGCACCATCGACACATTGCTGGAATCACAGATTTCGCGTCCGCGCGCCAATGTCGAGGAAAGCCTGTGGCAACTGCTGCAGATCGGGGTGTATCAGGTCGTATTCTCACGTACGCCGACACATGCTGCCGTGGATACCACGGTAGAAATGGCTCGCACGGCCGGCTGCAGTCGCTGGTGCGGATTCATCAACGGCGTGCTGCGGAATGTGGTGCGGCTGCTGTCGGACGAAATCGTTGATCAACCGGCAGCGAACGCGTTACCTCTGGACGGGGGCAGGTATCGAAAACTGAATCAGGCCGTTCTGCCCGATCCGTCGGCGGAGCCGGCAGAGTACACTGGTCGAGCTTTTTCGCTGCCGAACTCACTGGCCCGCCGCTGGACCGATCGTCTGGCGCCGTCGGACCTGCTGACGACCGCT
This sequence comes from Fuerstiella sp., assembly GCA_040222735.1. Lineage (GTDB taxonomy): Bacteria > Planctomycetota > Planctomycetia > Planctomycetales > Planctomycetaceae > Fuerstiella. The sequence continues at coordinate 17,275 of JAVKCM010000163.1, read as the reverse complement.
TTCTACAGTCTGCAGGTTCCACCTGTTTGCCTGCGCGTCAATCGTCTGGTCACCACGGTTGAACAGGTCCGGGCCGCGTTGCAGTCAGCCGGTGTGGAGGTCGTCGACGGACACGGCCCGTGGTCGCTGAAGCTGATGCACGGCGGCAGACTGACCGACCTGCCGGGATACGACGAAGGCTGGTGGTCCGTCCAGGATGAATCCGCCATGCTGGCGGCCGAGATGGTAGCTCCGGTTGCCGGCGAGCAGATTCTGGATCTGTGCGCCGCCCCGGGAGGAAAGACCACTCATCTGGCCGAACTCAGCGGGGACGCGGCCGGCATCGTCGCCTGCGACGTCTCTGAACACCGGCTGCAGCGTGTTTCGGACAGTATCCGGCGACTGAAACTGAACAGCATCCGTACCCAGCTGATCGACCGCGACGGCAGTGGCCTGCCATCGCAACCCTTTGATGCGGTGTTGGTGGACGTGCCGTGTTCCAACACCGGAGTCCTGTCGCGTCGGCCGGAAGCGCGGTGGCGTTTTCGTGAAGAAGAGCTGGCCGAACTGGTGCAGCTGCAGACACGGTTGCTGCTGACGGCATACGAACACGTCCGCCCGGGCGGCCGGATCGTGTACTCAACGTGCAGTATCGAACCGGAAGAAACCGCCGATCTGACGGGGCGCGTCGTTGGTCTGGTACCCGACCTCAGCCTGTCACAGCAACGTCTGGTATTGCCGGGGCAGGTCGGGGACGGTGCTTTTCAGGCGGTGCTGCACCGTCGGAACGCCTAAGAATTTCGGAACTGGTGCAAAGTTTCGGGCTGCGTAGAATAGAGCCAGAGGCGGCGACTTTTCCGACCGTTCGTGCCACAGAAGCACTGCCAATGCCGGTGACCCTGCCTGATGTCGCCGCTTCAGCGATTATCTGAGTAGCGCTGAAACGGGCAGTAGTCTTTACGCGGTGGCGATGGTTTCTGCTCCGCTCAACTTCTCATCCATCGGAAAAGAGGTAGACTAGAGAGCTTGGCTAACGCGACGGATTCGCCGTCCGCCGCACACAACCAGGTCAGCAACTATAGGCAGATGGCCGGGTGGAATGGGTTCGTGTTGTGATGAGATCGGCCCAGATTTCTTCCCGGTGCGAACGGATTGAAAAAAATCGGCGGTCCCGAAATCAGGCGGCAGCACCGCTCGACTCTGCTTCCAGCAGATTCAATCCACAAAGTTTTGGTTAGACACGCCTGACTTCAGGCAACAATGTTCATGTCGCGAAGCGGAAGCTTCGCAGGGAACGGGCATCGGGCCACCGTCCGAGCTCCGTAGCCGTCGTATCGAAGTCGTCGTCCCGGAATCAGACAAAGTCACCGGGCGCCGATTTTCACAGCAAGAATCAGCCTGCGGCAGTGAAGTCGTTCAGGTGTGACGACTTCCCGATTTGTCGAAAGTTCTTACACAATGTTACAGCCTGTAGCACAGGAAAGGTGCGGAATGCAAAACCAGAGAGCAGTTGAAGGCAGGCGGCAGGGCCTGACTTCCTTTAACGTCGGTGCAACAACGATCGAGTCTCAACCTCCGCTGGCGGCTGGCTGTTCATCAGCGGGAAAATATGGGCTGCTGTGGTTCTCCACGCTGCTGCTGGCTGTCTGTTGCAGTCCGGCAGCACCGGCGCAGACATCTTCCAATGGCAGCAAGGACGATTTTCCGCCACACGCGAAGATTCTCGAGGGCTACACGAAGGTCGTTTCCAAGGCCAACATCACTCCGATGTACACACTGTACACGCGTGAGAAGGACGGGCAGATGTACGCCGAGCTGCCTCGGACATTTGCCACCAAGAAGTACTATATGGCCATGACGATGGCCAGCGGCGGTCGGTATGCCGGTCTGCAGAATGCCGACCTGTACGTCTACTGGAGACGGTATGACAAGCGGCTGGCTCTGATTCAGCCGAATACAGACATCCGAGCTGAGGGAGACAAGGAAGCGGCATCCAGCGTCAAGCGACTGTTCACCGACCGGTTGCTGCTGGACATTCCCATTGTGACGATCGGTCCGGGCGGTGGTCCGGTCGTGGATCTGGACAACATGCTGATCAACAACTCCACGCGTCTGTTCGTACCGGACATGGGCGGGGATGGTTACATCGGCACAGCGGCCCGCACGGGGATTTTCTCAATTTCCACGGCCAAGGCCTTTGAAAACAATGTTGAGATCGCGTTCGAAGTGCCGTCGACCAATGGGCAGCTGAAGCAGCTTCATTATTCCATCAGTGAGATCCCGTCCAGCAGCAAGTACAAGCCGCGTGTGGCCGACCAGCGGGTGGGATTCTTCACCACCAGCTACTCAGACCTGGCCAGGTACAACGACAAAGAGACCCGGGTCCGCTACATCAATCGCTGGCACCTGGAGAAAGCGGATCCCAAACTGAAAGTCAGCCCGCCCGCGAATCCGATCGTGTTCTATATCGAACACACCACGCCGGTTCGCTATCGGCGATGGGTCCGGGACGGAATCCTTGCCTGGAACGAGGCGTTTGAAAATGTCGGCATTTCGAACGCCATCGAAGTCTACTACCAGGACGCCACCTCCGGTGCCCACATGGACAAGGACCCGGAAGACGTCAATTACAACTTTGTTCGCTGGCTGAACAATGATGTTGGTACCGCCATCGGCCCCAGTCGAGTTAACCCGCTGACGGGTCAGATTCTGGACGCCGACATCATCCTGACAGACGGCTGGATCCGGCACTACAAGAATCAGTTTACGGAACAGCTGCCGAAGATCGCGATGGAGGGCTACGGACCGGAGACGCTGGCGTGGCTGGCCGAACATCCGGACTGGGATCCGCGCGTGCGTCTGGCCTCACCCGCCGTCCGAGCCCAGGTTTCCGCTCAGATTGCCCGCGAAGCACGCCTGCCGTTCGCCGGACACCCGATGGCTTCCGCGGAACCTTCAATGATTGGCGACGACGAGTTTGACGGACTGATTGGTCGGACCAGTCAGATCAACGGCATGTGTCTGGCCGCCGAAGGAATGTCGTTCGACCTGGCGCTGATGAAGATGTCACTGGCCATGCTGAACGCCGATGACGACGACGATGATGATGGTGATGACAAGGAGGACGACAAGGACGACGACGACAAGGACGAGAAGAAGGAAGACGAAAAGAAGGAAGAGAAGCCAAAGGAACAGATGCTGGACGGCATGCCGGAATCCTTCGTCGGGCCGCTGGTGGCTCATCTGGTAGCTCACGAAGTCGGCCACACCCTGGGGCTGCGGCACAACTTCAAAGCCTCCAGCATTTACAGCTTTGACGAAATCAACAGCGAGAAAATCAAAGGCAAGAAGCAGATGGCGGGGTCCGTCATGGACTACATCGGCGTCAACATTCACGCCGGTGGAGGCGGACTTCAGGGCGATTTCAGCATGACCGGTATTGGCCCTTACGACATGTGGGCCATCGAATACGGGTACACGTTCGACGACACCAAGAAGGTGCTGGCACGCGTGGCCGAGCCGGAACTGGCGTTCGCGACCGATGAGGACACCGGCGGTCCGGACCCGCTGGCGCGCCGCTACGACTTCAGCAGGAACCCGCTGGATTATGCCAACAACCAGATGAAGCTGGCCACCCACCACCGCGGACGTCTGCTGACCGACTTCGTGGAAGACGGAGAAAGCTGGGATCGGGTTCGTTATGGCTATGAACTGACGCTGTCACTGCAGACGCGGTCGGTGTCGATGATGGCCAACTGGATCGGCGGTGCCTTCGTGTACCGCGACAAGAAGGGCGACCCGAACGGTCGCAAACCCGTGGAAGTGGTGCCCGCGCAGCAACAGCGCGATGCTCTGAATTTTGTGGTGAACAATACCTTCAAAGACGAGGTCTTTGGTCTGTCGCCTGAACTGACTCAGTCCATGGGGCTGGATAAATGGCTGGATGACCGATCGGGCTTTTCGAATGAAGCGACATGGCCGATTCACGATCGCATCATGGGCATTCAGGCATCCACGCTGACGATGCTGATGAATCCGACGACACTGAAACGCGTCTACGACAATGAAACCCGCATTCCCGCCGATCAGGACAGCCTGACGCTGCCGGAACTGCTGTCGACCGTTTCCAGCGAGATCTGGAGGGAACTGGAGAACAAACCGAAGGAACAGTTCACCGACCGGAAGCCGATGATTTCAAGTCTGCGGCGCAATCTGCAGCGAGAACACCTGGAACGACTGATTGACCTGACGCTGCCCGGTGGAGGTTCTTCCGCCGCATCGCGGGCCATTTCAATGCTGGCGGCGGAAAACCTGCGACAGATCATGCAGAAGATCGAAGCCTGTCAGGCGGCCGGGGCGGATAAACACGATCCGTACACAACCGCTCACCTTTCTCAGGCCGGCGCTCGAATCCAGAAGGCGCTGGATGCCGACTACATCCTGAATCCGTCACGCGGAGGCGGCGGAGGAAGCGGCATGATCCTGCTGTTCGGAGAGGATCAGAAGTAGAAACGGCTCAGGACCGCAACTCTGGCAGGTTCCGCGACGTGCAACACAAACCTTCGCGGAAGCCGCCAGGACGCTGCGAAGTCGCGGACGTTGCTCAGGCTTTCAGTCTGATCCACAATGCCCTTCGAGAGTTTTTCTCGAAGGGCTTTTTCGTGGCTTCGCCTTTGCCACTGCCTTCGTTACGCTTACCGACACCAGAAGGGCTGGTAACCGGTTGCACAGACAACGTCATCCTGACCGGGGTCTGCCCCTGTCTTTCAAAACGGGCCGCCAGGCTATCCCTCAATCAGGGTCGATGTTTTCCGCCGGGCGGTATTGATGAACGTGCGTTCCAGACTGAAAGCCGTGGCGGCCTTCGCAACTCTGTTGTCACCCGCATTTCTGCTCGGATATGTCATTCTGACCGCCGCTCTGCTGTGGGGGACCTTTCTTCCGCTGGGCATTCCCGGTGAATGGGAGTGGCAGCGACATGCTTTGTGGCAGAGCATTGCGGAAGCCGCAGATCGCCTGTTGCCCGTCGCCGTGTGTGGCCCGCTGTTGCTGTATTTCGCGGTCCGGACCGGTGCCCGGATCGGACGGGCCAGCCGACTGAAAACCGGCACCATGTATCTGCTGCTGACCATCCTGTCGTTCGGCTGGACGGCCGCCGTGCAGCAGTCGGCTCCGATCGGATTTCGTGAAATGAAACCGTATTGGGTCCTGTACCACTGGGGATCCTCCGGCTATTTTTTCGAAGCCACGTTTCACATGAAGTCGACGGAAGACTTCCTGAGCACCTATGAAGCGCGAATGCGGCAGGGAGACGTGCTTCATGTCGGTACACATCCGCCAGGGTTATTTCTGCTGAGTAAATCTCTGCTGCAGGCCTGTGAGTCGTCTCCGACACTGGTTGCGGTCCTGCAGGCGATCCGCAACGACGAAGCCGCTCAGGCCTTCCGCAGTCTGGAGTCCGCGGCCGCACCGCGTCTGAGCGAAACAGAACTGGCCGCCCTGCAGCTTCTGAGCCTGCTCAGCAGCCTGGCGGTCGCGTTCACCATCGTCCCCCTGGCAGTGATCGCGAATCGGCTGTTTGACGCCCGCACCGCATGGATGCTTTGCTGTCTCTGGCCCACTCTGCCCTGTCTGGCGGTCTTTCTGCCCAAGTCGGATCTGCTGTTTCCTCTGACCACCATGTCTGTAGTGGCGTTCATGATTCCGGCTCTTGACCGCTGGAAGGCAGTGCTGCTGGCAATACCGGCCGGTCTGGTGCTGTGGCTGGGCCTGATGATGAGTCTGGCTCATCTGCCGGTCATCGTGCTGCTTACCCTGTTCGCGGCATTCTGCGCCCTGCCTCCGGATCCTGATGCGGCAAAACGCGGGCTGACGGCGGTCACACTGCTGCTGACCACTGTCGTTGTGGCGGGTTCTGTCTGGAGCTGGCACAACGACTGCAACATCTTCGCCGTCTGGCAACTGAACCTCACCAACCATGAAGGGTTCTATGGACAGTTCCCCAGAACCTGGTGGAAATGGATCGCCGTGAACCCGGTCGAGCTGGCATTTTCTGTGGGCCTGCCGCTGGCGTTGGCGGCGCTTGGCGGCCTGTTGAAATCGGCACGAACCGCGTACAGCGTTCTGCGTCACCGGCGGTGGAACGAAGTTCACCGCGCCGCGGCGTTTAGTGTGGCGGCCGGCATCACGCTGGTCGCGCTGTGGCTCTCGGGCAAGAATCAGGGTGAGGCGGCGCGGCTGTGGTGTTTTCTGACGCCGTGGCTGCTGTTGGCGGCTGGTCAGGTGCTGCGTTCCGATGACAGTTCGGCGGTCGGCGTCAGAATCTGGAAACACCTGCTGGCGGCTCAGCTGGTGGTGTCGGTGATCACTGCCAGCAGCGTCGCGGGGTTCTCCATCGGCTGAAACAGAAATGGATTACTGAACGGTCGCTGAGGACAGAGGGCCGAACCAGGAACAGGTGGACTATCGACCGGGTTTCAGAAATCTGCCGCGGGACCGGCGTCGTCCCTTGCGGCTCCGCAGCATCAAACCAGGAAGAAACCAGAGGACCGCCCAGAGCGTTCGGAAGGTGGCAGCGAGGCCTGTCAGCAGTCGGTCTTCCCATTTCCGGACCCAGTGACCGAACATCGCGATTCGTCGACTGATCGGGCTGATATCTCCGTCCCGCTGCGGCAGCACGCCGGGCCGATGCTTCGCCAATTGAATGGCGGTGCCCTGAGCCAGTCGGCCCAGCAACGGAAGTCGGCCGATCCAGGCAAACGGCCGGTGAGCTGTCTGAAAGCAGTGGGGACACTGATAGGGGCGCAGCAGCAACAGCAGGCGGAAATAGTCGGCGCCTTCCAGATCGACCTTTGTCAGTCGCTCGCGGCAGAAAGAGCAGCGGTAGGGAATTCTGTGTTTCTTGCCTGACATCGGCCGTCCAGGAACGCCAGGAAGCTGGCGAGGAATTCGAGCGGAACAGATTTTCTCAGCCGACGGCACCGCCGGGGCCATTCCCCCCTGAGGCAAATCTGAACCTGCACCCATCTTCGTAATCTCCGCCATGCAGATGGCAATTGAAAGATTATTCCTACGGGAGTGAGTTTGAATGCACCGGATACTGCCAATTGTGCGGAAGATGCCGCCGATTTTTCGGACGGAGCCCGATAATCCGGTTATTTTCAGACTTTTGCCGGGGAAACAGAAGCCAGAGCGCAAGTCGCGATTGACGTTGCGACGTCTGAATTTTAAACTAGGCTGCTCTAACATGGCGGTTCATAGAACGCCAATGGTGCAGGAAAGCACCGGCCAGACCATTCGGCAGGCCGGGTCTGGCACACTGCGACGATACCCCGTGCCGGGGACACGTCTGTAGTTGCGAGTCAAAGCAACTCTCACAGAGCCGAGCGTCGATTGCTCCTCAGGTGCATGAACTCGCTTGTTTTTCATGGCAGTCCCGCTGTTTTTCCACACACGACTCAGATGAAAGAAATCTGGCCCGTGAGAAAACAGAAGCAGGACCAGCCAGGTTTACTTCGTCGCCGGAATCGTTTTTCTGCGGTGCCAGGTGCGGTAGACCTCATTACCTCAAACAGAATTGGAAACGTAATTTGACTGTGTTGTCTGAACAAACATTCGCCTCCCTGGGGTTGCACGAAGCGACTCTAAGAACACTCGCCGAGTCAGGCTACGAAGTGCCCAGCCCGATTCAGGCGGAATTCATCCCTGTGGCCATGACCGGACGCGACTGCATCGGGCAGGCCCGTACGGGCACCGGCAAGACGGCGGCGTTCATGCTGCCATCCATGGAACACATCGATCTGACGGAACCGGCCGTTCAGGTGCTGGTCCTGGCTCCCACGCGGGAACTCAGTGAACAGGTCATGATCGAATCGAAAAAACTGTGTGGTGGCCGTATTCGGCTCGCTCTGGGTGTCGGCGGCCGACCGGTCCACGAACAGGTCCGCAGTATCGAACGAGGTGCTCAGGCGGTCATCGGGACCCCGGGCAGGATCATCGACCTGCTGCGACGCGGATCACTGAAACTGGACCGACTGAAGGTCATGGTCCTGGACGAAGCCGACCGGATGCTGGATATCGGCTTCCGGCCGGACATTGAACGCATTCTGAAGCAGTGTCCGAAACAGCGCCAGACGCTGCTGTTGTCGGCGACCATGCCGGAACCCGTCGAACGACTGGCACACCGCTACATGATTGACCCGCAGATGGTCGATCTGTCGGAAGACAACGTGGTGGTGGACACCATTGAACAGTTCTACATCACAGTGGATGAAGATCGAAAACGTTCGCTGCTGCTGCGTGTGCTGGCTCAGGAAAAGCCATCTCAGGCCATCGTGTTCACCAGAACCAAGCGAGGTGCGGACCGCCTGTTCGAAATGTTCTCAAAGCGCCTGAAGTCTGACCGGATTGCCGCCATCCACGGCGACCTTCCTCAGCGCAAGCGGGACCGGGTCATCAAGGACCTGCGAGCCGGCAAGCTGCGGTTGCTGATTGCGACCGATGTGGTGGGACGCGGTATCGACATCAGCGGTATTTCGCACATCATCAACTACGACATCCCCGAGTTCTGCGACGACTATGTTCACCGCGTGGGACGTACCGGTCGGCTGTCATCAGCAGAAAATGGTCGAGCCATCACGTTTGTACGTCTTGATCAGGGCGGCGAACTGACCAATATCGAAATGCGAATCAACACGGTGCTGCCGGAATATCGGGTGGACGCGTTTGAAGCCTACGTGCCGCGGGAACGAGCCAGCCGCAAAGTGCGAAAGTTCGGAGCCAACTGATCACGCGCCCCGCCTCTTTGCACGGGAAAGCATGGCACGTGAATTAGCAGCCGTCGTGAGTCAGTCGCCATCGTGAATCGGTGAACGAAAAAGACGCCTGCTGTTTTGCGCTGCCCCCCGCGGGTCCGGGACGGACGTTATTCTCCAAGGGTCACGTTCAGCGTCAGTGGTTTGCCATCCCGTATGACCGTCACGGTAATCCGGTCTCCGGGACGGTGGCTTTCCACTTCGGACAGGAACTCATCAACTTTCAGTGTCTTCCTGCCGTTGACGCCGACAATCAGGTCTGCAGCGCTGCGGTCTTCCCATTCGAACAGCACAAATCCGCTCTTCCGCCGCTTCACGACCGGTCCGCGGAGTCCGGCTCTGGCCGCCGGCCCGTCCGGAGTCAGCTGCAGAATGCGAAGCCCGTCCTCCGTCCGCAGCACCTGAGAAATACCGATGTCGGGACGGATCACGCGCCCGTGCTGAATCAGCTCAGGAAGCACGCGTGCAATCAGGTTGGACGGAATGGCAAACCCGATTCCTGAATTCTGGCCTGTCCGGCTGGCGATCGCGGTATTCATTCCGATCAGTCGGCCGTGAGCATCCAGCAGTGGTCCGCCGGAATTGCCGGGGTTGATCGCCGCGTCAATCTGGATCACTGAGTTGATGGAACGCACTCGGGTGACCGGCAGCGTGCGATTCAGGCTGGAGATAATGCCGGTGGTCATCGTCCGTTCCAGACCAAAGGGATTTCCGATGGCAAACGCCTTCATGCCGACCCGCAACGCCCCGGAATCACCCAGAGTGACGGGGAACAGAGTTTCCTGAGGCGCATTGATGCGCAGAACGGCAATGTCATTCACGACATCCCCGCCCACAACTTCGCCCTCATAAGAATCACCGTCGAACAGCGTCACCAGAATTCGCTGGGCGTCTTCGATGACGTGAAAATTCGTCAGGATGTGCCCGGACAGATCGATCACAAAGCCCGAACCGGCATCTTCGGTCGGGTTCTCACGAAACAGCAGGCGTTCCCCGCCGATTCGGGTCGCGATGTTGACGACGCTGCGGTTGTTGGCTTCATAAACATAGGCCGCCGCCGCCTCATCCGGAGTCAGACCATCACTGTTGTAGACACGCGGCTTGACCGGTGAATGAGACTCAGACGAATCCCCCGCGCCGAACGGAGATGAAGTTCCGGACGGTGCCGGTATCTGCAGCGGACTGCTGCCGTTCTGCTGTCCGCGCGCCGTGGCGAGGCCGCCGGTCGGCGTCAGCAGCCATAATCCGACAACCAGTCCCGCGGCGGCCGAGACGAAACAGATGACCATCGTTTTCATGATTTACGCTTCCGTGCCTGACGTTTCAACGTGTTTGCCGATGGCGGCGGATGCGACGTCACAGCCATGGACGTCACAGCCATGGACGTCACAAGTTCGGACGCCGCATCTGCGATCACCGCCCCAGTTACTGCCGAACAGCCGCCGACGTCCCGCCCGCGGCCCTCAGACCGCCGCACTTTAACATATTCTGACCGCGGAAATCCATCAGATTTCCTCTGGGCTCTACAGCACGCCAAAGCGATCGTACGCGTCCACGGCCTTCATGCCGTCGCGGATGGCGTCCCGTACTTCGTTCTCGGCATGAACCTTTTCCCACGCCAGATGCAGCACCTGTTCCTCAACCTTCTGAGGCACCACGACCACGCCGTCTTCGTCGGCCAGAACCAGATCGCCAGGACTGAACACCACACCATCGATCTGCACCGGCACGTCGCAGTCGATCACACGCTGCCGATCCTTGCTGTCGTAGATGGAAGTACCACGCGCCATGACCGGGAACTTCAGCTGCCGTATCTTGCTCACATCCCGAGCCGCACCATCAATAATGGCCCCCACGCAGCCGCCGTTCAGAACCGCGGTCGTCAGCAGTTCTCCCCAGATGCCCGACCGCATCGAACCACCGGCCGCCGCGATCAGCACATCGTCCGGCTGGCAGCTGTCCACCGCCTTGAGTTCCAGGTCGTACGGCTGAGCATCCTGATGAAACATGTCGGCCCACAATGTCGTGCGGCAGCGACCGACAATCATGTCCGTCGACGTCAGCTGCCGAAACTGCAGTCGAGGCGACTGGTGTGTGTATCCGAGGGAATCCAGAGCGTCGCAGACAACCGCGGAATACATGTGTTCGCGGACATCGTTCAAACCAATCTGTGCTGGTGGTGCTGTCATCTTATCTTCTGAGTTCACTTGTTTGGCAGGAAATGGAATCGAACCGGCGGGCAGTGTTTCCGTGTCACAGGATTCTTCACCGCGTTGCCCCTTATCGCGTTGGCTGTTACGGGCGGAAGAAAGTCTAGCCGATGACGCGAGGATCATCGACACACCAGAGTGACAGCAGGCAGCGATTCGCCGACTTCCCGCGGCCGGTCATCAAACACCATCCACAGCCACCATCCACAGCCACAGCCCGAACGGGCGTCCGTGGGCAGCAGGCTGACCGGGGAGCGGCATCCGAGCCGGCAGCTGTGAGCTCAATATCGCCCATTCCCGCATCTTGAATGAATCTGCCGTCGCGTTTGTTATCATGTCACCCGGTGAAGCGAAGACGATGGCCTGGCCCCGCACAGCGAAGCTCACTTCGGCCGGCAGTGCCGCTCGGCTCAGGCTGCACACTTTGGATTTAGAAGATACGTTTGCCAGATTGTCCCAACCGTACCTGCAGGAAAACGATGCCTACAATCGCCAGCATGCACCAGCGTTCGGTCTTTGCGGGATTCACAATTCTGTGGCTCATCGGCGGCCCTTGTTCCTTACTGCGGGCTCAGGCCCCGGTGGAGCCGCTGCTTCAGAAATACTGTCTGGGGTGCCACAACGACAATGAACCGGAAGCCGGTCTGTCTCTGCAGACGTTCGAATCACTGAAGAAGGGCAGTGACGACGGCCGCGTATTTGATCCGCAGAATCCGTCCGCCAGTCTGTTGCTGAAGGTGCTGGCGCCGACAGGCGACAGTGCGATGCCGCCGGAAGGTGAGCCTCAACCGACTGACGCTGAGCGAAAGCGGCTGCGACAGTGGGTGCTGGCCGGAGCCAAAATCGCTCCGATGGCCGCAGGCAGGCCTCAGGTGCCGGATATCAAACCGTTCGGCACGACGACTCCGACGCTGCTGGCGAGCACGCTGTTGTCGGATGGAAAGACCGTCATCGTGGGCGGCGGCCGGCACGTCGCCGCCATCGATACGGACAGCGGCGAACAGACATGGCAGACCACCTTGAGCGGATCCCGCGTGACCAGCCTGGCGGTGGCCGAAGCAAAACCGTGGCTTGCAGCGGCGGTCGGAATGCCCGGGGTGGCCGGCAGAGGACTATTATTGTCCACGGCTGATGGCAGCGTACTTGCAGAATTCGGCGGCCACACCGATGCCGTTTACGCCGCGGTTTTGAATTCAACGGATACTGTTCTGGCGACAGCAGGCTATGACAGACGAATCCTGCTGCATGATGTTGCCACCGGCGATGTGCTGCGTACGCTGGAGGGACACAACGGCAGCGTCTTTTCTCTGGCGTTTGATCCGACAGGCACGGTTCTGTGCAGTGCCAGTGCCGACGGCACGGTGAAGGTCTGGCATGTCGCAACCGGAAAGCGTCTGGACACGCTGAGTCAGCCTCAGGCTGAACAATATGCGGTGCTGGTCAGTCGCGACGGAGGCCGCATCTTTGCCGCCGGTGCCGACAATCGGATTCGTGTCTGGAAACTGATCTCCACCGACGCCGCGCGGATCAATTCGCTGCTGATTTCTCAGTTTGCTCACGAACAGCCGATCACGCGACTGGCACTCTCTCCCGATGGCACACTGCTGGCAAGTGTGGCCGAAGACCGGACGCTGCGTCTTTGGAACACCAGTCCGTTTTCCGCCAGACAAAGCCTGCCCACCCAGTCGGCGGCTGTCACCTCGCTGACGTTCATCGACAACACACGGCTGTTTCTGACCTGCATTGACGGTCATCATCAGATTCTGTCGATTCCGGCACCGGATCAGACAAAGCCACCAGAGGAAACCATGCCGGACGCAGCACCGGTTGCAGTCACTCTGCCGGATCAGTTTCATGAAATTCAGGAAGGCGACGTTGAAAACCACGTAAAGAGTCCTCAGGCGGTAGCTCTGCCCGCGAAGATCTCCGGCGTCATCGCCGCGCCCACCCAATCCGGTGAAGACAGCGACTGTTTCCGGTTTTCGGCTGTGGCCGGGCAGGAACTGGTGCTGGAACTGCGAGCCCATGGAGAGAAGCAGGATCTGGACAGCAGGCTGGAGGTCCTGACCGCCGACGGCCAGCCCATTGTGCGGACCATGCTGCAGGCCGTCCGCGATTCGTATTTCACGTTTCGCGGCAAAGATTCGGATACCAGCGACGACTTCCGCGTCTTCAACTGGCAGGAAATGGAACTGAATGAGTATCTGTACGCCGACGGCGAGGTCGTCAAACTCTGGCTGTACCCTCGAGGACCGGATTCCGGGTTCAAGGTCTATCCGGGTTTCGGCAAACGATTCACGTACTTCGGCACGACACCCACAGCACACGCCCTGCAGGCACCTTGTTTTATCGTCGTCCCGCGCCGCCCGGAAGCGAAAATTACTCCCAACGGGCTGCCGACGTTTCCGGTCTATTATGAAAACGATGATGATCCCCGCCGCGAATTCGGCCGGGATTCGCGACTGTTCTTCACTGCTCCGGCAGACGCCGATTACATCGTGCGGGTCAGGGATGCACGCGGGTTTGGCGGCCCGAGTTACGGATATCAACTGACCGTGCGGCCGCCGCAGCCGGATTTTGAAGTAACCGTGAGTTCCCGAAAAATCAGCGCGGCCGTCGGCACCGGACAGGAAGTCATGTTTACGGCACGTCGGATCGACGGTTACGAAGGGCCGATTCACGTCGACATCGCCGAACTGCCGCCCGGCTGGGGCTTTTCAGGCCCCGTCGAGATTCAGGAAGGCCAGCTCACGGCGTTCGGCACCATCTATGCCGTCGAAGGAGCTCAGCAGCCCGCGGCGGACGATCTGAAGAAGGTTCGAATCACGGCCAGCAGCGCCGGTCCGGGCGACAAAGACCTGGGCACGCTGGAGGAACTGAAGCTGACTCAGGACCCCGGGCTGCGGGTCACCATCGCGGCGATTTCTGAAACCGGCAGCAGCGAAGCAGAGGCAGTGGTTCAGCAGACGGTCGGTGCAGAACCCTGGCCTGTCCTGAGCATTCGTCCGGGGCAGACAATTCGCGCTATGCTGCGCCTGGAACGCCATCAGCACAAGGGCATTGTGTCATTCGGCAAGGAGGATTCCGGACGCAATCTGCCTCACGGTGTGTTTGTCGACAACATCGGGCTGAATGGCCTGCTGCTGTTGTCTGATCAGTCTGAGCGCGAATTCTTCATCACGGCTGCGAAGTGGGTTTCTCCATCGACCTCCACTTTCTTCCTGAAGTCAAATGTGAACGGCATTACGTCCCTGCCCGTGACTCTTCGGATTCTGCCGGAATCCGAAGACAGCAACAGACAGGTGACCGTCCGTTGACTTCCGTGCCTGCAAGACTTCATCAAAGGTGCTGGTCCCTGCTGAAGAATCACTGGTTTCTGGCCGGGCTGATTGTCGGCATTCCACTGGCCGCCGGCGTGGCACAGACGCAGCCCCCGCAGGCACTTGTCGATGGCGTGGATGCCGTCCCCACCTCGCTGTGCACGGCCGCCATTCTGTTTCTGATGGCCGTCACACTCAACAGCGGCCGGCTGCTGGTGGCGATTCGACGTCCGACTCCGGTGGTCACCGCATGTCTGGTCAATCAGGTGGTGCTGCCCCTGATGTGTCTGCCATTGATTGCACTGCAGAAGTCAGCGGATATGAGAGTCGGACTGCTGATCGCCGCCTCGGTTCCGTGCACGATGGCAGCGGCTTCGGTCTGGACACGGCGTGCCGGAGGAAATGATGCGGTTTCTCTGCTGGTGACGCTGCTGACCAATGGCGGCTGCTTTCTGGTAACGCCGCTCTGGATGAGTGTCGGGACCCGCTGGTTTGGCACCTCAGACACGTCAACAGGACTGGGATTCCAGGACATGGTGATCAGCCTTGTGCTGGCGGCTCTGCTGCCGGCGCTGATCGGCCAGTTGCTGCGGCTGTCCGAAACGATTCGCCGGTTCGTGGATAAGCGAAAGGCTTTTTTCGGCATTCTGGCGCAGCTGATCATTCTGATGCTGGTGTTCATTTCGTCGTTCAAGGGCGGGCTGCGATTCCAGGCAGACGGCATGGCTGCGAATCTGCGGCACCTTGAATTTGCCACGGTGTGGGCCTGCTGTATCGGCCTGCATCTGATGGCGATGCTGATTGTCTGGCCGCTGACCGGTGTCCTGCGGATGGCGGAAGAAGATCGCCGCGCCTGCGTGTTCGCCGGCAGCCAGAAGACACTTCCGATCGGCATTCTGGTGTCGCAGGCAACGGGGCTGCCGTTTTCGCTGCTGCCGATGCTGATGTACCACGTGTCGCAGCTGTTCATTGACACGTGGGTTGCCGACCGACTCAGATCCCGCCCGTCGACGGTCGACGAACAGCGTCTTATGTGATTACATTGGCCATCCTGCGCCTGTCGGTCGGCTTCAGCTCCGGCTCGGCAGAGTGCATCTGTTTATTTTTGAAGCGGCCTGCCGCTTCCACAGACGCATGCTTCTGGCCACCTTCATCCTACCTCATTCATCGGAACCTGAAATGGCAGATCCATCCCTTGTCCTGCCCGTCGTTGACGGCCTTGCAGATACCAACTTCGGCCCCGCCACATTTTCTGTTGTCAACCCGGCCACCGGAGCCGTTATCGGTACGGAAGTATCCTGTGATGCGGACGCTGTGGCCCGGATTGTCGAATCGAGTCAGCGCGCGTTCGAACAGAAATCATGGCAGTCAATGGCGCCGGCTGACCGAGGACGCCTGCTGCTGAAGCTGGCGGATCTGGTGGAACAGCAGGCGGACACACTGGTCGACCTGGAACTGCAGGATACGGGCAAACCGGTGACGCAGCTGCAGACCGGTGAGATTCCGCTGACGGCCGCCATCATTCGATTTTACGCCGGCGCCGCCGACAAGATTGAAGGTTCTGTCAAGGCGGGAGCACCGCAGGAAGTACTGCTGCAGATGTACGAACCCTATGGTGTCGTCGCCGGCATTCTTCCATGGAATTATCCGCTGGTGAACGCCGCACTGAAGGTCGCTCCGGCACTGGCGGCCGGCAACGCCATTGTGCTGAAGCCGGCGCAGGAAACACCGCTGGCCACGGTCGCATTTGCCCGCCTCTGCGCGGAAGCGGGAATTCCGCCGGGGCTGGTCAACGTGGTCCTGGGCAGCGGGTCGACCACCGGTCAGGCACTGGTGGATCATCCGGCCGTGCGCAAAATCTCCTTCACCGGTTCGACGGCCGTCGGCCAGCATATTCAGGCCGCCGCGACTCAGCAGATGAAGAAGGTGAACCTGGAATGCGGTGGAAAGAATGCGTTGATCGTGTTTGCCGACGCAGATCTTGAACGAGCCGCCGAGGCGGCCCTGTTGAGCGGATTTGTGAATGCCGGACAGCTGTGTGTGTCGTGCTCACGTGTCCTGGTTGAACAGTCCGTCGCCGCAGATTTTGAAGCCATGCTGGTGAACCGGGCAGCGAAGATCCGCCTCGGCGACCCGCGCGCGGCCGACACACTGGTGGGACCAATGATCACCAGGTCACAGTACGACATCGCGCTGCAGTATCTGTCGGCAGCGGCCGACGATGGACAACAGGTGCTGTGCGGAGGCGGTCGGGCCACAGTGGCGGAACCCTGTCAGAACGGGTTCTGGCTGCAGCCGACCATCGTGACCGACGTGCAGCCGGGAATGAAAATCCATGACGAGGAAATTTTCGGCCCCGTGCTGAGTCTGGTGAAGTTTCAATCAGAAGCCGAAGCTGTCCGCATCGCCAATTCGGTGGATTACGGCCTCTCCGGCTCCGTCTGGACTCGAGACGGCTCGAAAGCCCTGCGCGTCTCCCGAGCACTCGACACGGGCATCGTGTGGGCCAACACCATGCTGGCGGGATATCCGCAGATTTCCCTGTCCCCCCACAAACTCAGCGGCACCGGAGTGGAACTTGGCATGGACGGGCTGCTGGCTTACCTGAAATGCAAGAGTATTGTGATCGGCATCGATGACAACAGCCCCGTCGGGTGGGGACTTGGCAGCTGACCAGCCCCCCGTGGCGTAAGCATCCTGCTTGCGACCCCAACAGTTTTCAGCACCCGTGGCGCATGCATCCTGCTTGCGACCCCAACAGTCTTCGCCCATCCGTGGCGCAAGCATCCTGCTTGCGACCCCAACAACCCTGGCAACCCGGCCGCAACTGAAGTCACCCAGGCCCTCGGACACCGGTGTTGTGTTGTGCCGCCCAGCCGCAGCCGAACCACACTGCCCGTAACTGGGGCTTCCAGCCGCAGTTTCTGCCGGCTTCGAGTCCCACCTGCTATCA
>JAVKCM010000162.1:0-3984 GCA_040222735.1 Fuerstiella sp. | reverse complement strand
CGCCCGCCGCCGGCGGCGGCGGGGCGGCGGGGGGGGGGCGGCCCCCCCCCCCCCCCCCGCCCGAGTGGGCCTGAGACTTTCGGCAAGGGGCAATTCAGCTTGAGCGGCTTAGCGATGACTTTGGCAAAGCCGTGTGAGTGCTCGAAGTCCGCCGCTTCAACTGCTGGGGTTTGGAAAAACTTGATCGCACCCAGTTTACTCGGATCACCCAGCCCGATGGCAAAGCTCGTCGCAAGTCCGACCGTCGCGATGTCGCACATCCCTGCGAACAACCCGCAACGACTGCTCGAAAACCGTTGCGTGATGCGCGTCCCGGTTGTCAAACTGCCCTGTCCGGAAGACGCCGATGACCGTCGGCCAACGGCTTTCTGAATGCAGTTCGGTCAGCAGCGCACCGCCGTGATAAGTCGCGTCAAGGCACATTTTGTGCCGACACAATCTTATCTTACTTATCTTATTCCTGATCAACCGACGAAAACGTTTCAGGCCTCCCATGTGCCCCTTGGCTTTAGGGCCTTTCGCTGCAGGCGCCCGGCCGCACTGAAATGCACATACTGCCGTAAGCCGAAATTGGATCTGTGCATGCCTCGATTGCGTCGAAGAACAGATCGCCGAACGAGCGGTCGTCGGTCGCTCGGCCGTGATTCTGATGTCGTCCGAAGCCGGCGGAGCCTACACCGCGCCGGCAATTCCTTCGAGTGACAGCACCAGCGTGAGCGCGGTCTCGTCGCAGTTAAACAGAGAAAGCCGGGGCATTTCTGCCCCGGCGGTGCTTGCAGTACTTGGAATTCTTATACTTCGATTATCGGCGATTTTGGCGGCGACGCACCATCGTCCCGCCAGCCAGTGCGAACAACCACAGGGCAGCAGACATTGGCTCTGGGACTGGGTCGATCTGGTCATCACCCGTGCCGTCCCAGTAAAGCTGGTCCTGCATGTTGACACCGGAGCTATTCTGGATGTTCAGGATTCGCACACCCCCAAACCCTGACATGTTCGCGATTGTGACAGCGGCGTTCTGAACCGCCTGAACGTACTGATTTGACGCCGCCGTCGGTGCGGGACCACCATTCTTGGTCTGGCCGCCAATGAACCACCAGATTGCCTCTTGCAACTTATTGGCGTCAGCGTTGGTCGAGTTGTAAGATGCCGTTCCAATGCTGCCAATGTAAGAACTGCCAGCTAGCTGCGAGAACTCCCGGAACAGCCAAGCGGCCTCTTTTGACAGAGCTTTACCCGTCGCCACAGTCGCGGTGTTGAACCACGTGACAGTGTACTCCCAACCGGGCTGGAAAGACTCACCTTCTTCCGCGCAAAACGTGCGGAAATCTTCATTTCCATAAGATGGACTGGCGTAGTCTGGATTGACGCTGGCACCTGTTTTGAGAAACGCTCCGAACTCACCATTGCCGCCTGGGTAGCCAGAGTTCTGCAACTTGATCTTGGTCACGCCCGGGATGATTGGGATGGCAAACGTCGTCGGGCAAGCAGCCCCAATCAGAACAACTGCGGCCAGCGCAGTGAGCCAGCTCTTCGTGGCTATTTTTCGCATGTTTTATTTTCCCCTAACTCTAAGTTTCAAAAATTGTGTCTAATGGCTCAAACATTTGAATCGTCTATGGATGAGAGGCTCTCGCCTGATGGTTTCTCTGGGGCATCACCATTACCTGTCGCCCTACGGGCGTGCATGTATCGTGCCAAACCGAGCACCTGCATAAAACTGATCTTTCTTGCCTCCTTCTGTGTCGAAATGAGAATTGGTTTGAGTATGTGTATCATAATGAAAATTTGAGAGTTGAGGCGGACTTCAGCACTCGGCTGTCCGGTGTCGGTGTTCCCGAAGCAAAAGTTGCGGCAAGGCCATTGCATTCTTGGCGTATCGTCCAGTGAGCCGCCGAGGGTTCGTCAGAAGGCGGTGTGACCATTCCATTCGCATTCTTTGCACCCATACTGGGGCGCGGCGCTGTCGGCCGGCGAAGAAATCGATGGTGGCGCCGGCAGCAATGGCCACGCCTGCCGAAAGCTGATCGGCGTGCTGTTTCAGGAATAGTTCCTGTTTTGGTGCTCCAAATCCCACCACGAGCACATCTGGATTGCAGTTGTTCACTAGCTCACGGATTTGCGACAGCTCTACCTGATCCGACTCGAAACCCAGAGG
Organism: Fuerstiella sp.; assembly: GCA_040222735.1. GTDB lineage: Bacteria > Planctomycetota > Planctomycetia > Planctomycetales > Planctomycetaceae > Fuerstiella. The sequence goes on along the minus strand of JAVKCM010000162.1, from coordinate 1,826 downwards.
CGGACTGTAGGTGCCGACTACCTTAACCGTGGGCCACCGCTGCTGAATGTTTTTCGCCGCGATTTCTGCCACTCCGCTCGCAGCACCCAGCAAAAAGACTGTGCAGGGCTGGCCTTTGGTTTGAGCGACGCGGAAAACTTCCGGCACGACGTCGGAGCCGGCCACTCGTTCCGGCAATGGATCTTTAAACAGACGTGATGCCGTGACCAGTGGCCAGCCGTCTGCCAGTACCAACGACGCACCGTCGTAGGCTTCACGCAGGGCTTCATTGGTCTGGAACTGTACGGCGTGGTCCAGGTTGGGCGTTACCACGTATCGGCAACGTCGTTCGCCCTCTTGCATCCACTGATGCAGCAGGCTAACGGCCTCGGTCAGGGTGTACCTGTCGATCTCGATTCCGAAGATTTTGGCTCGCTGTGATGTCGAGGCAATCATGCCGCGCCGTCTCCGCTAAGGACCGCCGGGATTGTCTTCAGGATGATCGTGATGTCTTTCGCAATGCTCTGGGTCTGGATGTAGTGCACGTCCATCTTCACCTCTTCAGGAAACGACAGCCTGCTGCGGCCTGATACCTGCCAGATGCAGGTCAGGCCCGGCTTCACGGCGAGTCGCTGGAAGTCGGTATGCGAGTAAAGGGCGACTTCCCGAGGCAGCGGCGGCCGCGGTCCCACGATGCTCATCTGCCCCAGCAGCACGTTAAAGATCTGTGGGAATTCATCAATGCTGAAACGCCGCAGAATCCGACCAACGGGCGTAATTCTGGGGTCGTTGGACATCTTGAAGGTCCGCGGATCCGCATGCTCATTCTGAGCAATCAGCTCTTTCTGCAGCCGCTCGGCGTTGGTAACCATCGAGCGAAACTTGTAGCAGCGAAATGTCCGCCCGTTTTTTCCAACTCGCTCCTGACTGAACAGGACCGGGCCTCGGTCGTACAGCTTAACTGAGATGGCCGCCAGAAGAAACACGGGGGAAAGCACCGCCAGGGCGATCAGGCTCAACAGGAAGTCGAACACTCTTTTGGTGGCCAGGTACCACTGATGACCATCGCCCAGCAGGCCCACGTTCTGAGAACGCACCTCGCCGGCAAGCGTGGAGGCAATCAGGGCGCCGACAGTGTCACCGGTAAAATAAGAGACGAAGCGCCGACGGCCATTCTGGAAATCCAGCGTGGTGTCCAAGGATATTTCCTGTCCGTCGCATGGCTCGGTTTGGAGAGCGGCAGAAGACATCATGTATTCAGTAGGCTTTTTTAGTGGGAATTTCCATCTGGAACTGATGGATACCGTCCGGAGGGGTAAGCCCCTTCGGTCCGCAGTCGGAGAGAAGCGGGCGACGATAATGCGGGAGGGCTTCCGGTTGCTGGTCTCTGGTGATGATGGTGGTTTTCCCGCCGACGAAGCTTTAAGGCAAGCAACGTGCCGAAGTGTTGAAAATTGAGGTGGAAGGGAGCGCCAGGCCAGCCGTTCTGTGTCATCGTGCCACAATCTGTCCCGGAAAATGCAGTCATCTGCGACATCTCATGGCTTGCCGGCTTTGTGAGAAACCTCACCGGGCGGAGTCAGCCCGGGGGGGGATTGTTTCTCGTTCTGAGATTTGCGGACGTCAATTTGAGAGATGCTGTTCGCGCGACAGAAGCGGGTGTGGGGGATGATTCCGGCGGTGGCTGACAAGTGGTAGCGGATCTCGCCAGAGCTTCGGTTCGTTCGGCGCATGCTTCGTTGTGGGGCGGTCTCCCGACCGCCTTCGTTGTGGGGCGGTCTCCCGACCGCCCCATACCTTGGCGTGATACGCACGGGGAGACCTTCGGTCGATCTCGCGGTCGGGTC
>JAVKCM010000161.1:0-44037 GCA_040222735.1 Fuerstiella sp. | reverse complement strand
GTTGGTGGGCTGGTTGCACTAACCCGACGGACTGGAAGTCCGTCGTACGGTTCACTGCGGGACCGAACAAAAAATCCCGCATCCCAAGGTCTCCGGCCCAACGGGGACAGGCATCATTCTCCTCGCCCGAGCCAAGCGGGGACTGGCTCGACGGCGCCAGTGGAAACTGAGCATAGGATTTGGGCATCCGCCGTCGTGCCTGTCCCCCTTTGGCGGCCCCCCGTTTTGGCGGCACCGAATCCGGTGGCGCTGCGGCTGGAAGCCCCAGCTACGGAAATACAGCCGGCCCAATACAGCAGGCGACGGAAATGGGACAGGCACCGAGCGGATGACGGCCGAAAGGCTGAACTTGCTTACCGGCCGCTCGGAGCCAGTCCCATTTCCTGTCCCCTTTGGCGGCCCAACACGGCGGCACTCCCATTTCCTTCCGCTGTTGGTACGGCAGTAGTCGGTGATGAGGGCATCGGCTACGATGGCCGCATTCGATCGAACTCCAGCTTCTTCAACTGCAGAGATCACTACTGTGCGTGCCGTCTGCCTGACTGGTCAGGAAATTCAGTTCCAACCGAACTACCAGCCGTGCCCGCCGGCATCGGACCTGATTGAAGTGAAGGTGCTGCAGGCGGGGATCTGTGAAACCGACCTGCAGCTGAAGCAGGGTTATATGGGCTTCGCCGGGGTGCTCGGACATGAATTTGTCGGCGTGGCGCAGGCCGGTCGTCTGCAGGGACAGCGCGTTGTGTCCGAGATCAACTGTGCGTGTCACGCCTGCGAATTCTGTCGCCGCGACATGCCGCGACACTGCAGCAACCGTACCGTCATCGGCATTCTGAATCATGACGGCGCCTTTGCCGATTCGGTATGGGTGCCGGAAGAAAACCTGCATGCCGTGCCGGATTCGCTGACCACGGAACAGGCAGTCTTTACAGAACCGGTGGCCGCCGCCTGTCGGATTCCTGAGCAGGTACGGATTCAGCCTGATGACCAGGTGGTGATTCTCGGCGACGGACGACTTGGCAACCTGTGTGCTCAGGTGTTAAGCCAGACCGGGTGTGGTCTGATGGTCGTCGGCAAGCACCAGTGGAAGCTGGATCGCCTGAACGAACTGAATATTCGCACACAGCTGCTCAGCGATTTTGATCCGTCACAGAAACGTGACTATGTTATCGACTGCACCGGGTCGCCGTCGGGCCTGGAACTGGCGCTGCAGACGGTCAGGCCGTGTGGCACAATCATTCAGAAAACGACGGTAGCCGCGCCGCAGTCGCTGCATATGGCTCCGGTGGTGATTGATGAAGTGACGATTCTGGGATCCCGCTGTGGTCCGTTTATTCCGGCTCTGCAGCTGCTGGCCGATGGCAAAGTGCAGGTTGAATCCCTGATCAGCGGTGCTTATTCGCTGGAGGACGCCGTTCCGGCCTTCAGCCACGCGCAGCGTCCCGATGCGCTGAAAATTCTGCTGAATGTCAACGACTGAAACCGGTGTGCGGTGATCGTTGGGCAGTCTGAGGTTTCAGCTGAATCCAGCTGGCTGTTCTGACTGCCCCACGTGAATGGTTTGCTGCAGGATGTTTCGGCGGTACACTCGTAGCCGTAATAATCTGACAACTCGAATTGTTGACGTATGACAGGGGCTGGCGATGAGTGATGATCTGGGCGATTCCGGTGCCGCTGGCGGTGTATCTCCGCTGCGCAAGAAGATTTCCGCCGTGGTGCTGCTGGTGCTGCTGGTGGTGCTTGGCATTGAGGTACGTGCCTCGCTGGGGCATTCCATGACAATGAAAGCGATGAAGGAAAAAGCTCCTGAGGGCGTTTTTGAAGACAAGGTTCTGCTAAGTGATGTAAAGTCGCTGTTGAGTCTGGCACCGTCTGAATCTGTGGTGCGGGAAGGCGAGGTCGAAGTGGAGCATCGCTTTGGCTGGCTGAGTCTGCTGAGGCCGGTCCTTGGCAAACCGGAATCTGCGATTTACGTGGTGGCGTCGAAAACCGACCCGGCTTACGTGGTGCGTTACGGCTCAGAACCACCGTCGGCGTCAGAACTGGCGCCTCGTCCTGTCGGAGAAGAGTCTGGCGATTCCATGACCGGAGAAGGCGGTAGCGCACCGGGCGGCCCTGGCGGACCTGGCGGCCCTGGCGGGCATGATGCAGTCGATGCGTCGCCGGGGGACGGTCAGGCTGATGGCGGCGAACGTCGTCGACCTGTTCTGGATGACGATGCCGACAGCAGCGAGACTCCGGAAGAGACTCCGGAAGAACCTGCGCCCGCAGAACCTGCTCCCACAAAGTAGGAGGGCTGCGTCGGTAGAAATGTCAGCGGGGTTTCGAGAACGAACAAGGTGAAGGTGGCCTGCCGCAACTGACGCGTGCCGTTCCATCGGTCGATCGGACCGGAGTCAGGCGAGGCAGACCACAGACACCATGTAAGCTATGCAGACGCCGGAGCAGCCGCCACAGGTTCAATTGTTTTGAGCCAGCAGGTTGTCATTGGCGGCGGCCCCGTCCGTGTCTGCTCGGAATCGGTGCTGCTATTGTTGGGTGCGGCAGGTGTGGGATGGCGAGTTGTCAGCCGACGAAATCGTATTCCCCAGCTTCTCTCAGGAATCCGGCAATTGGTGCTCTCACCGCCACCGAATTCTGCGTAGACTGCAGTACGTCGGTATGTTGTTTCAACGGGCTGCCAGATGAAGCCTTCCATCCTTTGCACTTCGATTCGCCTGAGTCTGGGCGTCGTGGCTGTTTGCTGCGTCGTTCCGGGGACGGTGTTTGGATCGTGCGGGGATTATCTGCATACAAAGCACAGCAGGCCGCCGGCTTCCGCGGGGTTCTCTGAGGGCACTCGGGATATCGCGTTGCATTCGCTGCAGCAACAGTTCGACCGATTATCGGTGATGCCGGCTCAATGGCCGGCGGACCTGCCCTGTTCTGGTCCCGAGTGTCGGCGCCCTCGGCAGTCAGATCAACCCGGCGCACCGGCATTTCCTCCGACTTTGACGTCCGGTGATGCGTTGAGTACATCGGCGTCGGGGCTGTGCACCGGGGCTGGTAGCGATGCGATTCTTTGCTGCGAGGATTCTACCCCGCGTGACGGCTATCCTCTGATCATGGAACGTCCTCCGGAATTCAGCCACTAGAAGCGTTTTTTCTTATTCCGTTGCCGCGTCCCGCAGACGAAACGGCAATGGTTTCTGCTTCGATGGCTGGGGATCAGCGGCAGAGCTGATCTCTCTGGTGTGAAGAACTTCCCTGATGAGTATTCAATCTGTCTCCGGGGGCGCCGAGGCTGCGCCGGCCGGAAAGAAAGTCGTCCGTAAGGCGATTGGTCCGCGGTTGCGTGTCGTCTTCAATATCATGCTGGTGCTGCTGGCTCTGATCGGTGCCAACAGCGCCTATCTGCTGGGCGTCAAGACACTGGAATGGTGGACGTCACAGACGTATCAGGACTACTTCTACATTTGCATGTTTCTGATGCATATTGTGGTTGGTGTGCTGATTGTCGTGCCGTTTCTGGTGTTCGGCATATTGCACATGCGGAACACGAAAGATCGGAAGATCCGGCGCACGGTCAACATCGGCTACGCTTTGTTTGCCGTTTGTGTGGTGATTCTGCTGTCCGGCTTTGCGCTGGTGCGCATCGAAGGTGTTCTGGACCTGAAACATCCCACCGCGCGATCCGCGATGTACTGGGCTCATGTGGCCTGTCCGGTGGTTGGTCTCTGGCTGTACTGGCTGCATCGGCTGGTGGGGCCTCGGATGAGGTGGAAACAGGGGCTGCTGTTTGCCGGTCTGGCTGGTGCTGCAGCGGTGGCGATGGTGGTGCTGCAGGCTCAGGATCCGCGTCAGTGGAACGCCGTCGGACCGAAGGAAGGTGCCCGGTACTTTGAACCGTCCCTGACTCGGACAGCCACCGGAAATTTCATTCCGGCAAAGACGCTGGACATGAACCAGTACTGTCTGAAGTGTCATCAGGATTCGCATCGGGAATGGTCGGACAGTGTGCACCGATTCAGTTCGTTCAACAACCCGGCCTATCTGGCCAGTGTGGCAGAAACCCGTGAAGGGGCGATGGCCCGGGACGGAAATGTGAAGAGTTCCCGATGGTGCGCCGGCTGTCACGATCCGGTACCCTTCTTCAGCGGTGCATTCGACGATCCGAAGTTTGACATGCTGAATCACCCGACGGCGAATTCGGGAATCACGTGCACCGTCTGCCACGCCATCACGCACGTGAACAGCAACGTGGGCAATGCTGACTTTACGATCGAAGAACCGATGCACTACCCCTTTGCACACAGCGACTCGGCGGTGCTGCAGTGGGTCAACAACCAGTTGGTGAAAGCCAAGCCGTCCTTTCACAAGAAAACATTTCTGAAACCACTGCACTCAACCGCTGAATTCTGCAGCACCTGTCACAAAGTTCATCTGCCGTTTGAATTGAATCGTTATAAGGACTGGCTGCGCGGGCAGAACCATTACGACAGCTGGCTGCTGAGCGGTGTTTCCGGACACGGAGCCCGCAGCTTCTATTACCCGCCGGAAGCTCAGACCAACTGCAACGAATGTCACATGCCGACTCATGTTTCGTCCGATTTCGGCGCCCGCGTGCTGGATGATTCGGGTGAACTGAAGATTCATAATCACCTGTTTCCGTCTGCCAATACCGGTATGGCGTGGCTGCGGGATCGCGAGCAGATCGTGAAGGCTCATCAGGATTTTCTGGAAGGCGTGATGCGGGTCGACGTGTTTGGTGTCCGCGAATCCGGGTCCATCGACGGCAAACTGACGGCACCGCTGCGTCCGGAGGTTCCCACTCTGCAGCCGGGACAGCGTTATCTGCTGGAAACCGTGATCCGTACCGTGAAGATGGGTCACCACTTTACTCAGGGAACGACGGATTCCAACGAAATCTGGCTGGAAGTGACGGCGTCGTCCGGCGATCGTCAGATTGGTGCCAGTGGCCTGCTGAATCAGGACAACGTGGTTGATCCGTGGTCACATTTCGTGAACAACTTTGTGCTGGACCGGGAAGGAAACCGAATTGACCGACGCAATGCTCAGGACATCTTTGTCCCGCTGTACGTGCATCAGATTCCGCCGGGAGCGGGGCAGACCGTGCACTATGCGCTGCAGATTCCGGAAGACACGGATGCTCCGGTGCAAGTCAGCGTGCGGTTGCTGTATCGTAAGTTTGATTCCCGGTACATGGACTATGTGGACCGGAATCTGGCGGCAATGGGGCGAAATATTCGTGGCCATGTGGCAGACCAGCCGTACCGGAATGAACTGCCCATCACGGTGCTGGCGGAAGACAGTGTGACCTTTCCCGTGGAAGGCGTGTCGGCCAGGGTGGACAACCCGGAACGTGAGATTCCGGCATGGCAGCGCTGGAACGACTACGGAATCGGCATGCTGCTGAAAGGCAAGGCAGAACTGCGACAGGCCGCGGATGCTTTCCGCGAAGTTGAGGCGCTGGGCCGCTACGACGGCCCGCTGAATCTGGCACGTGTACTGCTTCTGGAAGCAGGAGACGGTCAGCTGGACGAAGCCACAGCAGCGGTTCAGCGAGCGGCCGAGCACACCGATCCGCCGGCACCGCCGTGGACGCTGGCCTGGCTAAGCGGAGAACTGAACCGCCAGCAGGGTTTTCTGGAGGAAGCTGAAAACAATTTCCGTCAGGTGCTCAACTATCGAACAGAAGAAACCGTGCGTCGGAAGTTTGACTTCAGTCGCGATTACGTTGTGAACAACCTGCTGGGACTGACGGTCTTTGACCGGGCGCTGCAGATCCGCGGCACCAGCCGGGCCGACGAACGCGAACAGCGACTGCGGGAAGCCATCTCTGTTTTTCAGCGTACACTGGAAGTGGATTCCGAAAACGTGGATGCCCACCACAACCTGGCTCAGCTGTATTCATACGTCGGTGAATCCGAGCTGGCGGCTGAGCACCACCGGCTGCATGCCCGGTACAAGATCGACGACACGGCCCGCGGGCAGGCCTTTGGAGCGGCTCGGGCGAAGTACCCGGCGGCCAACGCGGCTGCTGAGCCTCTGGTCATCTATGACCTGCACCGTGTTGCGGAACAGGAGTAATGGAATAATGCGGTCACCTGAAGAACATTCAGAAACGCCCGAGAATGACGATGTCGTCGGCACGGCGCTGAAGCTGTCGCTGGCGTGCGTCGCCGTCGTGGGGGCCATCGGCGGCATCTGGCTGATTCTAAGTCAGAATGCGGAACCGGAGGTCATCGAAGAGGCGGCAGAAACCGTGCTGCCGCAGACAAGAGAACTGCCGCCGCTGCAGCTGCCGGCACTGCCGTTTGTTGATGTCACGGAATCAGCAGGACTTGATTTTGTCCACGAAAACGGCGCCGACGGAGAAAAGCTGCTGCCGGAAACCATGGGCGGCGGCGGGGCCTTTTTCGATTTCGATGCCGACGGAGATCAGGACATCCTGTGCGTGAATTCGACAATCTGGCCGTGGGCGAAAACCCCACCCCCCGTCCCGCCCACGTCGGCTCTGTACGCCAACGACGGCAGCGGACGCTTCACGAATGTGACCGCCGGGTCGGGGCTGGATGTGTCGTTCTACGGAAACGGAGTGGCCTGCGGTGATTATGACAATGACGGGCTGGTCGACCTGTATATCACGGCAGTCGGACCCAACCGTCTGTTTCATAACTCAGGTGGCGGCAGGTTTGTCGACGTTACTGAAACCGCGGGTGTGTCAGGGCCTGAGGACGCGTGGGGAACCAGTTGCGGATGGTTTGACTACGATCAGGACGGCGATCTGGATCTGTTTGTCTGCAACTACATTGACTGGTCCCGTGAAAAGGACCTGTCCATGGAATTCACTCTGGACGGCACGCTGCGTGCCTACGGGCGACCGACGGATTTTCGCGGTGCTTTCCCGCTTCTGTACCGCAATGACGGCAACGGGCAGTTTACCGATGTGTCCGCCGAAGCCGGTATTCAGGTCACGAATCCCGACACCGGGGAGCCGCTGGCCAAGTCGCTGGGGCTGACCTTCACCGACGTCAACGCGGACGGCTGGCTGGATGTGATGATCGCCAACGATACCGTCCAGAATCTGCTGCTGCTGAATCAGCAGAACGGGACCTTTCTGGAAAGCGCGGCCGGCACGGGAGTGGCCTTCGACAACAACGGCAGTGCCCGCGGAGCCATGGGTATTGACAGTGCCTGCTTCCGGAATTCGGACGCTGTCGGAATCACGATCGGTAACTTTGCCAACGAAATGACGGCGTTGTACGTCTGTCAGACGCCCGGTCTGCCGATACCCATCTTTCGCGATGAAGCCGTCAGCAACGGCATCGGGCCGGTCACACGTGTGGAACTGACATTCGGTATCCTGTTTGCCGACTTCGATCTGGATACTCGACTGGATATCTTCGCCTGCAATGGCCATCTGGAAGAGGACATTCAGAAGGTGCAGTCCAGCCAGCATTACGAGCAGCCGCCGCAGCTGCTGTGGAACTGCGGGCCGGAATACGACAGTGAGTTCATGGTGGTGCCCGAAAAACTGACCGGTGCGGCATTCGCCCGACCGATGGTCGGCCGAGGTGCCTCACGAGCCGACATCGATGGCGATGGCGACATGGATCTGCTGCTGTTCGCCTCAGGCGGTCCGCCCCGCCTGCTGAGGAATGACCAGAAGACCAGCCATCACTGGCTGCGTTTCACGCTGACCGGCAATCAGTCCGGCAAAGACGCCATCGGCGCAACCGTTCAGGTCACGCTGCCGGATAATACCGTGCTGACGCGGACCGTCATGCCGACCTGCAGCTACCAGTCACAGGTCGAACTGCCGCTGACCTTCGGGCTGGGCTCGGCCGACCAGATTACGTCGGCCGTAGTCCGCTGGCCCGGCGGTTCCGAGTCTGAGATCGTCGTGGATGCGCCTGATCAGACGATCCACGTCACTGAGTAACCGAGTCTGCGGCTTAGACATCCTTTTCCATTCCCTGACCAGCAACAACCTGACATGCTTACCGTTGATCAGGCCCTGGCGGCCATTCTGGATCACGTTGTTCAGCCCGGTGTCTCATGGCAACCACTGCAGGACTGTCTGCATCTGGTGCTGGCCAGGGACCTGACGACGCCGCATGATTCACCTCCGTTCGACAAGGCGATGATGGACGGCTTCGCGGTGGCGAGCGCCGGCTTTGACCTGGGGCGTACCAGAACGCTCCCGATTCTGGAAACCATCACGGCCGGCGTTGTTCCGCGTCACACCATCGGGCCTGACTCGGCCTCGCGAATCATGACCGGGGCGCTCATTCCTTCGGGGGCAGACTGTGTGGTGCCGATTGAACAGACACAATTTGACGAAGCGGCGCCGCAGACCGTCATGGTGGCCGCTGACGTCGTGTCTGCTGATCGGAATATTCTTCGTCAGGGAGTTTCAGCGCAGGCCGGGACTCCGCTCATGAACGCCGGAACCCGCCTGGAACCGCAGCACATCGCGGTGCTGGCGGAATTCGGAGTGGCTGAGGTACCCGTGCATCGACCAGCAACGGTGGCGGTGCTGGCCACCGGCGACGAACTGCTGCCGATTGATCAGCCCCTTACACCAGGTCGCATCAGAAATTCAAACGAACCGATGCTGGTCAGTCAGATTCAGCGAGCGAATGCCGTGGCGGTGCCGCTGGGTGTTGCCCGAGACGATCGGGCGGAACTGCGCGATTTCATCTGCCGCGGTCTGAAACAGGATATCCTGCTGTTGTCCGGCGGGGTCTCGGCGGGAACGCTGGACCTGGTTCCGTCTGAACTGGCGACCGCAGGAGTGAGTCAGGTGTTTCACAGGATTCAGATGAAGCCCGGAAAACCTCTGTGGTTCGGTCGACTGCAGCAGGATGATCACACCTGCCTGGTGTTCGGCCTGCCCGGTAACCCCGTCAGCAGCATGGTTTGTTTTGAACTGTTTGTCCGCACGGCACTCAGACGGTTCTCCGGGCTCAGCGACTCCGCACCCCGCATGGTTCCGGCGATTCTGACGCAGGATCTGATGGTGAAGGGAGACCGTGTGACGTATTTCCCCTGCCGGCTGAACCTGACCGCCACCGGGCTGGAAGCAACGCCTGTTCCGTGGGGTGGCTCCGCCGATCTGCGGTCCACCGCCGACGCCAACGGCATGTGTGTACTGCATCCACAGACGTCAGGTCATCAGGCCGGGCAGCAAGTCGAAGCGATTCTATGGTGACACGTCAGCCCGGTGGCTGTGGCTTCCAGCCAATTGTTTGCGCTCAGGTCTGGAAGCTTGCCCCACGATGGTCGGGCGGCGACTTATTTTACGACCATTGTGCGGCCGGATTTCCGGGCCGCGTCGTCCGGGTCTTCAAACGGCAGTGCCTTCAGAAATTCGATCAGATCGTCAATCTGCATGTCGGTCAGATGACTGGTGGTACCGTGGCGGTCTTCGCTGTTGAAGGTTGTCAGCACGTCTCGCAGCGTGGCCGCCCGTCCGTGATGCAGGTACGGTGCAGACCGGTAGATGCCCAGCAGTGTGGGGGTGTCGTACGCCGGCCCCATCAGTTCTGACGGATCGTCCTCGCCCGTGCCGACATCGTGCAGGCGATTTTCTTTCGAGTCCGTCGGAAGTGAATCGCAGTACAACGGGCCTGCGTGGCAGGTGGCACATCTGGTCTTTGCGGAATGGAAGATCTGCCGCCCTCGTTCGGCTGCTTCCGACAGGCCATGCCGGGCATGGGGGCTCAGGGTGAATCTGTGTGAGTTGGTATACACGGCCAGGGCGTCGAGCATCTTGGCTCGGCCGCTGATTTTTTCGGCAAGTGCCTCCGGCAGGCTGCCCTTCAACAGGCCTCGGCCCTGCATCAGCTGGCCTCGGATTGTGTGTTCAAAGTCCTGAACCTCATCGCGGTCAGCGGACCAGTGCAACGGATGAGTCCATGCCAGCCCGTGCAGTGGCTGCGTCTGGCGAAGTCCTTCCGGCTGTTGCCATGTACGACCGTCAGCGGCTCCATCGATATGACAGCTGGAACATGAAATCCACTGGCGCCCGGACATCGGCTGCAAAGCCGTGTAGAACAGGATCTTTCCCAGTCGGTGCTCTTCCGTCAGCGGATTGTCGGTGACCTGAACGCGACCGGTTTCCTGCAGCTGCGGCAGGCCGTAGGCGACCAGTTCAAAATCCAGCGCGTTGTAGACCAGCAGTGATCTGCCATCCGGAGTGACTCGGACGGCTCGAGGGTTATTGCCGAGCTTCAGCGTTGCCGAGTAGGTCAGCTCGTGATAATCGTCTGCTTCGACCCGCGCCATGTACAGGTCATTGGTGCCGCCGAAGATCACGAAGGCAGACTGTCCGTCGGGAGCGACGGCGACTTCCCAGGGATTGGCGACCACGCGCGTGCCACGGAACGTATCCATCGGAATCCGGACTCGCAGTCCGGCGCTGTCTCCCTGCCAGGTGACCACCGACACATACGGGAAAATGGATCCGTTTCCATGGGCTGCCGTGACCTTGGAACGCACATGCGGCAGAAAGGCCTTCGGCAACTCTGGGTGCAGTGTGACCTGACGTGCCAGGTTGTCAGTTGAGGCGGCCTTGATTCGTTGAATCAGGCTGCCATCGTCGCAGGAAATCTGCAGCAGTGCGGCGGTCAGATACTCAGTGATAAACAGGCTGTTCTGATCCGGAGCCAGTGCGATACCCCGCGGCATCCGGCCGGCCGACCATTCGGCATCCACCTTCCAGTGCTGCGTGTCGATACGCACGACCTGACCGGGATATTCCAGAGTCGCGTACAGGTGTTTTCCGTCGCTGGAACTGACAATTCCGTAGGGTTCATCAAAGACATCGACTGAGTGAATAACGTTTCCGGTTGCGGCATCAAGAATCACAATCTGGTCTGTGCCATAAACGCAGCAGGCGACCAGCGAGGTCTGTCCCACGAAGACCGTCCCTTCCGGATGCAGACCAACCTTTGTTTCCGAAAGCTTCTTCAGATCTGCTGCGCGCAGGATTGTCACGGTGCCGCTGTCACGATTGGAACACGCCAGCAGACTGCCATCGTGGCTGATGGACAACAGGCTGTTGGACGACACCTCAGCACCGACGCCGGTGCCGCTCAGACACAGAATCACAGCCAGCATGATTGCCGTGGTCTGGTGACCGGGACCGGATACAGATCGGCAATCCGGCGCGCGGAGGAAGTTCACATCAGAGGATCTGGAAGGTGGGCACATCATGCTGACAGGATTCCTGACAATGAGGGTGCGGCAGAATCTGCCGAGGGGTCGGCGGCGCCGGAGCATCCTGCTGCCGGACGTCGAAACTTGCGGGGCAAAACAGTGTGACGGGCCGTCGGCGGCAGGACAAGTCTGTGCGAAACTCGAGGAATTAAGCAAAATTAAGAATGTCCGGGACGTCGCCCGGGACGTTCACGCGGTTTCATCCGGACATCGGATCTTATGTCTCGTGCCGTACGGATTCAATCACAGCCCGAAGTGCAAACTCCCTGACAGGGTTCTGCCATGCGTTGGTTTCTATTTGAAGACAGTGTCACTGAACAGCTTTATCCGCTGGCGCTGACCAGACCCGTGTTTGAACTGATCTGCGGTCGCGAGGGACTGCGGCGACGGATTCAGCGCTGGTTTCCGGCAGCCCCCTGGGGCGTGAAGATCCGTCCGTGGCTGCGTGAAGTCTACACTGAAGAACACCCCACCGCCTGCGTGAACAATCTGAATCGGCTGCCGGAATCTCCGGTGCTGATGATCAACGGTCGCTGGATGCCTGAAAGTCGTCTGAGCTATGACGATGTCACGATGGACAACGCGGGCTTCATTGACGGACATCTGGCCTGGATCGCTCTGGCGCCTGAAGAATCACGGCTGCTGGATGATCACGAGTTCGATCAGATTCTGCTCGGAATCGCTCGTTCGCGGCGCGTCGTGGATGCGTCCGGCGTCATGATCTCGCAACCCTGGGACCTGGTGAATCGCAACGGTCGCCAGCTGGAGCTGGATTTTTCGGACGAGGGCGTGTCTCAGCAGGCAGCGTCGCCTCATGTACAGTGCCTCGGAGCACCAGAAGAACTCTATGTCTCTGAACAGGCCGAAATCGACCCCTACGTTGTGATTGATACTCGCAGCGGTCCGGTGTCCATCGATCGGGACGTTCACATTCAGTCTTTTACGCGCATCGAAGGTCCCTGTCATATCGGCCGTGGGACGCAGGTCTTTCGAGGCCAGATCCGCGGCGGTACCACCATCGGCCCGGACTGCCGGGTGGGTGGAGAAGTGGACCAGTCAATTCTGCATTCCCACGTCAACAAGTACCACGACGGATTTCTGGGACACAGTTATATCTGCCCATGGGTAAATCTGGGGGCCCAGACGACGACGTCGGACCTGAAAAGCGACTACAGCAGCGTGCGCATGCCGCGAAACGGAGACATGATCGATTCCGGAGCCATCAAAATCGGCTCCTTCATCGGGGATCATACCAAGACGGCCATCGACAGCATGTTCAATACCGGGTCTTCGATCGGTGTGATGACGATGGTTCTGCCGGGCGGTCGACTGCTGCCGCGTGAGATCCCGTCGTTCTGCAACGTTAGTTTCGGAGAACTGGCGACCGACTGGTCGCTGCACAAGTGCCTTGAGACAGCTCGCGCCACCATGCAGCGCCGCGGCGTGCCGCTGACCAAAGCCGTCGAGGAGCTGTACCTGACCCTGTACACGCTGACCGAACACGAACGAACACACGTTCTGGACCGGGCGAGTCAAAAGCGAATCAACCGAGCTTAGACGCAACGTCCGGGACGCCGGCCCGGCCGGGGTCGGCAGTTTCTGCCGCTCGTTTGCTGCGGTTCCGCCTGAGATGCTTTATCGGACCAGGGACTGCTTAGGACCGAGCGGAAAATAAGTGGCGTAAGCTTCCAGCTTGCAATGCAGAAAAACGCAGGCTGGAAGCCTACGCCACGTTTCGACGCGACAATAATTTTCCGTTTGATCCTTAACGGAATGCCGTGAACGCAGCGATCTGCGCGAATATTCGCGTGATGCCGATTTCGCGCATGACGCCGTCAAATTTGTCTGCGCCGGCTGACGATACTTCATTAGTGGCGGTTTATGAGCTGCTGATTCTGAACCAATGACCAGTTATCGCCCCTCGAGGAAGAATCGTGATGAAGGTTTCATGGCAACTGTTTTCCCTGTTTCTGTGCGGAAGCGTGATGGTGGGGTGCGGCGGCACTGCCGATTCGACCGTTTCGGAAACTTCCGGCCCAAACACGGCGGCTGAGCCGGGTGCGGCAACGGCAGCTCCGGCAGAAACCAGGCCGACCGCGCCGGTGGATCCCGTGCTGGAAGGGCTGATCGCTGACTTTGAGGATCTGCCAGGCGAGTTTGCCGAGATCAAATCCGCCTACGACACTAATCCGACGGACGCCACGGCCGTGCAGAGCTACGTCGGCACGCTGCTGAACCTGGCCATGATGCACGCTCAGCGCGGCAGTGAGGATCTGTCAGAAACGACCATCACACGCGCAGGAAACACCCTGCTGAAGGCCGAAGCCGCCGGCGTGGAATTTCCCCAGTCAGATCTGCGACCGACCGTTCACTACGGCTATGCCTGCGTGCTGGCGAAGCAGGGCAAAACCACAAAATCTCTGGAACTGCTGGACAAGGCCGTCGAATCCGGGTTCACCAACCTGTCCATGCTGAAAAGCGATGAAGATCTTGCCGCTGTGCGGGAACTGGCTGAATACGACAGCCAGATGGCCGCGTGGGAAGCTCATTTTGAAGAGCTGAAAAAGCAGAACGAAGAACTTCAGAAACAGCACGCGAAAGAAGCGCTGGCAAAAGGAGAAGGGTTTCCCTTCAGCTTTGATCTGGTCGACGTGCACGGCAAGCCGCTGAAAATGGACGCCCTGAAAGGTCGCGTCTGCATTGTGGACATCTGGGCCACCTGGTGCGGACCCTGTCGCCAGGAAATCCCGTCCTTCGTCAAGCTGCAGGACAAGTACGGTCAGTACGGTTTCCAGATGGTCGGCCTGAATCAGGAAAACGGGCCCAGTGAAGAGGCTAAGGCGACGATCGTCAAGAACTTCATGGCCAACAACAGCATGAACTATCCCTGTGCTGTGATCACCGAGGAAGTGCTGTCCCAGGTGCCCGAACTGAAGGGATATCCGACCACGCTGTTCGTTGATCACCGCGGCAAGGTGCGCATGTCGGCCGTCGGCTATCATGACTATGCCTACCTGGCGACCGTGGTGGAAGAACTGCTGAAGGAACAGGCCGCGGAAGCTCGCAGCACGGCAACCAACTGATTTACGGTTGTTGCTCGATGCGACAATGTGATCCATCAGGGCTGTCCGACATCAGATCGGACAGCCCTTTTTTGATTGAATCGCCCTGCGCGAATCTGCTGCTTACTCCGGTGGTGTACGCACGCCTGCGTGCGGTCCGCTTTCCGCTTTCCATGGACAGCGTCAGTGTCCCGACCCGTGCGGGATGGCCTGAAGCAGGATTCAGCGCTGAATTCTGCAGAACATGACACCGCCAGCTGGAAGCTCACGCTGCAAGATCAGACGTTCGGGAGTGCGGTGGTTGACCTCAGATGGCATCGATCCAGGTGCGCAGGTCCTGCCAGACCGACGCCGATTCAGAACCGTGGTCCGCTTCGAAATTCGTTGACGCGACGGGCTGCGGTGCAGCGTCTTCCACCGGGGCAAACAGATCCACTTCCGTGGTTTCAGGCAGGCTGCTGACGCTGGTCATGTCCGTGCTGGAACCGGCCTCAGAAACCGGAGCGACCTGAATGCGCCGGGCGGCGGCTGCACTGGCCGACTGGGAACCAACGTCCAGGTTGTTGACGTTGGTTCTGATCTGAGCGGCGGTCAGACTGCTGCTGCCCTTGGACTGATCAATCTGCGTGTTCGTGCCGGACAGCTTGACCAGGTGAATCAGGAAGGAATCATTGGCGTCGAAATCGCTGTCGCCATCCACGTCACCGGAAGTCTCCAGACTGCTGACGTTGGTTCTGATCTGGGCGGCCGTCAGGCTGCTGCTGCCCTTGGACTGGTCGATCTGCGTGTTCGTGCCGGACAGCTTGACCAGGTGAATCAGGAAGGAATCATTGGCGTCGAAGTCACCGTCTCCATCCACATCTCCGGAGCCCTGAGGCGACGAATCGTCGTCCAGAATAGTGCCGACTGCCTGCGAATTTCTCAGCGCCGCATTGTTCGGATTGAAGATTGACACCAGAAATGTTTCGGTAGGCTCTGCCGCAGCATCATTCGTGGTGCTGATACTGATTGTCTTTTCTGTTTCACCCGGATTAAAGGTCAGAGTCTGGTTGACCTGTGAGGTGAAGTCACTGTCCGGCGTCGCCGCCGTGGGGCTGCCGTCGGCGCTGGTTGAATAATTCACGGTAACCGTGCCGCTGGCGGCGGCCGTCAGTGACACGGTGAATGTGGCCGTGCCGCCTTCGGTGACGAAGGGCGCATTTGCGATTGAGATTTCAGGTCTTCCCGCATCATTGTCGTTGATCGTCCCCACAGCTTCGGGCCGGGCAATTGTTGCTCCGCTGGGCGCGGACAGCGTCACGACAAATTCTTCGGTTTCTTCCGCCAGCGCGTCATCGGTTGTCGCGACAGTGATCGTCTGGCGGACCTGGCCTGGCGCAAACGTCAGCGTCTGATTCTGCTGAGACGTGAAGTCGGTGCCATTGGTGGCTCCGGTCGGACCATTACCGTCACCGGTGGAATAATTGACGGTAATGGTCTGACTCGCCGCCGTATTCAGGGTCACTTCAAAGACAGCGTTCTCTCCTTCAGTGATGATTGGTGCATCTGCGATGGAAAGCCGCGGCAGGGCTACGTCATTATCGACAATGGCGGCGGTGGCCTGAGATATCCGGATCGGTGCCCCCACGGGGTTGGACAGACTGACATCAAATGTCTCATCGGGATCCACAATGTCATCATCGATGGTGCTGATCAGAATCGTCTTCTGAGTTTCACCGGGATTGAAAGTCAGCGACTGATTGGTCTGAGGTACAAAGTCCTCACCGGCAATCGCTCCGGTTGGTCCATTGCCTTCCTGTGTTGAATACGACACCGTCACGGTCTGAGATGACGGTGAGCTGAGTGTCACGGTGAATGCGGCGTTCCCGCCTTCCGTGACCGGCGTCGCGTCAGCGATGGAAATCGCAGGGCCCGAAGGTGCCTGGACGTCCAGCGAATTTGACTGGAAGACAAAGGTGCCACTCTGCCCGATAATGCTGCCGGTGGAGTTGGCAGAGAAGTTGATTGTGGTCCCCGAGAAGCCGGCTCGGGCGGTGAATCGTGCCACGTACATCACCTGGCTCCCGGCCGTGGGAGAGTTTGTCCAGCCCAGGGACTGTGCTGAATCTGTGTCAGCATAGCTCGCCAGCAGCACTGAATCGGTGGTGGGATCATTGTCATCGCCGATGACGCTGGCATCACTTTCGGCTCGGGCCGCCGAGGGAGCTGTCTGCAGTCCTTCGGCAAACACGTTGCGTGTTTCTACAAATGTCAGGGCGTCGGAGTCAAAGTGGAGGTTGAAGCTGATGCCGTCGGCCTGCAGAGCCGCCGGAAAATTGCTGTCGTTCAGTGTCTGGTAGACGATGGTCACATCAAAGGTTTCTCCGGCTCCCGCGGTGATGGCCGGAGCATTTGAGGAAATCAGCTGGGCGGCCAGCAGCGTCCGAGTTTCCAGCTGCTCGGCCGGAGCAGAACTAATCCGGGCGAGCGAATCAACCACTGCGCCGCGGCGGGACATTCTGCGTCGCGCCGTCCTGCAGCCGCTGCCCGGAAACAATGATCTCAGCATCCTCCGCATTCGATGTTTCTCCACTCGCAGAAATTGACAACACCTGGCTCGACCAGCGAGCTGTGTCCTGAATTGTGGTGGCAGGCATTCTATTCACCGGATTCCTGCCGAATCGGTTCAGACTATAATTACCCTGCTGACTCAACCGACGTAAAATTCCGCCGAATCTAACACAGAATCTCGAACCGTACCGCATTTTCGGGATTCGACGCATTTTACGCAAGCAGCCTTGATTGCCGGGTCGCGGGCAATGCTTTCTTGTTGCGACAAGTCGCTTATATCGCCCTGGTGTCACCGACGCTCTGGTGTCACCGATTTCGGGCGACAGCGAGCCTCGGCTGGCTGTTTTGCGGCAACGCACGGCGGAATCAAAGAATCGTCTGGTTGCGGCAAAGTGGGTTGCCGAAATCGAGTCGGCCGGGCGACGACTTCGGCACGGCAGAATTTCCTGCGTGCGGAGGGTTTTGTCGTCAGAACGGTTCCCGGCCGGTGTTCCGGTCGAATTGCGACGGCTTCGTCCGGTTGCGGCAAAAACGGCCGGATTGGCCTAGCCGACGGGTGCCCGGCTGAACTAGATTGCAGTCAGGATGGCCCGACGAAGCCATCGTTTCTGCGCGACCTGCCATGATGGACAGGTGCGGAAGCTTCAGTGATAAACCGCCGAACCCGGTTCGGCCAATGCAGGGAGGCATTGATGTCCACGCTTCGATTCGTCCACGCCGAACATTTTCGTCTGGGGACACCGCTGAACGGCCTTGCCGATTCGCCGGGGTGGCTGCAGCGTCTGGCAACCGACAGTGTTCGTCAGGCGGTCCGCAACGTGGTGGAAACCGCGGTGACGCGAAAGGCTCATTTTCTGCTGATCGCCGGTCGCATCACGGATACCGAAGAAGATCAGGACGCCGTGGTGCGGTGGCTTGACGAACAGTTTGAATCGCTGCGCGTAAAGGGGATACCGGTTGTTGTGACGGCGGACGGCTCTCACAGAACTCCGGGACTTGAACGCATCGCTGACGTTGTGCTGCAGACGAATCAGGTTCTGGCTGTGGAGCTGTCCGCAGACCAGCAG
Source organism: Fuerstiella sp. (assembly GCA_040222735.1). Lineage (GTDB taxonomy): Bacteria > Planctomycetota > Planctomycetia > Planctomycetales > Planctomycetaceae > Fuerstiella. The sequence continues at coordinate 26,135 of JAVKCM010000161.1, read as the reverse complement.
GTGCGACTGACGGCTGTTAGTTCCGGGTATTCGGGGGATGCAGAGCTGATTGTGGCCGTTGGAGAATCCCGCAGTCACACACAGCATCGTCTGACGTATCACGCTCGCCCGGCGATCCGTCCTGAAGAAAATCGCAGTCGTCATTCAGGCGACGGGCACCTGTCCCTGTCCGCCGGCGCAGTTCAGGCGGTCAGTCCTGCGGAACAGTGGGAAGCGGGGTGTGTTCTGGTGGAAGCCGACACGAAGGCTCGCGAAATTCAGACGACTCTGGTGCCCACGGATGTGATTCGTTTTGCGACAGAACGCGTGACGCTGGCCGGCACGGTGACTCCGGATGATCTGATTCTGGAAATCGTCCGCGCCTCGCAGGTGTTTGACGAACAGCAGCCCCGGACGCTGGCCGTGGACCTGGTACTGCGAGCTGACGTCGCTGCGGAATCAGGGCAGATCGAACAGCTCAGCGAGCCGGCTCTGCTGGCCGAACTCAGGGACCGCCTGCATCGCGGACACAAGGGTGTCTGGCCTCGGTCCGTGTCGTTTTCTTCTGATTCTTCATTGCTGCTCGCGGCCGATCAGGGGGCAGCGGTTGACGAATATTTTGAGGTGATCAACGGTCCGGTCAGCACTTCTGAAGTGCACGGCGTTCCCGGCCTGTCAGTAGTTCTTCAGGGTGGGGACGGAATCTCTCCACCGCTGGTCGCGGGTCTGGTTCTGCTGCAGCGCGTGGCGTGACATTCCGGTACCGGCAGAGAATGACACCGGTTTCAAAGACAGAAAAGAAAGTCCTGTGATGCGTCTGAAAGATATACTCGTTGAGCGATTTGGTGTGCTGCGAAACGCCGAACTGTGCGACCTTTCGCCCGGTCTGACCGTGGTGTTCGGGGGCAATGGCAGTGGTAAGACGACGATGGTCAGCTTTCTGCGTGGTCTGTTGTTCGGGTACACCACTGACCATCAGGCGTTTCAGGCGGATGATGAGCGATTTGGCGGAGCGGTCTGCCTTGAATCGCACGGACGCTCAGTGCGTCTTGCTCGGGAATGCAGTCACGGCATTTCTTCTGATCTGTCGACGATTGATCTGGCGACCGGAGTGACGCCGTCCGTCAGCGGGGCTCAGCTGCCTGGCTGGGTCAACGAACCGGTGTTTCAGGAAATCTTCAGCGTCGGATACCAGGAGGCCGCTCGGTTTGATCTGCTGACGCGGTTGTGTCTGAATCCTTCCGGCGCCGTGCGGCAGCAGCACGAAATGCGCCGCGCAGAGATGGCAGCGGAGCAGTGTGTCCGGGAACGCGATGGGAATGGTGAGGAAGGCGGGCTGACCCGGAATGTGGCTGATCTCAGCCGTCAGCGAGACGATTTGAATCGACGTCTGGCGGATCTGCGTCGCACGGATCCGGCCCTGCCGGCTCGAATCGCCGCCACAGAAGCAGAACTGCAACGGCTCAGAATTTCACTGTCGGATATTGAACAAAAGCTGCGCGATGCCGAGGCCCAGGTAAAGCTGCTGGAACAGCAGTGGCAGGCAGCTCAACGCCGCAATCAGGTTTCGCTGGATCGCCGGGCAATCGAAGAACAGATCGCGCTTCTGACTGAACGGCAACAGCGATGGACTCGCATCAGTCAGTCCGTTCAGCGCGAACTGCACGGTGTCGCCGACACCGATTCAGCGGGCTGGCAGCCGTCCGATTCTCTTCAGTCAATCCGCGCTCTGGTGACACGACTGGAACAGCGGATGGACGCGATTCTGAACCACAACGAGCCGCTTGAGACGCGGGAGGAAGGTGCCGGGCGGGACTTGTTCTTTCAGCATTTGCGGAGCGAAGTGTTTTCGCTGTGCGACTACGTCAGTCAGCACGAGAATGCGATTCAGGCTCATCAGGTTTCGCTGGAAGCAGCGCTCGCCGAACGAACTCTGCAGAACGCCGATAAGGTCATTTCGGTGCTGCAGGGGCAGATCGATTCGCTGCGGGCGGAGCAGCGGCGATGCGAAGATGTGATTGCGGCGACGCCCCCCCTTCAGGCCGACTGTGAAAATCAGGTTCATCGAAAATTCCGGCGTTCCCGCAGCGGTGATCTGACCGTCACCGGGTCGGTCGATGCTCTCGAAGCTCAGCTTCAGGCCGCCCGTCGTCGCGTTGAGGATCTGCGTTTCAGCTGCCAGCAGATGGCTGGCCAGATCGATCGACTGCAGACAGAACTGGCTGATCTTCAGAGTCAGCGTCAGTCTGCAGCGCGACTGGAAGACCTGGATCGGCTGAAGTTTCAGATTGCCGAGGTCGAAACACGGCTCAGCCAGCTGCAGAGGCATCAGATTGTGCTTGATCAGACTGAAGCCGGTCTGCGAACGGTAGCGCAACGGCTTCATAATACCGGAGACCGACAGGTGCTGGTCGTGGCGTCCGGTTACATCAGTCGTCTGACGGATGGGGACTGTTTCGGGCTGATACCGGACGAAACCGGAACTTATATTCTGGCACAGACACGGCAGGCGGCTCGACCGCAGCAGCTACAGCAGCTGAGTCGCGGAACAAGGGATCTGGTGGCCCTGGCACTGCGACTCGCGCTGATTCAATGCCGTGGGGAAGAGGATGAACGATGTCCGCTGATTCTGGACGACGTATTTGTTTCTGCCGATGATGATGCCGCTGCGGCAGCAGCCGATCTGTTGCTGGAAGTCGCCGCTGATGGTCAGCAGATTATCTTCTTTACGTCTCAGAACGATGTGCGGGACGTCTTCGTTCGCCGGCAGGTCCGGATTCGCCATCTGGAAGAACGGCCTGCGGTGACGCTGACCACTCATGTGCCGCCGCCGGAGCCGGTACCATCGGTAGAGATTCCTGCTGCACCCGCCGTACCGGCCGCGACGGTCCGGTCAAATGACCACACCAACTGGCTGTTCTATCTGGAGGTTGATAATCCGGTTGAGGACCTGTCTGGACTGACGGTGGCCGAAATCGAAGCTTTTCGCGCATCCGGTCTGGAGTGGATTGAAGAGCTGCTGACGCTGTCCGTGGATGAGCTGGAGTCGCGGTTCCGAAATCACGGCTATGCCATCAGCCGGGAAAGAATTCGCGCCTGGCGAGGTCAGGCAGAACTGGCGACTCAGATACCGATGCTGAGACGCAGCGATGCAGAGCTGTTGTACGCCGCCGGCATTCAGTCCCGGACGGAACTGAGTCGGATGCGTCCGGAAACTGTGTTCGACGTGGTCACGAAGTTTCAGCAGTCCCCGGGCGGTGCACGATACCTGCGGTCGGGTCGCACCATTGATCGACAGCAGGCCATCAACTGGAGTCGCTGGTCGCAGCATTCGCGCAGTCTGACGGAAGCCCGGCACTCACGTTCGCGTTTCTTTGTCAAATCAGGTCAGGCGAGTGATCTTTCAGCGCCGTCCGACGGCCGATCAAATGGCGGTGCATTGCAGAAACGCCGTGCCCGGATTTCACAGTCGGGCGCTGTCCGCCATCGGCAGCGTCGTCCGGGACTGTCCATGGAGGCGCGGCGGCAGTGCGAGCAGCGTCGGGCTCGACGCCGCCAGCGGATGGCCCGGCATTCGTCTTCTTATCGCACGGCCGATGCCGGGAAGGAGCAGGAAACAGAGCGACAGCTGAAGTTTTATCTGAATCGATCGAACGAAGTTGAAGCGGCTCCGTCTATCGGGCCTCGGACCGCACAGCGGCTGGGCCGAGTCGGCATCTTCACGGTGGACGACCTGCTGAACGCAGATGCTGAGGAGGTTGCGGTTCGGCTTTCGAATCAGCGAATTTCGGGCGATACGATCCTGCAGTGGCAGCACCAGGCGCGGCTGTGCTGTCAGGTTCCTGGTCTGCGCGGACATGACGCACAGATTCTGGTGGCCTGCGGCGTGACCGAAGCGGAGCAGCTGTCAGCCAAACGCCCGGCCGATCTGTACGCTCTGGTCGGGCCGTTTGCGAATACCAGCGAAGGTGAACGGATCGTGCGAGGCGGCCGTAAACCGGATCTGGAAGAAGTGACCGACTGGATCAGCTGGGCGCAGCATTCCCGGTCATTGAAGGCAGCCGCCTGACGTTGCAGCCGCCTGACGTTGCTGACGCCGCACGTTGCTGACACCTGACACCTGACACCTGACACCTGACACCTGACGACGAAAAGACGGGGGATCCGATACTGTTCGGTTTGCCGCGTGCCACGTCAGCTGGATTAAAGAAGAAGGTCAGTGAAAAAGACATCACCGGGCTGAAGTGGTTCCAGCAGGCGGCCAATGGTATTCGGCACGCCGTCTGCTCAGGTACGCACAGCAGGCCGTCCGGACACTTCTGTATGACGGACTTCCAAGTCCGTCACCAAAAAGGAAAGAGGACACGCACAATACTGTTCGCTGTTGTTCAGAAAACAGCGTTGTTGATCAGCGTTTGATCTGCGTGATCTGCAGATTGTCCCGGTACCTCCGTGAGCAGCGACAGGGATTGCGTCGTCGATCTTTTTCTCTGCAAACTTGTCGCTGCACGGAATCTCATCCGCAGATGACACAGAAGACGCAGATTCAAAAATTGCCGGCGGCGTCTGTGCAGATCACTGGAAATCACAGGCCTTTTCCGTGTCTCGTCTGCCCGCACTCTTTGCTGCGCGTCTTTCAATGAAAGAAAGTTCCTTTTCTGCAGACCGGTCGCCGCTGTCCCCCCGAAAAGTCCCGTCTCCGAATCCACCCTCCAACGCATCAGTCGTGCCGAACAGTACTGGCAGGCGGGCCCGTTGCTGGAACGGCAGCAGAGATCAGGACAGGTGGGCCGGCGACGGGCCGCCCGGTGACTCTGCACTTACGTCATCCGAGTGATCGCTCCGACCTCTTCAAAGTGCTGGCGGATTTCACGCAGCGTGGCCGGCTGGAAAACCGCGGTGCCGTATCTGGTGGATCGTATTGCGCTTTCGACCCGTTCACGTTCTTCGCGTGGAAAGACACCGAGACACGGTACTTTTTTGGCTCGGCCGTAGGCCTGCAGCTGCGGAAAACTGGTCAGTATGTCATCCGTGAAGTTGTCGGCCAGCAGCAGAATACCGTCCGGCGGGGCGTCACCCTTCAGCCGTTCCATGGCCACCATGGGATTCGTGACAAAGGATGTTTTGAACTCGTGCCTCTCAAAGTATTCCTGCAGCGCCCTGATGCGCTTTTTGACCGAATCCACAATCAGCAGGCGGAATGGTTCGGGGGGGCCAACGTCCATGCTGACCTGTTGTTCGTCGTTGTCCGTCCATTCACCAAGTTCAATCATCGCGGCCTTCAGGTCGGCCATGACTTCCGTGGCAGACTGATAGCGATCACTTGGACTGATCTTCATCATTTTGTCGACGATTGACGTGACGCAGACGGGCAGATTGGGGCGGATCGAGGCCACCGGCGGCGTGTTGGTATAGCGACTCAGCTGTTTTCGTTCTTCACGATCCCGCGTTCGGGGCCACGCTGATTCGCCGGACAGAAGTTCGTACATGATGGACCCGGCAAAAAACAGATCGCTTCGCGGATCGTTCGGCGGGGCGCTGGTGCCTCGTTCCAGTGAGGCGTATTCCAGCGCGCGGTGCACGTCATCGCTGGTTCCCACGCGTGAGGGGGAATCGGCGCCGGCCAGTCCGAAGTCCACAAGGCGGGCGATACCGGTCGAACTCATCAGCACGTTGGTCAGCTTCAGGTCCCGATGAGTGACGCCCATGCCCAGTGCGTATTCCAGCCCGGCACAGATTTCGTACACACAGCGGGAGGCTTCACCAGGAGACAGCGTCTTTCGAATCCGCACAAAATCCCGCAGGTTGCCGCCTTCAATGAATTCCATCGTGAAGAAGTGGAAATTGCCCTCGCTGCCCACATCCAGAATCGGAACGATATTGGGGTGCCGGAATCGCTGGCAGATGCGAGCCTCTCGGTGAAAGCCCGCGACCGCCTCCGGGTCGGCCGCCCACCGTTCCCGCAGCAGCTTGATGGCCACCACCTGACGGTCATCCAGTGTCGCTCCTCGATAAACACGGGCGAAACTTCCGGACGCATTTCGGTACAGCAGTTTGTATCGCCCCAGCACCAGCCCGTCTGTGTTGCCCTTCTGAATCCGCTGCGTCTGCAGATGCGTGAGCATCTGTTGTCGTTCCATGACCTTCAGAGCAGCTGCAACGTCAGCGCACTGCATTACCTCGTCCTCAACAATCCTCCACTGTTCGAGGCGGACAAGCTGACTGGTGATGAGATACTTCTTCAGTTGTTCTATGGAATGAACTTGCACCATATCCGTGCAGCTGAAAAAACGATGGCGAGGTTCAGGGACGAAAAGCCCGATGCCGAATGGTTCTGGTCTTTGATACCGACGACCGGCCGACCGGTCCGATCTGTCGCACGGATTGGAACTGGTTGCTTCCCACTGCGTTCACAAGGGCCGAACCGGGAATGTTACCAGTAAAGGTTAACGATTCAATGCGTCACCTGCGGACAGAAAACAACCCGGAAGTGCTGTTTCTGCTCTGCGACGAGAACACATTCGGCCTGTCCGTCATCGGGGGCAGAATCGGTGCGACCCGCTGTCGCCCCCTTCTGTTTCTTCCGCCGTGATTCGTCACTCGTCCGCCAGTCGTTCCAGCCTGTTGATTAAATGCGATCAGATAACCCGATGCGTCAGCCAGGGACAATAAACGATACGCTTTTCCACGCAGATCCCCCGCTGACACAGCGGGTTTCCAATGAATCAACACGCGGGTTCGGTCATGGGCGACTGACTTGAATTTTCTGAATGCCCGGCACCGGGCCGCCTCAATCCTCAGGACGATAGCATTTTCCGCGAAGAAACGTCTGTCGGGGGATGAATGAAGCTGTTCCCTGACCACGGGCAGTATTGTCTTCGCCAACGTGGAATACCGAAAACGTGGCCGGCTGTCCGGCGGACACAGCAGGCAGGTGTTCGCTGAACAGGCGTGCAGGATTCGATGTGGCCATCTGCACCGCTTCGGCCAGTGAGATCCCGCAGGCGGCTGCCATGTGAGCCACACATTCGCCTGTCGTCGCTCCGGATCCCGCCAGAAACTGTCGCTGTCCCGCGACCACCAGGCGGCCGTCCGACAGCACTTCGACGGCCACATCGCCTTCCGCATAGGTTCCCGGAGCGCAGCCGGCAAAGCCCGAAACATCGCAGGTCAGAATGGTTCGCTCAGACGACTTGCACAGGCGTACACACTTCAGGACCGCCGTCGGCACATGCCAGCCATCCGCGATCACGCTGGCCCACAGCCGTTCATCCGCCAGCTGTTCCCACAGATAGTTGGGATGACGGGGCAGCATTCCGTGAGCTCCATTGCCGAAATGTGTGCTGAGTTGTGCTCCTGCGTCTACGGCCGCTCGAATCTGCTCCGGTGTCGCTCCGGTATGGCCCAGTGCCACTACAACACCAGCGGTGCGGCACTGGTGGATGAAAGGCACCGCGTTTTCGGCCTCAGCCGCCAGCGTGACAAGCCGGATGCGGCCGCCGGAGGCTTCCTGCAGCCGGCTGAATTCGTCGAAGTCAGCCGCCCGCACGTGCTGCAGCGGATGAGCACCCCGCGGTCCGTCTTCCGCAGAAATATAGGGACCTTCCAGATGGTATCCGGCGACACTGTCTGCCACGACCTCATCCGCCTGGCAGGCTGCCCGCAGCGTCTGAAAGCCGTGCTGCAGGGCTTCAAAAGACGCTGTGATCAGCGTCGGAAAATAGCGCGTAATGCCTCGCTGCAGCAGTGCCCGCGTGACGGCTGCAACGTTATCCACCGTCAGGTCAGGACTACTGAACCAGACGCCGCCGAATCCGTTGATCTGAATATCAAAGAATCCCGGACTGACAAACGGCAGATGTTCCGCGTCCTCCGATGAACCGGCAAACGGCTCCACGGATTGGATCGATTCGCCTTCGAGCGTGATCTGCACAGGTTTCAATGTTTCAAAATGTCGCGCGTGGACTGTGGTCATGATCTTCCGTTTCTGATGCCGTCTGACAGCAACCAGACGCGGACGACGGCCCGGAACCGCTGTTGCTGATCGCTGAGCAATAATTCCGGCACATGTTAAGAAGTCTGTGCGACAGACTCCAATCAGGCCGTGCCCGGCAACGTTCGAATAGTCGGTGTTTCATTTTCGTGAAGGATGCGGCAATCTGGCTTCGGCCTGGTTTCTCGGCAGCGCGTGCTACGGTCGGGGCGCGGTTGCGAAATGCTGGTCCAGCCAGTGCTTCAGGGCGTCGACGGAATTCAGTTCGGTCAGCAGCGGGCGGTAGGATTCACACAGGAATTGTTCGCGGATCATCGTGTCGATCAGCTGAATCAGTCCATCATAATACCCGCCCACATTCAGCACGGCGATCGGTGCGGTGTGGAAGGCCAGCTGGGCCCAGCATAGCGCTTCGAATAATTCTTCCATCGTGCCGTGACCGCCGGGCAGAGCCACATAGGCATCGGCCAGTTCGTGCATGGTCGCCTTGCGGACATGCATGTCGGGAACGATTCGCATATCCGTCACAGCGGCGTGCATCAGTTCCACGTTCGCCAGCGCCTGTGGAATCACACCGATCACGTGTCCGTGGCGGGCCAGCATTTCATCAGCCAGAACCCCCATCATTCCGGTACTGCCGCCGCCGTAGATCAGTGTGTCGTTTCGTTCTGCCAGCACGCGTCCCAGTTCGGCGGCCGCTTTGCCATAGCTGCTTCGGGCTCCACCGCGAGAGCCGCAGAATACACAGATCGACGCCATCGTTGCTCCTTCTGCGGGCAGCCATCAGACCTCAGGCTGCCTGAATGCGATTTCGCTGCAGGCGGTTCAGAGGTCCCGTCGGTAGGAGACGAGTATACCGACGTCTTCAAAACCGGCCGAACTGAATAACCCGAGCGCCGGTTCGTTCCGGACGTCGATCTGTGCTTCGATCAGCTGGATTGACTGTTCTCTCAGACGTCGGCAGATTTCCAGCACCAGTGAGAGTCCGTATCCATGATGACGCAGTCCTTCCGGCACGATGACATCCCGGATCCCCACGCCGCGAACGCCCCATTTCGGAACGTAGACGTCCAGTCCGACAATCTGGCCGGAAGCCACCAGAGACTGATCCTCACGTTCCTGAAGTTCAAACTTCAACGCGTCCATGTGGCCGAATCGAACGTGCCACCACCACGAAAGGTCGCCCACGCGGTCTGTGATCACCAGATTCAGACGCCGTCGATGACGAATCAGCCGGGCACTCACAGGGTCACGCCCGATAGTCAGGTCACGATGCAGAATCTGCGTTGTCTGATCTGCTCGGTAACCCAGCTTTGCCATGAATTCTTCAAACGGAGCGGCCCGGGTGCTGAATCCTGAGGCCTGCAGTCCGCCGTAAATGCCGTTGTAGAAGCCATTGCCTTCGAGCCCGCCACCGGCGCAGATGGACGTGGTGCCGCGCTGAGTCAGGTATTCTTCGGCCAGCTGCATCAGTTTTGCACCGACGCCGCGGCGGCGAAAGTCCGGATGCACCACAATGGCACAGATGATTCCCCGGGTCCGGTCCAGCGCGGTTCCGTCGGCGGTGGCCGCGAAGCCGGCATGCACAAATCCCGTGATCCGATCATCTTCGACCGCGACAAAAAAACCGTTTCGATCAAAAAACGGCTGCGAAAAGACAAACAGCTCCAGAATATCGCAAGGGAAGCCCTCGGCGGCACTGGGGCCAAGGTTGCTGGCGTGCCAGAGTCTCAGAATCTGCGGGGGGTCGCTGTTGTGAAAGGTTCGGTATTGCAACTCGAATTCTGCCGTGCCTGAACGCCAAACAAACAGGACAGCCATTCAAGGCTGTCCTTCGTGCGGTGCCGTCAGGAATCCATGTTCGGGCGGATCTGGTAGATGGACTGGAATTCTGCGATCGGCCGATCACGAAGCGGCGACCGCCGTTTTCCGGTGATATAACCTTATAAAACGGAAATTCGCGACGACTTCCGATGCCGGAACGCTGGACTCTAACGCTCGATTTCTCACCTGACAAGCTGCTAAACTGCACGGGCTGAGAACAACCGCGAGTTTTACGCTTCGTCTGAATACGCGGCGAACCCTTCGCTCACGGTGCCAAAAACACCGGCAGCCAACAGGCCTGGCAGGTTGTTGTCCTGTTTTCCGGCAAGGCCGGAAAATCACGTGCCCGAAATGACGCAAAGTCGCCGGAATTCGGATTTTGAACATGAACTGGACTGATCGGGAACTGACCGCCTGGCTGGACGAAATGCTGCCCGTCGAACGGATGACCGAGCTTGAACAACAGCTGCGGCAGGATCAGACGCTGCAGTCCCGCGTGGCTCAGCTGATCCATCACCGTGATCAGGGAGGGTACTCGGTCGGAGAAATCTGGCAGCGCGCCGCCCTCAGCTGCCCCACACGCAGCGAAGTCGGCGGATATCTGCTGGGAACGCTGGGGAAAGAGGCCAACGACTACGTTGAATTTCATCTGATGACAATCGGGTGCCGCGTCTGCCAAGCAAATCTGGTGGATCTGGAACAGCATGCCGCCGAAACGCCCGACGCCCCGGAACGCCGCCGTCGATTCTTTGAATCCTCAGCCGGACTGCTGCGTCCTTCAGATTCAGACCAGTTCTGACGTCCAGAAACAGACCGATCTGACGATCGATCGCCCCCCAGGGCGAAGTAGACGCTACAGATCCGTCCGGCCGGATCACCACACGGCCAGCCCCGCCGCCTGGTGTTCGGGCTCATCCACAATCAGACTGTGCCGGGCGGCGGAATACATCAGTCAACCGGCATAGACCAGCAGACTCACAACCGCTCGGCTGCCGAATGAGTTGAAGACTGTAGGCAGAACTTTAGGCAGAGTGAGCTGCATTCTTTCTGATTGTCCCTGGATACATTGCAGCAACCCATCGATTCCCCGTTCAACCCTGACGGCTCACCATTTCATTGATCCAGATCGGGGCAAAGGGTGACGTGCAGCCCCGCGAAACCGGATAGTCACGATAGATTCCCAGCGATTCGCCGATGGCCATGGCCCGCCTGCGATGCTTCGCGTGGTGGATTCCGATTTCTGCAAGTGTCATGTTCATCGTCCATTGAACCACCGCATCGGCGTCTGCCATGGTGGATTCTATGCGATCAAGCAGCGCTTTGAGGTCGAGCCCATCGGGGCTCTTCACGACACGCTCCGCGGTCAGGCTCCAGCCGGCACGGGCGGCCATGGGGTCGTCGTCGGCCATCCATCTCTGGCGAAGAATTTCTTTGTCGGGATGCTTCTTCAGAACATAAGAAGCAAGCCAGTCCGCCACTTCGACAAAAGTAACGGACCGCACCATCCCGTCCACTTCGTCGACCGACAGAGATTTCGGTTTAATCAGCAGAATGGCCAGAAACCGCGCGTCGATGTTTTCGGTTTTCCAGAGAGCCAGTGCCAGCTCGTGATTCGCCTTTATCTGCTTCGCCAGCTTCCGAACATTGCCTCGCAGAACTCCGAATTGATTGTCGCCTGCGCCGTGCTTGCGGTTGATTGCACGGACTTTCTCATTGCCGAGCGTTTCTAGCTGCGCGAGAATTTCGTCGAGAGTCATCTTTGTGATCTCAGCTGGTGGAGTTTCTGCGGCATGGCAGCCATGCGCCAGCGTCGGCACAGTCAACATGCGTCCGTCTGATGCACACCCAATTTCGCAAGCTGTCATCCCAGCGTGGGGCAGGCTTCCAGCTTGCCACCACGACGTCTGACGTCCGCATTCAGCCACAAACGCATTAGTGGCTGTCGGTACGGACACGAACCTGCAGGGCGCCCAGCATTCTGGTGATTTTTTCTTCCTTCTGATTGATGAAGAACACGTTTTCGAGCACGATCGCGCGGCGTTCCTGGCTGGGGTGCAGAATCAGACGTCCGGACCGCAGCAGCAGGTACTCAAACACGTCATTAATTTCCTTGTCAATCCGCAGGTTTGGTGCCGAAAAGCGTTCCAGGTCACTCAGCACACCATGATGGTGCAGCAGTTCATTGCCCCGGACTTCCCAGTAATCAAACCGTCGACTGACAATCACGCAGGTAAACAGAAACAGCATCACCAGCACGTAAATCACATAGAAGGAAGTGTTTGCTGCCGGGCGAATTTTCATCATCTGTCTGGTGACCCAGGGGACCATGTCGGGGTTGAGCCGAAGCAGGGTCCAGATGCCGATGGTGACAGCGACGACGGCAAAAAACCAGGTTAATGACGTGGTCCGCGGAAAATCGAACGAAACCACCACCAGATTGATCATCATCACCGTCAGGAAAATCCGACCGGGAATGATCGCGGCGGGGTCGTCCGCCCCGATCTTATTGAACCACATGAAGATCGCACCAAACAGGGCGGCCAGCACAGTCGGGTACAGAAACACGATCTTCGGGTACGAGACCAGGTAGACCGGACCCGGACTGTTCTCGTTTCCGGTTCGTTCCGTATTTCCGCCTTTTTCTGACTGCTGCACACTATCTTCGGACATGAGTTTCAATTCCTGTATGGTGAAGGGAGACCTTCAATCAGACCTGATCTGTTTGGTTGAGACGCACTTTACCGTGCCAGGCGGCTGGGTTCCAGAGAGTGGCCGTCGGGCACCATAGTCGCCCGAATTTGCTCTGCCAAACGGCCTGACAGACCTTGCCTTAGCCGTAACAACGGAACGTTATCTGCCCCGGATCAGATTGATTCCGGACAAAATGTGCGGCGAAGAAAGCAGTGACCGCCACCATGTCGCGGATGGCGCCACCGGGTAGCGGAAGCCGCGCAGGCTTTCGGTCCGATCGATCCGGTGCCGTCTCACATTCTCCCCCTGCTATCCGGTGCGTCTTCTACGGCCGCCGAAACTCTGGCGAGTTCCGCTACGAGGAGCGCGCGACGGGCGGAGATTCATGGACGTTTAACGTTCGATCGTGATCGCCATCACGATCGGAGCGGTCGGATCGCTGCCCTTGATCAGTTCGATGGTGTTGATCTTCTGGTTCTTCTGAGGCACAAGGTTCATGTGCCGAATCTGCTGTCCGCCCAGTGCAAACGCAAATTTACTTTCCGGCACATCCACGCGGCGAATGTAGTCGGCGAAATGGATTCCGTTCAGAAACTCATGATCTTCCTGAGAACCGTCGGCATAATGCAGCCGCGCCGTCATGGACACGGTGTGAGGTCGGTGGGCCGGAGAACTCCAGCCTCCCACCCCGCTCAGAAAATGAATGGCCTTCGCCGACGTATTGCAGGGCAGCATCACCGATTTCGGCATACTCGGCGGAAGGCTGCCCTGAGGACCGTGCAGCAGAATGATGTTCGGCCGGGATTTGCCCTGCGGATCCGTCAGCACAAACGGGATATCCCTGAAAATCTTCGGATTCCAGTCCGGGAAGATCATGCGATCCGGACCATTGTCGCCGTCGTGGAACAGACCTTTCGTACTGATGGCTGTTGCATAGCGATCCAGGGGGATGGGGACGTACTTTCCCTTGTTGGTCAGAAACTGCAGCAGGTCGGAAAGCTCACTTTCTGTCATCTGCTTTTCAAAGCCTTCCGGCATCAGCGACTTGCGTGACGCGACCAGTTCTTCGATGTCTTCCCGGGGAATGCTGGTTTCCTTTGCCTCGGTGTCGATCAGCGTGATACTGGTTCGTGTTTCCGAGGCCAGCATGCCGTTGGTCACCCGCCCGTCCGTCCGCACGACCGTGTAGATTCGAAAATTGCCTTCCACGCTGCGCGACGGATCGATGATGTGCATCAGCAGTTCTTCCCTGGGATGCACGGCCATGCCGGTCAGATTCGGGCCGATGTTCTTGTCTCCCATTTCGCCGTGGCGGTGACACTTCACGCAGTGCTTTTTGAACATCGCTATGCCGTTGTCCACGTTGCCTTCTTCTTCAGCCAGATGCAGCAGTGACTTCAGCACCTTGTCACGGTTGGCATCCGGCAGTCCACCGCTCATGGCCAGCAGTTTTTCGGCTCGCTGACGAAGCTCGGGATCCGGAAAGGCACGCAGCGACTGTTTCTGGTCCAGCGACAGATCGGTCAGTTCGACCTGTCGTGCTTCGATGCCCTGCAGCAGCGCCGCCGCCCATTCCTGGCGACTCAGCAGTGTCCCGACGGCCGCAGATTTCAGCGTTGGTGTCAGGGTGGGAATGACGTCCACGATCGCGGCTCCCACACTTGCCGACCGGCTCAGCTGGAGCGTTTCCAGCAGCTGTGAACCCAGCTGTGGTGGCGTCTGAGCATTCAGTTGTTCGATAATCTCAGCCGCCACCTTTGCATCGTCGGCTCGAAACCCGACCAGGTCGCGAGCAGCGGCCACACGAGCGGCGTCCTGTGCATCAGTATCGCCGACAACCGAGAGCAGCGAAGCCACAATTTCTGCGGCATGCGCATCCAGCGCGCCGGTGCCGCACTGAGCCGCCAGACGTACCAGTTTGCTTTTGGCGGCAGAGTCCGCCATTTTCAGCGTTTCCACCAGTGCTGTGTCGAATTCCGGAGTGGTTTTGAACTTGAAACCGGCGGGAAGACCGGACGTCAGTCCGTCCAGGACCGCGTTTGCCAGAGTGTCGTCGGCACGCTGCACAACCGTCAGCGCCGACTGCAGTGTGGCGGCGTCCGGGCGGCTGCGGCCGATGTGTTCACCGACACGCCGAGCGATGTTGACATTGGCCGTTCCGACAGTGCCCGCCGGTCGGTTCTTCTTCTGTGAGGGCGGAAGTCCGAGGGGAGGCGGAATGCTGTCCAGAGACTGGTCAACCAGGGCGTTCAGATACCAGACACCGCTGCTGGCGGCCGCTGCCGTCAATGCATCCAGCATCACCGGATCCTGAGTCTGTTCGATTTCGAGTGCGATCTTCAGAGCAATCAGCATGCGGCGTTCGACATCGTCTGCCACCGGCATGTCGGACAGTTTCAGGGCTGCCTGCAGCTGCACCTGAGCGTCCTGTTCGCCGGCGTGGTCCCATTTCGTGGCAAGCAGTTCCAGCCCGTGCTGATCCTCAGGCAGGACAGAAATTCCGTTGCGTCGCACGGCTGCTGATGGATGCTGCAGCGCCGCCACAAGACATCGACGAGCATCGTCTTTTCGGATATTGGCGTCGTCCAGTTGCAGGTATCCGTGACCATGCAGCGTATGCAGCGCATGAATGGCTCCGACGTTCAGGCCGATCTGGTCCATTTCTTCGTTCTGCACCAGAGCCATAAGCTGTGGCTGTTCGCGGCTGATATCTCGTTCCATCAGCAGACGCTGCGCCGTCAGCCGCCACATGAACGACGGATGCTGCAGAGTGTTGACAAGTTCTTCGCTTGTTGCCTCGGCCAGGCTGGTGAATTCGTGAACGATGTCATTCGATGAGTTCCCGGCCGTCGGCACCACGCGATAGATCCGACCGTGCTTCTTGTCGCGCAGATCACTTTCGTAGGCGTTCCCTTTTCCGGTTTCGAAGCCCTGCGGCGTGGGATTGTGCTGCACGATGTAGTTGTACCAGTCGATCACCCAGACGGCTCCGTCGGGACCGACTTCGGCCATGATCGGAGCACTCCATTCGTCATCACTGGCCAGCAGATTCACCGGGCTGGTGGACTTGTAGTTGGCCCCGTCCCGTCGCAGTACAAATGTTCCGACCAGATGTCCCGTGGGTCCGCAGACGAAAGCGGTTTTGTTCCACCACTGCTGAGGGAAGGTCCGCGCGGTGTACAGCGCGTGCCCGGCTCCGGCCGTGTAGCCGCCGAACTGGTCGACCTGCCGGATGTTTTCCGTGATGGGTTTGAACAGGTGTGTGTCCGCAATCGTCCCCAGCGTTGGAGGAGCCCAGCCGCGGACACGTTCGTAGTAGCGGTTGGGAATCGGCACAAACATGCTGGGGTTGTGGTTGGCTGTCGAGCCGAAAATCAAACCGTCTTCGCTGATGCCGAGTCCCCAGGTGTTGTTGTTGCTGGAACGAATGAACTCAAGATCGGTGACCTTCGGCGGATCTGAATTCGACAGTCTGAAACGCCAGAAGCCCATGCGGAACGTCTGCACGGGCTGGCCGTCCACTCGCGGCGTGCTGTTGTTGTAACCCTGCATCGCCCAGATCCAGTTGTCCAGACCGTAACGGAAGTTGCTGACACCACCGTGTGTGTCACCCAGCGCCCAGCCGGTGATCAGCGTGGTCTTTTCATCAGCGACATCGTCGCCATTGGTATCCTTCAGATAGACCGTTTCCGTTCCGTTCTGGACGACGGCGCCACCGCGATAGATGACGATCGCCGTGGGGATACTCAGCCCTTCCGCATACACCGTGAACTTATCGGCCACGTGGTCTCCGTCGGTGTCTTCGCAGATGCGAATGCGGTCGCGATTCTGCCCCAGTTCGTTGGGATAGTCCACGGTTTCACAGATCCATAAACGTCCGCGTTCGTCCCAGTTCATGGCGATGGGTTTCGCGGCAAAACTTCGCTCATCCGCGTACAACCGGACAGCCATGCCTTCCGGCGTGACAAAATGCTTAATGCTCTTGTCGGGTGACAATGGCAGCTGCATCGTCGTGCGAGGTTTTCCCTGCACGCCCCACTTACTGCCAGGAGTGTAGTTTGGAATCTTCGGACCGACATCGATGTACTCAAACGGAGCGACATCCCGCACCAGTTCCGTCATCTGAGGTGCCGAAAATGTATCAGCATCACGATACGCCGGGACAACGGACGGATCATCGTTACAGGCCCACCGGATACCTCGTTCCACCAGATTGTGGAAGCCGGGATTTCTGAATGCCCGCTGATCATGCCCCCACGCCGTATAGAAAACGCGGCCCTTGCCATGAGTTCTCACCCATGTCCACGGCTCGCGGGTATTGCCTTCTGCCTGATCTCCTTCGACGCGGTATTCCAGCACTGTACGATTCAGTTCGTTGTGCCGGTGATGAATGTAGGTTTCGTCCCAGCTGGTGAAGCTGTGGTAGCCGTCCATGACCGGGTGGTCCGGAGCGGCGATCTGAGTCGTAAACACCTGTCCGCCATGGCGCTGAAACTGAGCTCCCATCAAAGCCACCATGTCGGCGTTGTTCCGCCAGCAATACGTCGCACAGTGCAGAGGAATGAAGCCTTTGCCGCCGGCTACGTAGTCCAGCACGGCCTGTGCCTGAGCGTCCTCGATGCGATCAATGTTGGCATACAGCACCAGGCCGTCAAACGCTGCCAGCGTCTCCGCCGTCAGATCTTCCATGCGGTCGGTGTACTTCAACTCAACGCCGCGGGCTTCCAGTATGGGAGCCAGTTCCTGAAACCGGGCTTCCGGGCGATGATGCCCGTTGTCTCCCATAAACAGAAGCTTGAGGTCCGCCGCCTGTGCGGTAGTAAAACACAGACCGATCGTAGCTGATGCAAGAGCCATCGGAAAAACGAATCGTCGAGCAAAGCACTTCATTGTGGGGGCCGTTTCGATTGAGATTTCGTGATCACGGTCTGTACTGTTTGCCAGACGTCCTGCACATTCAATTGTAGTAGCCAGTGTTGGATATACTGGAGGTCCAGCTCAGATCCCTGCACTCTGATCACACCCGCGATATCGCGAATGTGACGGTCCGAATTGTCGTGCTGATACCATTGAAGTTTCTTGAGAATGACGTCTTCGGGAGACGCGAAGCGAGCTGTCACCCCGTCACCGATTACGACGTCGCATGCGTCGCGCCGCTTCTCTCATCACCCTGTCGACTTCCCATTCCGGATGGTCTGCGCGAATGGAATAGTAAAGCCGCCTGCGAGCTGTCCGCCACATGGCATGAGTCATCGCCAAACGCTGCGCGGGCGTTTTCGAACGAAGAACCTGCACCATCTCATCGCTCACGAACAACAACAGCCACGGGTAGGTTGCTGGCGGGTAATTCGAAAGAGGCCAAAAAGATGGAGAAAACTGATGCATCATGGGCGCTATTCTACCCCAGTGTGAACTCCGGCAGCTTCACGATCTGACCGCCTTTTTCGGCAGATTCATGAGCACAGATGCCGACGCACGTCCAGTTGGCACTGGTGACGGCGTTCGGACGCGGATCGCGGTCTTCCAGAATCGCACTGATCATTTCGTGCACCAGATGCGGATGAGAACCGCCGTGGCCGCCGCCCTGAATGAAGCTCAGGTGTTCCGTGTCGTGGATTTCGGCCGGCTGAGTGAACCGCTGAATTTCCTGCGGCAGCAGATGAGCAAAATCAGGCACCTCAATCTGTTCCGGAATCTCGGGCTCCGGCTTTTTGGCGGTATGAAGCACGTGCGGTTCGTTTTCGATCAGCGTCCATTCAAAACTCTTTTTCGTGCCGTACACGTCGAAGCTCTCGCGATACTGACGAGCCACGTCGTACAGGAATCGCCAGATATGAGCCGTCAGGTCCGTGTCCTTGATTTTGATGTGACATGTTTCAACGGCGAATTTATTGCCGGACTTCTGAGCAATATCGTCGCGCACTGTTCCGGAACCAAAACAGCTGACATATTCCGCCAGTCCGTTTACCAGTCCCAGACAGGGGCTGACCACGTGAGTGGCGTAGTGCATGGGAATCATCTTTTCCCAGTAACTGGGCCAGCCATCCATGTCCTGCGGATGAGACGCGGCCAGGTGCTGAATTTTTCCGAGTTCACCTTTTTCATACAGGTCTTTGATAAACAGAAACTCGCGGCTATAGACCACGGTTTCCGCCATCATGTACTTCAAACCGGTGTCCGCCACCTTTTCCACAATCTGGCGGCATTCGTCGATGGTGGTGGCCATCGGGACGGTACACATGACGTGCTTGCCGGCATCCAGAGCTTTCAGTGACATCCACGCGTGATCGGGAATCGGGCTGTTGATGTGGACGTAGTCAATGTCCGGATCCGCCAGCACCTGTTCGTAGTCGGTGTATCGCTTGTTGATGCCGAACTGATCACCAACCTTGTTCATTTCGGCTTCGTTGCGGCGGCAGATCGCAGCGACGTCGGCATTGGGGTGAGCCTGGTAGATGGGGATGAATTCCGCACCAAATCCCAATCCAATCATCGCAACATTCAACTGACTCACGGCGTACGCTCCTGTTACCGGTAACAAAATCGGGTTAAGTGCAATCTGTGCTGAACGAACGTCAGCACTCCTGCTGACGGCACGGGCGGGTCTCGTGGCCGTCCCGTCTTGGTTCGTATATTGCCCGACGTCCGGGCAGTCTGCGATGAGAAATCGCGCAAAACACTTGAGGAATTTCACCAGGTGGCGGATGATGCTGCGAGTGTTGTTCGGACCGGGTCAGCCGAGCTGAAGGTCTGAACGTCGTGGTGTGTCAATACGGAGGATGGAAGCCCGGCTTTTTGAAAAAGCCGGGCTTCTGATCGCAAGCCGGGCTGCCTGGCCAGGCAGCCCGGCCGCGTTGAACGCTCGCTTCGAGCCGCTGTCCGGCAGCCGTCTGTTCCGCGTGGCCGGAATTCTTCCGAAGGTGTTCCATGTCTGCTCGAAAATCGGTGGCGCTGCTGCTGGAAACATCCAACGCGTATTCACGCGGACTGCTGGACGGCATCATCGCGTTTGTGCAGCAGCATCGCACGTGGTCTGTGTATCTGCCTGAACAGGAACGCGGTGCCACACCGCCGAACTGGCTTCGAAACTGGCAGGGTGACGGCATCATTGCTCGGATTGAAACAGAAGCCATTGCGCGGGCGGTGCGGCGCACCGGCCTTCCCGTCGTGGATGTCAGTGCGGCTCGGTATGTGAAAGGAATACCATGGGTCGAGACCGATGACGGGGCGATTGCTGAACTGGCGGCCGAACATCTGCTGAGTCGCGGGTTTCAGAATCTGGCGTACTGTGGTGATCCGGATTTCAACTGGTCACGCTGGCGGGAACAGCGCTTCAGGGAACTCGTACATGACGCCGGTGCCCGTTATTTCGTACACCAGTCGATACCGCGTCTCAGGCCGGGCTATTCATGGAATCGAGACCGGCAGCAGCTGGCCCGATGGCTGAAAAAACTGCCTCAGCCGGTCGGCATCATGGCCTGTTACGACATCAAGGCTCAGCAGCTGCTGGCAATCTGTCGCGATGAAGGGATTGCGGTGCCGGAACAGGTGGCAGTGATCGGCGTGGACAATGATCGGCGGCTGTGTGAACTCTGTGATCCACCGCTGTCCAGTGTGATTCCCAACACCGTGAAGGCCGGATTTCAGGCAGCGGAGATGCTGGGTCATCTGATGGCGAACCGGCGGCCGGCCGCCATGAAAAGCCTGATCACTCCGCTCGGTGTAGAGACGCGTCAGTCCACGGATGTACTGGCGATTGACGATCCGGACATCGTCAGTGCGCTTCAATATATCCGGCAGAACGCATTCAGCGGCATCAATGTGCACGACGTGCTGCGGCATGTTCCGTTGTCGCGGCGAGTGCTTGAATCGCGATTTCAGCAACTGCTCGGGCGTACGCCGCATGCCGAGATTCTGCGGCTGCGGATTGACCGAGTGAAGCAGCTGCTGGTGGAGACGGACCTGTCGCTGGCTGAAATCGCCGGTTCGGCCGGCTTTCGCCACACTGAATACCTGTCTGTTGCGTTCAAACGCAGCGAAGGTGAAACCGCGCGGGATTTCCGCAAACGCCAGCGCGCCGGCGGCTCAGGTTAGCCCTGGTCGTGCAATCCCGCGGTGGAATTCAGAGCGCCGTCCGGAACACCGTTCCGAGTGACTATGAGCTCTTGTGCTGCGCAGGACGAGGCGTTCCCGCCACACGCCAACGGCGTTACCGGTGGTGTCAGGCGGGGCTCCAGTCTGGATTCGGCTCTTTGCCGATCTTCACTTTGTGACCATTTTGCATCGTCGAGATGTCGTCGACGATCGCATCCACGTCAGCTTTGTCCAGCGCGACGGAAAAGCTCAGCTCGAAGGACACACTGTCGCCGGCGGCCAGCGAGATGACTCGGCCGTGCTGACGTTCAAATGTCTTCAGATTGGGAAAACTGCTGCACGGTTCAAGGCCAGTGCAGTAACCGTCTTCTTCGGCCTGAGTGTTCTTCCACAGGGCCAGCCACGGCAGTGTATCCGTGCTGAAGGACACCGAGATGGCTTTGTCGCCGGCCGCGTTTTTCAGCAGTGCCAGGCCACGGCCGTCCGGGCCGCTGACAGGTTTGGTGAAATACACCTGCTCTGCGTAACCAGAGACCGGACCGGCATACTGGTTCCAGTCATCGATTCCTTCGGCGGCTCGCGCATCCCGCGGAGCGACTTCTTCCACAGCCGAGTGAAACCCGGCACCATCCTGCAGAAACGGGCGGCCAATATTGCAGTGATACAGCATTTCGACTTCAGCCGTGGCCGAGCCAGGGTTTTCGACGGTGTCCAGAATTTCAAACGTATTGCTGCCGATTCGTGTCTTCAGCGTGGATGTCAGACGCAGTCGTCCGCCGAACACGCTGGCTTCGTCGACGACACCCGTCAGGGACAGCAGGCCGTCATCGTCGATCTCGACCGTGACTTGATGAGCCGGCAGATTGGCAATGCGGCCGTGTAGCGGCAGAAACTGCTCGCTGATCACATTGCCGTCGCTGTCTTTGATGACGTCCGTTCCCGGAGCACCGTGCCAGCCGAGGCCGCAGCGGCAGATCAGTTCATTGAAACCGTCCAGCCAGCCGATGCCGCCCCGCC
Organism: Fuerstiella sp.; assembly: GCA_040222735.1. Classification (GTDB taxonomy): domain Bacteria; phylum Planctomycetota; class Planctomycetia; order Planctomycetales; family Planctomycetaceae; genus Fuerstiella. The sequence goes on along the minus strand of JAVKCM010000161.1, from coordinate 4,537 downwards.
GCATCTGATCGACAAAGGCCGGGTGCACGGGGCGTTCCACGGGCGATCGCCATTCCAGCGGGACCCCGGCGACTTCTCCCTTCCAGATCCCCATGCCGCGAGTGGGCAGCACGGCCAGCCGCGTTTGTCCGTTGTTCAGCCAGATCACGTCGACGCCGTCGGAAAGCCCGCCGTGCAGACGATGCAGGCTGACGCTCCACTGGTCTCCGAAGGCATCGATGTCGGCCGATTGGGAGTCAATCCGGGCGGTGGCATAGATGCCTTCGTCAACATTGAACAGGGTGAATGATCTGGCCATTTTCTGCCGCCTTGATGAAGATCAGCGAATCGATCGAACTCAGAACGCTGCGGTGTAAATGGGAAGACAACAACTGTCAACCGGCGTGGCGGGCGTTTGCGGTACGCGACCCAAAGTCGCCCCGTGACTGATCCATACCGCCATCGCAGGCCGCGGGGGACAGAGGACAGATGAAATTCATCAGATCCTCAAACGGCCGCCACTTGCAAACCGGGCCGGAAACGAGTGGAATCCATGCTGCGGCGAGGAATCGTCGCCTGACACGTACGGAGTTCCGTCCCGGAGGGCTTCCGGGGCAGAACCGCTCACGGCGGAATGTTGATTTCAACACCGTCCGCGGTTCAGGATTCACAAGATCATTTCAATGAGGGGAAGTTACACAATGACGATTCGAAACCTGTTTGCCGTGATGCTTGCGGCGGGCGCTGCCGCCGGAGCTGCTGTGGCCGAGGACATCGACCTGGGCCTGAAGGCGCAGTACAAAGCACGATTGGTGCTTGGTGGCCTGACAAATCCGTCGTCCGTGGCGTTCAGCCCGAGCGGCGTGCTGACGGTCTGCGATTCCGGCAACGGTCAGGTGCTGCTGGTGAAGAACGGCAAGGCTGAAAAATACATCACAGGGTTTGCGACTGAATACTGGAAGGTTGACGCAGATACCGGAGCCAAAAGGTTCAAGCTGGGACCGCTGTCATCCGTCTGGGTGAATGAAAAGACGCTGGCCGTGACCAATGCGGGTCTGGGCGACGGTGCCGAAACGGTTGTGTTCTTCGACGGCGCCGGAACCGTTGACGACGGTAAAGCTACCAATTCCGTCGGACCCACTTCGGACGATGCGGCCGATAAGGGCGAAGGCAATCTGACCGGACTGAGTCTGTCCGAAGACGGCAGCACGATTTACGTGGCTGGACAGGGAGCTGATGCCAAAACATGGGTGCTGTCCGTCGATGTGGCTACTAAGAAACTGGGTGGACTGGTTTCGGCTGACGAAGCAGGCATTGAAATCAACTCGCCCATGGCCACGCTGCCGTGGGCACGGGGTTCGGTTCTGGCACTGTATTCCGGTGCCGGTGGCAAGGATGACGGTCTGATCGTTCAGTGGAACGTGAAGACCAAGAAAGTGATGAAGAAGTGGAACCTGCCCGGACTGACGGACCCCATGGGTTTTGCCGCTGTGCCTGGCAGCCGCCAGCTGGTGGTGGTGGACAACAACTGGGCGCTGACAGAAGTCAAATCCGGTCGTCTGGCCCGCGTGAACCTGCCGAAAGAAGGCGAGGATGCGAAAGTTCGTATCATCGGCGACCAGTTGCATGGGCCGGTGTCCTGTGCCTTCGGGCCGGACGGCGACCTGTACGTTGCTCAGCTGGGCAGCGAGTTTGACAAGGACAAGGGCCAGATTGTTGCCATTTCCGGCATCAAAGCCCCCGTCCCGAAGAAGAAGAAAAGCAACTGATCGGTTCCGGTGAAGCCCAGCGTTTCCGTGGTTCTGCCGGTGTTTAATGCAGCTGCCACGATCTCGCGTTCGATTCGTTCGGTGCTCCACCAGACGCTGTCTGACATCGAGCTGATCGTTGTTAATGACGGTTCCACCGACGAAACGCCCGAGATCGTGCGGCGCTGCCGGGACCGCCGCCTTAAAATGGTTGAACTTCCGCACCTGGGTGTCGCTGCCGCCGCCAACAAAGGCACCCGACTGGCTCAGGCCGACGTCATTGCGCGGATGGACGCAGACGATGTTGCTCATCCGACAAAGCTGGAGCAGCAGCTGCAATTAATGCGGTCTGCCGATTTCGACGTCGTTGGGTGCAGAGTGAATATCATCGACGGTGCCGGGACGGCCGTTCCCGGGTTGCAGCGCTATGAGCGCTGGATCAACGAAGAAACACTGACGCCCGCCCGGATTCGGGCGCGGCGTTTTGTGGAATTCCCGTTGGTGAATCCGACGATCCTGGCCCGCCGCTCCTACTTCAGCCATGAGTTCCGATCCAACGGGTTTCCGGAAGACTATGATCTGATGCTGCGCGCGGCGCAGGCGGGCATGAGCTTTGGCAAGGTCGATCAGGTACTGTTCGACTGGATCGACAGTGCCGGCCGGTTGACAAGGCGGGATGCGCGCTATTCAACGCAGGCATTCATGCAGTGCCGCCGACATTATCTGCTGACCGGGCCGCTGCACGGAATCAGCAGAGTTGACCTGTGGGGGGCCGGGCAGACAGGCAAACCCTGGCTCCGCTGGCTGCAGGCCCGCGGCATCACCGTGCGGCAGATCTTTGAAGTCAATCGACGCAAAATCGGTCAGCGGATTCACGATGTACCGGTGGTGGACGTGGCCGCCATGGGCTCGGCCGACGGTGTTCCGCTATTCATCGCTGTCGGAGCCGCCGGCGCCCGTTCGATGATTGAAGCTCATATTGCCGAACGTGATTATGTCGAAGGAACGGATGCGTGGTTCGTGGCGTAATCCGAACCCGTTTAACAGAGTCCGGTCAATTATTGTCGGCTTTCGCCAAGCGAAAGGCGACCAACCAGTCAGTTATTGATCGCACGTTTCCTGGTGTGGGCGGCCGTCATCGTGGCGGCCTGATTTCTGAGGACGCGGGTCACCGCATCACCGCCGCTCAGGCGGCTGCGAATGCCGTCCGCTCAGCCGGTGAACTCGATACCGCGATCCGTGATCTGATACGGCAGAATGTGGTCGTCGCACGCACTGCCGCGGTGTTTTGCGACGTGCAGTGCCTTGCCGATTCGCCCCCCTTCCCGCGTCTTGCCCATCAGAATAATGGTATTGGCGTTCGACAACACATCTCCGGACTGAATCGGCCGGGTAATCAGGTCATCCAGCATCACTTCATGGCTGGTGTACAGCAGCATGCCGCCGATCTTCTGATGGTCGTAAGCGCGCTGCTCGACCGTCGGCTGCTGTGAACGGAAATGGACGCGAAACAGATCTCGCGCCAGCCAGTCGTGTTCTTTCCGCAGAATCTGGTGATAGATGTAGTCGAACAGGTGGAACTGAAACGAATCCGCATCCTTTTCCGTGGGTTCCACCCCGTCGATGACGACGCGACGCACGCCGTGTACGAAGTTGCCATAGAAATAGGCGATGGTCTGATCCAGCCGTCGCATCAGGTCCGCTTTGAATTCCTGCCATTCTTCCGGCTGCATATCGCCGATGGTGACGCGCCGACCACCACGATTGAAGACGTGCAGATAGTCAGAACGAATCTGCGCCTTGTCCCAGACCACGCCGCAGTCGATGCGGTCCACCAGCTTGCGGGTCTTCATCGCCCAGCCGAAAATTCGCTCTGCATATTCCGCCTGATTCTGTGAATCTCCTCGGGTCGTGAGGTCAAACAGAATGCCGGTTTCCTGTTCCTGCTGTCGTCCGGCGTGGCAGTAGCTGACGCCGAGCTGCGTTTTGCCAATACCGGTGGCTCCCATCACCACGGTCAGGGTTCCGGGAATCAGGCCTCCCCCCAGAGCTTCGTCCAGACGCGGAATACCGGTGGATTGTCGTGTACTGTTCATCTCAATTTATTTAATCAAAGAAGCAGAAGTAGTCGTGGTCAGGGCGGTTCATAGCGGGCCGTGTGCAGAATCTCTACCGTGCGAGACCAGGGATCAATCAATTATACGCACCCAATTGAATTATACGTGCCACCCATCTATCAGCTAGCCCCAACGTACCCATGCCTGGCACTGCACTGCCGTTGTTCAGTTTCTCCGAAACTGAACGTCTTTGGACAAGACGATCTCCATCGGACCGTGGGCGTGCGGGTGACGACTAACGACCTTTAGATCTTGACTGATCCAGAACGAATTCAGGGGGCAGCAAGCGTTGGTGCGACAGGCGAAACAGGGGCGAACGTCAGGCGGAGTCTCAAATGCATCGGCCAGACGCGCCGGAGCGTCGGTCGGTGGCCTTCGCGCGACGCACCATAACCCGGTCGCCGTCACGCGGGTTGCGTGAGGATGGGCTGGGTATCAGCGGGCGGGCTGACACGCTATACGTCAGCGCTCGGCGTGCAGCACCCTTCTGCCTTCGTCTCAAACACAGGCGGTGACTATTCACCGCTTTGCGTCTACGCAAATACCTGGCGGCTCAGGCTGGTGTTGAGCGACCTGTTGCAACCCGTGCGTTCGGCCTGACGCTTCAACGACTCCGGCCGGCCCACTCCCGATGCATGCCACTTGCCGAAGCGACGCACGCAGTCCACCCAGATTTCAGGCGAGATGCCCACG
>JAVKCM010000160.1:0-12640 GCA_040222735.1 Fuerstiella sp. | reverse complement strand
GTCGCTATCGGAAAAACGGGTGACGACGGTAAGTTCGAAATGACTACCTACGAATGGGCAGACGGTGCTGCTCCCGGCAGATACGAGGTATTGATTACCAAGAACGTCAGCAGTAGCGCTCCCGCCAGCGCCGAAGAAGTGCACGGAGCCATGGCCGCGGGGGGCGGTCGTCCAAGTCATGACGCCAAGTCCCAAAAGGCGGAAAGCGACAAAGGGGCGATGATCAACCCCAAGTACAGCAAAAAGGGAAGTGGTCTGACGGCAGAAGTCACGGCCGCCGGCCCCAATGAGTTTACGTTTGACCTTGATCCCTGAAGTCAGGTCTGATGACGACGGATTTCCAGGGGGCAGATGACGGACAGCAGCGAACCGGGATCAGCCGCGCGCCTGTCTTATACGCCTGCGTCGGTCTTGCCGCCGCAGGCGTTTTCGTTTTCTGGAGTCTTATCTGGACGCCGCCCGAGACGCCCTTCGAAACGCTCCGCCGTGCGCGTCTGGCACTGTCCGGAGGTGACTACGCGGCGGCTGAGGCGCTGGCTCTGCAGGTGCCCGAATCCAGTTCGCAGTGGTCCGACGCCATGCTCGTGGCTGGCGAGGCGGCGACAAAGGACGGCCGACTGGCTGAGGCGGCGGATCATTATCGAAAAATTCCGCAGGACCGAAGCAAACTGTATGTGCTGGCTCGCTTTTCCATGGGCGAGGTACTGCTGCAGGATGGTCAGATTGCCGCGGCCGAACAGGCTTATCGCGAGGTGATCGATCTGGAGTCCGGGTACGTCGAGGCCTATTCGCGGCTGGCCTATATTCTGGGGGTGACCGGTCGCCGCCGGGAATCCGGTCCGTATCTGTTTAACATTCTGCGCAGCGGAACGGCATCTCTTGATGAACTGGTGCTGCTGGCGGACCTGGAACGTCCCGTCGATGAAGGTGCTCAGCTGCTGGAATGGCACGCAAAGAACCCGGACGACTATCTGGTGCAACTGGGACTGGCATCTCATGCGGCTCTGGATGGCCGGGCCGAAGAAGCGATCCCGCTGCTGGAAGCGGTGGTGGCCGAGCACCCGGAACTGGCCGCTGCCCAGTGTCTGCTGGGAGAGCTGCTGACCGAATCAGATGTGTCGGAATTCAGCAGGTGGCACCGTGGCCTGCCGGCAAAAAGTGAACAATGGCCGGACCTGTGGTTTGTGCGCGGCCGGTGGGCCCAGCGCGCTCAGCAGCTTGAAATGGCGGCCCGCTGCTACCGGGAAGCCGTTCGGCTGGTCCCGCTGCATCGTCGCGCCAACTACGAACTGGGGATCGTACTCGCTCGGTTGAACATTGAGTCGGCAGCTGTGTTCACGGCTCGATCCAAAACGCTGCTCGATCTTTCCACCCTGCTGACGCATGTCCGGGACGCTGATGGTCGCAATGCGGCAGCCATGCAGAACGTACTGGAGATACTTGAGAGCCAGGGCAGAATCTGGGAAACCTGCGCATGGGCGAATCTGAGTCGACAGATCTTCGGTGAAGCCGACTGGTTGGTGACGCGCTTATCCCGCTGGGCGCCGAAGCTGGGGCCGGACCTCCCGTTTCTGCCCGCCGATTTTGATCTCACCGAACGGGTTGATGTGGCCGACTTTCCGCCCTTTCAAATTCTGGAACAGCCGTCAGAATCGGCCGTGACGGAAAGCACCGATGCCGGCCGTATCCGGTTTGAACAGACAGACGTCGGACTGAACTTCGTGTATTTCAATGCCAACGACGAATCAACCCCCGGAGCCAGAATTCAGGAACAGACCGGCGGCGGCGCTTCGGTGATCGATCTGGACAATGATGCGTGGCCCGATCTGTACCTGACCCAGGGCGGCAACTGGGTGCATGGTCGCCCGGCCGCGGAAGTCCGGGACGATTACATCGATCGGATGTTTCGCAATCGTCACGGCACGCAGTTTGATGACGTCACGCAGCTGGCTGGGATTCATGAAACCGGATTCGGGCAGGGCAGTGCTGTCGGAGACCTGAACGAAGATGGCTTCCCGGACATCTACGTCGCCAATATCGGTTCGAATTCTCTGTATCTGAACAATGGCGACGGAACCTTTTCGCCCGACCCGCACGGGGCGACATCCGATCGATCTGAATTCACGTCCAGCACGCTGATCGCGGATATCGATGGGGACGGTCTGGCGGACATTTTCGAAGCCAACTATGTCACCGGAGAAGCCGTCTACCATCTGATCTGCAGTGGTCGCGCCTGTTCGCCTTCGGCCTTTGACGGAGTTCCGGATCAATTGCACCTGAACACCGGTGACGGTGATTTTCGATCCGTCCCGGCGCTGACCCCCGAGCAGGATGCCAAGGGCCTGGGCACGGTCGCGGCCCGTCTGGGAGACGATACGTCACCCTCCATTTTTGTCGCCAACGACCAGACTCCCAATTTTCTGCTGACGTATGCGGGGGCGACGGTGGATGACAGCGAGCAGTTGATCGATAAAGGCCTGGGCAGCGGTCTCGCCTACAGTCAGGACGGTCTGGTCACCGCAGCCATGGGAATTGCTGCTGACGACGTGGATCACAATGGCCTGATTGATTTCTTTATCACCAACTTTCAGGATGAAGCCAACTGCCTGTATCTGCAAAACAGTCCGGGGTTCTTCTCGGATCTGGCCCGTCCCGCCGGGCTGAGGGCTCCGGGATATTCGATGGTGGGCTGGGGGACGCAGTTTCTGGATGCAGATCGGGATGGTGAAATGGATTTGATTGTTTCCAACGGGCATGTGGACAGTTATCTCGATCCGGACAAAGCCTCAGAGATGCGTTGCCAGTTCTTTCGCAATACGGGGGCTGCAAAGTTCATTGAAGAGACTCCGGGAGATGTCGGAGAATTCTTTGCTCAGGCCTACTTCGGCCGATCTGTCGCGACGCTGGACTGGAACGGCGATGGCCTGATGGATTTTGTGATGGTTCCGATCAGGGCGGAAACCGCCATCGTCACCAACCGAACCGAAGCCCCGGGCCACTTTCTGAATGTGCGGCTACACGCTCGGACGACCAGCCGTGATGCATCTTTTTCACACGTGCAGGTCACGGCAGCAGACCGAGTGTGGAAGAAACAGCTGGTGGCCGGGGGAGGCTATCACGCGACCAACGAGCGGATGCTGCAGTTCGGCATCGGCCGGGCCGAAAATATTACCGAACTGATCGTGACCTGGCCGTCCGGGCAGACATCACGGATTCTGAATCCCGAGATCGACAGCACAATTACCGTCGTGGAAGGCATGGCCAGCGGAACCGCCTGGAAGTCCGGCCACGCAACCTCACTGCCCGTCGTCAACTGATTTGCAGGCAGGATGATTACGCCACAGGCGGCCCGGGCTTCCGGCTGGCCGCATACCGTGAGCCGAGTGCCGTGAGGCACCGGGCCATTCACGGCGCGGCTTCCGTGTGTGACGTTCGGTCTCTGCGAACATCGCCCTGGGGCCCGGCCGCTTACGCGTCGCGGCTCACGAAGTACAAACACAGCTGGCCGCAGACTGTGAGCCGAGTGCCGTCAGGCACCGGGTCGTTCACCGCGCGGCTTCCGCGTGTGACGTTCGACGCTCTGCGAATATCGCCCTGAGGCCCGGCCGGTTACGCGTCGCGGCTCACGGGATCAGCACGCGTCATTTGTTCTTGGGACTGACTGTGATCGTGCGACGTCCGAAGGCCGGCACTTGTCGCCGCACCGAAACATCCCGTAGCTGGGGCTTCCAGCCGCAGCACATAGGTGGCCCCGCTGCGGCTGGAAGCTCCAGCTACGAACAGCAGTAATGACGGGTTACAGAATCCGGACCTGGCCACACAACACGAACGCCGTTCCGGCACACCAGGCTCCGGCCCCGCAGCGTGGCCACAGTAAATCGGCGTTTCGTGTTTGGAAAGTCCAATGGCCGGCACCGGGTCGTTCACAGCCTGTGATCTTCCCGCCCCCATTTTACTGCCAGCTATTCGTCACGTGCTCGATTTTGTTCCGACCTATGCCGACGACGGACGACCAATGGTCGGCACCGATCGTAATTCGGCACCGGTCGTAATTCTTCAGCCGCTTCAACCAGGGGAGGGTGTGGGGTGGTTGGCAGGTCGGGCCCTTAATTGTTTCGCCTGAACGGCGAAACAATTTCGACCCTCCCGTATTGCGGGAGGGTTATTGCTTACTGTGTAGTGATAAATGGTTGAGCTAATGTAAGGGGTCCCGCGACGGTTGAATCGAACAGCCTCGCAGGTTCAGTGATGACCTGGAGCACGGCGTGTACAGGCTTCCGGTTGGCTGAATTCACGAGTGGTCGGCTTCGGTGTCGGCCTGGTGGTCGACATCGGTCAGAGCACCGCCGAGGCTCATGCCGAACAGCTGCTTCAGCAGGACTTCACCGGCGAGGGTGATCAGGGCAAACATGGCCACGCCCAGCAGCGTGGACACAACGACCGTGGCGTACAGTTCATCAGTGTTGATGCCACTGGACTTCTTCTGAATCATGGCCCCCAGCCCCGGCTGGGAAGAGCCGACAAAAAACTCACCCACAATGGCGCCGACAATGGCCGCTCCGCCGGCGATCCGCAGGCCGCTGATCAGGTAGGGCAGGGCATTCGGCAGGCGCAGCTTCCAGAAGGTTTGCCACCGCGTGGCAGCGTGCAGGTGGAACAGTTCCAGCAGATGACGGTCGACCTGCAGCAGTCCGGTGGTGGTGCTGGTGATGATGGGAAACAGACTCAGAATTCCCGCAATCAGGGCCACGCTGGGAAGTCCCCGGCCGAACCCGATCACAACCATGGGAGCCACCGCAATAATCGGAACCGTCTGCAGCAGAATGGCATAGGGGTAAAACGTCTGACGGATTCGTGTTGATTGTGAGAACAGGAAAGCGGTGGCGAGTCCCAGCAGTGTGCTGCCCCCAAGGCCCAGAGCGGCCGCGCCCGCTGTTCTGACGGCCGCCTGCAGCAGTTCTGATTTCAGCGATACCAGAGCCGACCCGACTTCCGAGGGAGACGGCAGAATCACGTGGTCAATGTCGAGCTGCAGGACGAGCCATTGCCACACAGCCAGAGCTGCAGCCAGAAAGGCAATTGGAGCGAACATCGGAAACAGCAGGCGGAATTGTGTCACTGGCGGTTTTGTCTGATTGAGTTGAATGATGATGGTGTCCGGCTGGCAGAACCAGGCGGATTTCGCTCCAAAGGCATTCAGCAGGTTGTGCATGAGGCGGAACATCGTCCACTGACCCCGCGTTTTTTGAAAGGCCTCAAGAAGAAGAAATTGACGAAAACCGCGACACACCCTGACCTGACCAAACACCGGCCCGGCCATCCACTTCCGTGGCACGCCGGTCTCACGACGTTTTCCTGTGCAAAGCTTTCGTGCCGTGGCAATCGCCAGGCGGAAGGAAAAGGGGATGGGGTAGAGTGAGGGCAATCCAGGGTAGTCGTCGCCATTTCGGGGAAGTGGCTGGCCATTGACCGCGTTTTGGTACCAAAATACACTCACTCTGAAAGTGGCAATCTTCTGATTCAGGATGCAGACCTTCATGCAGGTCTGACATTCTGAGCTCTGCACTTGTCCGGCACGACCTCATCCCATGAAACCACAGCGACTTTTAATCCCGGCACTACTTGTTTTCTGCGCGTTTATCGGCTGGTTGCAGTGGGGACCGACACCGAAAGTCGAAGACGACACGGCGACGAATGCTCCGGACGGACCAGGCCCGGTTTTGTTCGCGGGTTTGGACGTGGCAAAGCAAAAGGAAATCTGGGACGCCGAACATGTGACGTTTGAAATCGAAACACACGTCGGCCGCAGGCTGGTGGCACAGCTGCAAAAGCGATCACACGATCAGTTGGCAGGTTTCTACCGCACCGATTTTTCGGGTGTCGTTCCGAATCGGGCCTCTGCGGACATGGTCGAGAAGTCGACCATTACCGAGACGATCTGGGATGTGGACGCAGCAGGGGCGGCCACCGTCGATGCGGAAGGGTTTTCCAGACATCTGATCGACGGAATCCAGTCCGTGCCGGAGGATGGAAAAGGACGGTTTCGCGTGCTGAAAATCGCTCGTGTGACTGACGAAGATGTGACGGACGCGTGGCAATTGTCGGTGCTGCTCACTCTCGGCGGCACAAATCCTTCAGGCGAGCCGATTGCCTATGTTTCACATGGCAGTATGCGGTGTCGTTTCTCCAGCGACGATGACATCGTCGCCGGCCAAATTATTGAATCATGGCATGTTGACTCGGAATCGCTGCGGCGCAGTCACCACACACTGATGGAAGAAGTCACTGAGCGGGTCGGCCTGGACAAAATTCCGATCCGGGACAACTGGGATATCGGACGCGACGCTGTGCGACAATATCGATTTCAAACAGCGGTTGACGACTTCGACTCTGACGGATTCCTGGACATTGCAGTTGCGACGGCAGAACAGCAGAAGTTTCTGCTGCGATGGAATACTGACAAAGGTCAATACGAGGACATCGCGGAGTCTCTGGGATTGACGAAGCCGGACCAGACTGACAATCGAGCGTATATGGCATGCTGGATTGACTACAACAACGACGGACGGGTCGACCTGATTCTGGGAGAATCATTGTTTGAAAATGTTGACGGAAAGTCCTTCAGGCCTGCGGCCAGGAACGGCGGCCTGAAATTTGCCTTTAATCCCATGGGCGCGGTGGTCGCAGACTACGATGCCGATGGGCTGCCGGATCTGTACGTGCTGTACCAGCGAGACAGAAACGGATACGCCAACAGCAGTGGAAAACCGCCGGCGTGGGTCGGCGATGACCAGAGCGGGGCCTACAACCAGCTGTGGCGCAACCGAGGTGACGGGACATTTGAAGAAAAATCGCGTACAGCAAATGCCACCAGCGGCAGGCGACACAGTTTCGCGGCCACATGGCTGCACGCCAACGAAGACCATTATCCCGACCTGTATGTCGCAAACGACTTCGCTCGGAATTCGCTGTTGATCAATCAGGGAAATGGCACCTTCAAAGACGTGGCCGACGCTTCCGGAGTTGGTGATTTTGCCACCAGCATGGGCGTGGCTTCGGGAGACATCGACGGCGACGGCGCGCCGGAAATATATGTGGCAAACATGTATTCCAAGATGGGGAGGCGGATCATCGCTCAGGTATCTGCTGATGATTACCCCGAAGGAATTTATGAACAGTTGATTGGGTCCTGTGCCGGCAATCGTTTGTATTCCACAAAAGGCAACGTGCAGGAATATCAGGAATTGAGTGAACAGCTTGGCGTCAACGCTGTGGGCTGGGCGTACGCACCTGCGTTTGCTGATTTCGATGGTGACGGAATGCTGGACCTGTACGCAACGACGGGATTCCTGAGTTTTAACCGCCACAAGCCGGACGGCTGAACATGCTTGTGGAGGGCTGTCGTGACACAGCCGCTTGACCGTACGTGTGAAATTGAGCCTCTCGGAGAAGTCGATACGGCTGCCGGTGAGTTCTGGACAAATCCATTCGCCATGCCGCGGAATGGTGACAACCTGAGTGCCTATGAAACGAATACCCTGTTTCTGAACGTTGACGGTTCACGGTTCCTGGATGCGTCGTTTGCGTCGAACGCGAACATCGATGCAGACTCTCGTTCTGTGATGGTCGGAGACTTTGACGGCGACCTCGCTCCGGATCTGCTGGTCGGTTCCGTCGGAGGCGGCCCCCTGAGACTATTCCTGAATCGCTTTCCAAAGAAACATCACCGGATCGATCTTAAACTGACAGGAACCGAAAGTAACCGCCAGGCAATCGGAGCTCGAGTGATTGTGGAAGCAGAGGGCAGGACAATCGTCCGCGATCTGTTTGCGCCAAACGGGTTTATGGGCCAGGGACCCGCTCGTCTGGACATCGGCGTGGGTATGGCAGACCGCATCGAAAAGCTCACCGTACGCTGGCCGACGGGTAAACGACAGGAATTTGAAAATCTGCCGGTTGACAGTACCTTGACGATTGTTGAAGGTGCGGAAGATTTTGAGGTGTCTGCTGCAGCGGCCACTGATCAGCAGCAGGCGGCAGCACAGCGCCCGTGACCCGGGGTTCAGGGCGATGCCCTGTTACAGTGCGCCGGAGTCAGGGTCAAGCGTGTCTGGAATTGCTTCAATAAGTTCGACGATCTGCTGCTGATACCGGCGAGATTCTTCGCGGCGACCGGACATGGCCGCTGCGCGAGCGAGGCTGCCAAGATAGTCTCGTCGATCCGAATGATCATCGTAGAATGGAATCAAAGCTTTGTAGGCCGCCTCGGCCTCTCGCTGAAACAGCAGCAGGTCGGCTTCGACAATTCGGCTGTCGACATCCTGCGGAGCTTTCTCGATCGCCAGCCGGATCTGACGCAGCGCGGTCTCGTATTCGCCCTGATCACGAAGAATCATCGCCAGCCAGCGACGCACGCGAATGTCGTCGGGCTGTCGTTCCAGACACCACCGAGCCTCCGACTCTGCTTCTTCCAGTGCGCCAGCGTACTGCAGAGCAAATACAAGGTTGGCATGGGCCGGATAAAGATCAGAGTCCAGTTCAATTGCCTTTCTCAGCGGCTGAAGCATTTCCCCGGGCCGCCTGAGGTGGTCGAAGACTTCGGCCAGCAACAGCCACGTCATCGCTCGATCCGGTTGAAGTTTAACCGCCTGCTGCACCCACGACAGCGATTCTGAGTATCTTTGAGTGCGGAAGTACAGTTCCGCAAGGCTCAGGGCGACGCCGGCATCATCGGGGCGAACCTGACCCAGTTTAAGCAGGGCATCTTCGGCCAGAGAATCCTGTTGTTCAACAACCGCGATGTGGGCGATGTGAAAGATCGCCTGAGCATATTCGGGGGCTGATGACGGAATCTTCTGCAGATGTTCGAGTGCAAGGCTCGAATCCAGCGGTTTCATCAACTCGGAAAACTCAAGGTGTGCCGCCCAGTCCTCCGGCGATTCCTCAAGATGGACCAGGTAATGCTTCATCGCTCTGTAGCGAGCACCGCGTTCCACATCCAGTCGGGCCTGTTCCAGCGCACCGGAACCGGCATCCGGTCTGTTGATCCAGGCCCAGGATAATGCAGAGGCCGCGACGACGAACGTAATCACCATCACAAATCCGATACGTGTCCGGAAGAACGACGGTGGCTTGACTCGTGACGTTGACATTGGTGTGCGAATTCGAAGAAGAACCGATCAAACACTCTGGCGACTACCCGTCGGTTGTGAACCCATCCGGACCCGCCACTCGCGATGGATCATCGTTTGTCTGTCTGACGACCTTCAATCAGTACATTTGTTTGTCCGGTTTGTAAATCAGGAAAATCTTCGCGCATTCCGCCGGGCCACTGAACAGTGACATCAACCGGCCCTTTGAAATCCCCGATTCCGATCGTCAGACAGGCATCATCGCAGGACAAATAGCCAGACGACCCAACACGGAACCGTGTCAGTTTTCTGTTGCCAATGAAAACTTCAATAACCGCACCAATCGCGCTGCGGTTTGATTGAACACCGACTAATTCCAGCCGTAGACTGTTTGTTCCGGAGCCGTCCTGCTGGTTGTGCAACAACACCAGACCTGAGTTCAGATGCCCGACAGCCAGATCCTGTAACCCGTCGCCATCGTAGTCTGCAACAGCACAGCTTCTTCCGACAAGATGACGATTGAAATACGGGCCGGCAGAATCTGAAACGTCCCTGAATCGTTTCCCCGTCTGATTCTGAAACAACTGCGGGCGCTGGGCGAACGGCTCGTCCCGACCAAGTTCGGCGGGAAGATCATGGACGTGTCCGTTGGCAACAAACAGGTCCAGCCAGCCGTCATTGTCAAAATCGAACAGCGAGGTGCCGAATCCCAGCCGCAGCCGGCTTGAACTTCCCAGACCGAATTCATCGGTGACATCCAGAAAATAACCTTCCGTTTCGTTGCGGTACAGCGTATTCGTCTCGCCGTAGTAGTTTGTTACGAACAGATCGGGTCGGCCATCTCCATCGACATCACCGACGACGGTACCCATGCCGGCTTCGCGCTGGCCGGAGCGATTGAATGCGGTTCCGGACGATACCGCTTCGTCGGTCAGTCTGCTGCCGCCCTGATTGAACCACAGGTGGTTGGCAACCGAATCGTTGGCGACGTAGATATCCGTGTCGCCGTCTGCATCAAGATCCGCTGCGACAACACCGAGTCCCTGGGCCGCTGTGCCGTGGTGCAGCCCCGCCTGCAGGCTGTTGTCCATGAACCGCCCATCGCCACGACTTTGAAAAACAACATCGCAGGTCGGTGACAGGGTACGAGGGTGGCAGGTGATGCCGTAGGACCGGCCGTTGTGTTCAAGTGTGCACAGTTTGTACTGCGCGGGATCGATGTCCACATAGTTGACGACAAACAAATCAAGGTTGCCATCGTTGTTCAGGTCAACCCAGGTACATGATGATCCGAACCCGGCATCAGCAACGTCGGCAGACACGGCGGTTTCTGTAAAGGTGCCGTCACCATTGTTCTCCAGCAGGCGATTGCGACCAAAGTTGGTGACATAGATGTCCTGAAAGCCGTCGTTGTTGAAGTCACCGACGGACACCCCCATGGAATAATCGTTGTCGTTAAGGCCGCAGAGACTGCTGATGTCCCTGAACCGGCCGCTCCCTTCGTTGCGGTACAGACTGTCTGAACCGCCCTTGAGGTTCGGCGATTCCTGAGGCACGAACGGGACTCCCTGCGCTGCAAACAGATCCGGGCGGCCGTCGTGGTCAATGTCTATCCAGCCTGTTCCGGAGCCAAATGTCAGATGCGTGTGGCGTTCGGGGGTGAAAGGTGAATTGTGGACAAACTGAATACCTGACGCATCCGTCACGTCCACGAATTGAATCGCGTCTGCGGCAGCCGGAAGCGCCGCCTGCAACCGGTGAAGTGAACTCAGATGAACGAATCCGACAGTGGCGACGAGAATCAGAAGCCGGCGTGATCGCAGATATCGAGGGCGTCGATCATTCTGCGAAGTCGCTGAGACGAAGAACATAGATTCCGAGCCGAGTAGAGGCCAATTCGATTTCTGATGTCACAATCAGCAGCCAGCAGCGAATGAAAAGACCCAGTGTCGGTCGACACTGGGTCTTACAGTCCTGATGCTGAACAACTGTAACAGATGCTCAGAATTCGATGTTGTCGGATTCGCCATTTGCCATGGTGCCAGCGCCTCGCCACACACCCAGGTCGATATTCTCGTTGACGAAGTGCACAGCACCGTCGCCAAACAGGATCTGAGCTCCACCGGTATGTGCGCTGGACACACCGCGTGCCCCGGGCATGTTTGATGCCAGGTCGTCTACCCAGGAAACCTGATCAGCGCAAGGGCCGTTGCCACTCTGGCAGGCCGTGTCGTTGGCGGCACCTTCCTGCGGAGCCGTCTGACCTTTGTTATTGGCCTTGGCTGGGTTTGCCGCATTGGGGGGCCAGAATGTGTCAGCATGGCAGAAGCCGGATTCGGCAGCCCACCACTTGCATCGCTGGCCGGTGATATTGCTCGGGCCGCCACTGTAACGGTTGAACAGCACGCCACGATGGACTTCTCCGACCATGGCCGTGTTGCTGGTGCCATCCACAATGTCCCGCATTTTGGCTCCGCGGAAGGTCAGAATACCCTGTCGGTTCTGTGGATCAGTGGTGCCATGCGTGTTTTTCCCGTTATCTCCGCCGCCTCCGATTCCTGGATAGTTGGTCGGCTTTTCTGAGCCAACAAACAGTGTGGCGTCACTGGGGCAAAGAAAGGCGGGAATGGTCGTTCGCAACAGCTCCAGTCGTCGGGAAGCACCGGGAGCGAATGGTCCGCAGTTGGAAATGCCCACATCGGGCGCTACGTTGGTGTTGTAGAGCGGTGCCTGATCGATCATCGGCAGGATCATGACGCGCCAGCTGAAGCCAGAGCCTTCAATCCAAGCCGGGCAGCCGGGATA
Source organism: Fuerstiella sp. (assembly GCA_040222735.1). GTDB lineage: Bacteria > Planctomycetota > Planctomycetia > Planctomycetales > Planctomycetaceae > Fuerstiella. The sequence continues at coordinate 704 of JAVKCM010000160.1, read as the reverse complement.
GGTCATGTTGCCGGCAACCTTGCCCTGAGGAAACGTGGAGTGCACGTCATGGTAGTTGTGCAGGGCGAGACCAAGCTGTTTCAGGTTGTTCTTGCACTGTGTTCGCCGAGCTGCCTCGCGAGCCTGCTGGACCGCCGGGAGCAACAGCGCAATCAGAATCGCGATAATCGCGATCACGACCAGTAGTTCGATGAGCGTAAACGCTCTTCGAATCTGAGTGAATGCCTTCATATATGACCTCCGATACGTGAGGAAAACGAAAAAAACCAGGTAGGGCCAGGACCGGCCTTCCACGCATCTTCATGGGAAATTGCGAAAAAATCAAGATAGATGGGGAATCTTTGGGAAAAACCACATCTTGTCAGGTTTCTTCCAACGAATTTGACGAGCACGCTGATGCGAATGCGTGGGATGCTGCAACTGGAAGCCCCCAGCGACGGGGCTCAGCGTGAGCTGAGACGACGCCACGACCGGTGCGTCGTGAGCCGCGACGCGTAAGCGGCCGGGTCCGGTGGTGCTGCGGCTGGAAGCCCCAGCTACGGGAGCTCAGCCTGAGCTGACATGGAGCCACGACCGATGCGTCGTGAGCCGCGACGCGTAAGCGGCCGGGGCCGGTGGTGCTGCGGCTGGAAGCCCCAGCTACGGGGGCACGGCCTGAGCTGATACGAAGCCGCGACCGGTGCGTCGTGAGCCGCGACGCGTAA
>JAVKCM010000159.1:0-10918 GCA_040222735.1 Fuerstiella sp. | reverse complement strand
ATCTATCTTCGCGAATGGATGGAGGACCACCCGGAAGCACGCCCAATGTCTTTTGAGAGTCCACTTGGATACGACCATCAGTTGATCGGACTCAAATGCATCAAGGCGCCACATAGCCCAACACCGGGCTGGCATGCAATCAAGGCCAGCCAGTTGATGACAGATCGCTCAACCGTGGCACCGTATAATGAACACTGGCTGCGTGACTTCACGCCTGTCGCCCGGATCGGGTATACGATCTGGGTGTTTCACATACTCCCTGAACAGCTTCAATCAGACAGCAGGGCAGAGATCCCATGAAACTGCTCCAAACGACTTCGTGGCGCTGTTGCCGTCGGGCGTTTACGATTGTTGAATTGTTGATCGTCATCGCAATTTGCGGCATTCTGATGGCTCTGCTGACGCCCGCTGTGCAGAACACAAGAGAAGCGGCACGCGAAGTTCAGTGTCGAAACAACTTACGCCAGCTTGGCGCGGCCACAGCGAACTTCGAGTCAGTTCATGGCTTCTTTCCATCCAACGGATGGGGTTTTCTTTGGATTGGTGACCCGGATCGCGGTGTCGGCCCGAAACAACCAGGCGGCTGGATCTATCACTTGTTACCGCATATCGAGAAAGCTGGGTTGCAGAAAATGGGCGCGGGACAGCCGTCACCGTCCAGGGCTGCAGAACCTGGACGTCTCTGTGAAAACACCATCCCAACGCTGCAATGCCCGTCGCGACCGGACAACGGGCCGTCGACACTCAACCCCGTGCTGAAGTTTCGGAACGCACTGGTGCCGGCAAATGTTGCCAAAACACATTACGCCATCAATGAAGGTGACTTTATCACAAACACAGACGGTGGACCGGTCTCGTTAGTGCAGGGTGATGCAACCGGATATAGATGGACCGACACATCCAAGGCAACGGGCGTCTCGTTTCTCAGAAGTACTATTCGTCCACGCGACATCAGAGACGGCCTGTCAAATACCTATCTGATCGGAGAAAAGAATGTCAGTACAATCGGCTACACCAGCGATGTGGACGCCGGTCACGATCAGCCACTGTATTGCGGTGTTGACCTTGATACTACACGCTGGACTCACCAGGTACCAGTGCCTGATGGTCCAGCATCGAAGGTTCGCCGCTTTGGAAGTGCCCACCGGGCGGGCACGTTCTTTGTCTATTGTGACGGCTCGGTTCGAATGGTCTCATTCCGCGTGGACAGCACCGCGCATCGCAATGCCGGGACTCGTGCCGGTGGCGCAACGGCGAACTAAACTCGTCGGCGAAATCGCAATATGGCAGGGATGCGTGAATTCACCGTTATGTCTCTGACAGCAAGGAAACCCCTTTCCTGCCTTGTCGAACTTTTCCGTCCTCACGCCGTCACCCGCCGTATCTCGCGGCTGTCACGACCCATCGTGCCGCGCCATCGCCAGCCGGGGCGTCCGGCTCTAAGCCAGAATCTCCTCCACCACACGCCCGTGCACGTCGGTCAGGCGGAAGTCGCGGCCCTGAAATCGATAGGTCAGCTGGGTGTGATCGATTCCGAGCAGATGCAGGATGGTGGCCTGCAGGTCGTGGACATGAACTTTGCCCTCGGTCACGCCGAATCCAAGTTCATCGGTCTGGCCCAGCGCAAAGCCGCTCTTCACGCCCCCGCCGGCCAGCCACATCGTGAACGCATCAATATGATGATCGCGTCCGGTCGGTGTCCGGTCCTCGCCCATCGGCGTGCGGCCGAATTCGCCGCCCCAGATCACCAGCACGTCGTCCAGCATGCCCTGCTGCTTCAGGTCCTGCACCAGCGCGGCCGACGCCTGGTCTACTTCCTTGCAGCGAATCGGCAGCTCACCGTCGAGCGATTCCGCACCGCCGTGCTGGTCCCAGTTGGTGTGATACAACTGCACAAAGCGGACGCCGCGCTGCACCAGTCGGCGGGCCAGCAGGGCATTGTTGGCGAAGGACGCCTTGCCCGGTTCGGCTCCGTACAAATCCAGGACATGTTTGGGTTCTTTGTCGATCTCCATCAGTTCCGGAGCACTCATCTGCATGCGATAGGCCATCTCGTAGGCGGCGATCCGGGTCTGTATTTCAGGGTCTCCGACATCCTGAAAGTGCAGCTGATTCAGACTTCTCAGGCTGTCGGTGAATTCCCGCTGAGCCTGATGGTCAAACCCCGCCGGGCTCTGCAGATTCAGAATCGGATCGCCCTGCCCTCGGAACGGAACTCCCTGATGACTGGTCGGCAGAAAACCGCTCGACCACAGGGCCGAGCCGCCTCGCGGGCCGCGCGGACCGGATGGCAGCACTACAAAACCCGGCAGGTTCTGAGATTCGCTGCCGATACCGTAGGTGACCCACGATCCCATCGACGGGCGTCCGGGCTGAGGCGACCCGGTCTGCATGAAGATCTTGGCCGGGCCGTGGTTGAAAACATCCGTGGTCATGCCCTTCAGCCAGCAGACATCGTCAGCGATATTCCGATGATAAGGGAGCAGATCGCTCAGTACCGTACCACTGTCGCCATACCGACCGAACGGGCGCTGAGAACCCAGCAGCGTTTCAGTGCCTTTCAGGAAGGCGAACCGGCGATCTTTGGTGAAACTTTCGGGTGGTTTCTGACCGGACAGTTCCGTCAGTTTCGGCTTGTCTTCGAACAGTTCCAGCTGACTCGGACCGCCGGCCATAAACAGAAAGATGACGGCCTTGGCGCGCGGAGCAAAGTGCGGCTGCGTGGGGACCTCCACGGCGGACGCCTGTTCCCGCGCCAGCAGCGACGCCAGTCCGATCGAACCCAGACTCAGGCCCGCCTGTCCGAAAAACTCGCGGCGGCTGGCGGCGGTGAGGGCCGCGGCGTTGTTGTCGTCATGTGGTGTCATGGTTTGTCTCTGTCTGGAAACAAGTGCTTCACATCGCTCTCAAAGCAGTCTGCTCGGCGGGTTAGGATCAAACGGAAAATTACTGTCTTGTCGAAACGTGGCGTAAGCTTCCAGCTTGCGTTTTTTGCATCGCAAGCTGGAAGCTTACGCCACTTATTTTCCGCTTGGTCCTTATCTCATCCGCCGTTTGCATCAATTATTCCCGATTGATGAATTCATCCAGATTCATCAGCAGCCTTGCCACCGCTGTCCATGATTTCTGTTCATCGTTGAAACGGGCTCGGGACCGTTGCAGATATTCGTTCACCACGGTGGCTTCTTCAGGTTTGGGCGACCTTGCAAAACATGTTCGGAAAGCGAAGTCAAGACGCTCTGCATCAGCGCTGGTGCTACCGTCTCCGGCCGGAATTTCACGCACGATGCGACGTCCGAAATGTTCGGCCAGTTCGACCATGGCTTCAGAATTGGCGATGGTCAGCGACTGCAGCGGTGTATTGGAGCGGTCGCGTCGGGTACACGTGGCATTGAACTTCGGCACGTCAAACGTTTCCAGCATCGGATAAGGAGCACTGCGGTAGAAGTAGGTGTACATGCCGCGGCGATAACGATCCTGTCCACTGCTGGTCTTCCAGTTCTTGGCCCGCTGAGTAAACGCGTAGACGCCTTCTTCCTGCGGCGGATAAACACTCGGGCCGCCGATTTCCGGCGACAGCATGCCGCTGACCGACAGTGCCAGGTCCCGCACGATTTCGGCTTCCACTCGAATTCGGTTCTGCCGCGCCAGCAGCAGATTCTGAGGATCGATCGTGGCCAGGTCCGGCCGGGCAGCGGAACTCTGACGATAGGTGGCCGACATCAGGATCAGTTTGATCAGCTTTTTGGTGGACCAGCCCTGCTGCCGAAATTCGTCCGCCAGCCAGTCCAGCAGTTCCGGGTGAGTTGGCAGGGTTCCCTGAATGCCGAAGTCGTTTTCCGTTTCGACCAGTCCCCGTCCGAACAGTCTCATCCAGATCCGGTTGACGCGGACGCGCGACGTCAGCGGATGTTCCGGCTGCATCAGCCATTCAGCGAACTCCAGCCGAGTGCCGTGGTCGCCGGCCGACGGTGGCAGTGCGGGCAGCACCGCGGGAACGTTCGGCTGTACCGGATCGCTGATCCTGAGGAACTCACCGCGAATCTGCAGATGAGTATCCCGTGGCTTCGGCAGTTCCTGCAGCACCATGGTGGTGGGAATCGCCCGTTGAACATCGTCCAGCTGTTTTGACAGTTCGGCCAGCGATGCCTGCAGCGGTCCCAGCGTCGGATCCTGCTTCAGAAAGGCGGCTTCCAGTTTTTGTTTCTGTTCTTTGCTGCGATCCTGCTCCGGCAGCCTGATCAGCGTGGCCAGTGCGGTCACGTCAGGATTATCCTGCCATGGCTTCTCGGACACACTCAGACGAAACCGGCCGATGCCGTAGTTCTTCTGGTTGAACTGCAGCTTGAACGTCAGGGCATGGTCAACTTCCACCTGCAGCGGCTCGGGCAGGACAAACCATGCGGTGCGATTTCGATTCAGGCTGCCTTCCGGAGCACCGTTGATGGCCCAGCCCGTATCGCCCTTGCCGTCGATGGCTTTTGCCACGTCGTAGTTGGGTTGTGAGTGTTCTGCTCCGGCTGTTGAAAAACGCAGTTCCCGGCCATCGCCCGTGCGGAACCAGAATTCCGACAGCACAAAGTTGCCGTTCCCTGCCCTGCCCGGCCCGTTCTTCGGCAGACTTTCATGAGTCAGTACTTCCAGTCGCACAGAGCGAATGCTGGTCAGTGGGCTCAGGCCCGTGGCATGGTATTCATCGGCCTCAGCGACACTGCCGCTGACCAGCAGTGAGTGGTCGTCCAGTGCGGTCAGCTCGGACCCTTCCACCGACAGTCCGGACAGCGGCAGAACTGTCCAGCCGGTGTCCGGATCGTCACGTTCTGCTGCCGACTGTGCAGCCTGCGTCAGAATCTGCTGTTCCCATGCCTGTTGGCGTGTGGCTCGGTCAGTATCGTCGTTCATCTGTTGCTGTAGCTCGGCCTGCCGAGTCTTCAGCTCAGCGATCGTCTGCACCTGTTCGGGGGTGGGAACCTGCACCCGGGGAGTTTCTGAGTTGTTGTCGGCGGTCGAATTGAAGAAGGCATACAGCTGGTAGTATTCGTGCTGGGTGATCGGGTCGAATTTGTGAGTGTGGCACTTGGCACAACCCACCGTCAGTCCCATCCAGACCAGTCCCGTGGTGTCCACGCGGTCCTTCACCTGTTCGTCCCGGAACTGATCGGCTTTTGTACCGCCTTCGGTGTTGATCAGAGTGTTGCGGTGAAAACCGGTGGCAACTTTCTGAGGCAGAGTCGGGTTTTCGAGCAGATCTCCGGCCAGCTGTTCGATTGTAAACTGGTCGAACGGCAGATCGCGGTTGAACGCGTCAATGACCCAGTCGCGGTACGGCCAGATCGACCGTTCGTTGTCGTTGGTGTAGCCGTGAGAGTCAGCATAACGAGCCTGATCGAGCCAGTGTCGTCCCCAGCGTTCGCCGAAATGCGGGCTGGACAGCACGCGATCCAGCAAGTGTTCGTAGGCCGCGTCGTCGGAATCTGAGATGAATCGGTGTACTTCGTCGGGTGACGGCGGCAGACCCAGCAGGTCCAGATAGACTCGACGAATCAGCGTGTGTCGCTCGGCAGCGGGTGAAGGGCTGATGTTCTGTCGGGCCAGTCGATCGATAATGAATCGATCGATGTCGTTGCGAACGCGATCGTTGCCGGGCAGTTCCGGCGGCGTCGGGCGGCGGATCGGTTCGAACGACCAGTGTTTTGCGTAGTTGGCTCCGGAAGAAATCCATTCGGTCAGCAGGTCCCGCTGCTTTGGTGAAATCGGCTTGCCGAATTCCGGCGGCGGCATGATGATATCCGGATCGGCTGACGCAATTCTCTCGATCAGCTGACTGTTTGTCGGGTCGCCGGGAATGATGGCTGCCTGACCATTGTCTGAGTCCGTTGCTGATTCTCGCAGATCCAGTCGAAGCTCTGCCTGACGAGCGTCGTCGTCCGGACCATGGCACTGAAAGCAGTGATTGGAGAGAATGGGGCGAATGTCTCGATTAAAGTCGACGTCAGCGGCACACAACGGCCCCGTGAAAGGCAGCAGAGACACCGTCTGAAGCATCAGCACGGTGAGAAGGGTGCGTGGGCGGATCTGGCGTTGGATCTTCACGGGCGGCGTGTCCGGGAGGCGGGAAACTGTCTGAATGCAGACAGGAGCAGTCGATCGCAGAAACCCATTCTGAACCCTGGATTCCGGCAATGCAAGCACATCCGGACACCCGAACCCGTTCGATGGAGCCATGACTTGCTGCACTTCGTGAATATCGCCTTTTTTGCGGTTCACAATCTGCTGATCGTGTTCAATCTGGTCGGCTGGATCTGGCCGTCGACTCGCCGGCTGCACCTGGTAACGCTGGGGGCGACGCTGTTTTCGTGGTTCGTCATGGGGGCCAGGTACGGCTGGGGCTACTGTCTGTGTGCGGACTGGCACTTCCAGGTGCGTCGCCAGCTGGGAATTCACGCCGGAGAAACGTCTTACACGCAGCTGCTGCTGAACCAGATTCCGGGCGTGACCGTCACGCGTACGCTGGCGGATGCCCTGACCGTCGGAGGTCTCGGCCTGATTCTGATCGCCACCACCGTCGTCTGGGCCCGGCAATGGTGCAGCAAAGTTGAAAACAGAAATTCTCAGAATCCGCGAGAACCGAGGCCATCCTGACCGTGTCTGAAAGAAGCGCTGCGAACCGGAAAGCATGAACTTGACAGTTTTGAATTCTGCTGGTAGCGTTCCAATCTGCGGCCCACGTGCCGTAATACATTTGGGGGGATTAGCTCAGTTGGGAGAGCGTCTGGCTGGCAGCCAGAAGGTCATCGGTTCAAGTCCGTTATCCTCCACTTCAAAGACACTTCAAGCCGCCCTCGGGCGGCTTTTTTTATGCGCCGAAGTCGTTTGATACCAATGATTTAGCGTGTTTTCTTGTTATGCTGCACAATGTGGTGGTGGAGCACAGTGTCGGATTGTGTGTCGGATTTGGTGTCGGATTGTGTCGGATTTGGTATCGTGTAGACTTCCTAAAAAAGGAGTCGCCGAATGCCAAAAACCTACCGAGGAAAGCTCCCCAAGCCAGACAAGCGTGGCTACGTTCGTCCTGAGATTGGCGACAAGCGCTTCACTGTAGGCAACGTGCGAAGTGACAGTCAGGGTGAGATGGAGCGGCGTCGAGATGCCGTTTGTGATCTCTTTGATTTGCAATGCAAACAGTCAGGAGAAAGTCGGTGGATGGAGCCGTTTCTTGGGTTTGCCAAGAAGCTGGCGAGTGGTCAACGCTTGAAGCTTGGTGTCTCCGATTACGCAAGGACAAATGCGGGACAGGCAAGCGAAGAGGCTCAGGGGTTAGCCATGTTCCGAGAGATGGGACTCGACATCGTTCCCGATGATCCCGTAACCATGGCCGAGGGAGAGGCGGAACTGAAAAAGCTGATCGATGAAAAAGTGAGATCAGCTTTAGCCGAAGCCATGACAAGTGTTGAACAACGCTTCGAATCGTTCCCGCAATCGCTGGTTGGCTCTCTGCAAACAAAACTGCCGACCGATCCAGAGAACCTCGAAACTCGCACATTCTTTGAAGCCATCGATGCCTACCGAAAGCACTTGCTGAAAACCGGCAAGCGGCAAGAGAACGGTAAGCCATCTCCATCGGTGCAAAACTATGTTGATACGGCAAGACGCTTCAAGAAGACGATGGACGATCTGCCGGTCTGGGAGATTGACCGGACGAAGCTGGATGAAATGTTTGCATATTGGCGCAACCGACCAGTCAGCAGCAAAACAGGTAAGCCCATCGCTTCCGATACTGCAAAGCACCTGATGGATACTCTGTGGTCAGTTCTGACTTGGATCGACGAAGCCGACGATTGGAAATGGTCACTCCCAAATGGAGCAAAGCGAATTCGCCGAGCACCGGAGCAAATCGATTCAGATCGAGGAAAGCTTCGAACTCGAAGAATCTCTGCGAGTACCTACACTCCAGAGCAACTGGCTGTCATTGCATCCAAGCTTGATCGGTTCGGCAAAATGATTCTTGGGCTCTCTGTGAACTGTGCGATGCAACCAGCAGAGATTGGCCGTCTCGAAGTTGACGACATCTACTCTGAACATCCTGAAACAAAACAGAAAGGCGATTGGATTGTCTTTGATCGACCAAAGACACACGAGTATGGCGAGTGGCTACTCTGGCCTGAAGTTGCTGAGTTGGCTCGCTGGGGACAAGACCGATCAAGGGAGCTTGGGTGTCACAGGATGGTCGTCACCGATGATGGAAAGCCTTGGTATCGGGAAGAGTGGAAAAACCCAGAGACATATTTTTCCAAATGGTGGCAGCAAGTACCATCGAAGACCTCAAGGGGCATGGGCGTTGTTACTCGGCTTCATAAAGAAGATCCAGATTTCCCTAGGCTTACGATCAAGTTCCTCCGAAAAATCTTGCCGAACCTTGTTCGGCGAACGCATGGAAAAGAGATTGCCGACCTGATCAATGCTCGAAAGGTGGATCGAAGCGGTCGAATTGGCGGTAGAGATACAGACCGCTATGCCGACCGTTTGTACGACAATGCTGCGGATGCTTTGAGCGGGCTAAGAGTTCACTTCAAGCCATTTCTGGAAGCGTTGAAGTCTGATTAGTGATAGACCAACGTGTTGTAATTTTGAGAACTTCAACGTCAGAGAGCCGTTTGTGGATTAGCCCCCGAGAATTCGGTTGACTGTTAATCCTCCAGACTTCAAGTTTCTAGCTTTCCAAGTTTGCAGCTACGCCGGTTCATCCTGAATGTTCCGTGGACCGATAGTCGCTTGAACATACAACAACTCCGTGACCGAAGGCGTCTCCAGTCCGCCCACAATCGTCTCACCGCACTGGTCCCATTTGGTAGCTCAAATCGCTCGTCGTAAATTTGAGGCACAGAGTCTTCGCCATCTGCGGGACCATTCATCGAAAGAGCCCATCCGGCACGCTGTTTCTTCAGCCAGCAATCGTCCACAAAGCACTACTCGCCCTCCGCAGTATTGCCGCCGTGAGTGGATAATCCTTTCAATTCGTCCCGTTCTGTCGCAGCCATGCCTTCTCGGATCGAATCCCAACGAGCATCCGAATCGTCAGAAGGCGAATGACTCTCCAACCAAGATCGCACCTGATCGGCAGGGTAAGTTCCCAAAGCTAAAGCGATGGCGTCTTCCATCTCTTCTCGCATATCGAAATAGGCGATCCAAGCTTCGTACATCCGTAGATGACTGTCTCGGAAGATCGATGCGATTCGCCGTGACTCTTTCTTGTAGAACAAGATGTCAATGCAATCTAACGCCATCGGTTCCCAATAGCTGTCTTCATGGGATCGAGTGCGGAAGATCTGCCTGAGCTTCGCCGAATATTCCACTGCCTTCCGTAGCTGCTCCACATCGTTAGACGTTCGAGATGGGAACGGATCTCCCCGCTCACGCCGCTGATCCAGATTCTCCCCATGCAGTTGAGCAAGCATCTCTTGGTTCCTCTTCAGAGCCGTGTGCAACCGATCAATTATCTTAACCATTTCGATGATGGACTCTTCAGAGATGTCCACGAAGCCCTCGAAGTCGGTCACTGAACGAGTCTCATTCAAGATCTTCTCGACTTTGGCCCCGTACCACGCCGCCTCTCCCATAACTGCGTGCAGATCAGGGCTCCACAGTCGCTCAACCGGGCTGATGCCGAACAGTTCGCAGATAGCCTGCAACTGATCTCTGTTGCGATCCTCAACTCGGGTAAGCCCTCGTGAGCAAACTCTACGGACCCATTGGTATCCGAGGCCACAACGCTCGGCTAATTCCAGTAGGGACATGCCCCTAGCGTCGAGCAAGCCCTTCAGATTCAGCTTGAAGATTTCGGCGTCCATAGAGTCTGTAGCAGAAAGTGTAGGTACGGAAAGCGAACAGATTGCAATTGTAGCAGAAAGTGTAGCGGACATCCATTTTTTTCAAATAACACCCGCTTGTAGCCCGTGGTTGGCCAGCGAGGCAAATTCGCCGCCCGGTCAGCCATCTCGATGACGCCCGACTTTGGGCCTCCGAGCTTCAATCCCGTTTTCAGGAGAACGCCACATGGCAAAGAAGCGACGCACAACATCCACCTCGTCCCGTTCCGCTCGGTCGAGACAACCGGCCAACTACGGTTATTGCCCGGCCTACGACCGTCCATCCCCGTCAGAGATTGTCGAGCACTTGGACGGAATCGTGATCGGACAGGAAGCCTCCAAGAAACGCCTCGCTGTGGGAGTCGCCAATCATTACAAACGCTTGGCGGCCCTCGATGGCGACATGGATTTCCCGGAGGAACTCGCTGAGGCGACTCTCCAGAAAAGCAACATCCTGTTGATTGGCCCAACTGGTTGCGGCAAGACTTACCTTGCGAAGTCACTGGCTGAGAAACTCGAAGTTCCATTCGCTGTTGCTGACGCCACTTCGCTGACGGAATCCGGCTACGTCGGCGACGATGTGGAAACCATGCTGCATAGCTTGCTTCGTGCAGCGGACGGCGATGTAGATGAAGCCCAACGAGGCATCATCTACATCGACGAGATCGACAAGCTGCGAAAAACCACAGGAAACGTCTCTATCACACGAGACGTTTCCGGGGAGGGTGTGCAGCAAGCGTTACTCAAAATGATCGAAGGCACCGTGTGCAACGTGCCGACTGGAGACATGATCGGTGGGCGGAAGCACCCGCAGGAGTCCACGACTCAATTCGACACGTCGAACATCTTGTTTATTTGCTCAGGAGCGTTCGTCGGGCTGGAGGAGATCATCAAAAAGCGGCTAGGGCGGCTGTCGATCGCGGGCTGGGAGGGGACCAGTTTGGCGGCCGAAAGGGAGCCAGCCGCTTGGTTGCGTGGTGAGACAGAATTGTGTCCTGTGACGTAGTGTGCTGACTGAGGGGATGAGTGGTTCCGGGCGAATCGGTCTGGAC
>JAVKCM010000158.1:0-11064 GCA_040222735.1 Fuerstiella sp. | reverse complement strand
TCGTAGGACTGTCCGGAAAACTGGTCTGTGCCGCACAGGAACGCCCGCCGAACACACCGCTGGCTGGCATGTACCACCTGAATTTCGTCGGGATTCAGATACTCACCACGAGCAAGCCTGGGCATGACGATTCTCCGTGCTAAAGGATACAATGCGTACGCACGTAGGCGTGTAGACCCATAGGGTATTGGGAGGGCGTGCGTACTTCAAGCGGAATGTGCCAAATTTTGCCGATCAATGGCTGCCCCCGCAGTTCTCCCCAAGAAATGGGACTGGCTCCGAGCGACTGGCAGGCGCCGCTTCTGTGCCTGTCCCCCCGTCTTTATGCCTGTCCCCTTTTGCTTTTTGCTGCCTTTTGCTTTTTGCCTGTCCCCTTTTGCTGCCGGGTTTTGGGCGGCTGGTCGGGCGGGGACGGATTTCCGGACGGTTTTCTCGTTTTCACCTCAGCAGGGCCAACCGACGCTTTGGGGGATTCAAACGCGCGTCTTGAGTATTCCGCTGATTCCCGTCAAGATAAAGCGAGATCGATTCCGAACGATTGGCCGGCCCTGATGATCTGACTCTGCCGTCAGGACCGCATTCGATACCGACCGGATCACGAAGACTCAGCAAGAGATAGAAAATATGGACCTACCTACATGTCCTGCCTGCGGTCAGTCTGTTCTGGACGACGAAGCCGCCGAATGCCCCTTCTGCGGGGCGAAGATGGACGGTTCTGCTCCGGCCAGGAAAAAGGCGCCATCCGCTGGCAAGGCCACCGAGAAGGCGGCCGCAGGTGGTGCGTCCGGGACTTCCAAAAAGCCTGCAGCTGACGCCGGAGCTGGTGATGAAGATCCATTCGCCATTGCTCAGAATCCGTCGGCCGCCAGAGCCATCCAGTGTGCGCGCAAACCGATGAAGGGACGGAGTCATCGAGTTGTCTGCCCGATGTGCGAGACGCCTGGCTTCATTCCGCGCAGCGCCGTGGGAAAACAGGTCCGCTGTGCCAATCGTGAATGTCTGGTTCCTGTCTTCACCGCCCCGGAATCGGCGGACGGAAAACCGACCCGAGTGCCGGCAAGAATCAGTGATGGAGAAGTGGCGGCCGGCAAGACGGGTTCGAAGCCGGCCGGGCAGAAAAACCCCATGGTGATGTACGGCATTGTCGGCGGCATACTGCTGGTGCTGACCGTGGGGCTGGTCTGGTTTCTGAACAAGCCGGGGATCACGGAACTGGGACCCGTGGTGATTCAGCCGGGAGGCGGAAATGGCGAGGACGAACCGGAAGATCCGGATGAGGTACCCGGGGGGACGCCGCCGGCGGCAGTTCAGGTAGATCATCGAAAAGCGGCTCTGCAGCTGGTTGATCAGATGATTCAGGCGGCCCGAGTGAATATCGGCAACAGTAACAAGGCGCTGTGCCGACGCCTGACTGGAGACGCCTATCTGCGACTGGGACAGGAAACTCAGGCCCGCGCGGAGTTTGACCAGCTGAAAGTCGTGTCTTCTCAGCGGGGGCAGGAAGTCGGTTATTATCGTCTGGGGCCCCTGATCACGCAGTACTGGGCGTTGCGGGAGGCCGGTGAAAATGACGCGGCCGCCGCCATTCTGGTGGAGGCCCGGGAGCTGGGAGCCGTATTGCCGGCGGCCGTGGGGCTGGCCATGGAATCCGCCGTCAGTCTGGCGGCTGCGCTGGCCGATTCCGGAGACCTGACGGCCGGGCTGGAAGTGGTGGCTCAGCAGCAGCGCGATGCTTCCGTCACGTCCTTTCAGGATAGTGCCCGTTACGGTGCCTGGAATTCGTGCGCGACTGTGCTGTGGGATGCAGGCCACGACGCACTGACGCCGCAGGATGCCTTTTCGTGGCAGGAACCGCTGATGACGGCGGTGTGTGTTCACCTGGCGGTCGAAGGCCGCTGGGACACCGCCGTGCAATGGGTGGCTGCTCAGCAGGCTTCTCAGACCGCCAGTGATTCGTGTGCCGCCCTGGCAGCTCAGATGGTGGCACTTAACGCGCCGGCGTCGGTCCGTGATGCGCTGGCGGCAGCGGCGGAAGCCAAAGGCCGCGACGTATCGCTGCGGACAAATTCTGTGCTGGCAACATCGCAGAACGATCAGCAGTATCTGGCACGCGCGAAGCAGCAGTTTGCGTCGCTGACATCCGCCGAACCGGCTGCTCTGGGCTCGGTTCTGGAAGTGATTGACGTGGCTCGACCCGATCTGTCCGGGGCGGCACTGACCTCCAGCGCGGTGGCTGACTATGCCGCCGCGGCCGCCACGCGGGGTGACATGGAATCGGCGGCCGCCGCCCTGCAGCGACTGGCCGGAATCATGCTTTCTGTGGTTCCCCCGACGGCCGAGATCCGTCGAGCTGCCGGGGAAATTGAACGGAATGATGATGCGGTCAAGGATCGGATTGCGGACGAACTGAACATCACCAACAGCAACCGGCTGCGATCGCGCTTCATCGCGTACCGCAAATCAATTGACCAGCTGGCACGGGCTGCGGAAGAGCGGCGTCTGCTGCTGCTGCAGATGCTGTCGCAGGTGGTTCAGAAGGGCGGACTGAATGCAGTCCGCGACGCTCTGAAGCAGGCCGATTCGGCGCTGACTCAGGAAATCGGCGTGGACCGGCAGAGTGGCATGTTGTATGTGGCGGCGACCGTGGTCGATCTGGACTACCCAGAGATACTGACGCTGGACGCTGCGCTGGCTGTTCCGCCGGCGCGGGTGGAAACGGACGAGCAGACGGTGATGCCGGTGCTGGTATCGGCGTGGCAGAAGTATCGTTCCGGTGCCGGACTGGCGGCGGCAGCTGAGCTGGATTCGGTTACCGGACTGCCCGGACTCAGGTCAGCGATGGTGATTGAGATGACGACGAAATCCGTCTCTGGTGCGGAGTCGGTTGTGAAAATGATGGAGACCATACAGCAGATCCCGAACGAACTGTGGCGCGAACAATGTATGGCGGTTGCCACGCGGCTTCTGGCCGAGCGTGGCATGGCTGAGCAGCTGGAGGCGGCCATGGGCCAGGTCAACCTGACGCCCACGCAGCGCGTCTCGGCTTTGCATGCCCTGGTTCTCAGCCGGATTCAGGCAGAGAAAGCCAGCCCGGACCAGTCTGCAGAACCGGCGGTCCAAAGCGGCGGGGCGACCGGCACCGGCTGATCACGTTCCGGTGAAGTCGGCTTCCGGCGCGGCAGCATTTCGGACGTGGCTGCTTCCGCAGGGGCTCAGCAAAGGGCTGGCAGCGTTCGTCGGCGTTCCGCGCCATGAGCCGCGAATCGGGAAATCGCGGCAGCTTGATCCGGCGTGTGGCTTGCGACCCGAGTCCGTAATCGGTGGAATGGTCGCGTATCGCTTTCTCGGGGACGTTCGTGTTTATGACGCCATTCTTTCAGTCTTGCTGTTTGTGTCGTGGTTCTCGCGCACTCGTCCTTGTTCTGACACTTCTGCTGGTGCCGCTGGCGGACGCCGCAGATACTTCGGCCCGCGTCAGCACTGGTGGGCTCTCGCGTTACAAGTCCGGCCACTGGGGGCTGGTGACGGGGACTTTTTTCAATAAGTCTGAACAGCCACGTCAGCTGTCGGCCGTGGTGACGCCGGGCGGTCGCAGCGGTGCTCAATACGTGCGGTCGCTGGTTGTGCCGCCGCAGATGTCGCGACGGTCATCGTGGCCTGTGTACCTGGAAGAAGGTCTGACGGACGCGTTTCAGTTCGACGTCGTGGTGTTGGAAGGCGATGCCGATTCTCAGCAGATCAAGGGGATCTCGGGCGGCGAATTCACTGACAATTTCATTTCCCCGAATGCGGCCGGCCGTCGCGATCCGAGCGGCGTGCCGGGCCGGGCCGGGTATTCAGGCGTGCTTTCGACCCGGACCGAGTCTGACCGTGACCGCAGCATGGTCGACCGAATGGTAGCGAAGCTCAGAAAGCAGGCCGGACTGCTTCCCATGCAGGCCTTTCTGGACCCCGAGGATATCAGTGGATATCCCGAATCGCTGGACGCACTGGATCAGCTGATTATTTCGACTCCGGATCTGCTGCGATATCCGGAAGCCTGCGACGCCGTGCGGGCGTGGATTCAGCGCGGCGGATGCGCGCTGATTCTGCTGGATCAGTGCGGGCAGGATTCTGCTGCGGCGATCACCGGCACCGCGCTGCCGTTTACCGTCGTGGACAGCACAACTCCGATGAGCCTGTCTCTCAGGCATGACGCCGGTATGTCGCACCCCGGCATTGGAGACAGTTCTCATCAGCGCGAATTTGACGAACCGATCACGCTGGTCCGGGCCCGGTTCGAATCAGGAACCGTGCACTGGAGTGTTCAGGGGTGGCCGGTCCTGGTGGATCAGCAGTTCGGAAACGGCTCCATTCTGATGGCCACCGTGTCACCGGAAGTGTTTCTGAGCGGGCGGGACGATGACTCACTGGGCGCGGTGGCTGATCACATTCAGGATCGCATGTTCAGGACACAGCCCGAGCAGCCCCTGTTGAACGCAGACGTGTTGTCAGCCGCCGCGGAGCGTCGCATCGGATATTTCATTCCTGATCGCGGTTTTGCTGCCCTCGTGCTGATCGTGTTTACCTGCTGCCTTGGTGTTCTTGGCTGGACGGCCTTCCGGCGGCAGCGTCCGGCGCTGCTGCTGGTACTGCTTCCGCTGTTGTCTGCCGGTGCCGCGATGCCCGGTATTCTGAAGGGCGTCGCGTCCCGCGGCGTCGCGCCGCCGACCCTGATCGAAAGCCGAGTGGCTCATCTGGCGGCGGGACAGGCGGTACTGGCGACGGACGGCGTGGCCACGGTCTACAACCCGTCGGTGGTTGTGTCAGACATGGCGCTGTCCGGCGGCACGCTGGTTCGTCCCCGGAAGCCGGGGGCCGGCCCACAACGGTTTGTCTGGCACGACATGGGAGAAGCAGAGTGGGACGGTTTTTCTCAGCCGGCCGGCACGTCGTCTTATGCAGAGCGAGCGATGATCCGGCTGGATGAACCCTTGAAGGCGGTGGCCGCCTTCAAGGCCGAACAGGTTGAAATTTCGATCTCGAATGCAGAGACACTGCAGCCGGAGGATGTGATTGTGGCCAGCTCCAGTCCGGATCGGATGGCGGTCCGCCTGCTGCAGCCAGGTCGCTATGTCACCTCGGCCGCGGATGTGCTGGCGCCGAATGAAGTCAGCGGCGAAACACTGTTGTCACAGGAACAGATTCTGCATGCTGAGCTCTACAACACTCTGTTCGCCGGTACCAATCGGCTGTCACCGTTCCCGACCGAACCGACAGTGCTGTTCTGGACAGAATCACTGGCGCCCGCCGTTCAGCTGACTGAGAGTGACTACCGCAACGCGTCGATGACGGTCGTGACGGTACCGCTGCAGATCGCGGTCCCCGATGCTGATGTTCAGATCACGATTCCCACCACGTTTCTGCCATACGAAGCGATCGCGGGTCCGGACGGGTCAGTGAGTTCCGCGTTCAGCAATCGACAGGCCCGCTGGATTGAAAGAAAGCGGGGTGGTTACACCATGCTCAGGTTTCGTCTGCCGGAGGCCTGTTGTCCGTTTTATTTTGACAGTGCCGACGTGCAGTTGCGGATTCTGGCCGGTTCACGAACCGTGCGTGTGCAGAGCGGCAGTCGCGGCGAACCGGTTGATGTCACCACACTGGAAAGCCCGGTGGGCAGCTTCACTATTCCGGTCAGTGCCGACGTCCTGAATTCCGATTCGGACGGTTGCAGCGTGATTGTGGGAATCAGCGTGGCCGACCTTGATGATCTTGATCCCGAAAAACTGAATGCTGAACAGGATGATAACTGGAAGATTGAACGCGTGCTGCTGACTGTCCGCGGGCATCGAATGGCCCGACCATAGACGAACCAACGCCGTCGAAATTAAAGATCACTGCTGATGAATGATACCGTTGTCGAAATCGAAAATCTGACCAAGCGCTACGGCGAGTTCGTCGCGCTGGATCACCTGAGCCTGACATTGAATCGAGGCAGCATCCTTGGTTTTATCGGTCCGAATGGCGCCGGCAAAACGACCACGATTCGGATTCTGGTCGGGCTGACGCGGCCGACAGAAGGACGTGCTTCCATCGCTGGCGCAGATTGTGTTACCGAGGCTCGACGCGTGAGACGTCTGGTCGGTTATATGCCGGACAAATTCGGATCCTACGACAATATGCGGGTCCGCGAGTATCTGGATTTCTTCGGCGCGGCCTACGGAATTCGCCGCAGGCAGCGACGCGTACGGATCGACGAGGTGCTGGAACTGACCAACGCCGTCTGGATGCAGGACCGCTATGTCGAAAGTCTGAGCCACGGAATGCAGCAGCGGATTGGTATTGCCAGAACGCTGCTGCACCAGCCGGAAGTGCTGATTCTGGACGAGCCGGCCAACGGGCTTGATCCGCAGGCACGCATCGAAATGCGTGAAATCCTGCTCCGCCTTGCCTCGGAAGGACGCACCCTGATCGTCACCAGTCACATCCTTCCGGAACTGTCACGGATCTGCGACCGTGTAGCCATTGTGGCCAGCGGTCAGCTGAAGGCGTTTGGTACACTGAAAGAGGTCACGGGTCAGCTGACGCAGCGGCGTACGTTTGAGGTTCAGTGTCTGAAGGAAGACCAGCTGTCGGTCGTGGCAGACACGGTGCGTCAACAGCTGGAAGCAGATACCGAAGTCACCACGTCAGAGACCGAAGGGATCGTCCGTTTTCGTTCCGGGTCATCCGATGACGTGCTGGCCGGATTGCTGTCGAAGATTGTCGCTCAGGGTACCGTGGTGTCTCAGTTTCGCGAAGTGGCGGGCGACCTGGAAGAGGCCTTTATTTCAGCAACGCAGGAAAACGCTCCGACGGCCGCCGCTGAAAAGCCCGACCAGGAAACCGTGGCGGCCGCCGCGACGGAGGCCGGCTCATGAATGGAACGATTGTCGTCGCGGAACGTGAACTGCCCGCCCTGCTGCGGACGCGGTCTGCCTTCTGGAGCCTGGTGTGCGTTTCAGTGGTGTTCGCTGTGACCGTGCTGCTGAAGTGGCCGGAAAGCGGTGTGGCAGACCTGAGTGGTACTCAGCCGCGGGCCGCCTTTCGCAGCCTTGCGCTCGCCATGCTGCTGGCCGTGGTACTGGTCGTTCCGGCCTTTCCTGCCACGGGAATTGTGAACGAGGTACGTCGCCGCACCATGGAACTGCTGTTGAATTCACCGCTGCAGCGGTTCGAAATTTTCCTCGGCAAAGCGCTGGCGCTGTTGGGATTTGCGGTCCTGCTGCTGCTGGTCACCTTTCCGGCCCTGGCCTGCTGCTATGCCATGGGCGGCATCTCGCTGTTACACGATGTAGCAGCTCTGTACGCTCTGATTCTGGTCGTCTGTGCGCAGCTGATCGTGGTCGGGCTGCTGGTCGGAACCTGTGCCGGCAGTCCGGAAAGTGCCCTGCGATGGGGCTACGGGGCCACGTTCGGTCTCGTGTTCGCCACGCTGATTCCCTGGCAGTTTCTTCAGGGGTTCGAAGGCTGGCTGGGGTCCGGAGCCGCCTTCCTGCGTCAGCTGTCGCCGGTGCCGGCACTGTTGCAGCTGGTTGGTGATCATTCGATGAACACCGTGGGACTGGCCGAGACTCAGCACCTGATGTCGTCCTATCTGTTTTATGCGGCCATTCTGATCATCGCCGGAGGAGCTGTCTGCGTTCATCGGCTGAATTATTCGCTGCTGGATCGTTCCCGATCTCAGGGGATCATCACGGACGATCGGTCACTGGGTGCCCGATCGGTACGGCGGGTGTTCTTTCTGGTGGATCCGCAGCGGCGGAAAGCCGGCATTCCAGGCTACCTGAATCCGGTGCTGGTGAAGGAATTCCGCAGTCGACAGTTCGGCCGACTGCACTGGCTGATTCGACTGATTGCCGGATGTGCCGTGCTGTCGCTGCTGCTGACTCTGGCCACCACCATGGGCACCGTCGGCTGGGGGGTTGAAAGAATCGGTGGCATCATCATCGTGGCTCAGGTGGCGCTGATTATTGTGTTTACTCCGGGGCTGGCCGGAGGGACGATTGCCGGTGAGCTGGAAAGCGGTGGCTGGAATCTGCTGCGGGTGACACCGCTGCGGGCCGGCCGGATTCTGCGCGGCAAGCTGCTGAGCGTGCTGATTACTCTGCTGCTGGTGCTGTGTGCGTCGCTGCCGGGTTACGGGGTGATGATGGTGATCAAGCCGGTGTTGCGTGAACAGGTTATTCAGGTACTGATCAGCCTGGTGCTGTCAGCCTTTCTGTCGCTGCTGGTCAGCGCGACCATCAGTGCGTTTTTTCGGTCCACCGCCGTGGCGACCACGGTTTCCTATGGTGTGCTGCTGCTGATCTTCGCCGGCACCATGATTGTGTGGGCCAATCAGAACGCGCCGTTCAGTCATGATTTTGTCCAGACGGTGCTGTCCATCAACCCGATGGCAGGCGCACTGAACGTGATGCAGGTGGCCGGCTTTGAGTCGTTTGATCTGGTGCCGCGGACATGGTGGGTGGCCTGCGTCACCTGCGTGCTGCTGATCGGCATTCTGCAGTTTCGAATCTGGTATCTGTGCAAGCCGGATTGAATGGAGCGCGATGTTGTCTGTGAAATTTTCTGTCGCGGCGGCCGCCGCGTTGTGCCTGCTGATCTTGTTCGACGCACCAGCCGCGGCAGCCGCTGATCCGCTCAAGGCGGCTCTGAATACGCCGCCGCTCCGTGGCGGTCGGTTGCGCTACATTCCAGTGTTGCGGCCGGCACCGCGACCAGCGCCCGTGTCTCAGGATCGGCCGAATTATTACGAGGATGAACTGAACATCGCGCCGGTGGCCAGATTCGATGATCTGCCGCTGCGGCTGTTCCTGCGGCCGGAATTCCAGCCGGCGGCACGGGAAACCTATCTGAGCGAAGAGCAACTTCAGACGTTCATTACCGCACTGGAAGGGGACTACGACACCGAGCTGTACTTCCTGGCCGCGCGGTCTCTGGAACGCGTGGCACGGGAACAGCTGGCGGATACCGAGTTGTTTGCTCCGGCACTCAGAGCTCGTCTGGAAGCAACGACCCAACTGCAGGTCCGGCGAGCCTGCGCCCTGGCGCTGGCCGAAGCCGGTCAGCCGGATGATGCCGCGCTGCTGGCCCGATTCTGCCAGCCGGGTGACGAGGTCCTGTCTCAGGTTCTTGAACGCCGGCTGGCCGAGTGGAAGTCGGACGTGCTGCTCAGTACATGGAAATCCCGCATCCAGTCCCCTGACGGGGTCAGTCGAAAGTTGGTGGTACTGGCCTGTGAGGGTGCTGCTGCGGTCGAGGCCGTTGAACTGACCGAAGCCCTGCAGGCCCTGGCTGTCAGTGATCAGGTCAGCCCGACGGTTCGAAAATCGGCTGCCGCTGCGGTGGCGAAGCTCTCGCCGGCGGAAGCAATGACGTCCGCGACGGCGCTGCTTAACAAAGACATTTTTGATCGAGTCGTTGCCGTCACGCTGCTGCAGACGGCTGACAAAGAGGCTTCGCTGAACATGGCCGGCCAGCTGTGTGCGGACCCCGAAGATGCCGTCGCGTCGCTGGCCTGGAAGGTGCTGCTGCAGCAGAACCCCGAGCGTCTGCTTTCGCGTCTCGAAGAAGGGCGGGCTCACCGCGACCCGAACGTGCGTTCGGTTGTGGTGAAGGCAATCGGCCTGCTGCCGTCCGCGGAACGGTGCGATATGCTGAATGACCTGATGGCCGATCCCCATATCGGTGTGCGGAACGAAGCTCGCAACACTCTGCAGATGCTGGCGAAACAGGATGACACTCTGCGGCAGCGGGCCTGCGGCAATGCGTGCGACGTTACGGCGAACGCTGAATCATCGTGGCAGCAGCTGGAACAGGCCATGTTGCTTCTGGGCGGCCTGCGGCACGATGCCTGTCTGGCCAACTGTGTGCCGCTGCTGCAGCACGAGCGTCCGGAAGTGCTGGTCACCGCCGCGTGGATGCTGCACCTGATGCCTGAACCCTCACTGGCGGAAGCCGCCGCGGCCGAGGCGGTACGCAAATGGGATGCGATCAGGAACCTGACCGGCACCGAAATCCAGCGACGCGCCTACGACGAACAGCTGGCTTATCTGTGCGAGATCGCGGCATGGACCGGGCGGACCGAAGTGTCTGATCTGTGCCGGGAACAGTTTGATAAGGAAAGCGGACTGTCATCGGACAGCCGCGCGGTCGCTCTCTGGACACTGGGGATGCTGATGGCCGACAGCCGAGACAGTCAGCTGAAACAGATGTATGTCGAACGTGTGTTTGACGACGGACTTCCGCCCGAGGTTGACATCGTGAAAAGCGCCTCCGCCCTGTCGCTGGGACTGCTGGGAAGTCCCGATGCCATCCCCGATCTGCGTCGAGCCCATGACATGTACGGCGTCGGAGGAATGCTTGGTAACTGTGTGTCCACGGCCCTGACGATGCTGGGCGAACAGGCACCGCCCAGGCCCGAAATAGTTCCATTCGCCATCGGCGGCTGGCCCATTGCTCCGCTCATCGAAACCCGTTAGGACCGAGCGGAAAATAAGTGGCGTAAGCTTCCAGCCTGCGATGCAGCAAAACGCAAACCTCCAGCTTTTGATGCAGCAAAACGCAAGCTGGAAGCTTGTGCCACGTTTCGACACGACAGTAATTTTCCGTTTGATCCTTAGCAGTCCGTGGCCTTGCGGTCACCCGAATCGCCGCCGCCCGGTGGCGTGTGGACCAAAGCGACCGCGGAAGCCGCCGGTTTTTTCGGCAGCTGTGTCATGGCGACTGTGTATCTGCGGCAGGAACGAAAACCCCGGGCAGGTGCCCTTAAAAGTGTCCGGTGAATGATGGTCGCGTTTCGCGGAATGAAAGGCGACCAGGCAGTCAGTTATTGATTGAACGTTTCTTACCTGAAAATCCCCGGACTCCACAGCATTCCTGCTGCGGCCGGCGGTGGTCGACCGTGTCCTTCCGGTAAGCGTGCAATCGCTGTTTTTTCGTTCTCCGGCCCCGGGAGTTGGGTTGCGAGTGCGTGCGGGCCCCGGGTCTGCGAGAGCGGCCGGGAATTTTTCGTGTCCTGTTCAGAACGTCTCCAGCATGCCG
>JAVKCM010000157.1:0-5544 GCA_040222735.1 Fuerstiella sp. | reverse complement strand
ATGGTGTGCCGGCGCGAAAGCTGCTGAGCGGCGATTCAGTGTGTCTATAAGGTGCGTTTTGGTACTCAGGGTGTCTCCGGCCGTTTGTTTCGCTTGTCTACGTTCGCTGCCATTTGGACTCGTTCTTTCCGATCTGCAATGGATGGCACACGTTTGCTCTCCGACGCGAAGGCAGAACGGTGTTGTACCCCGGTCGCCGGAGCAGAGCGTGCCAGGTCGCCCGCTGATACCCAGCCCGCCGACGCGCAATACGCGTGACGGCGCCCGGGTTATGGTGCGTCGCGCGAAAGCCACGAACCGGCGCTGCGGCGCGTCTGGCCGATGTATTTGAGACTCCGCGTGACCCAAGCCCCTGTTTCGCCTGTCGCGCCCAACGTTCACTGCCCTCTGGATTGATTCTGGATCAGTAAAACGTTGGGGCTAGGTGATACATGGGTGCTGGTGTGTTTGGCGTTGTCGAGTCTCTCCGAAATTCGACGGACCGCAGGGCAGGCCTCCAAAGGCCGGTCGTCGTCGCTCGCAGGACCGCTGTCCGATTGCCCACGTCATCCCCCACGACTGGTCAGTTTCGGGGAAACTGATCAACGGCAGTGCAGTGCCAGGCATGGGTGCGTTGCGGCCTAGCCAACGAATGGGTGGCAGCTGTGATCGGGTGGGCATCGTCGGCACCTGTGGTCGGCATAAGCGAATGGGTGGCACCTGTGGTCGCTGGTCGAACGAACGAATGGGTGGCACCTGTGGTCGGTGCGGGTGGCACCTGTGGTCGTGTGGTCGGGTGGCACCTGTGGTCGTGTGGTCGGGTGGCCAACGAATGGGTGGCACCTGTGGTCGGTCGGCACCTGTGGTCGGTCGCACCTGTGGTCGGTCGCACTTGTGGTCGGTCGCACTTGTGGTCGCAGTTCTGTGGTCGTTATGACGCACCTGATGCATTCGATACGACTGCAATGACACTGCCCCGCCCATATCAGTTCGATCCCGTAAGCGTGAAGGCGGCCCAGAACAGCGGATGGGCGGCTCCGAATCGCGTGCGACGGCTTTGGATACGCGACAGCATGGCAGATCGCAATGCACCGGTATGTGTGCTGCCGGATGCAAGGTTTTCGAATAGCGCAGCCATGAGTCGCGCTGTTTCGCGGTCCGGAATCGGCCACAGTGTTGCGATGACTGACTGTGCACCGGCAAGCTGAAACGACTGCTGCAGACCGGCGACGCCGTCGCCGCGCCGGATCGTTCCGAGTGCGGTTTCACAGGCACTCAGGACCACCAGTTCCGTGCCCCGCAGATTGGTGCGGACGATTTCGGAACCGGTAAGAATTCCGTCGTGACCGGTGACTTGCTGAGTCTCGCCAGGATGATTGCAACCGGCGAGCAGCAGTCCGCAGCGGTTGAGCGGATTGGGGCTGGAAGATTCATCCGTCAGCAGGAAGCCATGTGTCGCGACCACAAGGATTTGCGGTCTCAGTACGGATTTGAAGACACTTTCCGCTGCCTGATCGCCGACATAGATTTCCGGATCGCGGCCTGTCATCTGAATAAGTCCCGGACGAATACTGGCTGCTTCGGCTCGCGTGCCGGGCAGTTGGGGCACGGCATTGAGCTGTGTCCTGAAATCGCCGACTTCGCCAGTAGGAATGTCCAGTTCAAGCAGCCGAACGGCGTCGTCGATGGTCTTCCCGGCCGCATCAAATGCCGGATCTGCGAGCACGACCGGATTCTCAGCAACCGCCTGATCAGCATCGACCGCAACCAGAATTCGTCCGGAGTTCACAAGCTGAACTTCAAAGTCCTCGATTAGAAAGCGGTCTTCGGCAACCGGCAGAGCCGGCCAGGGCACCATCCACAAACCACCATCCGGACTCACATACAGCTTTCGGACATTGCCGATGTCATTCACGGCCTGCGCCAGAGGCAGAAAAACCTGTTCAAAGAACGGCCGAGCGGCTTTACGATATTGCTCGACGGCGTTCAGCTCACCTGACTCCCTGATCACGTTTGAGCTGTTCAGGATTGCCGTCCGTAATGCAGTAATCATACTGTCGATTTCATCGGCGCTGCCAAGATCAACCACGGTGACAGGACGGTCACCGGCAGCAGTAATCACCCACGCGACGTAGCGCTGTTCAGCATTGCTGGACGCCGCCTGAACAGAACCCGGATTGATGATCAGCAGTCGTCGGAATTCCACGAGGACTTCTTCCGGTGACAATGCCTCACGAACCTGATTAATGTCGACAATGCCACCTGTCTGAGCTTCGAACTGCTGGGCAAACCCCGGTGCTACGTTCGGCAGCAGTTCCTGCATTTCCACCTTCAGTTGTTCGAGCTCTGCCAGCCGCTGCTGTCGAAGTCCGGGTGACGGTGCTTCCAGCGAGAATGTGTTGACCCGCTGTCGCAGTTCATGCCATGCGTTGTAGCGAATAACTGCTGTGTTGGTCTGCAAGAGACTCAGCAGCTGTCCCTGAGCCGCTGCAGTCTCCATCGCCAGACTCTTGGTGTTCAGGACCCACGTCGCCGTGCGATCGACGACATGCGGATCATTCGGATGCTGCAACGCGAGATTCAACGCGGCGTCCTGTCCCTGCTGCCGCGACCTCGCACTGAGAAACTGATACTGATCTTCCGCGGCCAGATCAGCCAGCACGTTGCGTACGTATCGAACGGTGATGGCGTGACTGCGATCAAATTGCTGCAGGGCGCTGTCAATGTTGCCCTGTCGATAGTGCAGTCTGGCCAGCAGTGTGAGTACTTCCGCGTTTTGCAGATCATCGGGTCCTTTCAGCTGCGTTGCGGTTTTCAGGCTTTGCTCGGCGAGCTCCAGTGCCTGCTGTTCCTGGCCGTTTATAGCCAGCGCGGCAGCCAGTCGCGATGTGACAACCGACGTCATAATGTGATCGTTGCCCAGTGTCTTTTTCGTGGCCTGCCACGCGTTCTGCAACTGACGAAGTCCCTCCTGCAGGTCTCCTGCTGCCACCATGGCTTCGCCGAGTTCATGCTGCAGAATCAGCACATTGGTTTCGTCACTGGGGTCGTTGACGGCTCGCAGCAGTTTCAAAGCTGTCTGCAGGTGGCGAAGTTTGTCCTGTGGCTGATCATGGCTTTCGGCAACTCGTGACATTGCCTGATGGCAGATCACCAGCGTGCGACTGACGTCGCGACCGGCATCCGTTTCAGCACGCAGAGCAACTGCGATCAGTCCCTCGCCGTCTCCCATCCGACCGGTAGAAATCAAGTGATTCCCGAACGCAGCTCGCACCAGTGACGCCTCGGCAGAATCCTGCCCCACGGTTTCATCAAGGATTCGCAGTGATTCGCGGAAGTGCCGTTCGGCACCGGGAATGTCACCGACCAGTTCCAGCAGTTGCGCCTTGGTTGCCAGCGTGCGGGCATACTCCGGATGCTCATCTCCGAGGTAATACCGCTGAGTCGCCAGTGCGCGGTCGAGCTCATGCCCTGCCTTCTGATACTGCCCGAGTTCTGAATAATCGTTTGCAAACTGCATCCGACGCGCTGCCAGTGCCGGGTCCTCACCGGCCACCTCTTCAAGTCGTTGTATCGCACGCTCGATGGATTGCATGGCCGTCTGGATGTCCTGCGCCGATCGACCAGCCTCGCCGACTATCTGTCGCGCCTTCTGAGCTGTCGCATCGTACTGTCGGAAGGCCTGTATGACGATCTGTGTGCGACTGGCATCAATGACGCCGTTGAGGCTTGAGACATCCCTGCTGTTGACCCATGCGGTCTTGCCGCCGGCACCCGGCACTCTGACCCTGTGCCACGGATCACGAAGCTCCAGCGACCACAGTGGCGTGGCTTCGGGCACAACACTCACCGTTGTAGAACTGGCCATCAGTTTCGCCTGCCGATGCGTCACCAGCATTTCGCCCGAACTTCCGGGAATCAGCGTCGACAGAGCCTCCGACAGGTTGCGCGACGGAAACAACTGTTTTTGATAGTCCGCAGCCAGTTTCTTCAGTCCGCGTCCGTCGCCTTCCGTAAGACTCAGTATCTGTGCGGCCAATTCAAGTTCCGACCTTGCAGCATCGGCGTCCTGCAGCATTCCTGCTGCAGCACCGACATAAATGTGGGCTTCTGCAGTATCCTGCGACTGCCGTCCAGTGATCGTCTGCCGGATCTCCAGGCACGACCGATAGTGATCGTAGGCTTCCCGAACGTTGCCACCACCGGACAACGCATGGCCGAGAAACAAGTGAGCCATCGCGGCCTCTCGCGTGTCTTTGCCAAAGGTCCTGCCGACTGCAGCAAGATGCTGGCGGAACAGGTCCGTCGCCTTCGCATTGTCCCCGGAAAAAGTGCAGGCCGTTGCGAGATTCGCCAGCAGAATAACGCTATCAACGTGGTCGCTGCCGACTTCCGCGCGAAACAGTTCGAGCGAACGTGCGGAATCACTCACCGCTGACTGCGGATCGGTCACGAAATTCAAGATCGCGCGCGCATTCAGCAGGTTCGCAAGATACGGATGATCTGGCTGACCGGACTTCCGCAGCACCTCAAATGCTTCGGCCAGAGTTTCGCGGGAGGTTTCTGTTTCTCCGGCTCGGTCCTGCACAACTGCCAGATCTGACAACAGCCGCGCAAGGGAAGGATCGTCACCCAGTATATTCCGCGCCGTTGCAACGGCGCGCTTCATGCGTGTGGCGGCTTCCCGGAATTCATTTTCGCTGACAAGTTCCCAGCTTTCACGACACAGCAGCCATGCTTCCCTCAAAGACTGCTGCTGATCCGGCGTGCCTCGGTCAAGCGGAATCACCGGCCCGTCCCGCACCTGACTGCGCTGAATCCAACCACGCACCCGCCGACGATAAGACACCTTCAGCCGCTCACCCGTCTGTTCCATGACGCTCAGCTTCGACAGGCGGGGCAGCGTCCGCACAATCTGGCCGAAGTCATCGCGCAGATACCCCGACATGCTGGAGACATACACCGTCTGCGATTCATCCGCTCTGACGGCTTCACGAGGAAATGCCGGAATCAGAACCAGCCCGGTCAGCAAGAGTCGGAGATCCAGTTGAAGCCGCTTCATAAACATACGAGTTTCGGATTTCTGTGCGCTAGTAATCTGCCCTGTTGAATGACGGAATATATTGATAGCTGCCGAGTATCATGCCAGATGAATAATAACGAATTCAACGCTGAGACGGCAGGGAAAATATGGCTCAGTGCCACGTAAAACTGCCACCCATTTGTTGTTGACAGGTACTACGACCGGTTTGGTATTCTGATGGCGGGCGTTAACTTTCTTTCCTGTCAGCGAGCAGCATCATGGGGCGTGTGAGTCGGGCGGAGACCTGGCCGGATGATGAAATCAACGTGGTGCACTGCATTAATCGCTGTGTGCGACGCGGGTTCCTGTGTGGCACCGATCCCTTCACAGGCCAGAATTATGAACATCGGCGCGAATGGATTCGTCACCGGTTTGAGTTCCTGGCAGGAGTGATGGGTATCGAGGTGCTCGGGTTTGCCATTCTGCACAACCACTTTCATGTGGTGCTCAGAAATCGCCCGGACGTGGTCGAAGACTGGTCC
>JAVKCM010000156.1:0-44354 GCA_040222735.1 Fuerstiella sp. | reverse complement strand
TCGGGTTTCTTTTTCTGTCTCGCGGTGAACCGCCGACAGCAGCGCCACAGAAAAAGAAACCCGACCCCTTTTTTGTGGTGGATTTTTCGAGAAAGTGGCACGGTATTCGCCTGATCTGAACATCGTCTGATGTGATGGGCGGGTGTCATACTGCGGCTGGATCGATGATATGAAGAACGGCTATTTGTTTCGTGAGCTTCCTGAGAAGCTGCGAGCGTTGACGGACCTGGCACTTGATCTGCGCTGGGCCGGCAGTCCTGTCGCCCGACGGATCTGGCACTGTCTGGAGCCCTACATCTGGGCGCGGACCGAGAATCCCTTTCTGACGCTGATGAACGTAGATTCTGAAGCGCTTGAGGTGGCCGGTTGTGATCAGGAGCTGATGCGCGAGATGTCGCGGGTCAAACAGCTGATCGAACGATGTCACGCGTCTCAGAGCTGGTTTGAGCAGCATGTGCCGCCGCAGGCCCTGACGCGGGTGGCCTATTTCAGCATGGAATTCGGACTCAGTGAAGCACTGCCGATCTATTCCGGTGGTCTGGGAATTCTGGCCGGGGACCACCTGAAGAGTGCCAGCGATCTGGGGATTCCTCTGGTTGGAATCGGCCTGCTGTATCAGCAGGGGTATTTTCGGCAGGTGCTGAGTGACGACGGTTATCAGCTGGAAGCATTTCCGTACAACGATCCAAACTGTCTGCCGGTGACTCCGGTGCTGCGGGATGACGGTGATGTTTGCCGGGTTCTGCTGCCGCTGCCGGGCCGGACGCTGCGGCTCAGAATCTGGCAGGCCAGAGTCGGCCGTGTCACGCTGTATCTGCTGGACAGCAACGATCCGCTCAACAGTCCCTGGGACCGCGGCATCACGACCAATTTGTATGCAGCGGGCAGCGACAAGCGTCTGCTGCAGGAAATTGTACTGGGGCTGGGCGGCTGGGAAGTACTGCGTTCGCTTGGGCTGAACGTGGATGTCTGTCATCTGAATGAAGGGCATCCGGCGTTTGCGGTGCTGGCGCGGGCGGCGGACTATGCTGAACGGCACCGAGTGTCGGCGGCGGTAGCGCTGCGAGCGACGCGGGCCGGCAATGTGTTCACCACGCATACGCCGGTACCGGCGGCGTTTGACATCTTTGATCCGGACCTGGTCGCTCACTTTGCGGAACCGTTTCTGCTGAATTCCGGCGTTGACGTCAATCGCGTACTGGCGCTTGGCCGACGCGATCCGGGCCGGCAGTCGGCCGGGTTCAACATGGCGTACCTGGCGCTGCACGGCAGTGCCTGGGTGAACGGTGTCAGCCGGCTGCACGGCCGGGTGAGTCAAAAGCTGTTTTCTCCTCTGTTTCCCAGGTGGCCTGAGCGCGAAGTTCCGGTTGGGGCGATTACCAACGGTGTGGATTTTGAAACCTGGAGTTCGTTGTCGGCACGACAGCTGTGGTGCGGCGAAGAGGATCAGCCGCTGACGGATCTGGAGTCGACCGCACACCGGATCGAACAGGCGGACGCGGTGGACCTGTGGCGTTTTCGCGCGGAAGCACGACTGACGCTGGTGGAATACGTCCGCCAGCGTCTGATGTACCAGCTGCGCGTCCGGGGCGCGTCGTCGGCAGAGGTGCGTCAGGCCGGTCACGTGCTGGAACCGAACACGCTGACGCTGGGGTTTGCGCGTCGCTTTACGGAATACAAGCGTCCCAATCTGCTGCTGCATGACGTGGAGCGTCTGAAGCGGCTGCTGCTGAATCAGGATCGTCCGGTGCAGCTGATTGTGGCTGGCAAGGCTCATCCGAACGATGATCAGGGCAAGCTGATGGTTCAGGCGATGGCTCGATTTGCCATGCAGCCTGAATTGCGGATGCGGGTTGTGTTTCTGGAAGATTACGACATGGTTCTGGGCCGACATCTGGCGGCGGGAGTCGATGTCTGGCTGAATAATCCACGGCGCCCGGCCGAAGCCTGCGGTACCAGCGGCATGAAGATTCTCTTCAACGGCGGGCTGAATCTGTCCGTGCCGGATGGCTGGTGGGATGAAGCTTATGTGCCGGAGGTAGGCTGGAGTATCGGCAGCGGCGAAGAAGACGCCGCCGCCGTTCGCGATGCGCGCGAAGCCGATCTGATGCTGACGCTGCTGGAGCGTGAGATTGTTCCGGAATTCTACGATCGCACAGCTGATGGTGTTCCGCTGCAATGGCTGAAGCGCGTCCGCTCCAGCATGGCGACGCTGGCACCTCGATTCAGCAGCAATCGCATGGTTCGTGATTACGTTCAGCAGGCATATGTGCCCGCCGCGAAAGCTCTGCAGCGCAGAACCGAGCGGCATTCGGCGCTGGCCATTCGCCTTTGTGAATGGAAGCGTGCTGTGGACGAAAACTGGCAGCGGATTCATTTCGGGGACGTCTACATCACCGATTCGGACGGGCACTGGCACTTTGATGTCCAGGCCTATCTGTCGGAATTGTCCGTCGACGATGTGCGGGTCGAACTGTACGCGGAATCGCCGGCCGGCGACCCGGTTCTGACCACGATGGAATGTGGAGGAGCGATTCCTGGTGCCATCAATGGCTTTGTTTTTCGAACCACCGTCCCCGGTGATCGTCCGGCGGCTGATTTTACGCCTCGCATTGTGCCGAATCATCCGGACGCGTTTGTGCCGCTGGAGGTGCCACGGATTCTGTGGCTGGACCGCGACACTCACCCCGCGTTGCGGTCCTGACGATCTGTCGCGGCTGATGGCCGACCGTTAGGATTGTCCGGTCAATTATTGTCGTCTTACGCTCCGCGAAAGAGCGTCCTTTCGCGGAGCGAAAGGCGACCAACCAGACGGTTATTATCCGAACGTTTCTTACGCTTTCCACGGTGCTGATCCGGCTTTGATTCCTTGTTATTGCGATCGGGGCAGACTGCCGGCCGGGGCCTGCCGAAGGTTGTCCCTTCAAACACGCACGCGTGGAAAACCGATGATCTCGGGAATCCCGGGGTGTGGTGATGGGCAGGTTCGGCCGTGTTTGACTATCTTTCGGGCTGACATTCTTCACCCGGAGCCGTTTGCTTATGTCACCGTTTGCAGCCGAATTCGTCGGCACAATGATTCTGGTTCTGCTTGGCAACGGAGCGTGTGCCAATGTCAATCTGACGAAATCGCTGGGCCACAGCAGCGGCTGGATTGTGATTGCCACCGGCTGGGGGCTGGCCGTGGCTTTTGCCGTCTATATGGTCAATGTCCACAGCGGCGCACATCTGAATCCGGCGGTCACGCTTGGACTGGCTGCCATCGGCAAGTTTGGCCTGGACCAGATTGGCGTGTATCTGGCGGCTCAGATGGCCGGTGCTGTGACCGGGGCCATTCTGGTATGGCTGGTCTATCTGCCGCACTGGAAAGAAACATCTGATTCCGGTTCCATCCGCGGCTGCTTCTGTACGATGCCGGCCATTCCGGACACGGCGGCCAATCTGATCGCAGAAACCATTGGCACGTTTGTACTGGTACTGGGAGTTCTGGCTATTCTGACGCCGGAGAATCTGGTGCCGAATTCGGGCTTTGATACCGGTCTGGCGCCGGCTCTGGTGGGACTGATGGTGTGGTCGATCGGTCTGTCGCTGGGCGGGCCGACGGGGTATGCCATCAATCCGGCGCGGGACCTGGGTCCGCGCATCGCCCATGCGATTCTGCCGATTGCCGGCAAGGGAGATTCCGGCTGGGGTTATTCCTGGATACCGGTGGTTGGCCCGATTCTTGGCGGCGTGCTGGCCGGGTTCTTCTATCAGGTACTCTGGAAGGTCAGCTGAATGGTCTGCCACGATAAGCGGCTGGCGGCTGGCGGCTGGCGGCTGCCGGCTGGCGGCTGCGGCAGCGGTGACAGGTGACAGGTGGCGGCACGGCGACGACCGGGCTCACGGGCGCTGAACATCACTGTCGATTCAATATCAAACAGGCAAAGGCGAGCACTGATGAAATACATTCTGGCGCTGGATCAGGGGACCACCAGTTCGCGGGCGATTCTGTTCGACAAACGCGGGGCGGTGGTCGCGGTGTCCCAGAAAGAATTCCCTCAGCACTTCCCTCAGCCGGGATGGGTGGAGCACAATCCGGAGGACATCTGGAAATCGCAGTTGAGTGTGGCCAGATCCGTGCTGCGGAAGGCCGGGCTGAAGGCCGGCGACGTGGCGGCGATCGGGATCACCAACCAGCGGGAAACAGCTGTGGTGTGGGATCGGTCCACGGGCAAGGCGGTCTGCGATGCGATTGTCTGGCAGGATCGTCGAACGGCCGGCGTGTGTGATGATCTGCGCGCCCGAAAGGTGGATCGTACGATTCAGAAGAAGACCGGTCTGATTCTGGACGCCTATTTTTCGGCGACCAAGGTTCAGTGGATCCTGGATCACGTCGAGGGAGCCCGGCAGAAGGCTGAAGCGGGGGATCTGGCCTTCGGTACCGTCGATTCCTGGCTGATCTGGAAGCTGACCGGCGGCGCCGTCCATGTGACCGACGCGGGCAATGCGTCTCGCACCATGTTGTACAATATTCACAGGAAGACCTGGGACAAGCAGCTGCTGAAGCAGTTTGATATTCCTGCGAGCATGCTGCCGGAAGTTCGGTCGTCCAGTGAAGTCTACGGTGAAACAAAGCTGCTGGGCGGTTCGATTCCTATTGCCGGTGTTGCCGGTGACCAGCATGCGGCGCTGTTCGGGCAGTGCTGTACCTCGCCGGGTATGGTGAAGAATACCTATGGCACCGGCTGTTTCATGCTGATGAATACCGGCACGGAGCCGGTGGCTTCGAAGAACAAGCTGCTGACAACGGTGGCCTGGCAGATCGGCGACAGGACGGAATACGCGCTGGAGGGCAGTATTTTTGTGGCCGGGGCGGTCGTGCAGTGGCTCCGTGATGGACTCGGCCTGATCCGCTCGTCGGCCGAGATCGAACAGCTGGCCGCTCAGGTGCCGGACACCGGCGGTGTCTACCTTGTGCCGGCCTTTGCCGGATTGGGAGCTCCGCACTGGGACGCCTATGCTCGCGGAATTATCGTGGGACTGACACGGGGTACCGGCAAGGCCCACATTGCCCGGGCGGCGCTGGAGGGAATGGCTTATCAGGTGGCCGACGTGCTGCAGGCCATGGAGGCGGATTCGGGAATCCGACTGCGGCAGCTGCGCGTGGACGGCGGTGCTTCGCTGAACAGTCTGCTGATGCAGTTTCAGGCGGATCTGCTGCGCGTGCCGGTGGTGCGACCGGAGGTTGCAGAAACGACTGCACTGGGGGCGGCGTATCTGGCCGGACTGGCCGTGGGTTACTGGAAGAATCAGAAGGAAATCGAATCGAACTGGCAGCAGGCGGCTCAGTTCAAAGCCACGATGAAGCCGGCCCGTCGTAAACAGCTGCTGGAAGGATGGGCGCGAGCGCTGGCTCGGGCAAAGCAGTGGCAGCAGCCCTGAACGGACACCCGGCAGCGGCGACGAAATCCGTGACAGCGGCCGCGATTTCAGATTCAGAACCCCGGCAGATGGACACAGGGCAACCCGCTTTCTAGAGTAAATTGTGGCTCGTTGCTGAACGACACTGGCTGCCGGAGACCGAGTGATGGGCAACGCAACTTCAGAGGTCGAAATCGGCGCCGGGGCTCGCAACACAGTGCCCTGCAGGCCCGTCTTCAATGACAGACGGGCTTTCCGGGTAACGCGGCCGGGATATCAGCAATGAAAGTGCTTCTGGCAGAAGACAGTCTCACCATGCGGCGGCTGCTCGCCTCGCAGCTGCAGCGCTGGGATTACGACGTTACCGAGGCCGAGGATGGTGCAGCGGCGTGGGAGGCCTTTCAAAAATGTCATTATCCCCTGGTGCTGACAGACTGGATGATGCCGCAGATGGACGGGCTGGAACTGACTCGCCGCATTCGTGAATCCGGTCGCGATGAATACGTTTATATTGTCCTGCTGACGGCTCGTTCAGAAAATGCCAACCTGGTTGAGGCCATGGAAACCGGCGCCGATGATTTTCTCGGCAAGCCGTGCAATCCGAAGGAACTACGGGTACGACTGCGGGCCGGCGAACGGATCATAGAACTTGAGCACCGGCTGATCGAACAGAACCGCCAGTTGAAAGAAGCTCAGGCCGCACTGGTCCAGAGTGAAAAGCTGGCGGGGGTCGGACAGCTGGCAGCCGGGATGGCTCACGAGATCAATAATCCAATTTCATTTGTGTCGAATAACCTGGTCGTGCTGCAGCGGGATGTTCAGTCACTTCTGGAGTTGACGGATCGTTTCAGTGACAGCCTGCCGGTGTTGGAACAGGCGGACCCGGAACTGGCTGCCCGGCTGCGGGGGCAGCACGCGGAATGTGACATTTCGTGGCTGCGGGATAATCTGCCGCGTCTGTTCCAGTCGTCCCGGGACGGTCTGGCCCGCGTGAGGAAGATCGTCACGAATCTCAGAGATTTTGCTCATCTGGACGAGGCCGAGTTTGACAAGATGGATGTGGCGGCCGCGCTGGAATCCACGCTGCAGATTCTGGCGACGGAATGTGAGGCGAATCAGCTGACTGTGCGGACGCGGTTTCTGGACCAGCCGGTGATTGACTGCCGACCGGCAAAAATCAAACAGGTTTTTCACGGGATCCTGCTGAACGCCATTCAGGCCAGCGAACCGGGACAGTGTATTGAAGTTGAGGTGCGTCAGGAGAACGGGAATGCCATCGTGGAAATCACGGATCACGGCCGCGGCATGGATGAAGTGACGCAGCAGCGTGTATTTGAACCGTTCTTTACGACTCGCCCGGTTGGTTCCGGCCGCGGGCTGGGACTGGCGGTCGGTTACGGCGTGGTGCAGCAGCACAGCGGGGCGATCGAATTCAAATCAACGGTCGGAAAAGGGACTCTGTTTCGCGTACGACTTCCGCTGGCCGAGCCTGATTCCTGACGACCTGCACGGCAGCGGGCTGAATTCTGAGCAGTCGGGGCATAGGGTCGGTTGCAGTGCTGCCATCGGAAAGCGTACCCTGAAGCGGCAACAGACTGATCCCGGGTGCGGAAGGCGAGACACACAGTGCAGACCACTTCCAAGGATGCCAGACATCCTGTTTTGATAGTTGATGATGAACCGGACGTCCTGTTTTCGTTAAAGGGACTGCTCCGTCACGATTTCGAACTGTATACGGCGGAATCGGGCGAACAGGCTCTTGAGATACTGCGACAGCACCCGGTTCACGTGATTATGACGGACCAGCGGATGCCCGGCATGACCGGCGTTGAGCTGATGCGTCATGTCAGGACCGAATACCCAGACGCGGTGCGGATCGTGTTCACCGGATATGCCGACATCAAGGCCGTTGTGGAAGCCATCAACTCAGGCGGTCTCTACCGCTATATCACGAAACCGTGGGATCCGGACGAACTGATTCAGACGCTGCACCGGGCAGCCGAGCGGTATCAGAATGATGTGGCGCGGGCTCAGTTTACAAAAGACGCCCGGGAATTTGCCGTGGATGTCCGGACGCTGGCGCGGGACGGGGCGATTGACGACAGGAGTGCTGATCTGACCGCTCTGGCTGAACGAGCCGAGGCGCTCGCGGCCGCGGCAGACGGATTGTTCTGATTTTCGATCGATGCTGATGAGGTCTCGAGAGATCGACTGATGAACTCAAAAGAGCCGGTGCTGCTGGTTATTCTGATTGACACCACCCGGATGCGGTGGCTGGCCGGCGGTATTGATTTTCAGCAGAAGGTGCTGCCCCTGCTGGTATCACAGGACGGTGATCTGAACGGCTATCTGGACGCTTCGTTTGACGAACAGGCCTCGTTTCTGCGGCACCGATTCTGCGGTGCACTGCAGCGCGGGTGTGACCGTCTGTGGGGACTGCAGAAAAAGGCCTGCCATTTTGTGTTTCTGACAGATGATGCCTTTCCGGAAGCGGAACGCGAACTGACCGTTCGCGTTGCCGAGCATCTGGTCCAGTGGATGACCAGTCCACCGGTCGTGTTCTTCACGGCTGACGGGACCCCGTTCGAATCCCGGCCGACCGACATTTCGCTGATCGCAGGCGAGATACCAGCGGACTTTCATGAAGCCTTCATCGGCGGGCTGCCGGCATTGCTGGACGCGGCCGATAATCCCGCTGACTGGGAAGAGGTTCCATTGCCGAAGGCACAGACCTGACGGTACTTTGCCACGCGAAGCAACGACCGATGTTACCCACAAACGCCTGCGGATCTCAGGAATTCGATCAGGCCTGCTTCAGCTGACGCAGTGCATCATCGATCATCGGGCGGACATCTACTCGCTGGGAGTGGTCATTTATGAACTGCTGACGGGAGAACTGCCGCTGGGCCGGTTTCGGCTGCCGTCCGAGAAGGTTCATGTTGATGTGCGACTGGACGAAGTCGTGCTGCGGTCGTCGACAGCATCCTGATTGCATTTCTGGTGATCGGTCTGGTCATTCTGCTTAGTGGTCTGTTGGCGCAATCAGCGTTCCGGCGAATTGGCTGGTTCAGCGGTGCCGCTGGTGCAACGCTGGCAGTCCTGGTGCTGCCGCTGAACCTGATTACTTTTCCCACCGGCCTCGCCGCCTGGATCGCTCTGACCGATTCCGGAGTCCGAATGCTGTTTCGCAGGCCCCAGCGATCGCAATAGGGCCGTCACTGCCCAGCTGCTGGCGGCGATTGAGATGAACTGGTCTTCTCCATGAGGGAACCCGCTTTCATAGTACGGCTGAAATCCGTCCGCACGCGTGACCACGTGCCACGTTCCGTCTTCCAGCTGGCTGGTCATCAGATACTGTACTCCGGACCGGACCGCCGAATGATCCGACGGCAGCTGGCCGTCCTGCAGCAATGTCGCCAGGACGGTGCCGGTGGCATAGGCGTCACTTTTCATGTCGGACGTCTGAGCCCAGCCGCCATCGGACCGCTGTTGCTGCAGCAGGTTGTCCACGGCTGACCGGATGACTTCTGGTGCAGACCCGGTGATACTAAGCGTTCTGAGTCGAAAGACAGCATCTTCGGTATCCCGTGGCGGCGTGGTCTGCGCCCAGTTTCCGGCGGCACGGAAACGCTGTTGCGTCTGTTCCCGGTGTGCGGACAGAGGAAACCTGTCCAGCGCCCGCAGTGCGACATAGGTGGTGGTGAATTCGTTTCCGTCCGAAGGCGGGCGGCGACCGGATTTCTTCCAGTGATCCTGATCCGCCTGATCATTCAGGATGTAGCTGGCGACGTGTGGGGTGATATCGTCGGATCTGATGGCACCGGCATCCAGTGCCCACAGAGCGTAACCGGCGGTGAGAACGCGGCCTCCCTGGCCCTTGCCGCTGCGGTACTGCTGTTCTCCCCGCTTCAGAAACGTCAGCGTATGTTCCAGCTGAGCTTCAAGGTTCGGCTCATCCACGCTCAGGCCGTGCTGCTTCGCTTCGAACAGCGCCATCACGGGCAGCGCATGGTTGTGGCAGGTGAAGCATTTGTGTTCTTTGCTGGACCCGGCGGAACCTTTTTCCAGCCACGGAATCGCTGCCTGCACGGCTTTCCGAATCTGATCGTCCGAGGATTCTTCCGCTGTGGCACCGTGGCAGATGGTACAGGCGATCAGCAGAATCAGACAGTTTCTCATCGCAGAGTCCCCCCCGGGCCGGAACAGACAGTCAGATGACTTGCCATCCTATCCTGATACGATGGTTCTTCCTATCGGCAGGCGTCGGGAAAGTTCATCACGAGCGGACAGACCGGAAGCCGCCGGTTTCGGACCGGGCTCTGAAGTGTCGGAGCCGGTGACGAATACGAATACGAAAACGAACCAGGTAAACTGACTGCAAGAATGACAATCAATATTGGACTGTTGGGAGCGGGCTGGTTTGGCCGGGAAGCTCATCTGAAGAATCTGCTGCGTCTGGACGACGTCGCGGTGATTGCCGTCAGCAGCCGCAGTGCCGAAAGTCGGACGGCCGCCAAAGAACTGGTGGGCGAACATCTGCAGACCTTCGAAGACTGGCGGGATGTGCTGAAGGTGGCCTCGCTGGACGCGGTCATCATCGCGCTGACGAACGATCAGCATCATGAAGCAGCGCTGGCAGCGTTTGCAGCAGGTCAACATGTGTTGTGTGAAAAGCCGCTGGGGCTGACGATTGCGGAATGCAATCAGATCATTGACGCGTCCGCTGCGGCCGGAAAGGTGCTGCAGGTCGGACACGAAATGCGGCATCAGGCCCTGTATCGCCGCATGAAGCAGATGGTCGAGGACGGAGATGTCGGTGATCCTCGCATCATGTGGTGCCGCGAATACCGAGGTCCGATGCGCCCGGGCTGGCGCTCCAGCCGGAAAAAGACGGGCGGCATGCTGCTGGAAAAGAACTGTCACCACTTCGACCTCTTCAACTGGATTCTGAATGTTCCACCGGTCAGAGTGTCTGCGTTTGGTGGCCGGGATGTGCTTACGGATCGCGAACTGCTGGACAATGCACAGGTACTGGTCGAATATGAAGGCGGGAAAAGGTCTGTGCTTGAGATCTGCCTGTTTGCTCCGGCCGGAGGCGACTGTGAAATCGGAATTGTCGGCAGCAAGGGACGCATTGATACAAGGAACCAGGCCATCCAACTGGCCTATCACCGCTTTGACCCGGCCGAACAGTTTCAGGAACGCGTTCCGGATCCGGATGATGAAGCGGGTTTCAGGGATGCGTCCGGACGTGTTGACCGCGGCATCAAGGCAGAACTGGCTCACTTTGTGAACTGCTGCTGGACCGGGGACCGACCGCTGAATGATGGTGTTTCAGCACGCCTGAACATGGCTGTGTGTCTGGCGGCTCAGGAATCCATTGAACGTGGTCAGACGATCACGATTGCAGAAATACTGGGAGAGAATTCGGCCGATTGATATGCTGACCCGGCGTGTGGAGCCCGTACGATCAGGGGGACGATGCGATTGTCTGTCGGCCTCGTCGACGGAACGACGGAACGACGAAACGACGGGACCGTCAGAAACAGGGACCATCGGCGCGACAATGTCGTTATAATCGGCCATGTTCGGGGAATGCTGACAGACGCGGGAGTCGACAACAGATGCTTACGTTTGCGGATTCAGGCGGGACAAGGTTCTGCGACGGCGTTTCGCGCCGGTCATGCATCAGGGCCGGCGCTCTGATCGGTGGCCTGTCGCTGGCGGATCTGCTGCGGGCGGATGCTTCGAGTGATACGGCACGGCGGAATCATTCCGTCGTCATGATCTATCTGCCGGGTGGTCCTACTCAGCACGAAACCTTTGACCCGAAGCCCGACGCGCCGCGTGAGATTCGTGGATCGTTTCGTCCGGTCTCCACCGCTGTGCCGGGGACTCAATTCTGCGAGCTGTTGCCTCGTCTGGCCGGGATGGCCGATCGTTTTTCGGTCGTCCGTTCTCTGGTCGGCATGGAGAATCGTCATGAATCATTTCAGTGTTACACCGGTCGTCCCGGCGGACGGGCCGGCGACAACGAACCCGCCGGCGGCTGGCCATCATTCGGC
The DNA here is from genome assembly GCA_040222735.1 of Fuerstiella sp. Lineage (GTDB taxonomy): Bacteria > Planctomycetota > Planctomycetia > Planctomycetales > Planctomycetaceae > Fuerstiella. The sequence continues at coordinate 32,886 of JAVKCM010000156.1, read as the reverse complement.
TCCACCGTGTCCAAGGTGCTCGGACCGACATCCGATGGCATGATTCCCTATGTCGACGCGGCACCCAGAATGGGACATCGTCCCTACAACAATATGGGTGTGCATGACCCGGCCTCCACGCTTTCATGGCCGGGCTACACCGGCAGCGATCACGTACCCTTTACGCTGGAAGGTGAGGTCAAAGGCGACCTTGTGCTGAACGGTATCAATCAGGCACGGCTGGCGGATCGTCGCAGCGTGCTGACGGCGCTGGGACAGCTGCAGCAGCAGGTCGACAGTCGCTCCGGGCTGGATGCATTCCAGCATCAGGCATTTGGTCTGCTGACGTCCAGCCGCCTGGCCGATGCTCTGGATCTGACAAAGGAAGCTCCGGCCGTGGTTGCACGCTACGGCGAAACTCAGCCGACCGATCCCAGCTTCGGCGGCGCTCCGCAGAGTGCACAGCATCTTCTGACGGCACGGCGGCTGGTGGAAGCCGGCGTCCGCGTCGTGACCGTCGCCTTCGGGGCATGGGACTGGCACGCCAACCGTGAAGGTACGATTGAATATCTGTCAAAGAAGTACCTGCCCGTCTACGATCGCGCGTTGTCCACATTTCTGCAGGATCTGGAAGAACGCGGACTGCTGGAAACAACGGCCGTGGTGGTGTGGGGAGAATTTGGCCGCACGCCGCGGATCAACGCCAAAGGCGGTCGCGATCACTGGCCGGAAACTCAGTCAGTGCTGCTGGCCGGCGGTGGCATGACGCCGGGACAGGTGATCGGAGCAACCGACCGCGATGGTGGTCGGCCCGTCGATCGCCCTGTGCATGTCCAGGAAGTCTTTGCCACGCTGTATCACACGCTCGGGATCGACGTGAACCGAACAAAAATCAATGACCTGAACGGACGCCCAAGATATCCGGTGGATGAAAACCGACAACCGCTCGCGGAACTCATCGGGGCGTGATCGGGGCGTGTCGGGTCCTTCGGAGTCGGGTGAAGGGTGGAATGAGAAGCTCGGGAACTGTAAACGGCCCGACTTCCTGAAACAGCCGGGCTGTCGGCGGTTGGTTAGGACCGAGCGGAAAATAAGTGGCGCAAGCTTCCAGCTTGCGATGCAGAAAACGCAAGCTGGAAGCTTGCGATGCAGAAAACGCAAGCTGGAAGCTTACGCCACGTTTCGACACGACAGTAATTTTCCGATTGATCCTTACCTGGACTGCACGACCACGGCGGTACTCGACATCGCCAGCAGTTCCGTGCCGTCACTGGCTGCCGCACGAACCAGCAGCCATGTTTCCTGATCGGTACAGAACGCCCGAGCTTCGTCGATTTTGATCACCACCGAATCCTGACCGACGGGAAGCGTCACGGACGTCAGTTCCGTTTCACCATCATCCCTGTTTCGAAACAGCGACACCACGACGTCACGCTGCAGTTTGGGTGAGCGAAAGATCTGCACCGGTATTTCCAGCGGCTGATTTGGCGCGAGTTCAAATTCCTGCTGCATCGTGTCGACGGACAGCAGACTTCCTTCCACATTCATCGTGATCCGCTGATCCATGCGGTTCACCAGCGTTCGCAGCCGGCCCTGCGGATCCGGCACCTCAGTAACCGTATTCAGGACCATGCGCGAGGTTCGGTCAATCTGAACCCATTCCGGCAGGAACAGCGGATAGTCAATCTGTTCCACACCCGGTGGAACAATCAGCTCACCGCCTGAGATTCCCTGAAAGACTCGATCCGGTCTGGCCGCCAGTTCCAGCCGGACCTCGCACTGATACCCTTCGACACGCGTCACCACCACCGGTGCCGGATAGGTGGCGCCGCGATGAACGGTGCGCCCGGCGTCGGGATACAGCGGCCGTACTCTGGCCCGCGGCTTCATGACCGGCGCGATCAGCACTCTGGCGGACACGTCGGCACAGCCGTCGGCGTGGCAGGTCACGGTCGCCAGCGAGGCCAGCGACGACGCTTTGGAAGACAGAGCAATGGCCGCCATGGATTCACCGGCCGGAATCACCACGTTGTCAGAGGCCACCATGCCCTCGGGCAGGCCGCTGACCGAAACCGTCACGTCTTCGTCGAACCCGGCGGGACGTTCGATATCGACGTAAAGCAGTCCCTGTGGTTCCCGCCCTCGACTTCGTTTCTTTGGAACGGCCGGCGGATCTGCCTCCAGCAGAACTTCCACAGAATCCGGCACCGTCATCTGCAGCCGGGACAACTGCGGCTGACTGATCGCCATGCGATAAATCGACGTCGGTTCACCGGTCCGCCCTGAGATATCCGTGACGCGCACAATGAATTCACCGTCGGATGGTGCTTTAAACAGAACCGAGGTATCGGTGGTGCCGCCCACATCGTCGGCCGAAACGATGACCTTTTCGCTGGCGTCCAGCACGGCGACGGCGACATCCAGAACCGATCCGAGTGTCGTCGCAGAAACGTCTATCTGCCACTGATCGTTCTGCCGGGCGGAAAACGTGTAGTCGTCGTGTGGTTCTGTGGCTGACAGGCGTCCGGTAACGGCCATCGGAAGCTTCAATGTCTGGATTGTTTCTTCGGTACGATCTTCCGTAATTTCCGGATGATCGGTCAGAGCAAAACGATGCTGAGTTGTGCCGAATTCGTTCTTAAACGTATATGCAAACTCCTCTTCGTCCGTGTCGGCGGGAAAGGTAATCGTCCGAGTGACAGATTCAATCACCGCGGCATTGCTGTTCAGCCCGTAGCCCGTCAGAGTGAACTGCTGCGTGGTGCCTCTCTGGCCGGCCGCCGGCTGCGCCGCAATGATTCGCGGGCCGGGAGTCAGCGACAGGAGATAAACCATGGATCGGTTGCCGCGATAATCAATGTCGTTCAGCGTGATGGAATAGGGCACGCCTGCTTCGACGGCAAACGTGACCTCCAGACCGGACCCTTCTGTGTCTGCGGCGTCGGCGACCAGCCGGTCATGCTGGTCATGAACAAGAACCGCGGCACTGATTCCGTGGCCGAATCCTGCCGACCGGACGGCACAGGTTACCAGTCCATTATCAGCAGCGGTGAAGGAATAGTGGTCGACTTCCTCTTTCTGTTTCAGCCGTCCACAAATTGTGCAGGGCGGCGTCGGCAACGGCTGCTCGCCGCCTGCGGAGGTTACTGATTCGTCTTCGGCCGCATCATTGGTGGCGGCTACTGCAAGTTCACGAGGCGGGGAGACACCGTTGGCATTGGCCACCTGCCACCGGATCACGTCGCCATCGTAACCGTGGGGCACGGTGAAGCGGGCCGTGACTTCTCGAGGAATCAGAAAAGCCTTGTTGGCGGCCTTCGGTCCAAACCAGTGAGGTGGTCCGGGAAACAGCAGTTCGCCGGCGGGCTGCAGAATCTCAAGCTGCACACCTTCATCCCGGACAAAAAACTGAGTGTCCGGAGTCCAGTCGTAACCGCCCAGCTGCACCTCGACCGAGGTTCCCTTTACCACCGTGGCGGGAAACGCATAGCCGGTTGTCGGCTGCTGCTGACCTGGAGCAGGGGGCGGGTCCAGTAATATCAGCAGTAACAGCAACGGAGTTAATGCACGACGGCACAGTATGGTCAAAACTCAACCCTTTCCTTGCTTTGCCTGCCACTCCCGACGGGGCTCAAACCTGTTTTGAACACACCAGGGCGTCCATGGGCCGTTTCCTGCGGCACTAATTATAATCACGTCCATTCCCCCAGTGTCGTGTGTCCACTAGCAGCACGCTTCCTCTCTACTGTGATTGCGTTGAGCGACCAACGGGAGCGCCCCGGCGGTGCGACCTGCCACGTCAATCCGCAAACCACGCCACCGGTTCAAGGGCGCAGCCCTTGTCAGACAAGTTCGGAAATCATGCGGCCGCCGTTGACGACGGGAATGGGTCGCCCCTGCGGTGTGTAGTACATTTTCTGAGTATCCATGCCGAGCAGGCGAAAGATTGTGAACTGCAGGTCAGTGATGGAAACCGGTTCTGTGGTCGGTGCTGAAGCGGTTTCGTCGGTTTCACCAATGACCTGGCCCGGTCGGATGCCGCCGCCGGCCAGCAGTACGCTTTGAGCACGACTCCAGTGATCCCGGCCGGCGTCCTTGTTCACCTTTGGTGTCCGTCCCATCTCACCCATCATGACCACCAGTGTACTGTCCAGCAGCCCTCGTTCTTCCAGATCGGTGACCAGCGCGCTGAACGCCAGATCTGTCTGAGGAATCAGGTCGTCCTTCAGGCTGGGAAAACAGTCATAATGAGTATCCCAGCCGGCGTGATCCACTCCGACAAAACGACATCCGGCTTCGACCAGCCGACGTGACAGCAGCGCGCACTGACCGATGGTTGAATATCCGTAGCGTTCTCTTAGTGATTTTGGTTCGGCATGAATATCAAACGCCCGTTGTGCCTGTGGTGACGTGATCAGGTCGTAAGCCCGGGTGTAATAAGCGGACATGTCTGCGGCTTTGCCCGAGGCCGCGCTGCGCAGCTGCTCGACACCGGCCAGCAGCTGCTGACGACGCGACATCCGGTCGTCAGATGTGCCACGAGGCGGCGTCAGGTCGCGTACGCTGAAGTCCGGCTGTACCGGATCGGTTTCGATGACAAACGGTGCGTATTCCGGACCGAAGAATCCGGGGCCGCCGGCATCCATGGGAGCCGGCAGGTTGATATATGGTGGCACCGCGCCGCGTCCGCCCAGTTCGCGGGCCACACGTGAACCGATCGACGGATACAGCACGTTGGCGGGAATCCGACTGTTCTGACCGTCCCGGAACCGAGGCTTGTACCCGGTCATCACGTAGTAATAACCGGTCACATGTCCGTTATCTTCGTGCGAATGGCTGCGCAGAATCGTGTACTTGTCGGCCACCTTTGCACATTCCGGCAGATGTTCACAGATCTGTGTGCCGGCCACATTGGTGGAGATCGGTTTGAACGGTCCGCGTACGTTTTCCGGAGCATTCGGCTTCATGTCCCACATATCAATCGTGCTGGGACCGCCTTCCAGAAACAGCATGATGCAGGAGGTGGCTTTCGGCGCAATGGCTTTTATGTCCTCAGCCCGCAGCAGCGACGGCAGAGTGAGTCCGGCCATGCCTGACAGCCCGCCGATTTTCAGGACGTCGCGGCGCGTTCGATGATCGCAGAATCGTCGTGCTGACTGCCGGATTGGAATGGTGATCATGACAGGTCTCCGTCAGTGATTGAACAAAAATTCTTTGGTATTCAGCAACGTCCACATCAGATCTTCGACCACGGACCGGCGATCAGGCGATGCAGAAAACGCCTCCTGCATCAGTTCACGTTCGGCCTCGCCGGGAAACCGGCTCAGAGTGGCCAGATACAGTTCATCGATAATGTCATCGGGTGTCAGAGACGAATCAGCCAGCTGCCGGGCACGGCCGTGTCGGTGAGCCACCTTGTCGCTGATTTCGGGAGAATTCATCAGGTGCAGCGCCTGAGAAATGCTGGGCGCATCGCCTCGTTCACAGGCACACACGGTGGTCCGCGTCGGACGACCGAAGATCCGGAAGAAGTAGGACGGCATGCGGTTGTCCCAGACCTCGATCGCGCGGGCTCCCACGGGCCAGCCGTTGAATTTTTCCTTTGTTCCCGTCACCTGACAGATGGCGTCCAGCAGTACTTCAGCCGGCACCGCGCGGTAACTGACGCGGGAAAAGTTCTGCTCATCCTCTGCGTTGGAGGCCGTCGGCGTACTGCTGAGCTGATAGGTGTGTGATTCCAGAATCGTGCGCTGCAGCGTCTTCAGGTCGTAGTCTGATTCTCGCAGATGATCTGCCAGTGCCGTCAGAAGAGGTTCATTACTGGCGGGATTGGTGGCTCTCAGGTCGTCCACCGGATCAACCAGGCCGCGGCCGAAATACGCGGCCCACGTACGGTTGACGATGGTTCGGGCAAAGTAGGGATTGCTGTCGCGGGTGATCCATTCGGCCAGATGCTGTCGACGATCGATAGGCAGTTCTGCATCGGCTGCCCGGCTTTCGCCGAGTCCTTTGGCCATGACAGGTTCACTGGTTTTCGGGTGTTTCAGGTCCGCTCCCGCGGTCGCCATGATCGCCTTGGCGCCACCTGGCAGGTTCTTCTGTCTGACACTCGTGAACAGGCCGGCAAACGAATAGAAATCTTCCTGAGACCATTTTTCGAACGGGTGGTGGTGGCATTCCGCACACTCAATCCGGACCCCCAGGAACAACTGGCTGATCGAACTGCCCAGTTCTTTGGGTTCGTTTAGTGTCAGGTACAGCGCGGCCGGACTTTCGCTCTGAGTACTGCCGCGGGCTGTCAGGATATCCTGCACAAATTCATCGTAGGGGCGGTTGTCGCGAAACTGTTTTCGCAGCCAGCGATGGAAGCCAATCGCCGATTCGGGACCCAGCGCGTTGCCGTCCAGACGCAGCAGGTCGGCCCACTTCAGCGACTGGTAAATTGAGTACTCATCACGAGCGAGCAGCCGGTCAATCAGGTCGGCCCGCTTTCCTGGTGACGTGTCGGAAAGAAATCGGCGTGCTTCGTCGGTGGTGGGCAGAGTTCCAATGGTGTCCAGAAATGCGCGGCGCAGAAACTCGGCATCGCTGGCCGTGTCTGATGGCTGGATACCCAGTCGCTGCAGCTTGTCCCAGACCAGCCGGTCGATGAAATTGTGCTCAGCCGGCCGATTAAAATCCGTATCGGTGCGTGGAATCGTGACCATCATCGTCGCCAGCTGATCCAGAAAACGCATCAGAATGGCGGCTTCTCCGGGCTGACCTTTGGCTTCGACAAGCCCCTCGCCGCTGACCGTCGCCACACCGTCTGCGTTCGACTGGAACTCGGACAATCGAGTGACGTCGCGCGTCGTACCGTCCGCCAGGTGGGCCACCACCCTCAGCTGCTGTCGGCCGTTCAGGGCAAGCAGGGAGGCAGACGGCTGAGCTTCGATGTGTGTGATCGGCACCGGGCGTTCATCCAGTACCGCTCCTTCTGCCAGCCACCGCAGAACGGTGCGGTATGGCGCAGATTGCTCGTCCGTTCGGCGCCCGCCACCATGAGGAACACGTCCGGTCGCTTTGCCCAGGATCAGGCTTTCGGATGGCCATACGCGGTTGACGCGTCGTCCGCGATTCTGTTTCACCATCGCTTCATAGTCTGCCGCGGCGTCGAATCCGAACACACTCAGCTTAAACCCGTTCTGTCCTTCGGCCTTGCCGTGACATCCGCCGGAGTTGCATCCCAGCTTTGTAAGTGCGGGGATGACGTCGTTGTGAAACGAAACGGGGAACGGCTGACTCAGGTCTTCAACGGTGACAGGAATGCTGCGCCGTTGATCAGCCATCGTGATGGTGACCGACGTCATACCCTGTCGCAGCGGGCGAATCAGCCCGGTTGAGTTCACTTCGGCAATGGTCGAGTCTGCAACCGCGTAAACGGGCTCGATGCTGGCAGACTCGGTACTGCCGGATGTCGAGGAATCCGTGGCCGTGGTACTCATTACCACAAGCTGCACTTCGGCTTCCGGTCCGTCAAGTCGAACCTGCGCCGGGAAGACCTGCAGGTCAGCAGCCTGAGTCACCGTTGAGACAACCACAGCACAGCCCGCGATTGTCATCGCACAGCGCATCAGAACATGATCTTGACCAGCGTGCAGCATGCTGTAGGTCCGAGCGGGTGGGGGACGAATGAAGTGATTCGCCGGTGGAAGCAGGACAGCAGGGGGGGAGGGCACATCAGCTTTGTATTCGTTTGACAACAGGTACCAATGATAGTGGCGGTCTGTGATGCTGTCACGTGCGAACTGCATTTTCAGCGTGCCGCAGGGTGTTTCGCGCAACAGCCGGTGCCGCGCAACAGCCGGTGCCAGCCATTGGTCGTTGACTGCAGAACCCACGAAACGCCGATTCGCCGCGGCCGCGTTGGGGACGAGGGCCGACCTTGGTGATCCTTCCGTGAGCCGCGACGCGTCAGCGGCCGGGCCCCGGGCGCGACGATTCCATGGATTTCAACGTTACACCGATAAGCCAGCCGGTGAGCGGCCCGGTGCCTTACGGCACTCGGCTCACTCTTGAGTTCTCTGATGGGCCACGGAAAGGGACAGGCACAATCCGGGTGATACAGAACGTAACTGGGGCTTCCAGCCGCAGTCCGTGCCGGGTTTCAGGTATTGGGCCACGGAAAGGGACAGGCACAATCCGAGTGATACAGAACGTAACTGGGGCTTCCAGCCGCAGTCCGTGCCGGGTTTCAGGTATCGACCGGTATCCGGTGGTGCTGCGGCTGGAAGCCACAGCTACCGAAACGCAGCAGTGCACCCTTGGCGTGATGCGGACCGGGAGACCTTCGGTCGATCTTGTGGTCGGGTCGGGAGACCCGACCACAACCTGGGGGACTGGCACAATCCGAGTGATACAGAATGTAACTGGGGCTTCCAGCCGCAGTCCGTGCGGTTTTCAAGTATCGACCGGTATCCGGTGGCGCTGCGTCTGGAAGCCACAGCTATGGAAACGCAGTACGGCACCCGAAACTGCAACGCCCGGTTTATGCCTGTCCCCATTCCGAGCTCCTGTTGCGCGCCGGTTTATGCCTGTCCCCATTCCGAGCTCCTGTTGCGCGCTGCCGAGTTGAATCTGAAGTTCTGCTTTCTGGGTACAGATCACTCTCTACGATAGCACCAATACGCAGAAGGTCATGTCCTGATACGTCCCGTCGCGGGCTCCAGCTCGCGAACGAAAGAAAGGGATGCATGCCAGGGCGTTGTCAATGCATCGTTCGTCCCAGCCAGCGGTCGAACCACGCGAACGTCAGGCGCCTTGCGACACCAGGGAATGCGTGGCCGCCCGGAAAAGAAAACCAGCTGAAGCAATCGCCTGCACCAAAATCGCCAAGCTGCCTTTCGATTTTGTCCGGCGTGATTCGATGCTGTGATTCGTAGTACTGAAGTGTTTCCGAGTAACCGAGTCGTTCCTGGCGTGCTTTCAGAACACTGGGCAGCCCGTCGACATCTTTCCAGTTTGCATAGACCGCAAGAGTCTGCTGAGCTTTGGGAAAGAACCTGTGCCGATAGAATTCGTGTTCCGTTGAAATTACCAACAGCGGACGCGGCGCCACCATGGCCATAAGACTGTCGAAATCCACTGGTATCTGTTTCGATGAATCTTCGATGTACGGACGAAATCCTTTGATGTAGATATAGGGCCCGCTGTTGGTCTTGAATCCAAAGCGTTCTTCCAGACGTTTGCTGCTGGTTGGCGGGTCAATTCCTTTGCGCCAGGGCGTCCACGAAGATGGCTTGCGAGACCACGCATCGGTGTTTCTCCACCAGTCCAGCACACCTCCATTGCTGACGGTCGCCGTGATGCGGTTGTCAAACGCTGCCGCAAAGATTGCCGTGTGTCCGCCAAGTGACCATCCGGTGCAGCCGATCTGTTTGTGGTCCACAAAGTCCAGCGTGTAAAGAAAGTCGACGCTGCGCATGATGTCCCAGGTGTTCTTGCCGACGATCGACCATTCAGGGTGCTTCAGGTAGAAAGGCCGCGTATCCATGATGCGATGCTGTGGATCGATGCGTTCACCGTCAGTCAGCAGGTCAATGCACAGTGTTACAAAACCGTGTTGCGCCAGCGTCAGTCCATATGCCGCACCAACCTGTGGATCACGCGGAGGATCAACCGGTCGCCGTCCCGAAAGTCCGATGACCTGATCCTTGCCCGAACCCCACGTTGTGCTGTGAATACACACGATGGCCGCAGTTGGCTTTTCTCGAGCCGCGTCGGGTACGAGCAGCCAGGCCGTTACACGGTCATCCGATTCGGCCTGATAGCTGACGTGATAGCGTGCAATGCCGTCTTCGTGCTCGACCAGTTTCATCTGCGGCTTCAACTCAGGGACTTTCGCCGGAAAGTCTCCGAGCAGCTCCAGCCATCGTTTTTTGATCTCTTCACGACGCTCCGACCACGGTTTGTCGGGAAGAATCTGAGACAAGGACGTGCTGCGTTCATCGGCCCGCAGTATTGACGACGCTGGCTGGAACGTGAATAGTGTACACAGGATGGTTGAAACGAACGGAAGGCAGCACTTTTGCATGACAGGCGGGTTTCTACAAAGACGTGACTGGTTCGAAGGGTATGGATTATATCTCAGGAATAATGGAGCGACACTGTGGGAAATCAACCTGCTGACGGCATTAATCGTGCCCGGCGAGATTTCCTGCTACGCTGTTCGGCTTCGTGTTTCTTCATCCGTTCCGAAAGCAGGACCATGATGTCTGCTGTGTCAGCCCGATTGAATGCTGGATTGTGCGGGCGGTCGTGCGTCTGCTCGACGGTCATCCTGCTGATCCTGGTACTTTCGCCCACACTGAATGCGGCCGACGTCCCTGCAGCCCGTCCGAATATTGTGCTGATCATGGCCGATGATCTTGGGTTCTCGGATCCTGGCTGCTATGGCGGCGAAATCGAAACGCCGAATCTTGATCGGCTGGCCAGTCAGGGGCTGAGGTTTTCACAGTTCTATAACTGCGGCGTGTGTCGGACGTCTCGCGCCGCTCTGCTGACCGGGCTGCATCCGCGAAGAATCAAAGGCCGTCTGCTGCATGACAACATGACCACACTGGCAGAAGTGGCTCGTTCCAGCGGATATCGCACAAGCCTGATCGGCAAGTGGCATTTTCCGGTCACAAAGCCGCAGGACAGAAATCGGCTGCCGACGCGTCGTGGGTTTGAACTGTTTTATGGCCTGGCAGCAGGCTGTTGCAATTATTTTGACCCGGCAAGACCGTTTCCGGACTTCTATCGAGGACAGGGGCCGGATCCGTTTCTGAATCAGGAAACGCCGATTACTGAATTTCCGTCGGATTTCTATACGACCGATGCCTTTTCAGATCTCGCCGTGCAGCAGGTTGAAGCATTCGCCGATGGGCAGAACGATTCGCCGTTTTTTCTGCATCTGTGTTACACGGCGCCGCATTATCCGCTGCATGCCAAACCGGATGATATCGCCAGGTACAAAGGCCGCTTCGACGATGGTTATTTTGCCATGCGACAGAACCGCATGCAAAGGCTCAGGGATCTGGGGTTGATTGATGAGCGGTGCCGCCTTTCCAGCCCGGATCCGCAGCAAAGTCAGCTGGCGTATGACTACGCGATCACCCCCTGGGAAGAACTCCAGGATACAGACCGTGAAAAACGGCGCATGGAAGTCTATGCGGCGATGGTGGACTGTATGGATCAGGGAATCGGTCGCGTGCTGCAGGCAATTGAACGGACGGGTATCACCGACAATACGTGTGTGATCTTTCTGTCCGACAACGGTGGATGCGCTTCGCATTCCGGCTACCACGACGATGACATTCGGCGGGCACATGCGGCCTACAACAGTGAACTTCCCGGTAGCGTAGACACGTATGACTATGTGGCTCAGGGATGGGGATGGGCACAGAATGCTCCGTTTCGACGCTACAAAGTGTGGACTCATGAAGGCGGTATCGCCACTCCCATGATCGTCCGGTGGCCGGATGAAATCGCTCCGGACGAACTTACTCATCAGGTCGGCCACGTCGTCGACATCATGCCCACACTGATCGACCTGATGAACGCAACTTACCCTGAAACGCGAAATGGTCTGGCCGTGCTGCCGCCGGAAGGTATCAGTCTGTTACCGGTCTTCCGCCGGCAGCAACGTGTCGGCCACGATTCGCTCTGCTGGTATCTGTACGGCAATCGGGCGATCCGGCAGGGAAAGTGGAAGCTGGTGTGGGGCAGTAACGTGCAACGATGGGAGCTGTTCGATATGGAAACTGATCGTACCGAGACAAATGACCTGGCGACGCAGTACCCGCAGCGGGTCCGGCAGATGGAATCGCTCTGGTTGACATGGGCACAGCAGACCGGCGCCCCGCTGAAAGGGACAGGATTGTGAAACTGGTATCCGGCAGATTGACAACGGTGGTCGTTCGATTCGGCCTTTGGGGAATTCTGTGTCTGACGATGAAAAAGGCTTTGCCGCCCGTTGTGGCTGCTTCTCAGGATGCGGCGCCGGTCGAGAAAGTCGGTCTTACTGATGAACCGGTCAGCAGGTCGATTCGCGAACAGTTTTCGACGCTTCATGCCGACCAGTGGCAGCATTCGGCTCGGGCGGAACTTGTCACCGATATGACTCGCTGCACACCGGCAGAAGCTATGTCGCAGCGACGAGAACACGCCAGATGGAAGGTGTTTGAATACGACACGGCCGACTTTTCCGGAAAGTGTGTGTCGGTGGGACGTGAATCGTCGGCACCGGACCTGACGCTGAAGCTGAACAAAACGGGCTGGCATGCCGTGTACATCGGTCTGAGCACGATTACAGATCTGGTCCGGGCCGCGCCCAACAATGTCGAGGTGAAGTTCAGCGCCGATCCGGCCTTCACTCGACTGCGAAACCGACTGGATCTGGCATCGCCCCGACGTGACGTGCTGGAAGACGTCTTTCTGGGAGTGGCGGACCTGAGCGGCAACGATATTCAGTTTTCTACCGTTTACCAGATGCCGACGCGGATTCACTACGTCAAAACGATTCCTTTGACAAACGCCGAAGTCGAAGCAGTGATGGCGGATCGCCAACAGAAAGAGACCCGGACGTCAGTGGCCACGTTTGACGGATTCACCTGGATCCATCCGTTCCGGCCGCAGGGGAGGGCAGACCTTGCCGCGACCTTCGCGGCTTATCGTTACAGCGATTTCAAGACATGGTGGTTTCAGGTCGGTGGAGCGGACCTGGTGCATCACCCGAGCAAAGTCGGCAATCTGATGGGCGGACATCTGGATACGTTTCCGCGAACCGCTGATCGCGAGTATGTCGAGTCAGTGCGGCACCTGCATTCAAAGGGTATTGACCCGTTGCAGGTGGCCGTGGAAGAGGCGCACGATCAGGACGCCGAGATTCTGATCTGTCTGCGTGCGGCCGGATGGAAAGCAGCGCCGCCGTGGGAAGAATTCTTCATGAGCGAATTCTATGAGGCTCATCCTGAATGGCGGTGCGTTGACTACGACGGCACGCCGACGATGCATCTGAGTTACGCGGCCGAAGAAGTCCAGGACCATCTGATCGACGTTTATCGCGAAGCCCTGCAGCGCGAGGCGGACGGCGCCGGGTTTCTGTTTCATCGCGGCATGCCGATGATGTTGTGGGAAGAACCCTTCTGTCAGCAGTTTGTCCGGAAGTTCGGTCAGGACCCGCGACAGCTGCCGGAAGATGATCCTCGTGTGTTTCAGCTCCGCGCCGAAATTATCACCGGCTTCATCCGGAAGATTCGCGCGGTGCTGAACGAAACGTCGGCGTCCCGAGGTATGCCGAATCGACGGCTGAAGCTGGCCGTGTCAACATTTGCGACAGCCGAAGACAATCGGCGCTTCGGTCTGGACGTCGAACGCTGGATTCAGGAAGACCTGATCGATCAGATCGGAATCGCGTGGTTCGCCTATTACACAAGCGGGCTGAAGACAAAGTCGGGCGACACAACATATTACGCGTCGATCACCGAAGGGACGCGGGTGAAGGTCTTTCCCTTCTACGTCGGCTGGAAGCTGAACAGCGCCGCCGATCTGCTCAGCGATGTCGCCCGTGATTACGGCGATGGAGCAGACGGAATTGCGTTCTGGGACCCCAATCAGTTTGAACAGTGGCAAAGCGGCAGGAACGCGTATTGGCCGCTCGTCTCCAGACTCGGACATCAACAGGAAGTCCGCGACGGTTCGCTGCTGTTCAGCCCGCTCGCCACACCGCTGACGCGGCTGGGAGAAAATTACTTCAGCCGCTGGTTTCCGAATACCGGGTTCTGAATCCGGTAGATCCGGGGGGGACGGGTTTTTCTGCCTGTGGATGTTTTGTGGCTGCCGCCGCCGGCTGCGGACAGGAATGTCCGCAGTACTTTGGGCTGGTGTAGATCAGACATTCTTGTCCGATGGTCTGTCCTGTGGGCTGGCTGCGGACAGGAATGTCCGCAGTACGAGTAGGGTGGAGTGGGGTGGGGCAGGGGCGGAAATTTGGTGCTGCCGAAACGGACATGGATTTCCGTTGTTTATGCGGGTCTGCTCGACGTCGTCCGTCACAGCTCACATTGACGCGTTCGGCTGTTTTGCATACCAAACCCGCCACGGCTGCCGATGGCGTTGATGGTTTCGGGACAGATAATCCGGGTAAGGTATGCAGCACGCAGACACAATTATTGTCGGGGGCGGTCCGGCCGGCAGCACCTGTGCGTGGCGTCTGAATCTGGACGGCCGCGATGTGATGATTCTGGAACGTCAGCAGTTCCCCCGCGTCAAGCTGTGCGCCGGGTGGATTACTGCAAAGGTGATGCAGGATCTGCAGTTTTCTGAGTCTGACTACCCCGGCGGAATGCTGAAACTGAAGATTCGGACGCACCTGCCGTATCTACCGCTTACTCTGCCGGGTCTGCCCACGCCGGGTGCAAACTATTCGATCAGCCGTCGGGAATTTGACAACTGGCTGCTGAAACGTGCGGGGGTTCCCGTCGTTCCGCATACCGTGCGAACGATCACTCGCCGTGGTCCGCTGTACGTCATTGATGATCGATTCACCTGCCACCATCTTGTGGGAGCCGGCGGGACGATGTGTCCGGTCAGACGCTCGATGTTTCCCGACAACAGACGCGGCACGTCTCAGATCGCCACACTGGAAAAGGAATTCAGATATCGGGATCGACAGGATACCTGCCATCTGTATTTCTGCTTCGGCGGGCTGAAAGGCTATGCGTGGTATGTGCCCAAGGCCGACGGAGCGGTGAATATCGGGATCGGGGGCAAGAGCAGATACTTCAGCAGATCGGGTACGAAGATTCATGACCACTTCAGGACGTTTCTGTCGCGCCTGGTGCGTGAGGGGCGGATTGATCAGCAGACCGTGAATTCACTGCAGTATTCCGGACACCCGTATTACCTGGCTTCCTTCCGTGGTGAGGTGCAGAAAGACAACTGCTATCTGGTTGGCGATGCAGCCGGACTGGCGACGCTGGATCTGGGTGAAGGGATTGGTCCGGCCATCGAAAGCGGACTGCTGGCAGCGGCCGCCGTTCAGGGAAAGGCTGTTTATTCGCGTGCGTCGTTCACAAAGTACAGCACTGGAGGGATCACGAAGTGGATGGCTGCTCGGTTGCTGCCGGTCCGCGGAACGGAAAACCCGCCCGCGACGTCGATCGACGTTGGTACGCGCGAGCGGGCGGCGTAAGGTTTGTGGCGTACGCCGGACATTCCTGTCCGGCGAGGAAGTGTGTTGAAACGGACGAAAATGTGCGTCGTCCGCGGTGGCAGCGATGGTCTCGCGACGTGGTTCGGGGCACGGTCTCCGTCGCCAGGCTGATGTCGACAGGTTACGGCGTCGATCTGGTATGGCGGTGGACTGCGTCCCGGTGAGTTCTCTGTACCGGGCGCTGATGGCGTGGTCTCGTGGTCGTACCGGTCCGACAGATTTGCGTTTCGTCCGGGGCCGGCTTACGATGAAGTTTCCGCCGCCTTCCTGCTAAAGCCCGCCGAGACCGGTCATGCGCTGCATCTGCCTGACGATCGTCTGCCTGTCCGTTATTCATACTGCTGGTCGGTCTGTTGCGGATGAGACTCCTGAGAGGCAGGCAGCGGCGGTCAAGGCGATCAGCGGCATCGCTTCGAACGTGCAAAAGAACCGGGACGGCACGGTGCGTTTTGTGCGGTTCAGCAAGCCGATTGTGACGAACGAACACGTTGCTGAAATTGCTGCCTTCGAACAGCTTGATTATCTGGCGGTGGTGACTCCGGACGTGGACGACGCCGGCCTGGCGTGTGTGGGGTCGCTGAAGAATCTGGACACGCTGTTCCTTTCCGGATCCGGCATTACCGACGTCACGCTGGCGCGTATTGCCGACCTGCCGAAATTGCAGCACCTTTATCTGGACGGAACCCACATTACCGACGCAGGCCTGCAGCACCTGAGCACGCTGCCGGCGCTGAAAACGCTGTCGCTTGCCGACACGCAGACAGGCAACAAAGGTCTGGCCGCGGTGGGACGGATCTCGCCGCTGGAAGTACTCAGGCTGTCGAACTTGCAGGTGACCGACGACGGACTGTCGCATCTGGCTGGACTCAACAGTCTGCAGCAGTTGTCGCTGGATGGCTGTTCCATTCAGGGGGCGACGCTGGGCGAACTGGCGTCGTTGAAGCTGCGGTCGCTGGATCTGCGCCAGACCGACGTCGGCCCGGAGGTTGTGGCGACGCTGGCCGCGTGGTCCGACCTTGAACACGTCGATCTGCGGGACACAAGCCTGTGTAAATCAGACATCAGTTCGCTGCAACGTTCAGGTCTGAACGTCACGCTCACCCCCGTGGGGCAGTCGTCCGAGAATGCCTGGCAGCGGTATCTTGCTGGTAAACCACTCGCCACGGCAGAGACCAGTGCGGAAACCGACCCGGCGATATCCGGTCTGTCGCCGCCGCCTGCCGCCGCCGACACCAGCGTCACGACGGAAGTTATGGACGCCGTCGCCCGCGTACTGCAGCACGGTCAGTCGCCGAGTTTTCAGAAGCACGTGGTTCCACTGCTGGGTCGACTTGGCTGCAATGGCCGTACGTGTCACGGATCATTTCAGGGGAAAGGGGGATTCAGTCTTTCCATGTTCGGCCACGACTTCAAAGCAGACCATGCGGCTCTGACGTCGGGCACAGAGCCGCGGGTGGACACCGCTGATCCGCTCCGCAGTCTGATTCTGAACAAGCCGACCAGTGAGAATGATCATGGCGGTGGCCAGCGGTTCGCGACGGACGGGTGGGAGTATTCGCTGTTGAAGCAATGGATTGAAAACGGTGCTCAGGGTGTGGCCGACGCGCCGGCGAAGCTGCTGGCGCTGGAGGTGACGCCGACGCAGTTGGTCTTTGAAAAGCCGGGTCAGATCCGTCAGTTGCGGTGTGTGGCGGTCTGGGAAGACGGTGTGCGGGAAGACGTGACGCGTCTGGCACGATTTCAGACCAACGACGACACGGTCGCCACCGTGTCTGAAGACGGCCTGGTGACGTGTGGTTCGGCGGGTGACACGTGGATTATTTCGTTCTACGACAACGGGCTTGCCGCCACGCAGGTCATCAGGCCGGTGTCGGCAGAGACCGCTGCTGAATACCCGGTCGTCGACACTCCGACACAGATCGACCGTCTGGTGGTGCAGAAGCTGCGTCTGCTGGGAATTGTGCCGTCCCCCGTCTGCAGCGATCACGAGTTTCTGCGCCGTGTGAGTCTGGATTTGGCAGGTACGCTTCCGTCGGCGGCGGAGGTAACGGCGTTTCAGAATGATACGTCCCCCGACAAGCGGGATCGCAAGGTCGACGAACTACTGAATTCGGACGCCTATGCCACGTGGTGGGCCATGAAACTGGCGGATCTGACCGGCAGCAATGCGCAGTCACTGGGGTCGACGGATATGAATACGCCGGCTGCCGATTACTGGAATGCATGGCTGAAGCGTCGAGTGAAGGACAATATCGGCTGGGACCGAATCGCCGCCGGCATCATTCTGGCCAGCAGTCGTCGTCCGGGACAGACGTATGCAAGCTATGCGGCTGAACAGAGTCTGCATCTGAAACGATCGGGCGGCACTGACTTTACGGATCCGGAAAATCCGATGCACTACTACTGGTTTCGCAGCAACAACCAGACCGATGCCGACCGCGCGCTGACATTCGGATACACGTTTATGGGAGTGCGGCTGCAGTGTGCTCAGTGCCACAAGCATCCCTTCGATCAGTGGTCAAAGGACGACTTTGAAAAGTTTTCTGCCTTCTTTCGCAGAGTTCGCACCGGTGTGGCTCCGGATGGTCGAGCGGCGCAGCATTTTCTGAAGACGAAACTCGGCGTCCCCGAAAAACTGGACACCGCGGCGCTGCGACGACAGATGTACCTGCGCGTCTCGGCCGAAGGACTGCCCATCCCGTGGAACGAAGTCTGGATCGAACCGCCGACCGAAACGCGACTGCTCGGAAAGATTCCGGGTGGAAACGAATTCGATCTGAACGAATTCGTTGATCCTCGTGAGCCTCTGGTGGAATGGCTGATGCAGGACGACAATCCGTACTTCGCTCCGGCCTTTGTGAACCGTGTGTGGGCTCACTACTTCGGAGTCGGCCTGGTGGATCCTCCGGACGATCTGAACATGGCCAATCCGCCGGGCAACAGGCCGCTGCTGACATGGCTCAGTGATCAGTTTGTGGCCCATGATTTTGATCTGAAGTGGCTGCATCGCACAATTGTGACCAGTCACGCCTATCAGCGAAGCAGCGCCACATCGCCCGGTAATCAGGCAGATCGACGCAACTTCAGCCACGCGCTGATCCGCCGGATGCCTGCGGAAGTGATGATCGATGCGATTCTGCGGGCGACCGCGCGTGAGGATCAGGCAGCCGGCTATCTGACCGACTGCCGGCAGCGCAAGATCGGCCAGCATCCGAAATCCTATCAGGCCCGCGGCATCGACTATTCGCTGTTGGTATTCGGCAAGCCGCGCCGGACCACCAGCTGTGATTGCGAACGACAGGATCAACCGACTCTGCTGCAGTCGCTGTATGTTCGCAACGATGCGGAAATGATCGGCTGGCTGGAACGTGCTGACGGCTGGCTGCAGAGTGTTGCTCAGCAGCTGAGCCAGCCGCTGTCCTCAGAAGCTACGGCTCCCGCGGATCCGGCAGCTCCCGCGGCCCTGACGGCGGAACCTGAGCCAGGCAGTCAGGTCGACACTGAACTGATACATGACCTGATCGGGCAGGCGTGGCTCAGAACGCTGAGCCGCGATCCGTCGCCACACGAATTGGAAATATCGACTCAACACATCAGACAAGCAGAAAACACGGTCGAAGGACTCCGCGATCTGATGTGGGCCCTGTTGAATTCTCACGAATTCATGACAAATCACTGATGGGCCACGAGTTTCAGAGACGTTGCCACAGATCGGAGACAGATAACATGAGATCTATCGCACGACGAATGATCAGACGCCGTGACTGTCTGCGGGCATGCGCTGGCGGCTTGACGGGCGTCACCCTGGCCGGTTCACTGCCCTCGCTGGCTGCCGCAGAGACACGTCGTGCCACGGCCGATGCAGTGCTGTTTGTGAATCTGGCCGGCGGTCCGGCACATCTGGATACGCTGGATATGAAGCCGGACGGCCCGGCCGAAACCCGGGGCGAGTTTGGATCGATTCAGACCGCGCTTCCGGGGCTGGCCGCGTGCGAATATATGCCGAAGTTCGCTCAGCTGGCGGACCGGTTTACGCTGTTGCGCGGAATCAGTCACACAGTCGGGGATCATCCGCAGGGGCAGGCCTATATTTCGACCGGCAACCGACCGACGCCCGCATTGCAGTACCCTTCGCTGGGATCAGTGGTGTCGAAGGAAATGCGCGGCGATCCGGACCTGCCGCCTTATATGGCGATCCCGGATACTGAGTGGACGGCTGGCTACATGGGAGATGCCTTCGCTCCGTTCAAGACGAATGCAGTGCCGAAGCCCGGGCAGCCGTTTGCGGTGCGCGGTATCACGTTGCCGCCCGGACTGACGCTGGAGAAAGTCGCTCGCCGCGATCAGCTGCTGCAGCAGCTGAACCGGAACTTCCGGCAGCACGCGCCGGACAGTCAGCTGCTGGAAGCTCTGGATACGTTCGGCCGTCAGGCCGACAGCATGGTGACGTCGAAACGAACGGTGGAAGCGTTTGACGTGAGCCGGGAGCCCGACAGTATTCGAGATCTGTTTGCACCGGACGACTTCGGTCAGAGTATGCTGCTGGCGATCCGGCTGATTGAATCCGGCGTACGGTTTGTAACGGTGACCAACGCCGGCTGGGATACTCATCTGGACAATTTTGTCGGCCACAAACGACTGATTCCGCCGATGGATCATGCGGTCACGGCGGGGCTGACAGCGCTGCAGTCGAAAGGGCTGCTGTCAGGAACGCTGGTGGTGGTAATGGGCGAATTCGGTCGGACACCGAAGATCAATCAGAATGTCGGGCGGGACCACTATCCACGCGCTAACTGGTGCCTGATGGCCGGCGGCGGTGTGAAACCCGGGCAGCTGATCGGAGCGACAGATGCCGGCGGTGAAAGTCCCACCGACGATACGGATCTGCACCCCGATGACATCGCCGCCAGCATTTATCATGCGCTCGGCATTGATCACCACACAGAATACTTTACCAAAACGAATCGTCCGGTCAGTCTGGTCCCGAACGGCCGCGTGATCACAGATCTGTTCGCGTAGGCATCCAGATGGGGAAAAAGGAGTCGACTTTCTTGTCTTGTCGCGCGGGGGATTTCTGGCGGGGACTGAGGAAAAAAAACGACCCCTTTTCCGGGCGTGACGCAGCTTCTGCCGAAGTTTGCGAGATCGCCTGAGAGGGCCGCCGGTATTTCACCATGACGCACTGAACTGGCCGGTTTCTGCAGGTCGGCAGCCGGTACATTTCTTCGCAGACATTGGTTTTGCGGAGACGTGCGAATGAGTGGTGTGTTTCGGTACGCGAAGGGAATCGGCAGTTCACTGGCGCTTGCAGCGCTGGCATTCGGAATTCAGTACGGTCAGAGCTGGCTGTTTCGTTCTGTTGAAAACCCGCATCCGCCCGGTCATCACGTCGTAATGGACAAATTCGGCCGGGCTGGACATTCGCTCTCGCCCCAGCGCCGGACGGCGGCACCGGACAAGGTGCACTGGAAAATTGCGGTGGTCACCAATCGGCTGGTTGCGACGTCGTCCGTGGTTCATCAGATCAGCAGTGTTTCGCACGAATCACGCACGCTGGCCGGTCAGGCGATGGACCTGCTCTATGCGACACCCCAGACGACATTCAGCTTCGCGGACGTCCGGGTGCCCGTTGTTCGCCGCCGCGGGCAGTGCGAGTGCAGGGACGATCCTGCAAAGAGTGTGGTGGTGGAACAACTGGTGACTCAGGCTGAGTCTGAATTCTTCGGTGACCTGGAACAGCTGATCAGGCAGGCGCAGGCAAAAGACGTGTTCATCTTTGTGCATGGATTCAACGTCTCGCTGGAACAGGCGGTGACACGTGCGGCACAGATGTCCGAGGATATGCCGTTTCATGGAATAACGGTTGCCTTCAGCTGGCAGTCAATGGCCAGAACCGAAGCGTACCTGGCGGATGAAGTGCTGGCGGAGCGATATTTCTGGAATCTGGCGGAATTGCTGGCACAACTGAACCGCCGGTTCGGTGATTCCGTACGGCTGCATGTTTTGGCTCACAGTATGGGAAACCGGGTGACTCTGCGAGCGCTGAATGCGCTGGCCGGATCGATCGATCCGACGGGGCGGGAAACTGATGAGATCGGCATGGCCAGACTGCTGAGAACGTTGTCCGGCGATGCGGAGGCGGATTCAGCAGACCACGTACTGCCGGAACGGAATCGGCCAATCTTCAGTGACGGAGTTCAGTCGGTGCTGTCGCTGAATCCGGCCGAGATCCGGCAGCGGTTTCCGGACTGGGGGACATGGCACGCTGACCGCACAACGCGTCCTCAACTGCAGACTCTGGTACTGGCTGCTCCGGACGTGGATGCTCATGAGTTCACCGGATTTGTCCGGGACATCCGGCACGTCAGCCGGACGATGGTGCTGTATGCGTCCGACACCGATGTCGCGCTGCAGGCATCCCGCCGAGTCCACGGCGGCACCTGGCGGGCCGGCGACTCCCGCGCCCGTCTTGACATTGAAGGCCTGCGGACGGTACGTGTTTCGGGCGTGGACACACTGGATCCGCTGGGGCATTCCTACTACGGCAGCCACCCGACCGTGCTGACACAGCTGTCTGAGCTGCTCAGGCCGCCGATTGATTCTTCGGCGCCGATTTCTGTTCTCGCACAACAGGGTGACAGCCTCGGAAGAAACTGAACGCTGATTCAGACACCCACGGAAGGGGCGATTCAGGGTGAGAGAACGCGGTCGGCTGTTCGAGGCCGACTGTGCGAAGTCAGTTGTGCGAAGTCAGTTGTGCGCTGAACCGTGGGAACCGGGGACGTCACAGTCTGGCCTGAAAGGCCCGGCATTCCTGGACAAAAGTTTCGACCGTGGCCTTCAGCTCAGGCAGTCGTTGTTCGGCAGCCTTCAGGTCCTGCTGTTCCGCGTCCTGTTCGATAGCCGCGGCGATATCTACCAGCGGCCGGGCGGCGACCGAAAGAGCGGCTCCTTTAATGGTATGGGCGAGCCGCTCAGCTGCGGACACATCCTGATCCGCGACGGCCTGCTGCAGCCGGTCGAACACGTCAGGAATTTCCTCAACGGTGGCTTCCACGATGGCCAGCAGGATCGAGCGATCATGGTCCGTGGTTTCCAGAGCCGCGTCCCAGTCGACGGGGCACGCTGCAGATTGGTGTTCCGGGACGCCCGGCGATGCTGCTGTCGGCGATGCTGCTGCCGGTGCTGCCGGTTTCGGTTCCGGACTCAAGGCCTTCAGGGCTTTCAGCAGTTGTGGCTTGCGGATAGGTTTGGATACATAATCGTCCATGCCGGCGGCAAGACAGCGTTCGCGATCACCTTTCATCGCGCGAGCGGTCATGGCGATGATCGGAATATGTCTGCCGGTGTCCGCTTCCAGCTGCCGGATGCGGCTTGTCGCTTCCATCCCGTCGAGGACGGGCATCTGAACATCCATCAGAATGACATCAAATTCTTCCTGTTGCCAGAGCTCGACCGCTTCCTGGCCGTTCTCGGCCAGTTTGACGTCGTGGCCCCACTGGGTCAGCAGCCCCATGGCCAGTTTCTGATTGGCCTTGCCGTCTTCGGCCAGCAGGATTTTTCGGGGGGCAATGGCATCCTGTTCCGCTGCGACGTCCTGTGCAGCGTCCGGCTTCAGTGACGACTCATCCTCACCGATGGCCAGGCTGATGGCGTCCAGCAGTTCGGAAGGCTTGACCGGCTTCATCAGGTGGGCAGAAATACGCAGTTGCTCGCATCGTCTGACATCACCATGTTTTCCGCCTGAGGTCAGCAGAATAATCAGCGGCTGGCCGGGGGCGTCGTCTGATCTGAGCCGTTCGGCCAGCATGAAACCGTCCATCTGCGGCATGTGGACGTCGCTGATCACCAGTGGTATACCGTTGGGCGCCGCCGCGGCGTTCGTCAGGATATCCAGCGCCTGAAGACCGCTTTCGGCGGTCAGTACAGACATACCCCAGCTCTGCAGTGTCTCTTTCAGGATCCGTCGATTGGTCTGGTTGTCGTCCACGACCAGGACGTTCAGTCCACTTAGTTCTGTGAAACTGCGTGAGCGGGTGGCCGGTCTGCCGATGTCCATCACGACGGTAAAATGAAACTCACTGCCCCTGTTCAGTTCGCTTTCGAGCCAGATGCGTCCCCCCATGGCTTCCGCGATACGGGCTGTGATTGCCAGTCCCAGACCGGTGCCGCCGTACTGTCGGGTTGTGGATGTATCGGCCTGTTCGAACGCCGAGAAAATATGCTGTTGTCGATCGGGCGGCACGCCGACGCCCGTGTCGCGTACCATGACGTGCAGTTCAACAGCTGCCTCGCCGCAGGGCCGACTCCGGATGTCCACCATCACTTCGCCGCTGTCCGTGAACTTGATGGAATTACCCGTCAGATTGATCAGCATCTGTCGCAGTCGAAGAGAATCACCGCGGAGCCACTGGGGCACTTCCGGATGCACATGCCACGCCAGTTCCAGTCCTTTCGCATGAGCTCGCAGGCCCAGCGATTTCAGGGTGTCACCCACCTCGTCCCGCAGGTCAAATTCCACCGATTCCAGTTGCAGTTTACCGGCTTCGATCTTTGAAAAATCCAGAATCTGATTGATGACCGAAAGCAGTGATTCAGCGGACTCTGAAACAACCGTCAGGTAGTCGCGCTGAGTGGCATTCAGTCTGGTATCCAGCACCAGATCCGTCATACCGATGATGGCGTTCATCGGGGTGCGGATCTCATGGCTCATGTTGGCCAGAAAGTCACTCTTTGCCTGATTGGCTGCTTCGGCCGTCTGTTTGGCGCTGACCAGCGCATCCTGTGCCTGCTTGCGGGCGGTGATGTCAAGTATGCTGGCCAGGATGCAGATCCTGCCTTTCAGGCGGACCGGATTCAGTCCCAGTTCCAGCGGGATCGTCGTTCCCTGTTTGTGGCGTCCGGCGACCTCGCGATCGGGGCCCATCGGGCGTTTTTCAGGATTCAGGAAGTACTGTTGCCGCAGCTCCACATGGTCCTGTTGCATTTCATCGGGGACGAGCAGTTCCACCGCCTGCCCGATCAGTTCATCCGGCTGGTAGTCGAACAGTTCGGTGGTGGCGGTGTTCACAAAGCAGATGATTCCGTCGCGATCAACGACCAGCAGCGGGTTGGGGGCTGCGTCCAGCACCCGTCGAAAGGTGGTTTCGGCCTCTTTATGAACGGTGATGTCGTGTGAAATACCGATGATGCCCGCGGTCTGCCCGTGTTCATCGGGCAGCGGTACCTTGGTGGTGGACAGCCAGCTTTCGTCTCCGGTGGCCCATTGTGCATACTCTTCCCGATCAATCAGCGGTTCCCCCGTCCGCACAACCTGTTCTTCGTCAGTCCGAGTTCTGGCCGCATAGGCTGCCGGAAAAAAGTCGTCGTCGCGGCGGCCCACGACTTCTTCCGGTTCACAGCCGAACCGGGTAGCCAGGGAGCGACTGACACGAGTGAACCGGCCCTGAATGTCCTTGAAGTAAATCGCATCGGGCAGATGTTCAAGCAGCGTGTGCAGCAGAAATCTTTCGTGGCTGAGGGCCGCCGTCCGCTGCTCGACCGTCTGGTCCAGATTCCGATTAAGTGTGTTCAACCTGTCGTTCATCACCATCAGCTCACGCTCAGCATCAAGGTAGGCACGGACCGCGAACGTCAGCGCGGCCAGGTAGGCGGCCATCCGCAGAAAATGCCACCACCACCAGGCGGCATCCCACAGTGCCGACAGTTCAAACAGAATTCCGGCGGCGCCAAACAGCACCGTGTGGGCGGCGAACAGCCAGTCTTCGTGATCGCGGTTCAAATGGAACCGACGAACAAAAAACGCTCCCGCCACAAGAAACCCCAGTCCGCCGCCGATATTCAGTGCCCGGGCCAGAGAGGTGAACTCACGCTCAGCGGCCATCGTCGGAACTTCAGAGGCAAAGACGCAGGACAACGTGCCGAACACCAGCGAAAGAAACACGACCGCCCAGGGCAGGGCGGCGGCCCGCCGGGAGCCAAGACCCCGCGACCCGGCCCAGACAAACGCGAAGATCAGGCCTCCTGCAAAGGTCGCCGTGCTGTGCAGCCAGACGAAATTGTTGCCCGGCATCACTGCGGCATGGAAGACGTCAAGAATTCCCATCCCGCTCAGCGCAGCCGCCATCCAGGGGTAGTGATCTGCATCCGTTTTCCGTGGCTGTTCAGCCACCAGGATGCCGGCAATGGCCAATGCCATGAGTCCGCCGATGGCCTCAATCAAAGAATGGATCGGCAGATGGGCAAACCGCGACTGCGGGAAGAAAACGGCGGACACACCGCTGCCCAGCGTCGGCAGCACAATTGAAAGTGTGATGCCGTACAGGATCCATTTGGTGCGATCGTGTACGCGCATGAACCACCTATCGAGTGGATAAGAAGCGTCGACAGGCTGACGAGTGTCAGGCCGTGATTCACGACTATCTTCCGATTTCCTTCAGGCAAAGGCTACCTTGAACGCCGCGGGAACAGAACATCACGGCAATTTTGAAGGCGCCAGCATCGCGAAAAAGCCAGAACCCGGTAACATACCAGCCCGCACCGGCGGTCTGATTCGCCGTTCCGCCGGTCGATTCGCCGCATGGCCTTGGAGGTCATCGGCCGTCGAGCGGAAGCTCTTAATCCAAATGGGCCTTCGTCCTTCGGGTGTTGCCATGTGGTCGGGCGGCCGACATGTGGAGATCGCTGTCGACCCGTGGAGACAGCACCTGATGACCGGTTCTGATGTCTGAAACCTTTAGCCGAAAGAATATACGGATATGATTACCGTAGGCATGAATTATCACGTGATCGAAGGAAAACAGCAGGATTTTGAAGACAAGTTTGCTGCTGTGATTGAGGCTCTGAATGCGGCCGAAGGGCATACCAATTCCACGCTGTGGAAGGACGTCAGCGATGGCGCCTCTTACCTGATCACCAGCGAATGGACGGACGAAAAGGCGTTCACGGATTTCATCCACAGCCAGGCGTTTCGCGACGTCACCAACTGGGGCAAAGAACAGATTCTGTCAGACCGGCCGCGTCACAAGATCTACAAGAGCTGACACCTGTAAGAACTGACATCGCGTCCGATCAATCGTGTCGCCGCCGCCCCGCGTCACTGTGTCGGCCGTGCTTGTTGCGTCGCTGAGTTCCCGTCACCTGATTCGCGTCACTGTGTCCGTGCTACGAGAACAGCACGTCCATCACTCGGCCCCGGTTCAGCGGGATGGGGCGTCCTGTGCGGTCATGAATGTGCGACCGCGGATCCACGCCCAGCGAATCATAGACGGTGGCTCCGATATCATTGGGGTGGAAGGGAGGCGTTTCGGGGTAGCCACCGATGTTGTCGGTCCGGCCGATGACCTGGCCGCCGCGGACGCCCCCGCCGGCAAACACGGCTGAGTATCCGTGAGCCCAGTGGTGTCGTCCGGGGACCTTCTGGTTCGGCAGCGGCGAAATTGTCGGTGTCCGTCCGAATTCGCCGACCATGATGATAAGCGTCTGATCCAGCAGTCCTCGGTCCGCCAGATCATCAACCAGAGCACTGACGCCGGTGTCAGTCTGCGGCAACAGTTCGTTTTTGCACCGCGGGAAGTGATTGACATGGGTGTCCCAGGACTGAACGATTCCCATGTTGCACTGAATGAACGGTACTTCCGCCTCAACCAGACGACGGGCCAGCAGCAGCGTCTGTCCACGGGTGCTGCGTCCGTACCGTTCCCGCGTTTCGGGCGATTCTGAATTCAGATCGAATGCCCGCGTCAGGCGGCCTGAGGACAACATCGAGTAGGCGGCCTGCTGGTATTCGGTCAGTGATTCAGTGCCACCGGAATTTTCGATCGCCTGACGCTGGTGGTTGACCTGATTCAGCAGTTTCCAGCGGCCCTGAAAACGACCTGCGCTGATGCCGTCCAGCAGACTCAGGTCGGCGACCTGAAATTCATTCTTGGCGGGGTCCGCGCTGATCTGAAACGGATCGTGTTTCGGTCCCAGAAAACCGGCGTGCTGAGCCGGCCAGACCAGACTGCCTTCGATCAGCGGATTGGGAATGGTGACCTGTGCCGGCAGGCCGTCCGGTGATGGACGCAGGTAATCCAGTGCGCCACCATAACAGGGCCAGTCAACCCGATTCAGCGATTTGTCCTGGTTTGAATCTCCGCGAAAGATCTGTTCTGCACCGGTCAGAATATTGTGCGTGCCGGACAGGTGTCGATTGTCGCCGTGCGACATCGAGCGGACAACGGCCAGTTTGTCCGACCGCGCGGCCAGTCCGGACATCAGTTCTCCGAAGTACAGCCCCGGTGTTCGCGTGGCAATCGGTGAGAACTCGCCTTTGGTTTCGGCAGAATCCGGCTTCGGGTCGAACATGTCGATGTGACTGCCGCCTCCCGTCAGAAATACCAGAACAACCGACTGTACTCGCGGAGTCTTACTTGACGCTGCCGCGCGAGCCCGCTGCGCCAGCAGACCGGACAACCCGACTCCGAAAAAGGAAGACGCACCGATCTGCAGAAGTTCACGACGATGAAAAGGCATCCCGACGCCGTCCGTCAAAAGGAAGGAAGAACCAGGTTCAGCGACAAAGTCCCGAAAACGTATCTTACGAAAGATGTCCGTCGATACCAAAGCCGAACCGAAAGTTCGAACAGACAGCGTCCGGTTTTCAGCGTTCGGCGGACATTCCTGTCTGCCGTCCGCAGCCACAGCAAGGGGGGGTTCTGCAGCCCGGATCAGAATGCCTGGCCGGGGTGCGGAGACTCACGAGCGATCGAATAGTCTCTTTTCTCAGCCGACGGGTGTCCCATCGGACCATACGAATCGAATTCGTCGCACTGATCATTTCCCGGAATAAAAGTCACCTCGATACCGCCGGGCGTCACATCGCAGCGCTGAAATCCGAAGCGAGTTTCAGCGTCCGGCCAGCGTTCGGCCAGCTGTGACGTATTGCCTGCGGCGGGCGTTCGAAAGATGCGGATGCCGTCTACTTCCTGAGCTGTTCGTCCCGTGTGCACGTGCCCGCAGAACAGCAGATCGGTGTGTGAATCAAGCAGACACTTCCACAGCCGCTGACGGTGTGGCGGATCGATCGAAAAATACCAGTTGTCATACTGGTCGGGATCTGTCAGGTCCCATGCCGGTTCCTGCAGCGATTCCATGAACGGCCAGTAGTGCATCATCGCCACGTGATGTCTGGCCTGCGGCAGTTGAGGCAGTCGCTCCAGCAGATTCCAGAGTCGTTTTTCCTGAGGCAACCCGGACCCGGCCACGCCAGCGTAGAAACCGGTAAAACGTACGTCGCGATACATGAACGTCCAGTGAATCGGTCCGAACCACGAAGCGAACAGACCCAGCCGCTGTGCGGTGACATTCAGGTCCGGATCATT
The DNA here is from genome assembly GCA_040222735.1 of Fuerstiella sp. Taxonomy (GTDB): domain Bacteria; phylum Planctomycetota; class Planctomycetia; order Planctomycetales; family Planctomycetaceae; genus Fuerstiella. The sequence continues at coordinate 4,308 of JAVKCM010000156.1, read as the reverse complement.
CCAGCCCAGGCCTCGTTCTTCCCACTTTCGTTTGACTCCGTTTGTCCGGGCGTGCTTGTTGCCGACGTCCATGTTGCCGGGGATCACAAAAGTGGGAAACGGAAGTGTCTCCAGATCTTCCTTCGCCTGCCGGTATTCGAACTCATGGATATCGCCGTCCCGGGTCAGGTCGCCGCCGTGAATCAGCAGGTCGGCGCCGGTGGCCGCCATCTGCTGCCGGATGGCCGCCCAGCGTCTATTGATGGCGGGGCGAAAGCGAAACGATCTCGGCGTGCCCATGTGGCTGTCGTTGACATGCAGAAAGGTCCATGAATCGCTGCCGGTGGTGGGCATGTCGTGATTGCTTTCGTGAGGTTCCAGGATGTTGTCACTGCAGCTGGCCTGTTCCATGCCGGGCGGTTGAGTGCGTCTGAGTGCTGAGTGCGCTGAACGGCTCTGTTCCGATCATTCGGCTACGTCCCGTCTGACTGTCGGCGTGTGTCGGGTTGTCGAATAAACTGTACGGCATCGGCGATCACATATTTCCCATCCGTCCCGTCGTTGGAAATGCGGACCCAGCCTTTTTGTCCGGCTTCAAAACGAAAGGTCCCCAGCGATCGAAACAGCCGCCCGTGTTTCGGCACCTGCTGCTGGTTGATCCGCATCGTCTTCTGCCCGTCGGCGTGGTGAATGGTGACCGGCGTGTTGATGGATCGTCGCACATTGTAGCAGTGTGACAGACGCACTTCATACAGGCCGGCCTGGGGCAGGTCCGGGGTGAATGTAACCGAGCTCTTTCCCTTGTTGGTCTTCTGGTCATGTAGATAACCCAGCCCGACCCACGGTGGCGTGTGAGTTGAGTACTGCCATGTGCCGACCAGGACGGCTTCTGTTTCATCGACGACAAGGCCGTCCAGCGTCTGAGGATCGGGCACGACAAACGGGACCAGTTCCGGTTTATCGACCTCACCGGGCGGATGAATGTTTGCCACCGCATCCGGGTGCGGCCGCGGGCCGGAGGTGTCGGTCGCCACAGCACTGGAATCCCGCACCGTCGGCGCATTCAGATTCTGATCGGCGCCGCCGGTCAATGGCACGGACATTACCAGCACGATCAGGGCAGAAACGACCAGAGGTAGTGGCTTCCGGAACGGCAAAGATCTGAACATATGGCACTTTCTTCACAAACGCACTCTGTCGCGCCGGCGGGACCCGGGTGCGGCTCCATTCGTGTCACCTGTTAGTTCGGGCAACTCAGGTGCTGCCGAGTTCCGTGACTTCAATGGCGGGTCGCCGAACGCAGAAGCCGCCGGCCATCGTATCAGAAAACGACAGTCGTGCAGGGGCCTGCGGCGATGGTGAAGGGCTTTATTCCGGAAGGCGCTTTATCCCGAAAATCGCTGTTTCCATGTCTCCGTGTCGATCACTTCGCTGATGAACATCTGCTGAGCGACCAGCGTGGCTGTCTGCAGGTCGTCAGCCGTGACGGCGCCGGCCTGATTTTCAACATTGAGTGTTCCGGTAGCATCCCGCAGAAACTCTACCTTGTACCCCCGGTGAAACGCCTGTCGGGCTGTGGTGTCGCAGCACATGTGAGTCATATAGCCGGCGATGCAGACCGTATCGGCGTTGACCTTCTGCAGCCAGTCCTGAAGCGATGTGCCGGTGAAGGAACCCGGCAGCTGCTTGTCAATCAGAATATCATGCGGTCGTCGAGCGACGTCGGGATGCAGCTGCCACATGTCAGAATCCCGTCGGAAGATCGGCGAATCGGGATCGGCCTGGTGATGTCGGATCACGGCGGTCGGAATTCCGGCCTCCGCTGCACTGTCCATGACGTTCAGAATCTGTTGCAGGTGTCCGGCGGGATGAGTGATCGGCAATGCTCCGTCGAAGTATTCTCGCTGCACGTCAATCACCAGTAATGCTCGGGTCACAATGCTGCCTTTCTGTGGCGGGTGGAGTCTGTCAGTTCTGAAATGCTGTTGTGTCGGCTGCTGTCGGCGGCTGCTGCCGGATGTCGCGGGCTGCTGTCGGCTCAGCGTACCGGGGAAAGCCCCAGTGCCCGGCGAAGCAGTCCGATCTGGCCGGCGTGAATCTGTTCATGCATCGGGCAGAACATGACGGCCCCCAGTTTGACCGGATAGGCCGCATAGGGCATCTCAACCGGCTCCAGCAGCACCGAGGGTTCAGCCTGTCGCAGTTCTTCAAGTGCCAGTTCATGGACCCGGGCCAGTCGCTGCAGCAGTTCTTCTGCCGATGGCTGGCCTGCGGGGTCTGCCATCGGTTCAGACTGACGGCCGTACGCTTTTCGAAATCTGCCGGGAATCAGTTCCAGATCTTCGGGACGGCGTCCTCGGACACGGAACATCAGCAGACCATACTGGCTGACGGTCAGATGACCGACCTGCCAGGCGATATTGGTCGGCAGTCCGGACGGCATTTCAAACCACCGGTCCGCCGGTGTGGCGTTCAGAAGTTCCAGCGTGTAGTTCCTTGCAAATTCGATCTGTCCGATCGTGCCCTGCAGGATACAGGCCGCGGAGTGAAGGTCGGGGATCTTATTGGTATCAGTCATGAGGGCAAGATAACGGTCCGGGTGAGCTTTGTCTGACACCTGCTGCAGAAAATCGAAAAGAATCCGGCAGGGCCGCCTGCCGGCTCGTCGGCCGACAGTGTGGCGTCCCCGTCGGCATGTTGGCCGACAGTGTGGCGTCCCCGTCGGCATGTTGGCGGCTCTGTCGCACTCGGGCAATTCCCCGGATGCATCGATTCTGGCGGCGGGAAGTTTAGAATGCGACCTTCGTTTAAACGTTGCGGCAGTGACCGCGGTCCGTGATGACAAACCTGCAGCCGGAGTATGGCCAGATGAAATCTTCGTTATCCACTGTTTTTTCTACACCCGTTCTGCTGTTGTTCAGCGCGCTGATGCCGATTGCGACGGCAGACGATGTTCGACTGAATCGCACTCACCTGCTGCAGTACCGGGCTCAGGATGGCAGCGTGACGCCCGTTCAGACACCGGCCGACTGGCAGCATCGCCGACGTGAAATTGTTTCCGGGATGCAGCAGGTGATGGGACCGATGCCGCCGGACAGTCGGCGTGTCGATCTGGCCGTGCAGGTGGAAGAAGAAGCGGATGCGGGCAGCTACGTGCGCCGGCTGATCACCTATCAGTCAGAGCCGGGATCCCGGACACCTGCGTATCTGTGTATTCCCAAAGATGTGCTGAACGGAAAGCGTCGAGCCAGTGCCGTGCTGTGTCTGCATCCCACGGACAACACGGTGGGCCATCAAGTGGTCGTTGGTCTGGGGGGCCGGGCGGGGCGACAGTACGCCGCAGAGCTGGCCGAGCGTGGATATGTCACCGTGTCGCCGTCGTACCCGCACCTGGCCGACTACTGGCCGAATCTTGGAAAGCTGGGCTACGCCAGCGGCACCATGAAAGCCATCTGGGACAACACGCGGGCTCTGGATCTGCTGCAGTCACTGGATTATGTGGACAGTGATCGAGGTTTCGGGGCGATCGGGCATTCACTGGGTGGCCATAATGCAATCTACACAGCCGTGCTGGACGACCGCATTTCCGCGGTGGCCAGCAGCTGTGGTTTTGATGCTTATCCGGACTATATGGATGGAACGGAAAGTGTGTGGTACTTCGGAAAAGGCTGGTGTCAGATTCGATACATGCCACGCCTGACTGACTACCGAGGTCGGTTGGAAGAAATTCCTTATGATTTTCCGGAACTGCTGGCCGCTCTGGCCCCGCGTCCGCTGTTCGTCAACGCTCCGCTGCATGACAGCAATTTTCGCTGGCGAAGTGTCGATGTCTGTGCGAACGCCGCACGGCCCGTGTATCAGCTGCTGTGTGGTGAAGATCGTATGGACATCCGGCATCCTGACTGCCAGCACGATTTCCCTGAGGACATGCGTCGGGCCGCCTATGAGTTGTTTGATTCGGTTCTGTTGCCGCCCTCAGAGTCCGCACGGTAGCCTGTTGCTTTGCCCCCGCCAGCGCGGCCCGATGACGTTCGGTTGTCGCGCTCACACAGACGGGTTGTTTTTGTGTCCGGCTTTGCCCGGCAACCCGTCCGGAGGCCGCAGCGAAGCTCGTCAGCGGCTTGTTGATGAAAGGCAATTGGGCAACCCGCGGCGTCAGCGAGGGACAATAAACGATCCGCTTTCCAATCTCGTTTTATGGCGGGTCTCCCGTTCATTGTGGGTCGGTTTCCCGACCACTGCTTCATTGTGGGTCGGTCTTCCGACCACTGCTTCGTTGTGGGTCGGTCTCCCGACCACTGCTTCGTTGTGGGGCGGTCTCCCGACCGC
>JAVKCM010000155.1:0-9011 GCA_040222735.1 Fuerstiella sp. | reverse complement strand
CGGGCCCGCGTCCGAGCGGCGGTGTAATCTGCGGGCGGCCGCCAATCTGTGTGGTCGCGCGGGGTTGGGCGCGACGCGTTCAGAACTGCAGGCGGTTGTGGATGCCGGCCCGGTTTTGGCTGTCGACCAGCTGCTGGACGCGACTCGGGAAGAACCGGAAGACTTTCGTCGCGAGATCGATACGCTGGCCGGTGCCAGCCTGGCTGCCGGTAATGCTCAGAATCTGTCCGCGTGGTGGGCGTATCGGATGCTGTCGACGCCCGCTCAGCTGCTGGAAAAGCTGACGCTGTTCTGGCACGGGCACTTCGCGACCAGTGCGGCCAAAGTCGAAGATGCCGAGCTGGTGTATACGCAGAACAAGCTGCTCAGGAAATATGCCCTGGGTGATTTCTCTGCGCTGCTGCTGGAAATATCCCGCGACCCGGCGATGCTGGTGTACCTTGACTCGGCGACCAACCGGAAGGCACACCCGAACGAAAACTACGCCCGCGAGATTATGGAACTGTTCTGCCTTGGTGAAGGCAATTATTCTGAGGCGGACATTCGCGAACTGGCGCGCTGCTTCACCGGCTGGGAAATCAAACGAAAAAAGTTCCGCTTCAACCGCTATCAGCATGATTCCGGCCGGAAGACGATTCTGGGTGAAACCGGCGACTTCGGCGGCGAAGACGCTGTGCAGATTGTGCTGCAGCAGACCGCCGCTCCCATGTTTATTGCTCGAAAGCTGGTGAAGTTTCTGGTTATGGATGAACCGGATCCGGCTCCGGAACTGTTGGCGCCGCTGGCTCAGGAACTGCGTGATCACGACCTGCAGATTGCTCCGCTGGTACGACGGATTCTGACCAGCAATCTTTTTTATTCACATCACTCCATCGGTCGCAAAGTGCGTTCACCGGTGGAACTGGGGATTGGTTTTCTGAGATCACTGGAAGGGTCCACCAATTCTTACGAACTGGCCGCAGCGCTGCAGCGGCTGGGCCAGGGACTGTTTTATCCGCCCAGCGTCAAAGGCTGGGACGGCGGGCGCACATGGATCAATTCATCCACGCTGCTGGGGCGATCGAACCTGATTCGCAGTCTGCTGGAAAGCGACAAAACGCGTTTCGGCCGCGAATCGCTGACCGATTACCTGAGATCAAATGGTGCGCAGTCGCCGGAGCAGATGATCGAGCTGTTTGAAGAAATCCTGTTTGCGGTGCCAATACCGTCAGCTGCCAAAGACCGTGTGCTGCGGCTGGCCGGCAACGGTCGTGACGACCACCGCCTGAACGAAGCCGTTCAGGCGTTGTGTACATTGCCCGAATTCCAGTTGTGTTGAGGGTCGGTCCGGCGACGGCTGCCGGAGTTGTTTTTCAGAGCCTGTTGGCGTCAATTTTTATCAAGGTCCGGACTGATCTGATCCCGGTGCTCGGAGTTTCTGCCCATGTTTATGCCCTCCCGACGACAGTTTCTTTCCACCTCGGCTGCCGCTTCCTCGGTGATGACCTTCGGCAGCGTCGCGCCCGCATTTCTGAGTCAGGCGGCTGCGGATAACCGCAGCGACGGCCGCATTCTGGTGGTGGTGGAAATGGCCGGCGGTAACGATGGCCTGAATACCATTGTGCCGTTTCGCGATGACGACTACCGCAAAGCGCGGCCGAAGCTGGCGATCAGCGATGCTGACGTCCTGAAGATCAAAGACGATCTGGGCTTCCACCCGGTGATGAGCGGCTTTGCCGAGTTGCTGGAGGCCGGCCGACTGGCGATTGTCCAGGGGGTCGGGTACCCGGAGCCGAATCGGTCGCATTTTGAATCGATGGATATCTGGCATACCTGCCAGCGAAAAAATGAAAATCGAATCGACGGCTGGCTGGGACGCTGCCTGCAGGAAACCGCCGGGGCGAATCTGTCTGATCCGTCAGGCCTGCATCTGGGTGAAGACAAACAGCCGTTCGCTCTGATGTCGCGGGATGTCCGAGTTCCTTCGATTCGGTCACTGGATCAGTTTCGTTTGAATGGAACGGACAACAGATCTTTCAAACAGGCCGTCCGGGAACTGGCAGATGCCCGCCGGGATAGCTCCAATGACCTGCTGGGCTTCGTCCAGTCCAGCACCAGTTCTGCCATTGTCGCCAGCGAACGCATCGAAACCGCCGGCCTGAAATACCAGCCGTCTCGCGAGTATCCTGCGACGGCGCTGGCTGAGAAGCTGCAAACGGTGGCAAAACTGGTCAGTTCCGGTCTGCAGACGTCTGTCTATTATGTGCAGATCGATGGCTTCGACACACATGCTCAGCAGGCCGGAGCTCATCAGTCGCTGCTGAGACAGGTCAGCGATGCCGTCAGCACCTTTGTTACCGACATGATTGCACACGGGCACGGCGACCGGGTTCTGTGTCTTTGCTTCAGTGAATTCGGTCGACGCGTGCAGCAGAACGCCAGCGACGGAACAGACCACGGTACCGCCGGCCCCGTTTTTCTGGCTGGAACAAAGGTCCGGCCGGGACTGATCGGCAAACATCCGAGTCTGCAGCAACTGAAAGACGGTGATCTGCAGCACCATACCGACTTCCGTCAGGTGTACGCCGCGGTTCTGGAACACTGGCTGGGTTGCGATTCTGCTGACATCCTGCTCGGAAAATACGCGCCCGTGGAAGCCATTCAGGCCGGCTGAGACTGCACATTGCGCTATCGGGATCGACACAACCGCTGCCGCCACAGATCCGACCTCCATGTCGCGGGTGTCGCCGGATGTGACAAGCGAAACGCCGGCACACCACCGCAGTGGCGCCGCAACGGCAACTGATCTGCACCGCAACCGGTTTCCGAACCCGGTCGCGCGTCTGGACGGTAAGAAACTGTTGTTGCACATGTCGCCGGCTGCATCAATCGGCGCGAACTCTGCCGAATTCTGATGTGCTGCCGGTCAGGAATCAGTTGAAGTCCGGTCCCTGTCCGGGGACACTGATGGCATGAAGAACACCTGCCTCACGATTGCCTGCCTTTACGTTCTGTGCTGTCGTTTTTGTCACGCGGAAGACGTTGACTTCAGCCGCGATATTCGGCCGATTCTGTCTGACAAGTGTTTCCGCTGCCACGGACCGGATGCAGACGGTCGGCAGGCGGACCTGAGACTGGATGTCCGCGAGTCGGCCGTGGCGTCCGGAGCCATCGACCTGGCCGAGATCGCGAACAGCGAGTTGCTGAAGCGAATCCAGTCGACGGATCCGGACACGGTGATGCCGCCGCCGGAAACGGAAAAGACGGTCTCGGCGGCCGAAGCCGCCTTGCTGCACCAGTGGATTCGTGGCGGTGCGCCTTATTCAGAACACTGGGCCTTTGTCCCGCCGCAGCGTCCGGTTCCGCCGCCGGTTTCGAATACTGAGTGGTGTCGCAACCCGATCGACCAGTTTGTGCTGGCCAGGATCACGGCTCACAGCCTGCAGCCGAGTGACATGGCCGATCGGGTGACACTGGTCCGCCGTCTGTACCTTGATCTGCTCGGTCTGCCACCATCTCCTGAGCAGGTAGACGCTTTTCTTGCCGACCGTGATGAAGGTGCGTATCAGCGACTGGCCGAACAACTGCTGGACAGTCCGCACTTCGGTGAACGATGGGCGCGCTGGTGGCTGGATGCCGCACGGTATGCCGATTCGGATGGCTATGAAAAAGACAAACCACGCAGCGTCTGGTTCTATCGTGACTGGGTGGTGAATGCAATGAATCAGGACCTGCCGTACAACAGCTTTGTGATCCGGCAGATTGCGGGTGATCTGTTGCCGGGCGCACGTCAGTCTGACCGCGTGGCGACCGGGTTTCTCCGAAACTCGATGGTCAACGAAGAGGGCGGTGCCGATCCCGAACAGTTTCGTGTCGAAGGCATGTTCGACCGCATGGACGCGATCGGAAAGGCGATTCTGGGACTCACAACTCAGTGTGCTCAGTGTCACACGCACAAGTACGATCCGATCAGCCAGCACGAATACTATCAGATGTACGCGGCACTCAACGATTTTCACGAAGCCACTGTCACGGTGTTCACCGAGACTCAGGCGCAGGAACGTGATCGGGTTTTGTCAGAAATCAGGGCGGTCGAAGCATCATTAAAACAAAAGCTGCCGGACTGGAACCGGCAGCTTGATCAGTGGGCCGCCTCAGCGGCCGAAAGACTGGTGCCGTGGACCACTGTTGTGCCGACCGACCGGCCTTATGAAGGGCAGAAGTTTCGTCTGCTGGAAGATGGTTCCATTCTGAGCGAAAGTTATGCTCCGACCCGCACCAGCAACACCTTCAGTCTGACGACCACAGCGGGCAAAATTACGGCCTTCCGGCTGGATGCGCTGACGCATCCGCAGCTGCCGCACTCAGGCCCGGGGCGCTCGATCTTCGGAACCGGTGCGTTGTCCGAATTCGAGGTAGCGATTGCTCCGGCCACCGACCCTGGAAAACGGCGCACGATCAAACTGGTCAGCGCATGGGCCGACGTGAATCCGGAACATTCAGAACTGCCCGACGTCTATCGCGACAGAGATCCATCCAAAGACAAGCGTGTGACGGGGCCTGTGCAGTATGCGATCGATGGTGACCACAAGACGGCATGGTCGACGGACAACGGACCCGGTCGCCGCAATCAGAATCGGCACGTGGTGTTCTTTCCGGAAGAGCCCATCAAAGAAACCGGCGACGTCGTGCTGTCGTTTACATTACGGCAGCTGCACGGTGGCTGGAATTCGGATGACAATCAGAACTACCTGCTCGGGCGATATCGCTTTTCTGTGACGGACAGTGATTCGGTTGCCGAATCCTGTCTGCCCTCAGCCGTGGAATCTGTTCTGCAGATTCCTGCTGAACAGCGAACAGAACACCAGCAGCGGACGCTGTTCAGCTTCTGGCGAACCACGGTTCCGGACTTCGATGACGAAAACGCAGCGATCGAAAAGTTGTGGCAGCAGTTTCCGGAACCGGAATCTCAGCTGGCCGCCCAGGCGCGAACCAGGCCTCGCGAAACACACGTTTTTCTGCGAGGCGATTTTCTGAATCCGGGTGATGTGGTGACTTCCGGAGTCCCCAATTTCCTGAATGCCTTTCCGGCCTCTGACGAACCGGATCGATTGCGCTTCGCCCGCTGGCTGGTGGCGGACGATGCTCCTACGACCGCCCGTGCGATCGTCAACCGCATCTGGCAGGCGTATTTCGGACGCGGCATTGTGGCGACTCCCGAAGATTTTGGTTACCAGTCGGCACCGCCCTCGCACCCGCAGCTTCTTGACTGGCTGGCCGTGGAACTGATGCAGAACAACTGGAGCCTGAAGCACATTCACCGGCTGATTGTCAATTCAGCCACCTACCGCCAGGTTTCTGTGATTTCGCCGGACCGGTACGAGCAGGATCCGCAGAACGAGTGGCTGGCGCGAGGACCGCGGGTGCGTGTGGATGCCGAAGTTGTGCGGGATATCGCGTTGACGGCCAGCGGGCTGCTGAATCCGGAAATGGGCGGGCCGAGCATCTATCCGCCGGCCCCGGAGTTTCTGTTTCAGCCACCCGCCAGCTACGGCCCGAAGCAGTGGAATCTGTCTGCCGTCAATCAGCAGTATCGTCGCAGCCTGTATGTGCATTCCTATCGCAGTGTGCCCTACCCTGCCCTGCAGGTCTTTGATGCTCCCAAAGGTGATGCCGCCTGCGTCCGACGACCGCGCAGCAATACACCGCTGCAGGCTCTGGTAATGTTGAACGAAACTCAGTTTGTGGAATGTGCACGAGCGATGGCGGTGCGCGTTCTGTCTGCCGCGGGGGACAGCGACAGGAAACGCCTGCAGTACGCTCACCGCCTGGGGGTCAGCCGCTCAGCGACCGATGCCGAACTTGCTGTCCTTCAGACGCTGCTGGATCAGCAGCGAACTCGAATTTCAGCCGGTGAAGTTGATGCCGCTCAGCTGGTGGGGAATGCGGAAGGTCGATCAGGACAGCATTTCGATGAATCGGTGGAAACGCTGGCACCATGGATTGTGGTCTGCCGGGCGATCCTGAATCTGGATGAAACAATTACCAAACAATAGGCACGATAAGGTCATGCACCGACACGACGGAATGATGATGTTGCAGAAACAGGTTGCCGCGGTGATGAAACGCCGATGGTTTGTTCAGCAGTGCGGCATCGGTCTCGGCCAGATGGCGCTGGCCGGACTGTTGGCCGATTCTGTGGCAGGAGCCGCTGATCCGGTGGTCGATCCGCTGGCGCCCCGGCAGCCCCACTATTCGGCAAAGGTAAAGAACGTCATCCTGCTGTTCATGGGCGGCGGTCCCAGCCAGTTTGAGCTGTTCGATTACAAGCCGACGCTGGAACGTCTGGATGGCACGCTGCCTCCGGCGGAACTGCTGAAGGGCTATCGCGCGGCCTTCATCAACCCGAATTCGAAACTGCTGGGCCCGAAGTACAAGTTCGCCCGGCACGGAGAATCCGGTGCTGAACTGTCTGAACTGTTGCCTCATACGGCTCAGGTGGCCGACGACCTGTGCATCATTCGTTCACTGAAGACCGACGCCTTCAATCACGCTCCGGCGCAGCTGATGATGAGCACCGGATCGCAGCAGTTCGGACGGCCCAGTATGGGATCGTGGGTGACTTACGGCCTTGGCAGTGAAACTCGAGACCTGCCAGCCTACATCGTCTTCAACAGCGGCAGGAAGGGGCCCAGCGCCGGCAGCGGTAACTGGAATTCCGGCTTTCTGCCTACTGAGTATACCGGTGTCGAATTTCGCAGCAGCGGCGATCCGGTGCTGTACCTGTCGAATCCGGCCGGCGTGGACGCCGTGATGCAGCGCCAGACGCTGGATGCGGTGAATCAGCTGAACCGTGGTCGTCTGGATGTCATCGGCGATCCGGAGATTGCCACACGGATGAATTCCTACGAAATGGCCTTCCGCATGCAGTCCAGCGCTCCAGCGGTTATGTCGCTCGCCGATGAACCGCAGCACGTGCTGGACATGTACGGTGCGGAACCCGGCAAGCCGTCGTTTGCCAACAACTGTCTGCTGGCCCGACGGCTCGTCCAGCAGGGCGTGCGCTTTGTCCAGCTGTTTCACGAATCGTGGGATCAGCACGGTGACCTGAAGAACGGAGTGGCCACCAACTGCCGCGACACCGATCAGGCGGCGGCAGCTCTGATTCGTGATCTGAAGCAGCAGGGCATGCTGAACGACACGCTGGTGATCTGGGGCGGCGAATTCGGTCGCACACCCATGGTGCAGGGAGGCAACGATGGACGCGATCATCATCCGAATTCGTTTACGATGTGGCTGGCCGGAGGCGGTATCAAGGGAGGCATCACCTGGGGTTCGACCGACGAACTCGGGTTCAACGTCGCCGAAAACCCGGTTCATGTTCACGACCTGCACGCCACAATTCTGCACCTGCTGGGTTTCAATCACAAGCAGCTGACGCACCGATTTCAGGGACGTGATTACCGGCTGACCGATGTCCATGGAGAAATCGTTCGCGAGATTCTGGCGTGACGCTGTTTGCCAGTGTTTTCCGGGCCGGGACGTCCATGGCGGCGTCGCTCTGCCGAGGCGTCATCCACGCTCCGGCCAGCCTGCCCGCACCGCGAAAAGCCGGAAATCACTGGTAGCGGTCGAAAAATCCGGCAACGCTGTCACAAATCGACGGATAACTCGCTGTAGACATTGTCACCTTGTCAATGCCTTTAGTCTGCAGGAGTTCGTCATGAGCCAGTCATCCACTCACACAACCCCGAAAGCAGAAGCTGCCGCCGCCATCCGATATGTGGAATCTGAACTGCAGCAGTTCGCGAAACTGCTTGATCGGTTCTTCGCCGGCCAGGGAATCTGACCCACTCGGCCGGGCCGCCGCACCTGCCAGCCCGGCCGGCCGTTGTGCCGAACAGCGATGGTACCCTGAGCAGTTCAGTCCGGCAGCCGTCCGAACGCTCGAAACCACGCCGCGAGTCCGATCAGCCCGATCGCAGACCCCGTCAGCTGCAAAAATACCTGCGTCTGATCGTGGCTGCCGAAGGAACCCGCAGCCAGCAGAATCATCGATGCACTGACCGCAGCAATGCAGGGTCTGGCGGGAAAGTGGCGACGCCACATCCACCCGGCTGCGGGCACCATTCATGCCAAACAGGCACTTCCATGACGATTGCCTGCCGCGGCCGTTCAGAATGCCGTGGAAAGGTTCGTTTTCTGGGCGGAATGCGGCGGTTGACCGTGAAACGTTCTGTCAGCTTGCAAAAGCTGCTCTGGAACGGTCAGTCGCAATCTAGCGGCTCGCTCGCATACTTCGTAGTAATACTCTGAAGGTGGCTTTCGTCCTGCCGCGTTGAGGAGGAGCAGGTTGACGCTGAGGCCACCTTCTTCGATGGCAATCATGCTGGATACGTTGCGAGCTAAGAGGGAGACTCCCTTCAACTTGCACCCGACGAGTTGCCCATCGTCGAATGCACGGTACACCGTCAAAACTTCGTCAACTCGCTCCGCAAAGTAATCCTTGTCGGCAAAATGGATTGCTAAGTAATCCCCTCGATCGATGTAGACAACCGATGGGTTGTAGTGGTCCGGGCGTGGGCGTGCTGACCTGGCCTGTATTGCCTCTTGGAGAGTCATTGGGGTGTTATAACTTTACCTTGAAATCATTCTGCCAGTTCACTGGCAAGCCTGTGGATTGTAATTCTGGTCTAAATTCCCAGTCAAATGCCACTAATGAGTTCATTCTTTCGTCCAGAATCACGAACACGACGAGTAGGAACCCTGTTTTCTCGCCATCGACCAATCTGCCGCAGTACGCAAGTCCATGCTCGAAGTTTTCTCGGCTGAGTCCGGCAAATATCGCAGTGGGATTACGGGAAGCATTCATTGCGTACTACAATCACACGGGGCAGGAGCAAGCCGGTCTGACTGGTGACCTTGCCGCGTCGTGGTCGAAGCTCGAAGAAACAGCCGCACGTTTCGCCCTGGTGTTTCACTGTGTCCGTCAGGTGACCACGGAAGACGTCGACCCGTGGAAGTGTGACGGT
>JAVKCM010000154.1:0-5001 GCA_040222735.1 Fuerstiella sp. | reverse complement strand
ACACGGTCTTCGACATGGCCTCGCTGACAAAACCGGTTGTCACGGCGACCTGCGTGATGTCACTGGTGGAAAAAGGCGAGCTGGATCTGGACGCCACCGTCGCCACGTACATTCCGGAATTTGGCGTGCACGGCAAGGAGGTGATCACGGTCCGACAGCTGCTGACGCATACGGGAGGCCTGATCCCGGACAATTCCATCAAAGACTATGCGGACGGTCCGGAGGAAGCGTTTCGCAGAATTCACGAACTGAAGCTTTATACGGATCCGGGCACGAAGTTTGTTTACACCGACGTCGGATTTATTGTGCTGGCGGAACTGGTGGAACGAGTATCGGGAAAACGGATTGATCGCTACGCGCACGATTTGATTTTTGCGCCGCTGGGCATGGCCGATTCCGGTTACCTGCCCGCTGAAGAGCTGCGAAAACGCGCGGCGACGACTCAGGAACGCGACGGTCGGCCGATGATCGGTGAAGTACATGATCCCCGAGCCTACGCACTGGGGGGCGTGGCCGGACACGCCGGACTGTTTTCATCAGCCGATGATCTGGCCACGTACGCTCAGACGCTGATCAACGGCGGAACCCTGAATGGGGCTCGAATTCTGAATCCCAAGACCGTCCGCCTGATGACGGCCCCCGTGGAAGTGTCGGCCGGTCTGAGAACATTGGGCTGGGACATGCGGTCAACCTATTCGTCCAACCGCGGAGATCTGTGCAGCGCTGCGGCCTTCGGCCACGGCGGCTTTACCGGCACGGCGATGTGGATTGACCCGCCGCAGCAGCTGTTCGTCATTTTTCTCAGCAATCGCGTGCACCCGGACGGCAAAGGCTCGGTCAATCCACTGGCTGGCCGCATCGGAACCATCGCGGCCGCCGCCATCTGCCCATCCCCTGGTTCTTCCGCATCTGAACAGGCTTCCGGTAAATGACAACGGCAACCCGCCCGTTTTGCAGAAAGGGCTGGTTTTTTGCTGATCGGCGGTCTCGCGTTTCTCTTCGAACTCAGCGACGGAAACAGGTGGCTTCCATTCACCGGTTTCATTCAGTCGGTGTTTGACAACGGTTGCCCTGCCTGAGTACAACAATGGGTGTTAGAAGAGACAATTTGTAACCATTGTGCCTTTTGTGACCGCTTGGGCAAACACAGTCAGGTGACACTGATTCCGTTTCGCTCCGGGGGAATTTCAGCATGAAACCCATTCGCGCTCTGTTCGTCCTGTGCATTAGTCTGCTGCTGCCGTTGCAGGCGTCTGCGTGCTGCCTGTTTCCGTTCTTTCCCACCTATCGGGCGGGCTATGGCGGCTGGGGATACGCTTATGCTCCGGCGTACAACTATGGTTACAGCGCGCCATATTCGGTGAGCTACGGCGGCTCGGCCGCCTGCTGTGGATCAAGCTGTGGCAGTAGTTGTTGTGGTACCTCTTGCTGTGGTACGTCCTGCTGTGGCAGCTCTTGCGCCGGTGGTTCCTGCATTTCCACCGAAACACGCAAGGAAGCAGTCCCCGATCCGATTTCAAACGAAAGTGATCCGGCGCCCGCGGATCCTCGAACGTTTGGTTCCGAGGGTTACGACAGAAACCCGGCGGACGGCGGCAGACGCGATGATCGCAGTGACGATTTTCGTGGTGGCGGAACCGGAAGCGGCCTTGATACACCGGAAGAGGCGCGTCCATGGGACCGGTCGCGAGACAGTTCCGGCGGTGCGGGCGGCACGGAAAGTCCATCGCAGCCGTTCGATTTCGACGCAGACATACCTGGCCGAGGCGGCTTTGACGGTTCATCATCCAGCAACAAACCGGCGACGGAAGGTACGGAAGGCGGAAGCAGCATTATCGAACGAGGCGCCAATAAGCCTCCGATCAATGTGCCGCTGGAAGAAGACACCAGCTCGGATGATGGTACAGATGCTGATGCCGACACAAAGGCAGGTGTGACGCCCGGTACCGAAACAACACCTCAGGACTTTCTGCCGCCGGAAGATGCCACGACGTCTGACGCGCGGGCCTACCGCACAAGCCACTTCGGTGTTGTTTCCTTCAAGCGTCTGGCGGCCGGTTCTGAAGCGGCTCGCGGCACAGCCACGATGATATCTTCCGGTGAATCCAAAGAAGCAGCTCTGCGATGGATTTCTCTGCCAGCGCCCATCGGACAGGTTCGCCGCTGAGAAATGTCCGGTCAATGATTGTCGCCTTTCGCTCCGCTAAAAAGCGCCCTTGCGCGGAGCGAATGGCGACCAACCGGTCAGTTGTTGATCGAACGTTTCTAATTGATATTCGCGGCGGTTCCGGGGTCAGACGAAATGCACGTAGTGTCCCCCGCGGCAGACTCGGCATCGGGGCATGAGATTGCCTTCAAGGCAATCAAGCCAGACCTGGCAACCCGGCCGTAACGGAAGCCGCCAGGCTTTCGACCGCCTTTGCTGCGGCGACCGAAGCACACCGGTTGTGGTCGGGTCTCCCGACCCGACCACCAGACCGACCGAAGGTCTCCCGGGGGGTATTACGCCGATGTGTGGGGGCGGTCGGGAGACCGCTCCACCACGAAAGACCGCTCAGCAGGCACCTCGTGAGCCGCGACGCGTCAGCGGCCGGGCCTCGGGGTGACGATGATACTGTCAGGAACGTCGCATCTGGAAAACGCTCGGTGAACGGCCCGGGGCTTTACAGCCCTCGGCTCACGAATTGCAGTCTGTCCGAAGACCTGGCTGTAACGGAAGCCGCCAGGGCTTTCGGTCACGTTATCCGGCGACGGCCGAAGCGCTCGGCGGCTTGTTGTTTTATTGCAAACCCCCACGGGTGGTGGTCGGGTCTCCCGACCCGACCACCAGACCGACCGAAGGTCTCCCGGGGGGTATCGCGCCAACGTGGGGCGGTCGGGAGACCGCCCCACAACCAGCCGACCGCCCCACAACCAGCCGACCGCCTCACAACCAGCCGACCGCCTCACAACCAGCCGACCGCCTCTGCTGCGACGACCGAAGCTCCTGGCGAGCTCCGCTACGGGGCGTCCACTGCGACGACAGAAGCTCTGGCGAGCTCCGCTACGGTGCGGGTAAGCCGCCGGGTCGATTCTGCGGTCGCGGGCATCGCTGTGCGGATGGCCAGGCGAGACGGTGACCGACCTCTTTTTTCCCTCCGATGAGATTTCAATCTCATGGTCCGTCGCGGAATGACGGTTACTCTTCGGCGACGTCTGCACCGTTAAGACGAATTCATCATTTCTTCTTCGGGCCTTTATTCGGGTGTCTAGAGTTCTGCCGCCCGAGGTCGGGCAAATGAACATCGCCGATGGTCGGGAGCTCTGTGGGCGGTCTGTTCAATGGTTGAACGTACTTCAGTTCAGGAACCGAAGAAATGAGATTGACTTGTCGCCCGCGTCGGGCATTTACACTGATCGAACTGTTGGTGGTCATTGCGATCATTGCAATTCTGATCGCATTACTGCTGCCCGCTGTACAGCAGGCACGCGAAGCGGCTCGCAGAACATCCTGCCGCAACAACCTGAAAAACATCGGTCTGGCAATGCACAACTACCACGACACCGTGGGTGTATTTCCATTCGGCTTTGACGAACGAGAAACACTCTGGTCGGCCATGATTCTGCCGCAGCTGGAGCAGGCGAATCTTTACAACACACTGATCTGGCAGGAATCCGGAGCAGGTAACTGGAATGCCAATGGATCGCCGAATGAAGCCGCGGCCGGGACGCTGGTTTCTGTGTTCCGCTGCCCCAGCATGCCGGTGGCCGAACACATGGACAACAATGGAATTCCGACACGAGTGCCGACCAGCTACCGGGCGGTTTCCGGCTCAAATGCAGTTGCCGATGACAACAGCACAAAGCCTCCCGGACATACCGGAGCGGCTCTGGAAGACCAGACCGGTCTGGACGGAATGTTCTACGGCTGCAGCAACACCCGCATCCGGGACATTAAGGACGGGACGTCCAACACCTTCATGATCGGTGAAAACTTTACCGACCCGACTTATGTGAAGGATGGACAGGGCATGGACTACTGGCTGTTCGGCGCACCGCAGACCGGCGGCTGGGACTGCCGTCCCGGCGATCTCGGCGGAACAGAATACTCTGAGGGCCTGGGTTCGACCTACTGGCACATCAATACCCGCGTCAACGATCCGGGAATGCACGGTGTCGTGATGGAACTGACCTTCGGCAGCTATCACATCGGCGGAGCACAATTTGCCATGGGAGACGGCTCAGTCCGTTTTGTCTCAGAGAATATCGATCTGGGAATCCTGCGCGCACTGGGTTCAATCCAGGGTGGCGAGGTGATCGGTGAATTCTGAGTCGAAGTTCTGGCAGATTTATGCAGCTTTCGTTGATATCACAACTTCAGCAAGACAATCCACCATGACAACCTGTTTACAATTTTCACGAATGTCACTGGCATTCTCCGCTGTTGCATCGCTGCTGCTGGCCGGTTGCGGCGGTGCTCCCAGAGCTGACTATGCTTCACTGGGACTTGTCGACGTGACGGGCACGGTGAAACTGGACGGCACGCCCCTGGCGGCCACGATCATCGCATTTCGGGACCTTGAGTCCGGTGGCGAGGCCTACGGGCTGACCGACGAAGACGGCCATTATCGCCTGCACTTCGACAGCGAAGAGTATGGGGTGACTCCTGGTCAGAAACAGGTCTCCATCAGTACGACCAGAAAAGTGCTGGGCCTGAATTCCGATTCGGAAGGCGGCGAAGGCGGTGAAAGCACCGAGGAAGAAACGAATCCTCTGGCTTTGACCGAACTGGTCCCGGAAGCCTACCGCGGGGAATCGGTCCTGAAGGTGACTGTTTCGCCATCGACGACGGAGTTGAACTTTGATCTGGCATCCGATGGTTCCACCACCGGACCGGAATAGCGACCGTACACAGACCACCGCGTTTGCCGCGGACCTGATGACAAAACTTCTGAAGCCCGGCTCTTCCTGAGAGCCGGGCTTTTTGGGCTCGGTCAGGAAATGGGACTGGCTCCGAGCGAT
>JAVKCM010000153.1:0-36406 GCA_040222735.1 Fuerstiella sp. | reverse complement strand
GCGCTGGTTGCACAGGGACCAGTCGAGATCAGTATTTGCCGTGACAATCTGATCCGCGCCGCACGTCAGGTGACAAGGCTCGCCCTTCCACGTCTTGTGCCGCGCCGACACAGACTTGCCAGCGGCCGAGGCGAACGGCAGTACCAGTTCCGGGAAATCCTCGGCCAGTGGCGAGTCTCCGTCCATCAGGACCTTCATCAGCCAGTTCTGCGACTGGCCCTTCAGCTTCTCGGTGGCGGCGATGTACACGCAGTATTGGAACCGGCCGTAACAGGCTCCCCACAGCATAAAGCCACGGCACCGCGTCATTTTGCCCCCTTCACGGCGGTCTGCGATCGCAAACCATTCCTTGTCCTCGACTGCGCCCCGCAATTTCCGGGCGTCCTGTTTGTGGAACTCCGAGAACGGGAAGTTGAAGTGGTGGGGCAGGTAGGTGCGACAGAACAGCAGGGGATCGTCAGCGCAGGTTGCGCGACGCTCGGGATTGCGCGGACCGGCGAGCCACCGTTACTGAAACTCAAGGAACAGGTCGTTGGATTCGAGTCGGCGCGGCTTCTTCCAGTGCGCAGTGGCAGCCGCATTGCTGGACAGGGCGGTGGTGATGGAAAGCCTCAGGTCCGGGGTGGACGGAAGGCGCTGGCGGGACCAGTTTACCGGAAGTCGGCAGGGAAGGGGCGTGCAAGTTTCAGAATTTGGACCGGACCGCTGGCAATGCACCCAGTCGTCCGGGCGGGAGCCGGGCATCCTGGACAACGGCTTGTGACCTTCGGCTGAGCACGTTCTGACGCGAACCATCGCCGCACGAGTCACCTCGGTTCTGCATCACTCACTTCGTGCGCCAGGCGAAGTCAAAGCCTACGTGGTTGTGTTGTGTCTCGCGAATTAATCGCCTACGCGTGATGCTCGCTCTCTTTCAATTCCGCGGATCAGTTGGAGAACATACTCACAGCGATTGCACCGACAATCCCCGCGACGACAATCACCGCGACGACAATCACCAGCATGACAATGTATGGGATGCACCGACCGGACGAGGCAGTCACTGACGTTCCACATTCAGGGCACACCAAAGTTTGCCTTGCTTGATTCCGTTCCACGAGCCAATGCCATGAGTCAAAAACCCAGAATCGTGGTTTAGCTGATTTAAGCTCGCCGCTGAATCCGCAAGCTGGACATGCCATTTTTAAATTGTGTCCAACAGCCATAGCGTTGACCCTGTGGTGTTCGTCTGAGTTCAGCGTTGTTGTATGCGTTGCGTTGCGTTGTCCCGGTAGTCAGATTGATCGCAGGCTGCGCCGTCAGCAAAATAACGAATTGCCATCCATGCGGCTGCAGGGATGCGGACTCATTGATGGAGCGTTGAACCTTGCCGCTTCGTGAACATGGAGTGCTCTCGAAGCTCTTGCGGTATCAATCACGGTGACTGTACTGCCGGGTGCAGAGTTTACCGTGGGCGGACGCCGGTGTCTTCATCGGAAAGAAGATCCACAGCAAAGCGTTTTCGGATTGCGCGGACCCGCCTGCAACGACTCCGGTGCTTCTCGCTCGCATGGGACACCTTCCGCCCCAAATCCTGACTCTCCTTTTTTAGAATTGAAGAGTTGTGTGCTACAGTGAACCGTCTGGGGGTTCAAGTCCACGTCTTCAGACGCCAGACTGCAGGAGTTCGAGGCCTAACAAATGAAACGCTGCGCGGGAAAGGAGTCACAAATGCCGCCAACGCCGACACATTCCCCGGATCGGCCACGTGGCCAAACGGAAGAACGCCTTAGACTGTTGCTTAACTCGGCGGCCGAGGGAATCTACGCCCTGGATACTGGAGGCCGCTGCACGTTCTGTAATGCCGCATGTCTGCGCCTGCTGGGGTATCGGCACGACGAGGACCTTCTTGGCAGGAACATGCACGCGCTCATTCACCACACGCGGAAGGATGGTTCGGCGTATCCGGTGTCGGAATGTCATATTTGCGAAGCGTTTCGAATGCAAACCGAAGCGCATGTGGACGATGAGGTCCTGTGGCGGAGCGACGGGTCTTCGTTTGAAGCAGAGTATTGGTCATATCCCATACGGGAAGACGGGCGCGTGACGGGTTCAGTCGTAACTTTTCTGGACATTACTGCACGTAAACGGGTGGAAACCAAGCTGAAGGCGAACGAAGAAAGGTTTCGTGGTGTCCTCCGAAACTCGCCCGTCCCGACTCTCATTTATGCTGAGGACGGCGAGATTCTCGAAGTCAGCCAGTCGTTGCTGGACATGACTGGCTACGATCGTGAGGAATTGAGAGACATCCGAGATTGGACCGAACGCGCATTTGGTGAACGCGAGAATCGCTGTCATGCAGGCATAGGATCACTGATTGAACACGATGGTCGTCACCATGAAGGCGAATTCGTGGTGACGACTCGCGGCGGTGACCGGCGCGTTTGGGACTTCTGGACGGCGTCACTGTCTCCGTTGGAAGACGGCCGGCGGCTCGTCGTTTCCAAGGCGATGGATGTTACCGACCGTAATCGCAACGCTATCGCACTCAGCCGAATGGAACAACAGTCCCGGCAGGTCATTGAGTCGCTGCCGCAAATGGTGTGGACCTGTCAGCCCGATGGGGTGTGCGACTACCTGAGTCCGCGATGGGTAGAATACACCGGTGTGCCGCTGGCTGAGCATCTTGCTTCGGGCTGGACGCAGGCGATTCATCCGGGAGACCGCGAGCGGGCAGTATCGTCGTGGATGGATGCCGTTTTCAACGATCAGCCCTATGACATCGAATATCGAATTCGCCGTGCCGATGGAGCATATCGCTGGTTTCGGGCTCTGGGACAACCGTTACGCGGTGATGACGGGAGAATCGTGAAGTGGTTTGGTACCTGCACCGATATCGAAGACCGGAAGCGACATTCCGAAGAAATTGACAGACTCAACGCCACGCTCCAGCAGCGTGTCGACGAGCAGACTTTCGAACTCAGGAAGGCGCTGCGAAAGATTCAGAGCGATGCACACCGACTGCACGCATTGAACGACGCTGCCCTTGCGATGCAATCAGCTCGAAACCTCAGGCAACTGATTCAGATCGTCACGGACGAGGCACGTGAGATGATCCCGGTGCATCAGGCTGTGACCACTCTCTCGGCGGATCAGGACTGGACTCGGGTGACTACCGCGACTTCTCTGTCAGACAAATGCGCAGAAGCTCACAGCTCCGACACGCTGCTCAACAGTTCGGGCCTGGATGCCCTTGTGTGTGAAACGAATCGTCCGCTGAACCTGACTCAACAGGAACTGGAAGCCCATCCTCGCTGGCAAAGCATTGCTGAAGAACGGGATAATCGGCCGCCGATACGCGGCTGGCTGGCGGTTCCGTTGGTTGGTTTGCAGGACAGAAACATCGGATCGATCCAGCTTTTTAACCGCTGCGAAGGAGACTTCACCGCAAACGACGAAATGTCGCTTGTGCAACTGAGCCGACTGGCGGCCGCAGCAATCGAACATATGCGACTTTATGAGGAAACCGCAGACGCCAATCGAAAACTTGCCTCTGCCAATCGGAAACTGGATGCCGACCACCGACTCATCGAGGCTATCCATCAGGCGGAGACAACTTTTATCTCTGAGGACAGCACCGACGTTTTTGAGACGATGCTGGACAATCTGCTGAAACTGACGGAAAGCGAATACGGTTTCATCGACGAGATGTTTTACACGGCGGAGAACGAGCCGTACCTTATCGCGCGTGCCATCACAGATATTTCCTGGAGCGAAGATACCCGAAAGTTATATGACCGGTTCATAGCTGGTGAAGTGGCGTTTGCAAATTCGAACTCGCTGTACGGAGAAGTCATGGTCTCCGGCAGGCCGCTGATCGCCAATGATGCCCCGGACGATCCGCGGGCGTGTGGGACGCCTGCCGGACATCCGCCTCTCAAAACATTTCTCGGACTGCCCCTGATTTCAAGTCAGCGAATTGTGGGAATGATCGGGCTGGCAAATCGCGAGGGCGGGTACGACGACGCGCTGGTGAGCTTTCTGAAGCCAATGCTCTCCGCATGCGGAAACCTCCTTGCAGCCTGGCGCAATGAGCAGCATCGCAGGGAGGCCGAGGAACAGCTGCGGCAGGTAAACAGCCAGCTGGCCGCTCAATCGGAACAGCTTAAGGCCGCCAACAGGGAACTGGAGTCATTTTCTTACTCGGTGTCTCATGATTTGCGTGCCCCTCTGCGTAGTGTGGATAGTTTCAGCCGCATCATTCTTGAGGACTATGGTCCGCAGCTGGATCAGGAAGGCCATCGTCTGCTGAACATTGTGCGAGACGAAGCGCAGCGGATGGGGCAGTTGATCGACGATCTGCTGCAGTTTTCCAGGATGGGCCGCCAGCTTCTGGAGCCCGGCAACGTCAACATGACAGCTCTGGCCCGCAGCGCTTATGAGGAATTGCCATCGCAAATCAAACAGCACGTTCAAACCATCGAACTGCCGTCGCTGCCGGGCGCCCGCGGTGATCGCGCCATGCTCCGGCAGGTCTGGACGAACCTGCTGAGCAATGCCGCGAAGTTTACCAGTCATAATCCGGACGCTCACATCGAGGTCGGCAGTTCAGTATCCGAAAACTTCCACACTTATTACGTCCGCGACAACGGTGTCGGCTTTGATCCGCGTTTTACGCATAAACTTTTCGGCGTTTTTCAGCGGTTGCACGCGGAAGATGAATTCGAGGGCACGGGTGTTGGCTTGGCCATTGTCCAGCGAGTCATTCATCGCCACGAAGGCAAGGTGTGGGCCGAAGGTTCGCTTGACGGCGGAGCGACATTCCATTTTTCCCTGCCCAAACCAAAGGAGTCACAAAATGGATAATTTTAACGGTGTCGAGATTCTTCTGGTCGAAGACAATCCGCGTGATGCTGAGCTCACGATACGAACCCTCAGGAAACGAAACCTGGCAAACCACCTCGTTCACCTGAAGGATGGACAGGAGGCGCTCGATTGGCTGTTCGGAACGGGAACCTATGAAGGTCGCGACGCGATCCACCATCCCAGGGTTATTCTGCTGGATCTCAAGCTGCCGAAAGTTGATGGACTGGAAGTCCTGCGAGCGATGCGAGCCGACTCACGAACTCGCTTTATTCCTGTTGTTGTGCTGACGTCTTCCCACGAAGAGCGGGACCTGGTAGCCAGCTATGAGCTGGGAGTGAACAGTTATATCGTCAAGCCAGTCGAATTCGAGGCTTTCTCAGCAGCGGTGGCGGAAGCGGGCCACTACTGGCTGCTCGTCAATCAGGAGCCTAAGTGAGAGGGAACTATGATGCCACACAAGTTGCCGGCGGCCGCGTCGGTCGCCACCGATACGCGCCGCCTGAACGTGCTTATCGTCGAAGATCGCCCGACGGATGCTGAACTGCTTGTCCGGGAGCTGCGGCATTCGGGTTTTGACGTCGCGTGGAAGCGGGTTGCGACAAAAACCGACTATTGTCTGGCCCTCGAAGACACCTACGACCTGGTTCTTGCCGATTACTCTCTGCCTCAGTTTGATGGTCTCGAAGCGCTCGATCTCCTGCGGACACGAAAGCTGAACACGCCGTTCATCCTGATTTCAGGCGTGGTCGGCGAAGAAACCGCCGTGAGAGCCATCAAGCACGGGGCCCAGGATTATCTGCTCAAAGATCGTCTCGCTCGGCTGGGACCTGCCGTCGTCCAGGCTCTGGACAATAAGGAGTTGGAAGAAGAGGTATTGCGGTCAGAAGTTGAAAGGAACGCGCTCGTTCAACAGCTGAGAAATCGAATCAGCGAATTGAGCTGCCTTCAGCACGTATTTCATGTCACCGGGGATGACGAAAAGTCGGAGGATGAGATCTTTCAAAACGTGGTCGACGCGCTGCCTCAGGGCTTCCGCTATCCCGAGTTAGCTGCGGCACGGTTGACCGTGGATGGCCGAGAATTTCTGTCTCCGGCTTTCGAAAAAATCCCGCATCCTCTGGTGGTGCAATTCGAGACCGACGGTGGCCAACAGGGCGTTATCGAGGTTGTTTATCTGGCTCCGCTGCCTGGTGATAACGATGAACTCTATCTGCCGGAAGAGCGTCAGCTTGTCAACACCGTGTCGAAGTTACTTCACAGATGCCTTGATCGGAGGTACGCCGCGCGGACGCTGACTCGGGACGCTTTGGTGCTCGCTAATGTACAGGATGCGGCGATCGTCACGGATACAGAAGGAATCGTGACGTTCTGGAACGAAGGGGCGACGCGACTGTTTGGCTGGACGGCCGACGAGATGATTGGACGGCACTACGCCGATCGGTATAGCGAAGAAGTTCGTCCGTGGATCAGGGCACAGATCCGTGAGCGACTGGCGGGTGAGCCCTGGATCGGAGAGTATGAGGATTTGCGGAAGGACGGAAGTCATGTCTGGATCGATGCCCGCGTCACTCGTGTGCTCGACGACGATGGCCACGTAGCCGGGGTTCTTGGCATTTCTCGCGACATTACCGCACGCAAACTGGCGGAGGCGGAAATACGGGCGAGCGAGACCCGCTATCGCAACATCGTGGAATCCTCGCACGACCTCATTTGGTCCGTCGATGCAGAGGGAACCATTACCTATATGAACCAGGCATCACGCTGGATCTACGGACGGGATGCCACGGAAATGATTGGTAAGCCTTTTTATGAATTCGTTCCGCCCGGACAACGCGAAAAGGATGCGGCTTTTTTCGCCGAAACTATGCAAACTGGCGCCAAAACGGTTGGCTATCAGAGTCAAGTCTTTCGCAAGGATGGCAGCATCGTATCACTCTCGTGCAACGCAACCATTGCGAGGGATGAAAATGGGGAGGTCACAGGAGCGTCGGGAATTTCACGGGACATGTCCGAGCTGCATGAGGCAAATCTTTCCCTGCGCAGACGGGAGACCCTGCTGGCAAACGCCGAACGAATCGCTGAGATCGGCAGCTGGGAATATGACATTCCGCGGGACCGGCTGGAGTGGTCACCGAACACCTTACGAATTTTCGGGATTACTGAAGATGAATTTGAAGGCAACCTCGCAGCTTTCCTTCAAAGAATACACCCGGAGGATCGAGACAGGGAATTGCGGGCGATTGCCCTCGCAGACGCTGGAAACCGGCTGATGGAGTCTGAATATCGAATCATCCGCACAGCAGGCGACGAACGGATCATACGTGAACGAGGAGAAGTGTCCTTCGATGTCACGGGAAAGGCCGTCCGGCGTACAGGTGTAATACTCGACATTACCAAAGACGTCAGGAATCTGGAAGCACTGCGCAAAAGCGAGGAACGGTTCGAAATGGCAGTGCGGGGGTCCGCCGCCGGACTGTGGGACTGGGACATGCTCACGAATAATGTGTTCTATTCCGGACGATTCAAGGAATTGCTTGGATACGAAGAACATGAGTTCCTTCCGGAGTTTGCGTCTTTCTACGATGCGCTGCACCCGGAGGATCGTGGCCGGGTTGACGACGCCCTCAACGAACATTTTCGTCGCGGCCGGACGTACGACATCGACTATCGTCTGCGCACGAAGGCCGGCGAATACCGATGGTTTCAGGCACGTGGCAGCGTCTTGCGAGATGACTCGGGGCAGCCATTCCGCATGGCAGGCTCTCTGGTCGACATCACTTCGCAGAAGCGACTCGAACAGGATCTCACAGAACGTGAGCGCCGGCAACGTGAGCTGGTCAGTCAGTTGCAAGAAGAAAAACGACGGTTAGCCGAGGCACAAGCCGTCGCGAAAGTCGGCAGCTGGGAAACGGACATAGCAACGTCAAAGGTCGTCTGGTCGGACGAAACACACCGCATCTTTGGCGTGGATCCCGGGAGTTTGGAGCTGACGCATGACCTTTTTCTGGACTTCGTCCACCCAAACGATCGTCAGTCCGTTGCTGATGCGTTCAATGCGTCGCTGCACCACTGCGAAGTTTGTCGGATCGAACACCGAATTCTATTGCATGACAACCAGTTAAAGGTTGTCGAAGAAACATGGCGATGCTTCCAGGACCAGCACGGGACACCTGTTCGCGCCGTCGGCACCTGCCGCGACATCACCGCCTCCAGAAAAGCGGATGAGGATCTGGCAGCACACGCGAAAAGGCTGGAAACCATTTCAGTGATTGGCCGATCTCTCCTGGAGATTCGTGACTTGCCCTCCGCTCTGTCGGCCTGCGCGGACGCGGTCAACAGCAACATGGACGGTGTTGTTACCCGCATCTGGTTGACAAATGACGAATCTCAGGTCCTGCGACTGGAGTCCAGTACGGGCGAACAGCTGTCCGGCATGGAAGAAATGGCACCCACCTTTTCCAACCATCCGGTTGCCACTGCTGCACGAGAGAAGCAATCCGTCCTGTTGAACGCGGCGGAGCATGGGCCGCTATTTCCGGAACACGAAGGAAAGTTCACCAGCCACGCCGCGATTCCTTTGGTCGATGAGGAGGACTGTCCAGGCGTCCTTGAGGTATTATCCAAATCACACCTCACCGACGATGAGAGGGTCGGTTTGGAAATCATCGCGTCTTCGTTGGCGCTGAGCATTGATCGCATTCGTTCCGAGGAAGCACTTCGCTCGTTGAACGCGCAATTGGAGCAGCGCGTTCACGAGCGAACACAGGAACTGAGTGAATCCTCGCGACGCCACGAGATGCTGCTCTCAAACCTGCAGGGAATGGCGTATCGTTGCCGTCTCGATGAGGCATGGACCCTGGAGTACGTCAGCAGCGGATGTCGCGTTTTGATGGGGGTTGACGCAGGTGAATTGATCGGTAAGTCGCTGAGGTACGCCGGTTTGATACATCCGGACGACCGTACCGCTGTCGCGGAGTCCTGCAAAGCGGCGTTAGCAGCTGGCCGTCCGATCCATGAGGATTACCGAATTGTCCCGCCGCACGGCGCGATAAAGTGGGTGTGGGAACAAGCTCGTGGTGTTTATGACTGCGATGGCAATATAGAGGGGATCGAAGGCTTTATCACAGATATTACGGCCTCGAAGCTGGCGGCCCTGCGAGAGAAGAATCAGAGCAGGTTTTACGAATTGCTTACATCAGGGGCGTCGTTAACAACCTGTCTCAAGCAGATTGTGCATTCCGCCGAAAGCGAGAATCCGTCTCTGACCTGTTTCGCACTCCTGCTGGATGATGCGAAAACCACGTTGTCGCTGGCAGCCGGATCAGGTCTTCCTGAAACTCTCAGAAAGGCGCTAAAAAGCATACCCGTTCGCGTTGAAGGAGACCGACTCACCTTCGTCGTCGAAGAAAACTCGCACTTCAAACCTCATCAGCAGCCTGCGGATGTCGACCGAGAGCCCCTGCGTATCGTCGGCGTGTCGGGAGTCCGTTCACATTTATCCGTAGCAATTCGATCCATTGAGGAATCGGTCGTTCTCGGTACGTTCAATATCTGCGGCTTCAATTCAGAAGCGTTGACGGACCGGGATGCAGAACGAATCCGCTGGGCGGCCGACCTGACGAATCTTGCAATCCAACACACCCGGGCGAAAAAGGCACTGGTCGACAGTGTGTCATTTACACAGACGACGCTTGATGCAATCTCAGTGCATATCGCAGTGCTCGACTCAACAGGTCGTATCGTAAAGACCAATAAAGCCTGGAGACAGTTCGCCGCAGATCATGACGGGTCTGAAGCGGCGTGCTGCGAGGGCGCAAATTACTTTTCAGCCTGCCACGGTTCAGACGGAAAGGACAGCGAAGATCCAAGGCGGGTCGTCTCTGGATTGAGAGCCATCTTGAGAGGTGAGAAACAGGAATGGCAAAGCGAATACCCATGCCAATTGGGGACTGAAACTTACTGGTACCAGATGCACGCCAGAGGATTCAAGATCAACGAGGAAACCCACTGCCTTGTGGCGCACGAAAATATCACGGCCATAAAACGGACGGAAGCAGAATTACGCCAGACAGCGGACGCTGCCGAGCAGGCCAATCTTGCGAAGAGCCAGTTCCTCGCAACGATGAGCCACGAATTACGCACACCACTGAACGGGATACTGGGAATGAACGAGTTGCTCACGACAACAGGGCTCACTGACCAGCAATCAAATTATGTTGCCGCGAGTACAGCCAGTGGACGGCACCTGGCTCAGCTTATTGACGACATCCTGGACCTTTCTCGGATCGAGGCCGGAAAGCTGGAATTAAATGTCTGTGAATGTGATCTTGGAAGTCTTCTTGATGAAGTGATCGGTTCGATGCGTTCCCTTATTGAGAAGAAGCAACTCGTGTTTAACGTGGAACTGGCACCCGAATGCCGGGACGTGATTCTATGTGACGCCCATCGTCTTCGGCAGATTCTCATCAATTTGATTGGTAATGCCACCAAATTCACATCCGAGGGCAGCGTCACTCTCCAAGGGAGCCGAGTTACTGACGCGCAAGGCAAAGAATTCCAGTTCTTCTCCGTCATCGATACTGGGATCGGGATTCCCAAAGAGCGGCAGGATCGGTTGTTCAAACCATTCTCTCAGGTTGACAGTTCAACCACACGCCAGTTTGGCGGAACTGGATTAGGTCTCTCAATATGCCTCCAGCTTGTGAGCCTGATGGGCGGCAGGATCGGGGTTCAGAGCGGGGACGGTGTCGGCTCCACGTTTTGGTTCGAATTTCCTGTGGAAGTCATCAAAAGTTCGACGGACAGAACCTCGGCGACGTCGGTGGACCCGAAATCGCGACTCGGAAACCAGCCGACACCAATCGGCCTCCTGCGCGGACATCTACTTGTGGCCGAGGACAACGAGATTAACCAGCTCTACATGCAGGAGCTACTCACAACTCTGGGATTCACCGTGAAAATCGTCGCCGATGGACGACAGGCTCTGGAAAGTGTCTTCCGTGAATCGTTTGACGCGGTCCTGATGGATTGCCAAATGCCTGAGATTGACGGATTTACCGCGGCACGCGAAATTCGGAAACGCGAGGTTGCGGAGGGAAGAGCCAGCCCCATTCCGATCATTGCGCTCACTGCAAATGCATTAAGGGGGGACCGCGAGCGATGTCTGCAGGCGGGGATGAACGACTACCTGAGCAAACCCGCCGAAATCGATCGAATCGTTCAGGTATTGCAGGCGTTTATTGTCCCGGCGTCGGGATCACCACCGACCGAAGCTAGTGAATAATTGAGCCGTATCATGCGGCATTGCCCAGATGCCGTCGTACGGTCACCGAGCGTCGGCATTGCCTTTCTTGACCACTGTCTGACTTCCTGCTGTCAACACCCGAATGTTCAGGGGCTGTGATGAATGGAAGCATCGGTCAGGGCGTCACGTATCGCGGCGGCCACATCATTGGACGGACAGGGTTTGTTAAAGACGCACAGCACACCGCTGTCCTCCATCGCACGATGCGCAACCCTCTCGGGTATATATCCGCTCAGAATGAAGAGCTTGATCTTTGGATACTGCTGGTGAACATCCGCGAGAAATTCTGTTCCGAATATGCCCGGCATGAAATTGTCTGAGACGATCAAATCCACCTGGTTCCTGTTCAGCTGTACGTTTGCCTCGGCCGCGGAGATTGCCGTCAGAATTTCATACCCATCAGCCTTAAGACAACGTGTCAGGCTGCGGAGCAGATTTGCGTCGTCATCAACAAGCAGCACTGTCTTCCGATACTCCGAACGGGAAGTGCGGAGTTCCGGGCCGTGATCGATGTTGTTCATTGACACACTTTGCCTTTCGAGTGGTGTGGGCGTCTATTGGATTTCGGCCAATGCTGTCGTCGCCATCTCGCCCAGCAGTTCAATATCGAATGTGTTTCTGATCGAATTGCGGTCACACAGATCACGTAAACGACGAAGGATGGTTTCGGTCAGTTCCTGGCCGCCGGAAATCATCAGTTTTCCATCCCGGGTGCGGACATCGGTGGCGAGCACCATGCCCTCGCGCAGTTCGTGTGCCCGGAATTCGACACGCGAAGACTGGCAGATGCCGTTGTGCAATGCGTTTCTGAGGGATTCCAAAACCGAAGGATCGTAGAAGCGACTGTTCTGCTCAAGATTTCGGAACGCTTCTGATGTGTTGCCAATACGCCGGTAGGCAATTTCGAAATCTGAGGCGACCTTCAGAATCCTCGCACCTAGAGGTATTGACGTACCTTGCACATTACTTTGAGGATTTCCGGACCCGTCGAAGCCTTTGTCCTGGTAGGCCACGATTTCCGCCACCGACTCCAGACGTGGAATGTTTGACAATATTTTTCCGGCAATCGCCGCGTGCTGGGAAAATGTGGTTTGCTCCCGGTCAGAGATTACCTGTCCGGCCAGAACTCGATCCAGCGTCGCCTCAGAAAGGATAACGCAACCCAGGGGGAACAGCATCGCCGCGATTTTCAGGTCCCAGAGGTTGGGTATCTGCTGATCTGCTCCAATCGCCAGAGCGATACGTTGCACCTGACTGGTGCGACCGAAGGCTAAGGGGTTTGCCAGAGAAAGCATTTCACTCAGTACCCTGATGCTGCCGTGCAAGGTACCCTCCAGCAACTCTCGTTCTGCTGTCACAAGACGATACTGTTCCAATCCGTCCCGAATCGCCTTCTCCAGTACCGTCTGCGAACAGGGTTTGGTGAGAAAACGAAAAATATTCCCTGCATTGACAGCATCAATCGTGACCTGAAGGTCCGCGTAACCTGTCAGCATCATTCTTACGGTGTCGGCTGCTTGTGCCTTAACCCGTGACAGCAGCTCAATCCCGCTCATTCCCGGCATGCGCATATCGGAGATGACCACTGCGAATCGCCTGTCATCCGCGAATAGTTTCAACGCTTCTTCAGCGCCACGTGCCGTTTCGATGTCCATTACAGTCCTGAACTGGCGACGAAAGCTCTTCAGGATGTTTTCGTCATCGTCCACAAACAGCACTGTTTCCGAGGTGCCTGTCATTTATTTTCTCCGCGAATTGCATTGCGCCACACGTCCAGTCGATCAGGCAGACGGAGCTCAGAAAGTAGTGCCTCGCAGAGACGCGTGTCTTCAGCACTGACGATCCCATTTTCCTCGTTTGCCAAAAAGTTGGCAACACAGACGATTGCCGGTGTGTCAAGACTCCTGCCGCCACACTGCTGAAAGGAATGATGAAAAGTCACGCTTTCCACGACCGTTTGAGGGATGCCCCACAACGCCAGCAGATAACCGCCGATGCCATCGTGCCCCAGTCCGAACAGTTTTCGTTCTGCCTCGACCAAAGGAATTCCACTGGTTTCGGCCGTCCTTAAAGCAGCGCTGAAGTCCTCGGGCGCATTTGACGCCAGTATTAACTTACCGATGTCATGCAGCAGGCCGGCGCTGAACGCCTCGTCGACCAGAATTTTGCCCAACCGTTCGCTCGCGGCAATCGTCCGTGCGATCGTGCCTACACGAACGCAATGGCTGGCGAACACATCCATGGAAAAACCCGGGACGCGAATGCCAGCAAAAGCCTGAAACGCCTGCAGTGACAGCACGAGTGAGTTCAACGTATCCGTGCCGATAATCGAAACCGCGTGAGCAACTGAAGTTACGGTGGACCGCAGCCCAAAGATAGCCGAGTTCACCAGTTGCAGAATCTTGGCCGTCATGGCAGGGTCCCGCGCGACAATCTCGCCCACACGAGCCGCCGTGCCCTGTTCTGATTCCGTTTCTGCTACCACCTGCTGATAGAGTGACGGAATGCTTGGCAACAAAGAGATTCGCCCCAGAAACGCCTGCGAAGTCGTTTTTTCCAGATGAGCTCGCAGTGCGCAAGCGCGAGAAATGGTGGTCCGCAGCACATCCGTCTCGCACGGCTTGGCCAGATACTGGTGCATCGGTGCAACTGCCCTGTAAACCGACTCCTTGCTTGCCTGGCCTGACAGGATAATCCGCACCGTTTGGGGATACCGTTGACTCACCTCGGCAAGTAACTCAGCTCCATCCATTCCCGGCATCTTCATGTCGACTACCAGCACATCTACTGGCTCTTTCTGCAGCACCTCCAACGCCTCCGGACCGCTTGTCGCTGTCTCAACATCCCACATGACGTCTGCGCAGTCGAGCATCCGTGTGATTCCCTTCAGGACCTGTGGCTCGTCGTCCACAAACATTACACGCATTAGAACGCTCCTTGCTCAATCGCCGCGACTTCCGACACTTCCTGGTCTATCTCTCGGGACGACTCGATTGGAAGCAGAACCGTGAATGTAGAACCGACTCCGGGCGTCGAATCACACCACAACCTTCCACGGTGTTTGCTGATGATGACCGAATGGGCGATAGCAAGTCCCTGACCTGTTCCTCTGCCGACCTCTTTTGTCGTGAAGAATGGGTCAAATATCCGCTGCTTGATTTCGTCGCGAATGCCACAACCAGTATCAGAAATTGATATTTCCACATAGTTACCGAAGTGACGCGTCCGCAGGTTTATGGTTCCCTTTCCAAGAGCTCCGCCTTCGTACCTGTCAGCAACAGCGTGTGCTGCATTCACCAGCAGATTAAGGAACACCTGGTTGAGTTCTCCCGCCAGTGCCGGTACGAGCGGGAGAGAGTCGGCAAGGTCTGTTTCAATTTCAGCCACGTATTTCCATTCGTTGGTGGACACCGTGATGGTTGACGCCAGTGCACAATTGATATCGACCAGGCTTTTTTCTTCCTGCCCCGGATGAGCGAATTGCTTCATGGCACCGACAATCCGGGAAACGTGCTGGACGCCGCCGCGGGAGTCGTCCAGTGCTTCCTGCACCTCTTCGACGTTCGATTCCACGTTGATCTTCCCGAGCTTCGCCCTGATCCTGTTGATCAACTCAACACACACGTCGGGTGAATCGAAAACGTCTGTAATTCGTGACACGTCCTGCAGCAGGGGCTCCAGCTCCTGCACTTTCTTCTTCACAAACTCAAGATTGTCGCCAAGATACTGCATGGGCGTATTGATCTCGTGAGCCACTCCGGCTGCCAGCTGCCCGACAGATTCAAGTCGCTGTGCCTGCGTCAACTGCATCTCCAGATTCTTTGCCTCTGTCTTGTTCTCTTTGGCAACGACAAATCGCCTCCAGGTTCCGCTGCTGAACTGCGTGACGCATGCCGCAAACCATGATGGCTTGCCACTATTCTTGCGCTGGTACTCGCAACGGAACTTCTGTTTTTCACCCGAGATGATACTGCGGATTCCCGTCGCCAGCAGACGTCCTGCGTCGTCGCCGTTCGACTCCAGAAGCGTAAGAAGGTTGGCTCCGTTCCGGAATGCCTCATCCAGATCAACACCTGTTACCTGATCATCTCTCCAGGCGCGATTTGAATAGACGATGGCTCCCGACTCGTCAATAATGGCAACGCCTGTCGTGAGCGCATCAAGGGTCGACCTGAGGAAGGCGTACGAAGAATCCAATTCCATCAGGGTTGCCTCCAGAGATGCCGTTTTTTCCCTGACACGGGATTCCAGTAGTTCCGTGTATTCCTTATGTTTCAGCTCGAGATCGCGTCGCCGCAAACTGCTCTGTACATTGATCAGCAATTCGTTCGACTCGAACGGTTTCACCATGTACGCATATGCTCCCGCTTCAATCGCCATGGCAGCCCACTTCGGTTCATCAATGCCGGTCATCATCATGACAGCAATGTCCGGATACTGCTCGCGGATGTACGAGAGCAGGTCCAGACCTGATCCTCCGGGCATCCTTATGTCACACAGTACAAGCTCGAATGACTTCTGTTTCAGAAGTTCCGCAGCCTCCGCGCTGCTGGCTGCACTTGAGCAGCAGAAATCATGCGTGC
Organism: Fuerstiella sp.; assembly: GCA_040222735.1. GTDB lineage: Bacteria > Planctomycetota > Planctomycetia > Planctomycetales > Planctomycetaceae > Fuerstiella. The sequence goes on along the minus strand of JAVKCM010000153.1, from coordinate 20,674 downwards.
CGAGCACTTCTTCAGCGAAGCGGCGGACAATTGACTCATCGTCGATGATCAGTATTCGCGTCTTCATGTGTTCCCTCGTTTCGTGAGCTCCCGTCGCAATCTTGGAAGATCGTCCAGGCAACGCTGCAATTCATGCGTCAGCTGTGAAATCAGGTTCTCGGTTCCCTGGCTGTTTGCTGCTCGGGCCGCCCGTTCAATCTTTGCTGCCAGTTCCTCGATGTAACTGGCGCAGACGATTGCTGCAGCGCCCTTCAGCGAATGGGCTTCCTCGGCAACCGCCGTAAAGTCATGGCAACTTGCGTGTGCGGTAAGTCTCTGTAGACGCTGACCGCCCGTGCGATTCAGCTCATCCAGCAGGGAAACCGCAAACTTCGCATTTTTCATGCATCGCATGAACAAGGCCTCACTGTCCACCGGAGGTGACTGGCAGTGCTGAGCAGACGGTCTCCCGGAATTATCTCGGCCTTTCCGCACCGGGACATCGGGCATGGTCGTTGGTTGATGTTCTGCACTTGCCTGGGCGAACAAATTAAGTGCGGCCCGAGAGAACCTCCATGCGCGGCCGATCTTCCGTCCTGGCAGTTTGCCGGCGGACGCCAGTTGACGCACGGTCTCAGTCGACACTCGCAGAAACTGTGCTGTTTCTTCACACGTTAATAGTTCCAAATCCGACATAAGCTGCATTTCTGTCATTGAGTGAAGTTACGCGGAGTTAGGCCAATCTGGCTCCGTGTGTCCAAGCATAGGACGGTCTGTGGAAGTCGCGTGCGGAAATCTGGAATTGTATTTCGGATGATCAGCCAGATCTGCCAAATGTATCGGACGCGCCGACGGCAGGTATCCTGCCAACGGCCCGGGAAGGATCACGGGAAAGCCACCGACCAGTGTGTGGCGTAAACATCGTCTTCTCCTCAATCGGTGATCTTCAGCGGCGAGTATTGTGGCAACGCCTGAACGGAGTTCGTATGTGCAGCGAGCAGATTTTCGTTCTGTTGCCGAAGTTGTGCCTGACGCTCATCAAAACTGTTCATGGGCAACGATGGCTGTGTCTGCAAATGGGCAAGTGGGTCTGGGTCCGCCTCTTCCGGCGGCACCATTCGCGCAGGAGTTGTGCGGGGTAAGCCTTCCGGCCACGGTTGACCCAACGGCAGTTTCACCACCGCTCCCGGGGGTACGGTCGGATGTGGATGTCCCGGAATTGCTGCAGTGTGCTCGGAAATAAGCAGGGGGCATCGAATTGACGGCACTTTGACAGAGTTCTCACCGGCTCAAGAGCCGTGACGCAACTGACCGCGGACGAACCGTCCTGAGTCACGAATGCTGCCACGATGGAACCGGGAGGTCGTCTTGTCGCAGCGCGCGTCGTTGGTCACGACCGATGCAGCACCATATTCGTCCTGAATACAATAATCAGACTGGCCAGGGGGCATGCAACAGCTTGCTTAGGACTTGGCAACTTAACTCATCCCGCACCCAACATCGTGGGCCTCAAAACGACTTCAAACCTATCCTCAAGTTTTCGCAATCGATCGATTTCAACGTTGTGTCCTGACACTACCGCGGATAAAACTGTCGGAACAAATGCGACGAAGTCAGGGCCATGATGTTGGCCAGCGGAGAGTGAAAATATGTGTGCGACCGCCCGGAATTCTGCTGTTGAGTTTGCTCCAGCAGTCGCCTTCAACGGCCCCGATTTTCTCCGCGGCACGTCCGTCGAACACGGTCTGAGCGTGGGCATGTTTCGCGAGAACACCGGCCGTCACTGGTCCGGCTTTCTCCCTGCCTGATTGAGCCTCAATACTAAGGCGGCTTCCAATTCCCAATAACGCCTTCGTCGGCTTGATGCTGCGCTGGTGCCGCTGCGCCGCGCAGATTTCGACGAAGGGTTCCGTCTGAGATTCGGGAAATGAAGTGGGATGACATCAACTTGGCGGAGGGCTGTTTCCATGTTCATGCGCCGAAGACGGAACACCACGCCGATGCTGGAGATCGCATCGTCCCACTGTTTCCGGAACTCCGAAAATATCTCTGGGAACTGCATGAGCAGACCGACGACGGGGAAGTGTACGTCCTTCCCAACATCCGCCACACAACGAACGTCCTGCCGACGCTGCAACGAATCATCAAACGAGCCGGACTGAAAGTGTGGCCTAAAGCATGGCAAAACATGAGGGCAACCCGCGCTACCGAACTGGAAAACGAATTCGGTACGCACAAGGCTACTGAATGGTGCGGCCACACGGAGAAAATTGCCGAAGCACATTACTGGATGGTAACGGCAGAGGACGTCAGCAAGGCGTCGGAGTTCGTGACCGACCCCGAAGCGTTGGAGCCTGATGCATATTTGATGCAGAAGGGAGGCGAGGAGGGTAGAAATGGCGAGCCGGCCGAAGTGAAAAACGGCGAGAATTCCAGTCTTTCCTCCTCCGTTCGGGGTGCTTCTTATGTACCTAGTAGGGCCAGAGGGACTTGAACCCCCAACCAACGAATTATGAGTTCGCTGCTCTAACCGATTGAGCTATGGCCCCGCGTTGGTGGAGTCACTTTCAGAGCTGGAGACGACACGCGACGAGCTGTCCGTGAGGTCTGGTTCTGAAGGTGCCCCGATCTCCGAAGACACGCCGGAGATCGAACAGGCCCGCAAAGACGTTTCCGTTTATTTTGCACTCGCATCGCCCAGGGGCCATGGAATGTGAACGGCAGATTCTGTTACTCAGGGTCGTGGTTCGATTCTGACGCGACGAAGGGGAAGTATCGGCAGCCCTGCGAAGATTTGCAAGCCGGAGGGGAGCCGGGGACCGGTGGCTCTGCTCCGAATCGAAGCGACCTGCTCTGTTCCGCTCCGGAAGAGGCCTGAGAGAAGCAACAGGTGCATCGGTTTGTGATGACAGTATTCAACGGCCGAGAACTGAAGCCTGAAACAGTCCGCGATATCATTCGGACAGCTGGAATCGCGGTCGAAGACTTCGGTGCCCGGTTGTGATGCCTGAGAGCGAGTGTCGCGACACTCAATCTGAACGCGCGAACAAGCCGGGCGGGGACAAGTACGGGCAACGCATCACCAGCCAAAGCACTAAAGTCGCTGCGCTTTGCCGCAACTTTGAACGAATCGTCGTCTGCGACTATTCGTTTTGCAGTGCGGCGAACATCGCCATAGCGGCGGCACTGGCTGCGCTGTTGCCTCCGGGGCGTGTTGCGTTCCGGTTGCCGCGGTCGCCGCTGCTTTGCGCTTCGTTCACGGTGAGTTGCCGGCCTTTGAGCGAAGCGCCGGACATGTGGCGAATGGCTTCTTCCGCGTCGTCAAACGCCGGCATGGATACAAAGCCGAAACCGCGTGAACGGTTTGTGGCGGAATCCGACATTACTCGCACACTGGTCACGCGGCCGAAACGCTCGAACGCGGAGCGAAGGTCTTCTTCGCCTGCATCGAAGGGAAGATTTCCCACAAATATCTGTGTCATTTTCTGCACTGCTTTCCGGGCAGGAGCTGTCTGGTTTCTGAGTCCTGGCCGGCGGGACCAGATGTCCGGCGGCAACTGTCGTTGCCGCGCCGGCCGGTGTCAGGAGCAATTATTGTTGCTTAGGGTTGGTTTCCGGCTGCAGTCGCAGACGCGGTCCTTTTTTGGTGTCGAGGGTATCAAGTGTGCGGCCGGAGAGGTTTTTGGCGACACGCCGTGACATCAGCAGTGTCGGACCGCCTGGGTGGTCGATAACTCGATCCAGTTCACGACGACCACCACGGGCGCACTTGAAGGCGCCGTCCTTCAGCGTCAGGCGAATCGCCTCGACGTCCGGTCGGGCAGCCTTGAGCTGTGTCAGTCGTTTCCACGCGGAAGTTGTAATACTCAGCATCGTCAACACTCCTCTATCTGTAGTGATTGAGTCCGGCGTCGTTCCGGTTTCCCGAAGGGCGACGGCGGAATCAGCGGCCATGGTGGCGAAGGCCCGGCGCCGAAGGCGGGGCCGGGCGTTCTGTTTTGCTCAGTCCTGTGTCGGACCGAGCGGTTTGATTCCGGGGCATCAGGATTTCGATGCCGATCAGCGGCGCGGGCGATCCTCGCGAGGGGTGGCCACGTTGACACGCAGCGTGCGACCATCCAGCGGCTGATCATTGAGTGCGTCGATGGCGGACTCGGCCGCTGACTGGTCCGGCATATCGACGAAGCCGAAGCCTTTGGAACGGCCGGTTTCGCGGTCAGAAACCACGGTGGCCCGTGAAACATTGCCAAATTCGGCGAATGCGTTTTCGAGATCTCCCGAAGAGGTGTCGTAAGAAAGGTTGCCAACGTAAATGTTCGTCATTCAGAAACTCCAATAGTGCGAAACAGAACTCAGCCGAATCGGGAAACGTTCATGCGTCTGCATGGACGCGTTTCCCGCCCTGGCGAGTACGCGCAGGGGCTGAGCAAAAATACCGGTGTGGTCAGAGCAGCCAGCGACAAAACGTTGAGACTTCGCCCGGAAACGAAAGGGGCCTGATCGCTGGTCTCAGTAGAAGCATTGAGTTCACCTCGTAAAATCTGAGGGAACACTGCGTCTCAATTCACAGACACCCCGGTTCTTCAGTCAGTGGGGTGGAGACGCCTTCGTTCAATCTATGGCACGGCACAAAGCCGAGCGTGCTTCTCTGAACGGCTGATGGGCCTAGTCTACGTGATTATCGACTCAATGGCTACGCCGTTCTTAAGAAATGCCTGTCAAAGCTGCGTCACGCTCCCTAAAGCGTTTGACCGCCTGATGTTGGATACCGTGATTTTACTGCGGTCTATGCTGCACCAGCCCGCTCAGCACGCAAAAAAGGCTGGCGAATAAGCTGCCGCGGTCTGTTTCAAGGCTTCGCCACAGCACGCAGGTTACCCCGACATGCGGAAGGTTCCGGGGACGTTGTTCTGGAGTGGGGCGAAGAAGGCTGGTGAGAGAATGGCGGAAGAAGGGTTATGTCCCAGCCAGGCAGCATTCGTATGGGACTTGCCTGGATCGAGCGTCGCCACGCACCGGAATTCGGTAATTCCAGCCGTTTTCGTCTCGGGGGCTCTGTTCGATTGTTCAACGTCCGACTACGCTCGGGCGACTCGTTCACATTCGGCACGCGTGGTTCATTCCCGATCAGAAAGGGCTGGTGATTCGTCACTTCCTGAGAGTGGGTTCAGCATTCTGTCGGCCATGTTTTTGCTGATGTTTTCGCAAGCCGGAAGTTTGTGCCACAGGGATCAAATGCCAGTATTCTCGCAAGAACCGAACCAGCGCCACTGTCCTGCTTTGCCATCGTTATAATCCACCGACATGTCTGAACTTACGCATTTTGACGAAGACGGGGCCAGCCGCATGGTGGATGTTGGTGCCAAGCCGGCGACCAGCAGGATGGCGAAAGCGGAAGGATTCGTGTTAATGCGTCCGGAAACGCTGCGGACTATCACCCATAAGGAGATTGCGAAAGGGAATGTGCTGGAAGTTGCTCGTCTGGCGGGAATTATGGCGGCAAAACGGACGGATGAATTGATTCCACTGTGTCATTCGCTCGGGCTGGACGGGGTGACAATCGACTTCTCATTTCCCGATGCCACCACGGTCCGTATTGAGTGTGAGGCGCGGGTGTCGGGAAGAACGGGAGTGGAGATGGAAGCTTTGTGCGCGGTAAGTGTCTGTGCACTGACGATTTACGACATGTGTAAAGCGATTGATCGAGACATGGAGATCACCGGCCTGCGTCTGCTGGAGAAGGCGGGCGGACGAAGCGGCCATTACAAAAGAACGTCGTAACGCGGCCGCCGAACCAGGCGACGTGTTCAAGCCGGGCGGTGTGCCGTCGTGCCGGCACCAGACCAGAGACCATCGGACCATGGAAATGAATTCCAGTACCTTAACCTCCAGCGACCTGAAATCTCAGCTGCAGCAGCATCTGGGGGAAGAGTTGTCCGCCGTGACTCAGATTCTTAGCCGGCAGATGAGATCGGGAAGCCGGTTTGTCAGCGACATCACAGAGCATGTTGCTCGGTTTCAGGGCAAGCAGATTCGTCCTCTGCTGCTGCTGCTGACTCAACGAATGATCTGTGGTCGAGTGACGGAAGAAGCTCGCATGCTGGCAGCCGCCGTCGAGATGATTCATACGGCCACACTGGTGCATGACGATGTCATTGACGAAGCAGAGACGCGGCGGCATGTTGCGACCGTCCATCGACGCTGGGATACGGAAACCAGCGTGTTGCTGGGAGACTATCTGTTTTCCAAGTCGTTTCATCTGGCGGCTTCCACGGGCGATGCCGAAGCGTGTCGCCTGATCGGCCGGGCGACAGACCGGACTTGTGAAGGAGAACTGAATCAGATTGCCGCTCGTCTGGAACAGTCCACTTCTGAATTCGACTATTTCCGCATCATCCGCGACAAGACCGGACAGTTGTTTGCGTTGAGCTGTCGTCTGGGAGCGCGTGCTGCCGGGGCGTCTTCTCATCAGGTCATGAAGGCGGCACGGTTCGGAATGCGACTTGGAATGGCCTTTCAGGTGGCTGACGACATTCTGGACCTTACAGAACGGGCGGAACTGACGGGCAAGGACGCGGGCAACGATCTGCAGAACGGTCGAATGACCCTGCCTTTGCTCCGGGCGATTCGTCTGGCAGAAACGTCCAACGAAGCTCAGGAACTGCGGCGACTGCTGACGGTGGGCGACACCGCGGTTCCGGATATCATTGGCCACCTGCCGGCCGTGCAGCGAGGTATCCGTTCGGCCGGCGATACAGCGATGGATCTGGCGACGCGCGCCGTCGCTGATCTGCATCAGTTTTCTGCCAGCCACGATCAGCGGCTGCTGGAAATGCTGGCTATGTTTGCTGTCCGCCGGCGACAATGACTTTACGTTTCAGCCGGCTTCGATTCCGCGGGCTGTGATCTCTGAGGTCGCCCGCCAGACGCCTTCTGCCACTTTGTGCAGAAACTCCCTGTCCAGCGTATCCGGTGTATCGGTGGGCTGGTGGTAGTGCGGGTTTCTCATGAAGCTGGTATCCGTGACCATCAGGGCCGCGAAACCGGCATCCCAGAACGGACTGTGATCGCTGAGACGCGTGGGGGGCAGGTGTTGGCCGTTTTCTGAAACCTGAAGAGCTTCGCAGGGCAGATCAGCCACACTTTCGAAGGCTCGGCAGAAAGCCTGCAGCAGTGGTCCTGAGATCTGGTTGCCGACAACTCCGATAAAGTTTCCCACATCGGGATATTGTTCGGCGAGCTCCGGAGGAAACATCTGGCTGCCGGGACGGTGGCTGCAGTAGCCCAGCATTTCAAGTGACACCATCCCGGCGACAGGGTGACCGGCAGCGCGACAGGTTGCTGCGTGAAATGCTCCACCCAGCATCCCGTGTTCTTCCAGGTCAAAGACTGCCAGCTGCAGATTGACGGTTAAGGAATTTGTTCCGGCGGCTGAAAATTTTGTGCCGGCGAGTCGGGCGGTTTCAAGCAGCACGGCGACCGCGGACGCGTTGTCGTCGGCACCGGGCGTGTTTTCGCGGGAATCGAGGTGTGCCCCCAGAATCAGAGTGGGCTGCTGGTCACTGGCCAGCGGATGAGTGGCGATCAGATTGACGCCGGAAAGGGGCTGCATCTCGCTGCTGGTGGCTGTGAACGGCCGTCGCTGCACCTGCCATCCGCCACGGGTGAGCTGTTGTTCGCAATAGCGGCGGCATTCTTCCAGTCGAGCCGTTTCGGCGGCACGCGGCTCAGCGGCAATCCATTCCAGATGCTGCCAGATCCGTTCCAGGTCTGTTTCCATTCTGATTTTCCTGCCTGTCGGAACCTGTTTACCGGCCACCGGGACCGGAAGACTCCGAAAAATTGTCCTGTTCTGTTTCAAAACCAGACGTCGGGGTGAACTTGCTTCCGAACTAAGACCGAGTATATTGTGTCGAGTTCGGGGCGGACTGTCGAAGGTTCGTCGCGACGGAGAGATGGCAGAGTGGCCGAATGCGCGTCATTGCTAATGACGTGTCCGGGTCAAACTGGACCGCGGGTTCGAATCCCGCTCTCTCCGCTTTAAAAAATTAACGTCCTTGCAGCGAATGACTCAGTCGAGACCTGCGAGGACGTTTTTTTGTGCTCAACGACAGGCTGACGGCAGGGAATCGTTTTCCGCTGTGCCTGATTCTGCACCAACGTTGAACAGGCAGGCGGTCACGTCATTGATGGCAGCCTGGTTTGCCAGGTGGTGCGTGGTCGTCTTGATCAGCGGCAGACTGCGTTTCGACAGACTGCGGCGCGGCGGCATCGAAGCGAACGCGGCCGCCCTGGCTCGGTATGCTGAACTGTGTCTGGATGACGGCCATGCCGGTTCAACGTTACAATTCGGAAGTACGATCAGATTCATCGTGCGATTCGTGATGATACCGGTTGACGCAGGAACTCCGACACGGTGCCGTCCGAGAGGGCGTCATTCAACACGGTGCCGTCCGACGCAGAGCAATCCCTCGCCTCTTTGTGCAGTCCAATGCCCATTCACAATCTCGACAAGATCTTTGCACCTCACCGAATCGCCGTCATCGGTGCCAGTGACCGGCGGACGAGTGTTGGATACAGCGTGCTGCGGAACCTGATCGGGACGGGTTTCGAGGGAGTCGTTTACCCCGTCAACAACAAGCGGGAGGCGGTTCAGGGCATACCGGCGTACGCGGACATTGCATCGCTGCCTCACTGTCCTGACCTGGCCATTGTGTGCACACCGGCTCAATCAGTGCCGGAAATTGTCCGCGAGTGCGGACGTGCGGGTGTCGGCGGGATGATTATTCTGTCGGCCGGTTTTCGGGAAACGGGGGCTGAGGGGGCAGATCTGCAGGATCAGATTCTGGCCGCGAAGCAGGAATACGACCTGCGGATCATCGGGCCGAACTGTCTTGGCATCATTGCTCCGCATCGAAGTCTGAATGCGAGTTTTGCGGCATCGATGCCCGCCGCCGGCCGAGTGGCGCTGATTTCGCAGTCCGGTGCTCTGTGCACTTCAATTCTGGACTGGGCAAAGAAGGAAAACATCGGGTTCAGCCATTTTGTGTCTGTCGGGAATATGCTGGATGTCGGAGTGGCGGATCTGATCGATTACTTTGCCATTGATCCGCAGACAGAGTCCATCATTCTGTATGTGGAATCGATCACCGGGGCGCGAGCATTTCTTTCAGCAGCTCGGGCCTTTACGCGCACGAAGCCGATCGTGGCCTACAAATCGGGGCGTTTTGAACAGTCTGCAAAGGCGGCGGCGTCACACACCGGTGCGATGGCAGGTGCCGACGATGTTTATGACGCGGCCTTTCGGCGGGCCGGTATTGAGCGGACCTTCGAAATCGACGAACTGTTTGACACGGCGGAGCTGCTGGCCCGGCATGCCCCGCCGCGTGGTCCTCGTCTGGCGATTATTACCAATGCCGGTGGACCGGGCGTGATTGCGACGGACGCCCTGATTGCTCGTCACGGCGTCCTGGCAGAACTGTCGAGTGAAGTCATCAGTCAGCTTGGGGCGTGTCTGCCGGCGTGCTGGTCGGGCGGGAATCCTGTCGACATTCTTGGAGACGCGACCGCCGGGCGATTCACGGATGCGCTGCGTCCCGTCCTTTCCGATGACCATGTTGACGCGGTTCTGGTGATTCTGACGCCGCAGGCGATGACCGACCCGGAGGGCATTGCGAAGGCCGTGGGTGAGGTGGCGAAGAATTCGAGGAAGCCTGTGATTGCCACATGGATGGGGGGCGCTTCGGTTGAAAGCGGCATCGAGATACTGCAGGCGGCGGGGGTTGCCAGTTATCCCAGTCCGGAGCACGCGGTGCGGGCCTTTATGCATCTTGTTTCTTATGGTCGAAACCACGAACTGCTGTACGAAACACCGCAGGAAGTTCCTGTCGATTTGCCGACAGAGACGGTCGGGGCGGACGGTTCCTCGGTCAGCAGCAGCCCCGGACTCTGGCAGCCGCCACGTGTCGGACTCGTTTCCCGGTTTCTGCGCCACCGGTCGTTTCGAGGGCAGGTATTGCTGTCTGAGCAGGACTCAAAGTCGATTCTGTCGCGTTATGGAATTCCGACAACGCAGACATTGACAGCCACATCGGCCCGGATGGCGGTCCGGCAGGCCGGTGAACTCGGGTACCCGGTTGTGCTGAAGGTTCTTTCGCCTGACATCACTCACAAGACGGACGTCGGGGGCGTGCTGTTAAATCTTCGCCATGACGAAGACGTGCGGCGTGGTTACGAGGAAATTGTCGGGAACGCGAAGCGCCTGGTGCCGGCGGCTCAGGTGACCGGGGTCACTGTGCAGCCGATGTTTGATCGGGACCATGGTGTCGAGCTGATTCTGGGAGCGAAGCAGGATGCCACCTTTGGAGCGGTGATCCTTGTCGGCACGGGCGGAACGGCGGCCGAATGTTTTGGTGACAGGGCACTCGGGTTGCCGCCGCTGAACGAACGACTGGCATACCGCATGCTTGAATCGCTCCGGTCGTGGCCGCTGCTGGAGGGCTATCGCGGTCGTCCCGGCGTGAATCTGCAACAGCTGATCCGGACCCTGATCCACTTTTCGTATCTGGTGGCCGAATCGCCGGAGATTCAGGAATTCGACATCAATCCGCTGGTGGTCACTCCGGACGAAGTCATGGCGCTGGACGCCCGGGCGGTGGTTGATCATGACGCCGCTGAGCGTTCGGTTCGCCCCTATGAACATCTGGCGATCCGACCGTATCCGGAGCAGTATGTGCGTCCGTCCCGGCTGAAGGATGGTCGTCCCATTCTGCTGCGTCCGATTCGACCGGAAGACGAGCCCATGTGGCGGGCCATGGCGGACGCGTGTTCGGATGATTCAATCCGGTCGCGATTTCGTTTTCTTCTTCGCCGTGCCACGCACGCCCTGGCGGCTCGGTTCTGTTTTATTGATTACGACCGGGAGATGGCGATTGTTGCTGAGATCAAAGAGCACGGTGAACGTAAAATCATCGGTGTCGGACGGCTGGTGGCAGAACCGGATCATGAAACGGCTGAATTCGCCGCCCTGGTCGCCGATCCCTGGCAGGAGTGCGGGCTGGGTTCGATTCTGACGAACTACTGTGCTGGAATTGCGTTTTCCTGGGGCCTGAAGAGAATCGTGGCCGAAACAGACTGGGACAATCGAAGGATGCTGGCCACCTTTCGAAGACATGGCTTTGAAGAAACGAAGCGTACTGATGGTATCGTGCACGTTGAGCGGGTTCTGACTGCCGCCAGGGACGCTGCCAACTCATGATCCGTAACCTCTGACTGAAGTGAGTTCCGTGTGTCGCCGCTGCTGTACATGCACCAATCTTTTCTGGAACACGGAAGCGAATCACATCCGGAATGCCCCGCCCGTCTGCGCCGTCTGTACGCACATCTGGCCGAGACCGGTCTGTTGAAGAAGTTTCAGACCCCGTCCTTCATGATCGCTGCGGAAGGGCAGCTTCAGATGGCTCATCATGTCGAATACATCAGCGACGTGAGGCGATTTGCGGACGCTGGCGGCGGATGGCTGGAACACGACACCTACGTCAACAGAAAGTCGTTCAGCGTTGCCAGTCTGGCGGCTGGATCTGTGATTGAGGCGGTCGACGCCGTTCTGGAGGGGCCCGCGCACCGGGCCGTCTGTCTGGTTCGTCCCCCCGGTCATCATGCGCTGCCCACCGCGGCGATGGGTTTCTGCCTGTTCAATAACATTGCTATCGGCGCGATTCATGCCAGACTGGCTCACCTGCTGCATCGAATTCTGATTGTGGACTGGGACGTGCACCACGGCAACGGGACTCAGGCGATCTTTTATCGTGATCACGACGTGTATTATGTTTCCGTTCATCGGTATCCCTTCTACCCCGGTACGGGATCCGCTGAGGAAACAGGTGAAGGCGACGGCGTGGGAACCATTTTTAATCTGCCGCTGCCGTTCGGCGTGACACGTCAGGAACTGCTGGAACGATTTCAGTCGCTGCTGAATCACGCGGCGTCCCGATGCCGGCCGGAACTGGTGTTGCTGAGTGCCGGATTCGACGCGCACCACGCCGACCCCGTCGGGTCACTCGGGCTGGAAACGGAAGACTTTGAACCGCTCACACGAATGGTGATGGACGTGGCCGACGAGTACTGCGACGGCCGACTGGTCAGTGTTCTGGAGGGCGGATACAACGTGCCGGTTCTGACCAGTTGCGTCGAACGGCATCTGAGAACGCTGCTGGCGGAATGATTCGCCGGGTTGCGGCAACACCGGCTTCCAACTTCCAGCTTCCAGCTTCCGTCCGTCGGTCAGTGGTCTGCGGCGATGTCTGAGTGCAGCAGTTCAGGCGGGTAGTCCACCCGCACCAGATACAGTCCTTCAGGCGGGGCGGTCGAGCCGGCCTGGCTGCGGTCCAGTGAGGCGATGACCCGCTGCATATCGTCGGGCGGCCTGAGTCCCCGTCCGATTCTCAGCAGCGTGCCGACAACAGCGCGGACCATATTATACAGAAAGCCATCGGCCATGATTTCGAAACAGATCACCGGAGAAGTCGGGTCTTCGTGAGGGCGGGCATCTTCCGGCAGCCAGTTGTGATCTGAGTTCCACAGCGTCCAGTGGGGAACTCGCGACAGGGTGGCATCCATCACGGTGCGAACACTGGTGGCTTTGTTCGGGTACTGCGATTCGAAACAGCGGAAATCATGGGTGCCCAGCAGGGCCGGCAGTGCCTGCCGCATGGCGGCCACGTTCAACGCCACTTTGGACGGACAGACAAGATGGCGCAGGAACGGCGGCCTGACCGCACCGTCAAAAATCAGGTAACGATAGCGCTTGCGGATCGCTGAATAGGTGGCGTGAAATTCCGGAGTGGCTTCACGTGCGGCGACGACCGTGATGTCGTCGGGCAGAAACCGCTGCAGACCGCGGCGAAACTGAGGCCCGGGGATGCCGGAAGCGGTACGAAAGCTGGCTACCTGTCCGAGCGCGTGGACGCCGGCATCGGTCCGTCCGGCGCACAGCACGCGAGACCTTGTACCTGTCAGCCGTTCGGTCGCTCGTTCCAGGCATTCCTGCACCGACAGGCCGTTCGGCTGGACCTGCCAGCCGCAGTAGGCCGTACCTTCGTAGGCCACGGTCAGCATGATGTTTCGGAGCGGCGACGTCATGGGCGTGATGATCGGGGCGGCAGCAGGACGGCAGAGGTGTGGCGGCTCGGGGGCCGTCTTTCGACCCGACCGCCGGCGACGGAGATTCTGAAGCTGTGGTTTTTACACCAGCGGAGGCGACCGGCAAGTGACGTGGCCCGGTTGTCACAGGAATGCACGGATCCAATCCGGCGGTGGTGGAATCGTGTGAATTCGGCCGCTGTTTCGGTGTCTGCGGACAGGGGGCGGCGTGTGCGGGGAGGCGTGTGAGAGGCAACCTGAGGAAATGTGCAAAGAAAATTTGACGCACTCGTTTCCTGACCTAGTTTTCGAGAGGCGATGGAGGCAGTCAACAGCTGTCCAGCGCCGACTCAGCAGAGCCGTTCAGGACTGCTGACCTGATTACGAGGTCTGCCTCACTTTCGTGGGGTCTTGTTTGGGTTGGGCGAGATGGGTTTCTCGCCGACACGTTCTTTGTCCGGTTCCGGACACATCCAGAGGGGTTAATTGAGATGCTGAAGTTCGCTAACAGTGTAAAGAAGTTCCTGGTTTCTGAAGATGGTCCGACGGCTGTTGAATACGCCGTGATGCTGGCGCTGATCATCGTTGTCTGTCTGGCTGCGATTTCCACCATTGGTGAAGCAGCCAACAGCAAGTTCCAGGACGTCGGTAACTACCTGACATAAGCCGTCGCGCCGCCGGCGCTGCAGCTGGCTGGTCGCAGAAACCTCGGTGTTCGGAATTTCCGGGCACCCGGCGTCTCACGCGTCCTCCCATGGAAATCGAAACACAGGCACGGTCCGTTCCGGACCGCGCCTGTTTTTTTTGTGCGCTGCCACCGGCGCCGGCACCGGTGCCAGTGCTGCCGTTAGTTTTGCCGTTGGCACTGCTCCCGTCATTGCTGCTGCGGCTGCTGCCGCGCAGGGACTGTGTCGTCGCTGCTGTGTCGCCGTCGCTGCCGTGTCGTTCGGGAGGCGACGGAGTGGAAGAGACGGGTGTTGATGCCACGGTGTTGATGCCACGGTGTTGATGCAGTGGCCTGGAACCGACGCTGTGGACGCGATGGCGTGGACCGGATGTCGTGGACGCGGCAGTGCTCAGTGTTGAGGCGACGGCTCGCTCGGGTGACGTCGGAATGTCGCGGCATCACGGATGTGCGGATGTTGCCGATCGGGTGGCCGGAGAATTGGTCTGAACGTTTCAGACGGTCAACCGGAATGTGGCATTTTCTCCCGGAATTATTTGACCGTCAGAAACCCTAACCTAGGTTTCAGCGTGGCAGGCAGCCGGGATGACCGGTGACTGCCGCGATGTTGAGACCAGACGATTGTCGTTGACTGGTCATGTTTTCGGCGGGATGGGGGTTTCCCGTCGTGCAACCTTTGAAAACCATTGGGGGTAACTGAGATGTTGAAGTTCGCAAACAGTGTAAAGAAGTTCCTTGTTTCTGAAGACGGTCCGACGGCTGTTGAGTACGCCGTGATGCTGGCACTGATCATCGTTGTCTGCCTGGCGGCCATTTCCACCATTGGTGAAGCGGCCAACAGCAAGTTCCAGGATGTCGGTAACTACCTGACATAAGCCGAATGGCTCATCATCGGATGAGCCGGTTGTGGAATGACGGAAGGTTCACCGGGTCGCGGGCGACTCGGTGGACGGTTCCGTCGGGCAAGTCACGCTGTTGGTTTCACGGTCTGAAATTCACTGACCACAGAAAGGTTGAAAGATGCTGCCCTACTGGATCGAACTGTCGATTCCGGATCTGTTGCAGAGCTCCGGCTTTGTTGCCATGGCCATCGTACTGTTCACCTTTCAGTTTCTGATGCCTTCCAGTCGTGCCTGACAGTGATCTGAAGATCATTTTCACGGCTCCGGCCGGAAAGTCTGCACCGTCCCTGTGCGGATGAGCTTCAGGTATCAACTCATAACACGTATACGCATCAATAACAGGACTCTGTCAAATGGACTGGAACGAAATAATTGTCACCAACTGGCCCATCAAACTGGTTTCGGCCATTCTGATTCTGGCAGCGTGGATTGACGGCAAAGAGCTGAAGGTACCCAACTGGATCACCTTTCCCATGGTTCTGTCAGGGCTTGCCTATTCGACCTACGCGGGCGGATTTGGCGGGCTGCTGGCCGGGCTGACGGGGATGTGCTGCGGACTGCTGTGTCTGCTGCCGCTGTACGCGGTTGGCGGGATGGGAGCCGGAGACGTGAAGCTGATGGCGGGCATCGGTGCCTGGGTCGGCTGGCAGACCACATTTTACGCCTTCTGTGTATCCGTTGTTGTGGGTGCCGTGATGGCTGTACTGATGGTTGCCTGGACCGGTGCATGGAAGAAGCATTATGAAAATTTCCTGACCATTCTGAGCGAATGGACAGTGATCAGAAATCCGTACGAACTTTCGAAGATTGCCGCAGAGCGGAAGCCCACGATGTTTCTGCTGCCCTACGGCATTCCCATCTGCATCGGCACAATCGGCTACTTCGTGTACGCGGGCCTGATGTAGGGAACGGACAGAAGAACGGAACAGTAATCCGCTGCCGGGAGTGTCCTGGCAGCGGAGTTTCGTTACCAGGGACCTCACCACGGGGGGTGGTGCGGCAAAGTTGTTAGGCAATCCTGTCAGCATTGTTGAAGCGAAGAATCAGACTTTGCCGATGATGATGCTGATGGGGCATGGCTCGGTCGCGGCAGTTGCGTCCGGACGTGCAGATTCACCGACGATTTCATCGATCGGCAGAATCTGCCACCGGATTCAGTCAGGCGGCCGACCGGGAGTCTCCGGACAATGAAAAATCAAACGGTTATTCTGCTGATTGTGGCCGGGGCCTGCGGTCTGGTGACGATGCTGGGCGTCAAGCAGTACCTGGCCAGGCAGAATCACAAAGAGGAAGTACCCAAAGTACAGGTGCTGGTGGCGGCCGCTCCTATTAAACAGGGAACGCAGCTGTCAGAGAAGAACACACAGTTTATTACGGTGGATGCTGAAACGTGTCCGGAGGATGCGGTTCGGGATCTGGAACAGATCAAGGAACGGGCTCTGAAGGTGCCGCGGGGCCAGGGCGACTGGATTCTGGTCAGTCAGCTGACAGAAAAAGGAGATATCGGGGCGGTTATCGGAATTCCCAACGGGATGCGAGTCACCACGATTCCTGTGGATGCGACAACAACACACAGCGGCATGCTGCAGCCGGGAAACAGAATTGACCTGCTGCTGACCTATCGCGAACGTGACGCAGCCACGGGGCAGCAGAAGGAAAAGACAATTCCGCTGCTGGAATATATTGAAGTGTTTGCCGTTGACAGTCAGAAATTCGGAATTGATGCCAGCACGGAAAATGCCAAGGCCCGCAACATTTCGCTGCTGGTCGACACGGAACAGGCCATGAAACTGACGCTGGCCATCAGAAAAGGGACGATTTCAACCGTTCTGCGATCCAGCGAAGACATGGACAAGATCAAAATCACGGAGTTGACGGAAGACAGTCTGAACGGAACCAATCACGGAGAAATCAAGCGACGTTCGACACTGGAAGTGCAGGAACAGTTCACGGAAACACCCGGGTTTGTTCTGCCGGATCCGGAACCGAACATCATGACTCAGCTGCAGGCAGAACTGGAACTGAACGGACCTTCGGGATCCGGTCCGGTACCGCCGGCTGAAACGAATACGGAAGATGACGATCAGTACTGGGTGATGGCGATTCATCAGGGCGGCGGCGTCCGAGTGGAACGCGTCAACCTGAATTCTGACGAACCAATTGATACGACGGGCACCAAACTGCCGGCCGTGACGGCTCCCCGGACCAAACCGGCTGCCGGACTCGAACCGGTGGCGGTCCCGGGCAGTGACAGTCTGCCGTCAATTCCGGAACTGAATCCGGAGTCTGCAGATGATGCGGACAACGGTGGACTTAGTGAATTACAGGAAGCAGCCACCGGGCTGCTGGATGACCTGTTTAACTGACAGTACGTTTTTTCGGGGACGGCACGGCTGACCTCGGAGAAACAGGATTCGCGCGGAGCGCGTTATGAGTTGGGGATGCGGTCCCCGGAGGCTTGTCCTCCGGGGCCGCTCTTCGCTACCTGGGAGTGCATGGATGCAGTCAACAGCATTAACTGAATCGGTGTTCGTGTTCCGTTCCGTGAACAGCGTCGGCACCGGAAGAACGGCCGCGGTTGCGCGTTCCGCCACTCTGAAAATCGCCATGGTGATGCTGCTGTCCGCAGCCTCTGCGGTGACGGCGACGGCTCAGTCCGCCGGTACGTCACCCGTCTACCAGACGCATCCGGGCGAGAACTCGATCTCGATCTACGAGAAGTTCACGACGATTCTGGAACATGGCGCCCGCATCAAGAAGGTTCTGGACTTTGATGCCGACGTGATCCAGATCGACCCTGTCCAGGGGCACCCGAATCAGGTCACCGTCTACGCACTGAAGACCGGTATCACGACCGTCACCCTGATCGACGAATTTGACCAGTTCACCAAGGTCGAGGTGCTGGTCCGCGGCGACGTGCGGCATCTGGAATCGTATCTGCGGAAGTTCTATCCCAACGACGCGATCAACATTGAAGAGATCAAAGGGTCGATTCTGCTGAGCGGCTGGGTGACACGGCCGGAGCACATCAATGAAATCGTGGCCATCGCCGAACAGTTCTATCCGAATGTGCTGAACCATATGCGGATCGGCGGCGTGCAGCAGGTGATGCTGAAGGCAACGGTCATGGAGGTCAACCGGTCCAAACTCCGGCAGTTCGGCATGAACTTCGGGCTGATCGGCAACGAGAGCTACCTGCTGAGTACTCCTGGGCCGATCACTCCGGTCGAAGGACTGGCGGTCACAGGCACCAGTGCGAATGTCACGTTCAGCGGATTTTCGAACACCAGTGTGTCCTTCGGTTTCATGGATCCGAACCAGATTTTTCAGGGCTTCATCGATGCTCTGCGGACCGAGGGACTGCTGAAGATTCATGCGACTCCCATGGTTGTCACGCACAACGGTCAGCCGGCGGAACTGCTGAACGGCGGTGAGGCACCGGTGCTGGTGCCGGCCGGTCTGGGTACAACGGCCATCGAATTCAAGCCGTTTGGGATCATCCTGAATGCTGTTCCGCATATTCTGGGCAACGGTCGACTGCGTCTGCAGATTGAACCGTCCGTGGTGGAACGGGATTTTGCCAATGCGGTTCAGGTCGACGGTATCACCGTTCCGTCGTTTACGGTCCGCAAAGTCAGTACTCAGGTGGAAATGAACTTCGGTGAAACGCTGGTGATCGGCGGCCTGATCTCGAAGCGGGAAGACGGCAGCACCGCGAAACTTCCGTTCTTCGGTGAACTGCCGTGGATCGGCGCGTTGTTCAGCCGCAAGCAGTACACGGAAGCCGAAACCGAACTGGTTATTCTGGTCACTCCGGAATACGTGGCACCGATGTCGCCCGAACAGGTACCAGCCGGAGGCCCGGGCAAATTCACGTCGACCCCGACCGATCACGAACTGATCTGGCACGGGCTGCTTGAAGTTCCGAGTGTCGGTCCGGACTGTGACGCGGTCTTCAACTGCACGGAATGTCAGCAGAACGGCTTCTGTCACCGGCATCCGAATGGCCGCTGGGAACTGGGCGGCGGCGGCTCAGGCTGCGGACCGGACGGACGTGGACCGGGCTGCACGGATGGTCTGGCCCCCGGCATTCAGCCTCGACTGATCGCACCGGAATCAGGCCCGGCCGACACGATGTATATTGAACCGCCTCAGCCGGCTGGCGATCTGCCGCTGCCGACGACGTCTCAGACGCCGCCGAACAGTGCGTCGTCCGTGGGCTACTCACGTGTGCTGCCGGAAGGCGACAGGTTCCAGGAAGAGACAGACGAAAGCACGAAACCAACACCATCACTGGGCCGCCGGCTGCTGGCACCTCTGATGCGTTAGACCCGGTGGAGCAGGTATCGGAGCAGATTTGGTTCAGAGAATCGAGAAATACCAATGAAGAGTGTAATGCGAATCGCGACAGTGGATCCCAATGAGGAGACACGCAACTCGCTGAAAACTCTGCTGCTGGGAATCGACACCGTCTGGCTTGAGGCGGAATGTTCCCGGTACGAATTTTTTATGGACGTGATCCAGCAGACGCAGCCGGATATTGCGCTGGTCAACGTCGATACCGATCCCCGCAAAGCGGTGGACGTGATTGGTCAGATTACGCGGAATAATCCGCAGTGTGCCGTGCTGGTCATCAGCAGTTCGCAGGAAGGCAGCCTGATTCTGCAGGTGATGAGACACGGGGCGCGGGAATTCCTGAATCTTCCGCTGCAGCTGGATGACTTCATCGCCGCACTGGACCGCATCCGTGCAGCCATGGGAGGCGGCGATGGCGAAGGTGGCGGCAACGCCGGACAGATCATCACGCTGGTCGGCGTCGGAGGCGGTGTCGGCAGTACTTCACTAAGCGTTAATCTGGCGGCGGCCCTGGCCCAGGATCCCGGTAATTCACCGGTGATCATCGACCTGGATCTGACCCTCGGCGATGCGGATGTCTGGCTGGACATCATTCCTGACTACACCATTCGGGATGTGTCTGAGAACATCAGTCGGCTGGACTACGGACTGCTGAAACGATCACTGACCCGCCACGAATGCGGCGTCTTTCTGCTGCCGCGGCCGGTTGAAGTGGAAGGACAGGATCTGGTCCGACCTGACGACCTGCGCCGGATTCTGGCGCTGCTGAAAGCGACCTTCAGCCACCTGATCATTGATGTCAGCAAGTCCTTCGGCCCGCTGGATATGTCGGCCATGGCCGTGTCGGACAGAATTCTGCTGGTGACACAGCTGGATCTGACCTGCCTCAGAAACGTGGTCCGGGTAATGCAGTACCTGGACCAGCACGATGGACTCGACAAAAAAGTCGAAATCATCGTCAATCGGATGGGGCTGGAAGACACGGATATCAGCCTGAACAAGGCGCTGGAAACAATCGGTCGCGAAGTCTTCTGGCAGCTGCCGAACGACTACGCCACGATGGTCGGGTCCCGCAACAACGGTGTGCCCCTGTGCCGCTTTGCTCCCAAGGCACGTCTGACCCGCAGCATCGCCGACCTGACGCGACGTCTGAGCATGAGTGACGACGAACAGGCCCGTTTTGCTGCGACCGAAAAAAAGAAGGGCGGCCTGTTCGGACTCTTCAGCAAATCAGTTCCGGCCGGCGGCAAGTAACCGCCTGCCCCGGCGGCCGATTCTTCGGGACCGGAGATCCCGTTTGGAAATCCCGTCCGCGGGTGCAGCCGGGTTTGAAATCGCCACCGCTCCGTTTGTGCCTGTCCCCTTTCGTGCCCCCTTTCGTGCCCCTGTCCCCTTTCGCGCCCACCTTTGTCGGTGGTCGCTGAGCGGGAAGGGGTCGGGAGTCTTTTTCGGCCATACCGCTGCGACTTAAGTGAATCTGTCGCCCGAAAAAGACTCCCGACCCCCTCGATGTGGCAGCAAGATCTTCGTCCGCACACGTCGAATGCGGCTACGGCAGTCGCAGTATTCCGGGTCTGCCTTCCGTCACGATATAACGCCCTCCGGCTGCCAC
>JAVKCM010000152.1:0-51890 GCA_040222735.1 Fuerstiella sp. | reverse complement strand
GGCGCGCCCCGGGCCCGGCCGCTGCCGCGTCGCGGCTCACGGACGAATCCCCAACGGCCGCCATCGGTTGTTGTGCGAAACACCCCGTAGCTGGGGCTTCCAGCCGCAGCACATACTGGCCACGGCTGCGGCTGGAAGCCCCAGCTACGGGGTGTTTCGCACAACAACCGATGGCGGCCGTTGGTCATTCTTCCGTGAGCCGCGACGCGTCAGCGGCCGGGCCCCGGGCGCGACGATGCAATGGATTTCAACGTCACATCGGGAAGCCACCCGGGCGACCGGCCCGGTGCCTTTCGGCACTCGGGTCACGGGGTGTGTTCTCGGATAACGTCCGGTGTTGACCATCCGAATGTATGGGTAACGACAAGCCGCGAATCGTGAGCTACAGGATTTCCCGAATCACGTGACCGTGAACATCCGTCAGGCGTCGATCAATTCCGTTGTGACGAACCGTCAACTGCTTATGATCAATTCCCAGCTGGTGCAGAATGGTGGCGTGGATGTCATACACCTGAGTGGGATTGTCCCGGTCCAGCGGCTTATAGCCCCACAAATCCGACGGGCCGTGGCTGACGCCGCCCCGAATGCCGCCGCCGCTCAGCCAGTTGGTGAAGACGTACGGATTGTGATCACGCCCTTTGCTGCCCTGAGTGGACGGCATGCGTCCGAATTCCGTCGTCCACAACACGATGGTGTCTTCCAGCAGTCCGCGCTGCTTCAGATCCTTCAGTAAGGCTGCGGTGCCGATGGCCATGCCCATCGCCAGCGGTCGGTGGTCGCGTGCCAGATCTTCATGACTGTCCCAGTTTCGTCTGGGAAAACTGTTGTCGTTGCCGGACCAGATCTGCACAAACCGCACGCCGCGTTCCAGCAGGCGTCGAGCAATCAAACACTTTCTGCCGAAATACTCTGCTTCTTCCGGAATGTTGATGTGGTCGGGATAAGTTGCATCCGGGTTCTGCAGCCCGTACATCTGCAGCGTGTGTTTTGATTCTTTGGAAATATCCAGGGCCTCCGGTGCACTCAGCTGCATTTTTGCAGCCAGTTCGTAACTGCGGAGACGCGCTTCGAGTCGTGAATCTCCTTCTCGCTGGTCACGATAACGGCGATTCAGCTGCTGCAGCAGATTCAGCCCGTCCGCATCGCTCTGCTTTGTCACAAAGTCGGCTTCGGGCAGCAGGTCGGCGATGGGGTTCTTCCGCTGCGGAAACACCATGGTTCCCTGAGTGCTGGCCGGCAGAAATGCAGATCCCCAGTTCTTGGGGCCGTTGCTGGCAAACCCGCGATGATCCGGCAGGACAACAAATGTCGGCAGATTCTGATTCAGGGTTCCCAGCCCGTAACTCACCCACGCTCCCATTCCGGGAAATCCCGGCTGCTGAAATCCGGTGGCCTGCAGATACGTCGCCTGACTGTGGACTCCGGTCTTCCCCACCAGATTGTGGACAAAGGCCATGTCGTCAACACACTCGCCCAGCGGTGCCACCACCTCGCTCAGCATCTTGCCGCATTCACCGTACGGCGCGAATCCAAACGGGGATTTCATCCACGGACCAAGCCCGTTCTGAAACGCTTCGACATGTTCTCCGAAGTCTGACTGTTCGCCGTGATGTTTTTCCAGCGCCGGCTTGTGGTCCCACAGATCAATATGACTGGCCGCTCCTCCCATGAACAGCTGCACCACGCGTTTGGCGCGGGCCGGTCGGTGCAGCACCTTCAGCACGCCGTCTGTGCCAGAGCCCTGCACGTCTGCAGTCGCCCGATCTTCTTCATACAGCATGGCCGCCGCCGCCAGGCCGGCGAAGCCCTGCCCGGTGGAATTCAGCATCTCGCGTCGTGTCAGCATGGTTCAATCAGTCCACAAACACAAATTCACTCAGGTTGAACAGTACCCGGCAAAGACTGGGCAGGCCATGTTTTGCCGAGTAGTCGACGAGTGGCGTCAGTTCGGCGTCGGTGGGAGGCCTGCCGGTGACCAGAGCGAACGCATAGGCTTCCGGCTTTGCGTCTCCGGCTTCGGCGGCTTCGGCGGCCCCGGCGGCCGCGGCGGCCACTCGATCTGCAAATCTTTCCGCCATGGCCAGATTAAAACGGTTGTTCAGCAGCGACAGAGCCTGCAGCGACGTCAGGGTTTCCGTCCGCCTGGGGGTACTCTGAGAACTGTCTGCACAGTCCAGTGTCGTCATGAACGGATCCGGCTGCGATCGCACGATAAAACGATAAACGGATCGGCGATGTGAGGCCGGATCATTCGGGTCAAACTTGTGGTATTCAAAATGGGGCGAGTGTTCGGTTTTTTCAAGCTCAAACAGATAAAACCCCGGCCCTCCCATTTCCAGATTCAGGCTGCCGCTGACCATCAGCACCGCATCCCGAAATTCTTCCGCCGACAGACGACGGCGATTCATACGCCACAGATACTGGTTGTCCCCGTCAATCGAAGCGTTCTGCGCATCGTGGGCAGACGACCGTCGCCAGGTGGCGCTGTTCACGATCAGCCGGTGCATGTGCCTGAAGGATTGAGTCCGTCGGAATTCATCCGCCAGCCAGTCCAGCAGTTCCGGATGCGTTGGAAGCTGGCCCATTCGTCCCAGGTCGTTCGGTGTGCTGACCAGACCGCGGCCAAAATGATACTGCCAGATGCGGTTTGCAATCGATCTCCACGTGAGTGGGTTGTCGTCGCGGGTGATCCAGCGCGCCAGCGCAACCCGCCGTTCGGCTTCGGTATGATCCGCGGAAAGATCGAACCTCCAGTTGTCGGAACTGCTGAGCGGAATCGCGGCCGGCACAGCGACCTGCTTCGGCTGCTGCACATTTCCCCGATGCAGCACATGTACGGTTCTGGGCGTTCCACCAGTCGGCTTGAAGTTTCCCTGCGGGCTGAACTCAGTCGCCGCGGCATAGACCATCTGCCCGACCGGCAGTCCGTCAAGTTCCCTGGTCAGACGATCCTGTTCCTGCAACAGCTTCTGCTGAACGGCCACGCGATCCGGTGTCAGAATCTCAGACAGAATTTTCCCCCGACGCCGTTCTGCGTCGGCAAGCTCAGCCGCCGCCGCAGGGTCGGCGGCCTGCGGCCAGAGACCGTCGGTCAGATTCGTTTTCCGCCAGCGAACCGGGGCCTCAATTGAATCGATGGCGGTGACTGCTGCCGACAGCGCTACGTTGTCGCCACGCTTGTCACGCACTTCCACCTCAGCCAGCGCCAGCATGTAGTCGTTCTTCCGTTCGGCCAGTCGCGTGGCCGACACACGCAGGTAGCGGACGTGTGCACCGTCTGCCGGAATATCAACAGCAGCCAGCCCTGGGTTGGCAACGTCGCCGCCAGTGAAATCTGCCAGAATCAGCGACGGACCACGCTCCTGCTCGGCCGGGACGCCACTTTCAGTATCGGCCGACGGGCGGCTGGCTGCAGCCTCCGCCCATGCCTCGACACGAAACCTCACCGGAAAGCCGAACCCGGCACCAATGCCGGCAAATTCGTCATGGCACGGGTGCAGAATGACCTGAGCAACTTCAACGTGACGTCCGAGGTCGATTTCGACCCATTTGACCGAATCGGCATCTGCAACCAGCTGGCTGTGGTATCCGAATTCCGGGGGCTTGTCGGCCGGACCCGCCTGAGGTGTCAGCTCGGCAATCCGTTGCGTCAGCGTTTTCAGTTTGTCACCGCCTCTGGTCTGAACGTCGGTGTCGAAGGCCTTCAGATCGGCTTTCACCTGCTGCAGAGCGGCCTTCATCTGACTGCGACGCTGTTCCACCTCAGGGTCGGTGTCAAACGGCCGATCCGCACGGTCGACCGCGGCAAATACCGCCTGCAGTCCATAATAATGTTCCTGAGTAAACGGATCGAACTTGTGATTGTGACAGCGGGCACACTGAATGGTGACGCTGCAGAATGCATTCATCACGTTGCTCGCCATTTCATCGCGGTCAAGGTTTCGAGCCACCATGCCGTCAATCTTCGATTCCGGTACTTCCACGTGCCCGATGAAGTCCCACGGGCCGGCCGCAATGAAGCCCAGACCCAGAATCCCGTCCGGATTACCCGGAAACAAAGCGTCACCGGCAATCTGTTCCTGCACGAACCTTGAATACGGTTTGTCCTGGTTGAAGGATCGAATCACATAGTCCCGGTACGGCCATGCGTTGGGACGCAGCTTGTCCTTGTCATAGCCGCACGTGTCCGCATACCGAACAACGTCCAGCCAGTGCCGTGCCCAGCGTTCACCGTAACGTTCGGATGCCAGCAGTTGCTCAACAAGGCGATCCCAGGCGCCCGGACGGTCGTCGGCTTCGAACGCCCGGATCTGCTCCGGAGTCGGCGGAAGACCGGTCAGGTCAAACGACAGCCGACGGATCAAAGTGCGACGATCAGCGGGCTCGACGGGCGTCAGCCCTTTCTCAATCTGCTTTTCCAGAATGAAGGCATCAATCGGTGACGACAGCAGCGATTCATCGACGTCCGGCAGATCCGGGATGGCCGGACGAACCAGCGGGCGGAAGGACCACCAGTCAAAGTCCTGCACGACTGGTTCCACCAGCCTCACATCGTCGGGCCACGGGGCGCCCGCTGCGACCCAGTCCCGGACCTGCTGCACCTGGTCCGGTTTCAGTGGATCCGCATCACGCGGCATTGCCGGTCGCTCATTTCCGTCCGGCACCAGCACACTCAGCAAATGACTTTCATCAGCCCGGCCCGGAACCACATAGCCGCTGTCCGTCAGCGCTTCTGACGTCTCCAGAGAAAAATCTCCCTGGCGATCATGGTTGTTGTGGCAGGACAAACAGCGTGATTCGAACAGCGATCGAACGGCCGAGAATCGATCGTCCTGTGCTTCAGGTTCCGTGCCACCCAGGAGCAACAGAACCATGGCCGCCCATCGAACAAAGCGGCCGACGGAAGTGTGTTTATTAATGATCATGGCGCATTCAACAGAGAGTGCGAAGCATTCGTCAGGACAAAGTATACGGCGTCCGTCCCCCCTTCGAAACCTGACGTACTGAGAATTACTGCGGCCGCCCGGCGAAACAGCCTCCTGCGAAACAGCGGCTGCCACCGTCCGTCGCAACGCACCGGGCTCAGAAGACCGTCTTCGGCAGTTCGGCCATCGTCGCATTCTGCAGTGTCTGGACGTGCAGAGCGTCGGAACCGGACAGTTGCTGTCTGGCAACGTCGACCAGATGCTGATGGTGCGTGAACATGATGACCTGTGTCCGGCACGACAGTTCCGCCAGTGCACTCAGCGCCGCAGCCGCACGAGCATCGTCGAACTGAATCAGAATATCGTCGACGATGAACGGAACCGGATCATGCTGATCAAAATATGCCTCCAGACTGGCAATTCTGAGCGCCAGATACAGCTGGTCGCAGGTCCCTTCGCTCATCCCGGCCACTCCCACCTGACGACCACTGTCGGCCCGGATGCCCACCAGAACGACCTCTCCGTTGTCCCCGTATTCTGACTGCAGCCCGGCAAATCCTCCCAGTGTCAGGTCACTGAACAGCTGGCTGGCCCGCCGCAGCACCGGTCCCTGATTATTCTGCCGATAACGTTCAATGGACCGTTTCAGCACGGCTGACGCAAGCTTCAACCGAACATATTCTTCCGCATCATCCCGCAGCGTCGCCAACACCTGCTCGGCATCTTCCGACGCACGAGCGGCCGCCGCGCTGCCGTCCATTCGTGCCAGTTCGGCATTCTCGTGCCCGATGATTTCGGACAGCCGTTTGACATCCTGACGCAGACGCTGAATCTGCTCGTTCAGCTGATCGATCCGCGGCCGCAGTGTGGCAGCGTCTTCTTCCCGGGCCTTTGTGATAAAGCTGCTCAGCTGCTGACCGCCCGCCAGTTCCTGTAATTGCGTCTCAAGCACGGCGATTTCCTGCCGCAGATCGTTCCGTCGCCTGGCTTTCTCTTCGACCTCCGGCAGACCCGAGGCATCCTGGCAGCCAGCTTCCGCACACAGCTCAGCAAGAAGTCCGGAACAGGTGTCGATTTCCGCCTGAGCACTCTCAACCGAGCTTTGTTCCATCTCCAGCTGCTGCTGCTTGCTGCTGCGTATTGCCCGTGCGTCCCGGGATTCAGTCAGCTGCTCATGCAGCAGACTGATGTTCTGCTCCCAGGTCCGGTCGCCGGGTGACTGCCCCGTTTCATCGAGCACCAGCCGCAGATCTTTTTCGAACTGTGCGATCTGTTCCTCGTGCAGGTCAATCCGGTTTGTCAGCCGGCCGACGTTATTCAGCTCGCCGGTCAGTTCATCAATCGAATCCAGAATCGCGCTGGCCGCCGAGGCCGTCACGGTGGCTCCTGAACTCAACGCAGTGACCGCACTGGTCCACTGCTGCTGCCAGTTTTCCTGCGCCTCCGTCGCCTCTTCCACTTCAGAGGCCGCCGCTTTTTGATCGTGTTCCAACCGCTTGATTTCTGCCTGTCGAGTTTCCCGGTTCCTGGCGTTGTTTTCCAGGTCCTGAGCCACCTGGTCGGCCGCATCCAGCAGTCTATGCAGCGTGCCGTCATCGTCTGGCACCGGTCGCTGCACCTGTTCCAGCAGCGTGAGCAGTTCCGTACGGTGCGTCTGAATGCTTTCAGCGAGTGAATCCACTGCCTGCTGCTGCCGGCGCAGATCTGCTGAGGTTGCCATCATCTGATCATGATGTGTCAGCCACGGCTTCATCTGCCCCGGACTTTCCGGTACGACGCCCGTTGACTGCCACAGGTCTTCCCAGTCAGACTGCAGTTCAGACAGACTATTCTGTGCGGTTCTCAGACTGTCGTCGTTAAATCGCAACTGTTCCTTCAGCTGCAGCTGTTCGGCCATCAGTCGAGCCTTCTCGGCCACCCGATCGGCTTCGCGGCGCAGGCGGTCCGCGGTTTCATCGGCCTGTGCCACCGCCTGCTCGTACGCCTCGGCCAGGTCGGCCGCGTCAGTGAACTGTGCCGTCAGTTCCGCCACTTCGTCGTCAATAGTCTCGCCCTCCCAGACACGGCGAACCAGAGCCCAGGCATGGTCCCGCAGCTTTCGACTCTCGATCAGATTCTGTTCTGTCGGCACGTTCTGCTGCAGCGTCAGTTTGGTCAGACTGCCTTCGGTTTCAGTAAGGCTGCTCTGCAGGGTGCCCTGTTCTTCCTGATGCTTTTCAATCCGACGATTCAAAGCTTTGAAACGATCATCGAAATCCTGCACCGATTCGAGAGACGGTACCGCTGCCTGTTCCAGCTCGCTCAGTGTCCCGGGCCATCGCAGCTTCTTTTTCAGGTCGATGTCTGCCTGAATGGTCGCCTGCTTCAGTGTCAGGACGAATCCCTGATGCTGCTGATCAAGATCGCCTTTTTTCTGAATCCGGCGGACCGCGGCCGCCAATTGTGCACCGTCCGGTCCCGCTGGCAGCTGCTGCAGTTCTTCCCTGGCTTCCTGCAGCCTGAATTCGGCCTTCGCCAGTCGATTCCGGGCGTCATCAACAGACGTAGAAATTCCGGACGCGACGGCAGCGAGTCCGCGGATCTGCTGACGTTCGGCAACCGTGATCGCCAGCTTATCGGCCTGTTCGAGGTCAGGCGTGTGACCGAGATCCCGCAGAATACGGCGGGCGTGTTCTTCATGCTGATGTCGCTGGGTGTTCAGTTCCGGCAGTTCTCGGCACAGCTCTCGATAACGTCCAAGGTCGGCGTACAGACATTCGATGGCCGACGCCTGCCGGAGCACGTCCTCAGAAATCTTCAGTTGCTGCATTTCTGCAGTCAGCTTCACGATTCGGGATGCGGCCGTCTGCTTCGCCGACCGGGCCGCCTGCAGACCGTTTGACGCGTCACGACGGGTCTCTGCGAAACGTTCGCGCAGCAACGGAACGTCCTGCAGGGCCGCAGGATCGTTTCGTTTATCCATCAGTTCAGGAATCAGCGGCAGCGCTTTTTCAATCGTCTGCAGCTGCCCCTGAGCGGCCTGCAGCTCCACAATCTGTGAATCCAGTTCATCTCGTTCTGAAATCGCCGTGTCCAGCGTTTGCCGGTGCTGCTGCCAGTCGGTGCCGGACAGCTGAGCATCTCTGATCTGCTTCCGGGCGAGGCGAAGCCTTGAGATGCCCGCGTTGATTCTGGGCTTTGATCCGGCCGACTTGAACAGTTCATCACACTGCTGCTCAAGTGACTTCAGAATGCCGACCAGATTGCCGGCACCGGAACCGGCCGCAAACAGCGACGTTCCCAGATCTCCCCGGCCGGTTACGATCGCCCGACCGCCGGTGGTCAGCTGCTCGTAATCAATGCCGAACTGAGTACTGAATCGGTCCGCATCCATGTGGCCCAGCAGAGCTCCCAGTCGAGCCGGATCCACCACCGTTTTGTCGTCCGCGGCACGCAGAGAATTCTGGCGTCCCTTGCGGCGAACCACCGTGACCCGGTGACCATCGGGATCTTCGAACTCGCCGCCGATTCGCAGGTCGGCGTGGTTGTGTCGAAAATTGTCACGACACGTCTTCTCACCCGGTATTCCAAACAGCAGCTGACGCAGCGCTCTGAGAGCGGAACTTTTTCCCGCCTCATTCGGTCCATAAATCAGATGCAGCCCGGACTCGCCTCCGTCAAAGGATAGGGACTGGTCCGCAAACGGGCCGAATCGAATCAGATCAAGTCGGCGAATTTTCATTGTGCGGCCTCCTGACACTGCAGCCGATGGATCAGCAGCGGACGAACCTGCTGCAGCAGGCGGCGCAGCTGTTCCGATTCCGCCGGAACCACGGGGACGTCATCACGATTCAGTTCATCAGGGAGCTTTCGCTGAAGAGATTCCAGTTCAACCGCGATCTCACGCAGCAACGCTTCGTCGTCTTCCAGATCGTCAAAATAACGCAGCAGTTCCGCCATCGGACCGCTTTCCAGTGCTTCGGCGGCAGGATCTTCTACAGGGGCCGTTCTGATCAGCACTTTTTCAATCCAGATATCGCCGCTGCCGACGGTCATGGCCTGAACCCGGATCTGCTGCAGCCATTCCTGCTGTCGAGCCACCAGCTCCGTGTGGGCCGCGGTGCTGCCCGTGATCTGAACACGAACTGCCAGCGGACGCCCCTCTGACGTTTCCGCCACCTGCTGCAGCTGTCTGCTGAACTGCTCGATCACATCGTCAGGCGTGTCTGCACGCGATGCGTCAACCGTGCAGACCTGCCAGCGAAACACGTCCAGCGGCTGAAACTGGATCGTGACGTCGCCGGAGGTGCCGACCGACACCAGCTCACAGCCCTTCGGTCCTGTTTCGCGGATATGACGTCCCTGAATATTTCCCGGAAACACGATGGGCGTCTGCCCCGGTTCATGAAGGTGCTGGCGGTTGTGCAC
The DNA here is from genome assembly GCA_040222735.1 of Fuerstiella sp. Classification (GTDB taxonomy): domain Bacteria; phylum Planctomycetota; class Planctomycetia; order Planctomycetales; family Planctomycetaceae; genus Fuerstiella. Next base: position 42,558 of record JAVKCM010000152.1, on the reverse strand, counting down.
GTGACCGAGAGCCCAGTATTGATAGTTGCGTGCGTGCAGGTCAGCCGGGGTGCACGGAGCGTAAGGTTCGTGGCCTTCGATCCCTGTCAGTGCCGTATGCAGCATGCCGATATTGAAATACCCGGACACCGCGGACGGGTACTGCAGACACAGGTTCTCGGTCTCTTTTGCCGTGCGAAAACTGCGCCCGTGAATCGCCACCTCGGGTTGTTCCAGCCGAATTGTCTGAGCCTTCCGGCTGGAAAACATCACCGGAGTGCCGTCAGGATTGGCAGGCAGCGCCAGCGATCGCGTCATCCTGCTTTCGGCATCGTGGTTGCCGCTGATCGCGTAGACCGGAATTCCGGCTTTCTGCAGTCGAGTCACCTGTTTCACGAAACACAGGCCGGTGTTGTAGTCTTTCCAGTCGCCGTCGTAGATGTCGCCAGCGATCAGCACAAAGCTGACCCGCTGATCAATCGCGAGCGCGACCAGATTTTCAAGCGCGCGACGAACGGCTTCCCGGATTTCATCAACCGGCGCCGATTCGTATTCCGACAGCCCCCGCAACGGACTGTCCAGATGGATGTCCGCGGCGTGAATAAACTGAAACTCAGACATTGGCAATCTTTCCTGCTCCCAGCATGAACAGCCGGGCAGAAATTGAATCAACCGGCAGGCGATAAAGTATCGCCACGACGCGGCGATACGAATCCAGCTGATCGCTGTAATACTGAACCCGGCCCTGAAAGACGTCGCTGTTGTCGAAGGCAAATGTATCCGTCTTGAAATCCACGATGTCCGCCGCTGCCAGCTGGTTGTCCAGATAAACCAGCACCAGCCGGTCGATGAACCCCGAAATCACCTCGCCGCCTTCACGCACGGCGAACGGGTGTTCGTTCTGCACCTCAAGGCGAATCCGGCTGCTGTCCGCCTGCTTCAGTTTCTGCCGCAGATCCGACGGCAGATTCAATTCCTCCGGAGAATAATAGGCCTGCTGACTCAGCCCGGCTGCAATCCGGGTTGATGTCAGCATTTCCTTAAACTCACCGATCAGCTCGGGCACGTTCAGTTTTGTCAGCTTCAGTTCGTCGGCTTTCGACTGCAGCTCAGAATCCTGTGGCACAGAACCGTCATCCAGCCATTCAATCAGTTCGAACCATGCATGAATCAACGTGCCGCGATCCATCGCCTCCACGCTGCCATGCCGGATAACGCTGGACAGCCGAACCAGCCGTGAGCCCTGATGCTTCGATGGTGCTTTTCGAGACAGTCCCCGGCTGCGACCGGCTGTCATCGGCGCAAACATCACGCGTGACTGAGCCCGGTCAGACGATGTCCCCTGCTCCGCGGCCTCGTGTTTCCCGACTTCCTGCTCGCCAGCCTGATGTGAGCCAGCAGGCTGCGGTGAATCGGACGCGGATGCTTTCTGAGCAGTGCCGGTCCGGACTTCCTGCTGCCACCAGTTTGCCTCACCGATTTCAGACAGCACGCGGTCCGGTTCGGCCCGGCCCTGATCGGTCAGTGCCCGCCGCAGCAGGCCGGCTGCTGTCTTCGGCAGATTCTTTTCTTTTTCACTGGACGGCGCGATGACCATGTGCAAGGCATGCCTGGCTCTGGTAACGGCCACGTACAGAACACACAGCGCTTCTGACAGCCGCGTCTTCCGAACATCATCAAACATCTTCTGAAAGTCTGCAGGCAGCAGTTCCCGGATACTGGCATTGCGATACCGACACACTCGATTGATCGGTTCCGTGGGCGACGGTTTGTTGACCACGAATTCATCCGGCTGTCCGATCAGTCGTCCATCCAGATCCGGCAGAATCACGATATCGAATTCCAGCCCCTTGGACTGGTGGACGGTCATCACACGGACACGGTCCGCGGTGGGATCGGGAACCTTCTTCAGCTCAACAAAATGTAGAAAGTCTGACGTACGGAGTGTGGCATGCGACTGCCAGGTATAAGCCAGTTCAACCAGCTGAGCCAGTCGGCGCTGTCCGCGCGGCACGCACAGTCCGGACAGCCGGGACGCCCAGTGCTGCACCACCACTCCGTAGCCATCGGCCTGCAATCGACGTCGTATGCGCCGTGCGAGTGCTTCGGCAGCGTACAGGCTTCGATAATTGGTGAATTCCAGAATCTGACCCAGCGGCGACGTGGCCACATGAAATCTGGCCACGGAGTTGCCCGGGTGGTCAGCCAGTTGCAGAGCTGACATGATCAGCTGCACGGCTGCTCCGTCCGTCACCGGATTGCCACCTTCTTCACTGGCGGGAACTCCCAGACGCCGCAGTTCGAAGATCAGCTGGCTGACCACCGCGTTCTTACGGGCCAGCACTCCGACCGTGGCCTGAGGGGCCTGCCGTGTCAGTTCTGCCACTCGCTCCGCCGCGTAACGCAGAGTCGCATCAGACTGACTGGCATCTTCATCCGCCCGCGGAGCTGTTTCCAGTGTGGCATGCCCGGCCAGATCCGTGCGGGCGGTGGTGTGATTCTGAAAACGATCACACCACTCGCGAATACTTTCAAAATCGTCATCTGCATCCGTCAGAGAACGCAGACCATGAAAGATGCGGTTGGTCGCCTCCATAATGGCCGGAGCCGAACGGTAACTTTGATTCAGAGATTCCCGGTGCAGTCCCTTCAGCTGTCCTTCAATCGCATCGAAGATTTCCGCGACCCCGCCGCGCCAGCCATAGATGGCCTGTTTCACATCTCCGACACAGAAAAACGAACGGCCCTTGCGCTTTTTCGTGACGTATTCCGCAAACGGACGAATCACCTGCCATTGGGCCAGCGACGTGTCCTGAAATTCGTCCAGCAGCAGATGAGAAATACTGCCATCCATCCGAAAGGCCAGACGGTTAACGTCGTTGTCTGTGGCGATGTCACTTAACAGACGAGTCACATCGCTGAACTGCAGCACCCGTGCGTCATCCTTCAGCTGGCTGTACCGCAGATCAAAGCGACACAGCAGCTGGTAGGTCGCCTCAGTCTGCCTGGCCACCTGGTCGATGATGACGGCTTTGGCATGACTCAGCAGCCGCTGATAGACGTCCCGCAGTTCCTCACTGAAATCCTTTTTGTAATAGCTGAGTTCGCCCTGAGCGATTCTGCCAGCCAGCCCCCTGGCGACAAAGTTCTCCCAGTCATGGGCGACGGCACTGGCAAGGTCGCCGGCCCGAGCGTTTTCAAATCGTTTGTCCTTTGGCAGTTCCGCCGCACGCAGCTGTTCGATTGCCTGCTGCAGCCTGTCGGCCGACAGAAGCCGGCTGTGCGGAAACGCAGACCAGGCCTCCGGAGCGGTCTCCTGAAATACCGGGTACAGGGCACTGACCAGATTGCGAATCAGCTCGCTGACACTGCGACTGGTTTCTCCCTTGGTCAGCAGATGCATCAGCTGCACCGCATCGGCGGTTGATTCGTTGCGCAGCACCCCTTCGATGGCCTTGTTCTTCAGCTGCACGTCGTCGATGTCATCGACAATCGTCCAGTCCGGCGGCAGTCCCATCTCAAAGCCGAAACTGATCGCAATCTGCGAGAAAAAACTGTCCAGCGTACAGATGCGGATCCGATGCAGCCCGCGGGTCAGTTCCTTCAACAGCGTCAGACATCGTTCGCGCGTCAGCGACGGCGTCGACACGTGCCCGGCCAGCTCCCGACACCTGTCGTCGTCCAGAGCCGCTTCGGCCAGACGCAGCATGTTGCGTTCGAGGATCTCGCCGGCCGCTTTGCGCGTGAATGTCGTGGCCAGAATCTGTTCGGGCCTGGCACCACTCAGCAGCTGCCGCAGATACTGGTTGGTCAGTCGAAAGGTCTTTCCCGTTCCGGCTGACGCCCGAATAATCACGCGCTGCGGCACCTGCTGCTCAGATGAGTCGGCGGCATCAACGGCCGCGGCAGAGCTCATACGATAACCTCACGGTCAAAAGCCGTGTCCTGACAGATGGCTGCAAACTCCGGAAAATAAATCGGATTGACCTCCGCCGGCGGCCAGAAGTTCTGATCGGCGATGCTGGTGGCCACCTCCACCGCCCTGCGTTCCGCGTCCGCCAGTTCCTCTTCGGTCCAGTCGGCCATCTGCGGCTGTACCTTTCTGGTATCCCTGGGAAGCGTGATGTAACCAAGCTGCAGCTCACCCGTGATGCCGATCTGCCTGGCCATCAGACGATAGAGCGGCAGCTGCAGGTCGATCCATTCGCCCTTCTTCTGATGCGCCTGGCGCGGAGTCCTCGCGGTTTCGCCGCTTTTGTAATCAAAAATCACATACTGGTTTGTGCCGCCCAGCTGGTCAATCCGGTCGACCCGCCCGTCCAGCTCAATCCGACGTCCGTCCGCCAGCTTCAGCGTCACGCCCAGGTCCTTGAACGACAGTTCGCTGAATCGAATCTGCCAGCCCTGCGCCGCCCAGTCTGCCTGCCAGCGGGCAAAGGCGTCCAGGCGGGTCCGCAGCTGCATGATCTGCACATTGACCGCAGCCAGCCGCGATTCACCCAGCAGTTCGGCGACGCAGTCGTCCAGCAGCCCACGCAGTTCCTGCTGAATCTGTCTGACGTCGGTCGAGGCCTTCAGCGAACCCATGCCGAAGCGATTCAGCACCTCGTGCATCAGATTCCCGAACATCATGGCGTTCAGTTCATTGGCACTGTCATCGACCTGCTTCAGGTGCAGTACATGTCGCAGATAATAACGATAGGGGCAGGCAAGGTAGGTGCGAAAACCCGTCACGCCGATCCGTTCCGGCGGAGTGTCGCGTGGCTGCGGACGCGGCACAAAAAAGCCCCCGGACGAAACGTCGTCGCCCCCCGCCTCTGCCGCCTCTGCCAGCCGAGGCATCTCTGCCTCGGCACTGCCGAAACAGGTCAGAACACGCCGAGCAATTTCGGTTTCGTCTGCCGCAAACATCAACCGGCTGGGACGCAGCGGATCGCCGCGCAGATCGCGTCGCCCCACAATCAGCTTCAGGTCCCGCCTTGAAGCAACCAACACGCTTAACGCGTAAGCGTCCCGGGCATAGCGTCGACGATTGTCCAGCAGTCCCAGATGCCGCCGCAGTGTGTTGGGCAGAAAGGCGTCTGAATTCAGGGCACTGGGAACATAACCGTCGTTGAAGTTCGTCACCACCAGCGCCGGCGAATCGTCGAGCGGAAGTTCCAGCCAGCCCAGCAACTCCACCGCTTCATCGTCGGGCAGCGGCGGAACGGATTCAGAACCCAGTTCATTCAACAGCAGACGAACGGCCTGGGCGGCACTCACCTTCGGCATCAGGCTGACCGGAATATCAGAATGCGTCAGCAGCAGCTCATAAATCTTTCGGCATGATGCCAGAGTCCACGCATCCTCCGGAATTTCAACATTGAATGCGACATCATCGTAGACCGTCATCAGCAGGTCGGTGAGCGGCCTGGCCCATTCGCCCAGCAACAACTCGCCGTCGGACAACGGCTGCAGCAATTCCGACACACAACGGTGCACGTGCTGAATCCGATCATATTTGTTCTCAACCCCCAGCCACTCGCTCAGCGTGGCCGGAAGATGCTGGTTGAAATAATCATCCACCTGCTGCAGCCACGTCGGCGGCATAGAGCCCGATGTTTCCGCGATGGTGACGGCCGGTTCTGCCGACCCGTCGCCGTCCACTGTGCCGCCGATCTCGCCGTTTGCGGCACCATTTGCCTGGTCAACGTCCGATTTGTCATCGTCCGATTCCGGCAGCGGTTTCGGAGCCGGAACCGGCTGACGGTACAGCCAGGCATCCAGATCCGTGTGCCGGATCAGCGACGCAAAGGCGTCAAATCGCTCGGTTTCAAGAAACTCGGCCACAGCCGCCAGCAGCTTGTACGGTCGCGACTCCGTCAGGTTCTGCCCCACCACCCATCGCGACGGCACCTGTGCGTCAGCCAGATAACGAGCAATCTCGGGGACCAGACGTTCGTCCGTAACACCGACCGTCACTTCATCAGGACGATACCTTCCCTGATATCCGGCCAGTGTACTGACAACAGATCCGGCCTGATCCGTCGGACCTTCCACGACTTCCAGCTGAGCCGACTGCAGCGGAATCAGTACGTTGCTCCAGACGTCCGGAATAATACACCCGTAATCATCGAAACGCCGCGAAAGTTTCTGCGGAGCGTGAATCAACGCGGTGACTCGATCAGCCACCTGATCCAGCATTTCTCTGGCAGCGAGATTCAGATCCGGTGTGCCAACCAGCACGATGTCGCAATCGGTACGGCATTCCTGATGCTTAATGGCAAACAAGCGGGCCGACTGCAGGTCCCATAATTCCAGATCGTCCAGCATTCCCAGACACGATTCCTGAACACTTCTGAGAACCTGCCAGCGTTCGGCTTCATCAAATGCATCCACCTCAGCACCGCGAGTGATCACGTCCTGAAAATCCAGCCCTTCGGCCGCCAGCTCCCGATGCTGTTTCCAGAGCAGTTCGCCAAACGACAGCCAGCGACTGATGTCATGCTGCGTGGGCGGATCCGGGATAATACGACGAATGTCCTCCGGCCTGGCCTGCCGCAGCGCCGCCGTCCACGCAAACTTGTTGACCAGTGGAGCCGCAAAGCGTTTTCGGCTTTCATACAGCCGCTCAGGCAGCGTGCCGACGGTTTCGATCACCGGCGGCGTCAGACGCACCAGTTTCTGGTCCGCGGCCTCAATCAAAAGTTCCAGCAGACGCCGTCCGGCACGACGACCGGGCACCACGACCACAACCCCGGACAGGTCGGCCGCGCCCATCATTGAGTAGCGTTCTACCAGGAAATCGGCGGCTGCAGGCAGCGCCGGGCGGTTCCAGTCGAGAAACTTCCGTGTTACCGGCATGAGAAAAACGTTCCTGCGGGGGGTGACTCCTTCATCCCCGGCAGTGTACCGACAGCATCGGCATCTGACAAACTGGCGGCGTCGTTTTCACGTCCAACGGCGACTCTTCTGCAAGACACCAGCGAGAACCGTTTGACGTCTCGACCGACGTATGATGTACGACCGGCGTATAATGTACGACCGGCGTATGACGTATGGCGTGTGTATGACGGACTTCCAGGTCCGTCACCCGCAAACCCCTCCGTCTTCCCCACACGCGTCCCCGGCCGGGTTTCAAAACTTCTCCGTTATCCGGACAGCCTCCTGGTTTGCACCCATCTCTCGCGGCGGCAACTCCTGGTAGTCTGTCCGGCGACTTCTGTATGACGGATGCTTGAAGTATGACGTATGACGGACTTCCAGGTCCGTCACCCGCGAACCTCTCCGTCTTCCCCACGTGCGTCCCCGGCCGAGTTTCAAAACTTCTCCGTTATCCGGACAGCCTCCTGAGCGTGCGAACCCTGACGATCCATAAAGCGGTAAAGTGCTTCGACGCTGGTATGCAGCCCACGATCCTCGTGCACCAGCGCCCCATGCGTAATCCCGATCACCAGCCCGCCACGTTTTGTCACGAGCGGAGCGCCCGAAGAACCGGCCTCCGGGCGTCCGCTGGTCTCGATATTCTCAGCCCCCAGATACCGGTTGACGTGGGTGACGTGGCTGGTCACCGAATACAGCATTTCTCCATGGTCGTCCCGGTACCAGTTATAGCTGACCACGGTGTCGCCGGGGACAACACGATAGCCACGTGGCGCCAGCTCAAAGCCGGCCTTCAGCCCATGTCCCGCAGCAAGGCGGATCAGGCCAAGCTCTGCTGCGCGATCGGAATGAATAATGGTTCCTCGCACTTTCCGAACGGCTTTCCACGTCAATGCTGACAAAATCTGCACTTCGACCGTTCTGTCTTTCGTCATCGATGCCGCGCAGTGGCCGCACGTCAGAATCAGACCGTTGCCAAGATGAGTTCCGGTCGAGTAGGCGTGTGCCTGAGCGTCCGACGTTTCAGTCCGGATACGAACAATCCCGAGTTCCTCGATCTCCTTCGCACTGCCTGCTGCGCTGAACAGCAGCTGAAGACCAACCAGCGGCAGAATGCGGTGAATCATCATGACTTCTTCCGTGAACTCATCGCGGTCGATTCGCGCGGCTGGAATATTTGTCGCGGAACAACCACAGACGCCTCAGCAACATGCCGTCAGTCCGGGTGACACCGGATTTCTGACTGTCGCCCGACAGGAAAACCAATTGTCGTCTAAATAGTCTGGATTTGCTTCCAGCCCGTTTTCATACCGAAAAATATCCGAGTCGGGCCGATCTGTCGACTTCAGAACGATGTCCCGCCAGCACACTCGTTTTCTTCGCCCGGCGATTCGGGCAGCTTCGAGCAAAACTGGCCATAAACCGGGATGGGGCGGCAGCAGCCGTACCGGGGCGGTGATAAGATTATAGCTGGAATCCAGAAATTCCTGAAATGTGGGTCGGAAACCGTTCGGCGGCGGCAACTTCAAATGCAAATGAGCCCTCAACTGCTTTATCTGGAGAACGAGAGCTGGCTGCGCACCGTCGTGCGCAGCCGCGTTCGCGAACCGGAGGCTGTTGAAGACATTATGCAGAATATCGCTCTGGCGCTGGTTCGTCAGAGAGAAACGCTGCCCGACATTCAGAAGATCGGGGCATGGCTGTACCAGGTCGCCGTCAGACAGGTACTGATGTACCGACGGACCCGCGGTCGACGGCGACGATTCGAGGATCGTCTGGCCGAGCGGGCCGCGGCAGAACCGACCGTGTCGACTCAGCCCCCCGGCCCTGTGGAACGGGTCCTGGCCGCCGAGCAGCAGGAACAGGTGCGAGCAGCCATGCAGCAGCTGGATGAACTCGATCGCCAGATTCTGATGCTGAAGTATTCAGAAAGCTGGTCGTATCGGCAACTGGCAGAACATCTGGGAGTTAAGGAAGACACCGTGGAATACCGACTGATGAAGGCCCGCAAAAACCTTCGGCGACTGCTGTCGCATGCGATTGCAGAGGCGTAGTGAAATGATGACCGACCGTGACGAACTGATGATTCAGAAGTGTGTGGATAACGAACTTGCCGCTGACGAACGTCGGCAGCTCATGGAACGGCTGGATCAGATAAACGATGGCTGGAAAACGCTGGCCTGTGCCTATCTGGAAGATCAACTGCTGGCCGGGGCGGTCTGTGCCGACAGCCGACCGCGGGTTGCGACGACGGTCACCGACACGTCAGCGCAGAAACGGCAGGCATGGTTTCATCACCCACTCACGTCTCTGGCACTGGCAGCGTGCGTCGCGTTTCTTTCCGGTGTGATCATTTCCGGCCAGCTGCCGAACCGCAGCCCGTCAGACGGCGGTCCGTCGGCCATGGCAGTCGCCGAGTCCGGCGAGCAGTCGTCCGGGGCGACATCCTCGCAATCACCCGACGTGCCGTCGGAAACCTCGTCCGCGCCCAGGCTGTTGTCTGACGGCAACGTCTATCGAGTGCGTCTTGAGGCAGACGGAATGCCGACAAGTGAGTTGCCGGTCTACAGTCCCGGTGACTATCGGCTGCGGTCCGAAAACTTCTGGCGACAGCTGAGTAATTCTCTGGCGAACGGAATCCGCGAACGTCGTACACCGGATATACGAGTTTTCCTGTTTCACGATTCAGAAGGTCGAACCTACGTGATTCCCGCCGGCGAGTTTTCCAGAACTCCCAGCCTGCAGTAAGGATCAAACGGAAAATTACTGTCGTGTCGAAACGTGGCGTAAGCTTCCAGCTTGCGTTTTTTCTGCATCGCAGGCTGGAAGCTTACGCCACCTGTTTTCAGCTCGGTCCTGAATCAGGAAGAACCGGCGTATGCAGGACGGTTGCCATTACATCCTGCATACGCCGGCAGGGGGCATCGTGTGTGGCTTTCGGCGAACTGTCTGTACGTCTCATGAAAGGATGTCGGCAATGAAGATTTACTGTGCCCTTGCGGTTGTGTTGACTTTGCCTGTTTCTGCGGCGCTGTGCGATGAGCAGCCGAACGAAGCTGACGTCTCAGAAAGTCGCCAGTCCGTGCAGGTTGAACTCACCCAGTCGACAACTCAGGACGGGGCTGACACGAAGGCCGAAACCAAAGTCAATGGCCGCATCGTGATTTCCGATGCAGACGGGACTCGACGCGAATACAGTATCGGAAAAGGCGGCGCAGTCGCTGTCGATGAAGCCGGTAATCTGGTGTTGAAGCAGGAGGGGGCCAAAAGTTCCGGACCGGCGGCCCTCGATGACAACCAGCCTCGTTTTATGATCGGCGTGGCGTGCGAACCCGCCAGCGAAGTGCTGCGGCGACATCTGAAACTGGAAAAAACGGGACTGGTGGTCGTCCGCGTCTTTGAAGGTCTGCCCGCTGCCCAGGCGGGCATCCAGCGGCACGACATTCTGCTGGCCGCGGGCGAAACAGAATTCATGGACCTGAAAGACCTTGTCGACGTCGTTTCAACCACTCAGGAAAATCCACTGCAGATCACGCTGCTGCGGGACGGAGAAAAGAAAATCCTGACGGTGACGCCACGCCGCATGACCGCCCTGGAGGCCCGAACGGCCATGGGACTTCACGACGCCGTCAGCGACAGCGAAGAGCGGATCAGTGCCGGTGACCAGACTGATTCATGGCGGCATCTGGTATTCGGCCCCGGTATTCGGCTGGAACAGGGAGGCGATATGGAACTGGAAAAAATGATCGCTGAAGCACACGCCCTGGCCCGAAAGCACCTGGCTCAGGGAACTGAGTCGACTTCTGCTGACCAGGACCTGCGCCGCCGACTGCAGGAACTGCAAAAACAGGTCGAACAGCTGGCGCAGCGGCTGGAGGCGGTTGAGAAAGAATAGAACGCCGCCCGGCCAGGTTCAACGGGACGGCCAGACAACTGCGGAACCAGACAACTGCGGAACCAGACAACTGCAGAATCACAGAACTACACGAGCGGACGGCGATCTGTCCGCTTGTGTAGTTGATTGGAACTTTGCTCGCCCCTGACGATTCAGCGTCCGGTTCGCCGCCGCGATTAATCTTTGGTGACCGTTTCGTGCAGGTTCAGCAGCACGGTCGCCACTTTGAACCACGCGTCCTCCAGTTCCCGGCGGTCTTCAGCGGCAGCGTCTGAGTCGCCTTTGCTTGGTGACGGTTCCGGAATCAGAGCCCTTAACGCCGCCAGTTCCTGCGCCGAAGGCAGACGCGCCGTGCAGCGTCGGAATGCGTACTTCAGCTGCTCGTCAATCGGCTGATTCTTCTGTTCTGTCAGGACAAGCGTCACCAGACCGCGTGCAGCTTCGACGTAGACCGGGTCGTTCAGCAGCGTCAGCGCCTGAAGCGGCGTGTTGGTCCGGGAACGACTGACTGTGCAGGCAAGTCTGGCCGTCGCGTCAAAGTTGATGAAGCTGGGATACGGTGACCCTCGCTTCAGCACCACATATATCCCCCGACGATGCTGCTCTGAACCCGGGCTGACTTCGTAGTTGTAGGCCGTGCCTCCGACCTTACGCCACAAACCGTCCGGCTGATACGGACGAATCGGCGGGCCAAACTGCTTCAGGTTCAGCAGACCCGAAATCGCCAGCGAGTTGTCTCGAATCATTTCGGCTTCCATCCGAAAACGAGGGCCGCGCGCCAGCAGTCGGTTTTGATCGTCCAGCGCCAGCAGACGCGGCGTGAGATGCGACGTCTGCTGATAAGTCGCGGACGTGACAATGGTTTTCAGAAGCCGTTTCATCGACCAGCCGCTGTCCATGAACTCAACCGCCAGCCAGTCCAGCAGTTGCGGATGAGAGGGCCGATCTCCCTTGATGCCGAAATCTTCCGGAGTCGTGACGATTCCCCGGCCGAAGATCTCGGCCCACCAGCGATTCACCGTCACTCTGGCCACCAGCGGATTCTCGCGCGACACCAGCCATCTGGCCAGCGTCAGCCGGTTGGCCGGACCGGCTGATGCGTCGTCCGACGCGTCGGACGAAGACGTATCGGCGTCCGTGGATTTCGCAGACAGCGGATGCAGTACCGATGGCGTACCGGGTTCCACCGGCTGTCCGGGATTGCGATAATCGCCTCGTTCAAACACAGCGCTGGGACGCGGCTCGGGCAATTCGACCATCACCAGCGTGGTGTCGGGCGCCAGCTTTTCAATCTGCTTTCTCAACCTGGCGACGTCGTCAGAAAGACGCGAATAACCGCGGTGCCGTGCAAGGCGGTACTCAAGCAGTCTTGTGCGGTCCTGCTTCGACCATTCTGTGGCCGGCGTGGCCGCCACGTTCACTATTTCTTCCGGAACGGATTCCGCCCCGACATTCCCCGTCACGGCCGAAAGACGCAGACAACCGATCGTGCGAGCCTGACCGAACCGCTGGTCCAGAGTAAACACGAGTTCGCTGTCGGCGTTCGGATTCACCGGTTCATCAACAATGAATGTGGCCGTATGAGACTGATCGAACTTCGGAGCAATCGCCCACCCCGTTTTCCGGTCTTCATCGATCGCACCGGAAACCGGCCAGTTGTTCTGTGAAAACCCTGCCGTCGCGGACGTCAGGGGCAGCTTGCTTGTCCTGCCGGCAGAGACCAATTCCACCTTCACGTCGTTCAGCACAAAGTTGCGGCGCTGCGGATCCCCGCGTCCCGGACCACCTCCCGGCAGTGATTCATGCCGCAGCGCTTCCAGACGGAAAGCGCGGATTCCCTGTTGCTGAGTGCGGACACGAATTCGATAAACATCAGTATCCGGCGGATCGTCACCCACCAGCAGAATCGATCCGTCATCCAGCAACTGATGAGAATCGGTGGTGCCTTCGGATTCGAACTGGATCACCTGCAGCCGGTGCGTCTGCTCAGCGTCCGCCAGTTCAGCAGAAAGTTCTGCCGCCCACGAATCCAGATCACCGGCCAGTTCACTGCGAAGCTCCGCCTGCTGCTGACTCAGCGACTTCAGCTGTTGTTCTGGAACCATCCGCTGTCCGTCGCGCTCGGCGTTCTGCAGCGGCATCGACGGTCCCTGAAACTGAATCGAACTCGGCTGATTCGGATTGGTGCGATCCGCCTCCTGCTGCGTACTGTTGAAGAACGCCAGCAGCTGATAGTACTCAGTCGTCGTAAACGGATCGTATTTGTGGTCATGGCACTGGCAGCATTCCAGTGTCGTACCCAGCCATACGGCGCCGGTGGTGTTGACGCGGTCCAGCACCTGTTCAATACGTGTTTCCTCCGGCAGCGATCCGGCTTCGACATTCGTCGGCGTGCAGCGGTGAAAGCCGGTGGCGATACGATCTGCTTCCGTGGCCTCCGGCAGCAGGTCACCGGCAACCTGGCGGATCGTAAACTGGTCAAACGGCATGTCCCTGTTCAAAGCTCGGATAACCCAGTCGCGATAGGCCCAGACGTCACGCAGGTTGTCCCGCTGAAATCCGTGCGAATCGGCATAGCGAGCGAGATCCAGCCACGGTCTGGCCCACCGTTCGCCAAACTGCGGCCGCTGCAGCAGTTCATCAACCACGCGTTCGTAGCTGGCGGCCGAAGGATCATCCAGGAACGCCTGAACCTCAGCCGGAGTCGGCGGCAGTCCGATCAGATCCAGAAACACCCGGCGCAACAGTTTCTCCGGCATCGCGGGCGGGGACGGCTGCAGGCCTTCTTCTTCCAGTCGGCTGAGCACAAAATAGTCGAGCGGAGACTGACACCAGTCGCGGCGGGACACTGACGGCAGATCCGGTCGAACAGGAGCCACGTAGGCCCAGTGAGGGCGGACTTTGAAATCGTCCGGCCAGTCAGCGCCGCTTTCGATCCACGCACGAATCGCTTTCACCTCGCCCGACGACAAAGGATCTCCAATGGCAGGCATAATCTCGTCGTGTCCCCGAGGCAGCGTAATTCTACGCAGTAGCTCACTGGCCTCCGGCTGACCGGGTTCAATCACACCGGATTCGAATGCGTCAGCCCGCCGGTCAAGACGAAGCTCACCTTCCTGTCTGTCAGCCCCGTGGCATTCAATGCACGCACGCTGCAGAATCGGATAGATGTCACGCTCAAACAGCAGTTCGGCCGCCGCAGGACGTTTGCCAGCGACTGCCGAACCGCCGGCAACAGCAAGCAACAACGGACACAAACAGTACAGTGCCACCACGGGAAGAAACAACGCAGACGTCGGCCTCATCGGTAATCACCTGAACAAACCGCAAACTTGTCTCAGACCATCACAGTGTACCGAACTGCAAGGCAAAAGGGGCGGGTTTCTTTCTCTTCAGCTTCCGTTGCTGGGCGAACCGTCAGAACACTTCCGCAATTTCTGAATGGTGTTCGCATCCACATCCTGACGACGCGGCAAGTCAGTCAAAGAGATCGCAGGTACGTCAGCCTTGAAGCCGGACCTGCCTGTCTCAGCGGGGATCCGTAGGCCCGTCGTACCCGAGAATCGGTGAACCACCGATGAAGACCTTCAGGAAAATCCTTGTCGCAACCGACACGCGGACCAGCGATCAATCCCACGTTGAACAGAGGCATGACAGCAAATTTCAGAAGGATGACGTTGCTTCGCGATTCTGGATGCTGCCGAACGACCAAATGACTTACAAGGGCAGAACAAGCAGGCACCATGCGGTGAGGGCGATGGGCGCGAGCAAGCCGATGAAGACGCCAACCTGAAGAAGGTCTCGTGCTTTCAGACGGCCGGTGCCGTAGGCAATTGCATTGGGCGGGGTTGAGATCGGCAGGCACATTGCGGCAGACGCGCCCAGGGCAAGAGAGACGACAGCTTGTTGTTCGTAGCCGACACTGGCAGCAATGGCGATGGGAACCAGAATGTTTGTGGCCGCCGTGTTACTCATCAGGTTTGACAAAATCGCGGTCGTGAACGTCAACATGAGAGCGAGGCCGGCGACTCCCAACTGGTTCAACGGCAACTGCTGCATCAACCAATTCGCCAGACCTGTGTCCGTAACGGCAACGCCCAAAGCGAGCCCCCCGGCAATCAACAGCAAGACGTCCCACTGAATCGAACGGATGTCAGACGCGTCGAGGACCCCGACTGCCGTCAGCACGCAGATGGGAACGAAAGAAATGACGGTCGCCGGGACTCCGTGCAACGCACTCGTCAGCCACAACCCTACAGTGCTGACAAAGACCAGAATGACTGCGAATCGACGCCAAAGTGGGACGCCGGGGATTTTAGAACCGGAAACGTCCAACCGCGAAGTGTCAACGCGGCCTGACGCCGACGGATAACGTACCGCCAGGTAGACCCAGGAAATTCCAAGCAGGCACAGCGACGGAGGCAATCCGACCACCATCCAGTCAGCAAAATTCACAGGGGCAATATCCCGCAACGATTCTGCGGCAATCGCATTGGGAGGGCTTCCGATTATCGTGCCCATTCCGCCAAGATTCGCCGCAACGACAACGCCCAGCAACAGTCCCGTGCCGAAACGGTCATCTGGAGAGGACGACCTGATCAGGGGCATCATCATCGCGATCATGACTGTGGCGGTCGCTGTATTCGAGATGAACATTGAAAAGACAAACGTGACGACCATCCATCCGAGTAACTGCACGCGAGGACCGGTGCCCAGCCGCCGCAGGACGTTGCGGGCGATCCAAACCGTTAACCCGGTCTTCTCAGCAGCAGACGCCAGCACAAAGCCGCCGAAGAAGAGCCAGATCAATGGACTGCCCCAGACTTCAATGAAGCGTTCCCAGTCTTTTGAGTCGTCCGCAAATACTCCCCCCGGTCGCCCCAGGATCGCGATTTCCAGACCAATGACCAGCAAGCCAACGGCAAACGCGGGAATCACTTCGCTGATCCACAGTTCAGCCGCAAGGACCAGAATGAACAAGGCCCAACGACCGGCATCACTCAGCCCGGCATACTCCGGCAGCAGGGCAGTGACCAAAGCCACGACCAGACACGTCCCCAGCTTCAGCAATTCCCGCCATGAAAAAAACTGCAGTCGCCCCAGCACCGCAGTCGCGTCGGATCTGGTGTCAGTCATTGAATATTCATCGCTTTCATCGAGATCAAGGGCACGTCATGGCGAAACGGGCATTGAAGTCCGGAAGGCTGTGCTGAGAAAACAGTCGGTGGCGTTCATTGTGCAGCCATGGCTGCGTCGCCGCGTGCTGACGCACTATAGGCCCGGTCGCGCCGCTTTGGGATCGTTCCACCGAAAAGCCGCTCGCCGTCCGGCCCCACTTTGTTGCTTTCGACGATCGCACTGTAACCGCCATCTGGTTCAGCACGCTTGCTCGGAACATAGGACCCGGGACCGGCCGGCTGCACAACAAATGTCTGCAGCGCCGGGCTGCGGGCCTTCATTTGAATCTGTCGTGTATCAGGCAATGACGTCACTGACGACCTGACCAGACAGGTCAGTCAGGCGGTAGTCGCGGCCCGCGTACCGGTACGTCAGGCGTTCGTGGTCGAAGCCCAGCAGGTGCAGCATCGTGGCGTGCAGGTCGTGCACCGAAACCGGGTTCTCGACCGCCTTGAAGCCAAACTCATCGGTCGCTCCGTAGATCGTACCGCCCTTGATGCCTCCTCCCGCCATCCAGAGCGAGAATCCCCAGTGGTTATGGTCCCGTCCCTGGCTGGCGCCCGATCCGTTTTGCCCCATTTCCACTGACGGCGTGCGTCCGAATTCGCCACTGCACAGAATCAATGTCTTACTTAGCAGCCCGCGTTGTTTAAGATCTTTGATCAGACCCGCGATTCCCTGATCACACTGATTGGCGACATGGCGGTGAGTGTCTTTGATGTTGCTGTGACTGTCCCATGGCTGGCCGGCACCGTGCCAGACCTGCACGTACCGTACGCCACGTTCGACCAAACGCCGCGCCAGCAGCAGTTGGCGGTTTTGAGTCCCTTCGCCATACAGTTTCAGAATATGTTCCGGCTCCTGATTGGTATCGAAAGCGTCGGTGGCCTCCATTTGCATCCGGTACGCGAGGTCAAATGACTGAATCCTGGCTTCCAGATCGGCTTCGTGCGGACGTCGGGCCAGGTGCCTGGCATTAAGTGCCTGCAGGATTTCCAGCTGAGCCAGTTGATCGGATTCTGATAGACGCTTGTTGCGGATATGACGAATCAGCTTTGTCGGATCGGAATGAGCCGTGTCCACCAGCGTGCCCTGATAACTGCCGGGCAGGAACGCGGAACGCCAGTTGCCAGCACCGGCCACCGGCAGGCCGCCCGGACACAGGGCAACAAAACCGGGCAGGTTCTGATTCTCGGTGCCCATGCCCCAGGTTAACCACGATCCGAAACTTGGACGCACCAACCGGGAATGGCCGGTGTTCATCAACATCAGCATCATTTCGTGGCTGGGCAATTCGGCGTACATCGAACGAATCACCGCCAGATCGTCCGCACACTCGGCGACGCGCGGAAACAGGTCGCTGATCGGCATCCCGCATTCGCCATGCTGTTGGAATGCAAACGGTGACGGCAGGGCCACTCCCGTTTTGCGTTCGGTCTGCAGGTTGTCAAACGGCAACATCTGACCGGCACGACGGGTCAGTTCCGGCTTGGGGTCGAAGGTATCCACCTGCGACATGCCGCCGTTGAGAAAAATGTGAATCACATGCCGGGCGCGAGCCGGGAAGTGCGTTGCGGGCCCGGCGGTTGCCGACTGACCGGCCAGCATGTCGGTCAACGCCAGTGCCCCGACCCCCAGACCGCAGCGTTTCAGAAACTGCCGGCGAGGGAAGGCGAAGGAAGTATCAGTATCCATGGTGTGTTCCCCGTTGAAGTATCAAGGCGTGACGCATAAGCCATTGCACCAGCAAGCCGATCAATCCAGGAAAATAAACTCATTGGATGCCAGCATGGCATGTGCCAGCTGAGCCCATCGATCGGTGCCTGCTTCGTCGCCAGTTCCGGCCGTCGCCCCGGTCGAGTCGTCATTGGTTGCGTTCCTGTCGGCCGTGTCGCCGCTGGGTTGGGGACGAGTCACAAAGGCGACCGCCAGGTCGAGTTCTTCCTGTTCGGGCTGGCGCAGGTAGATTCGCTGGTACAACCATTCCACTCGGTCTGCATCTGCGGCGGCCGCGTCGATGGCCAGCCGGGCCACCGTGGCTGCCCGGTCCTGAATAAATGCAGAATTCAAAACGTACAACGTTTGTTGTGGCACCGTGGTGTCGGGACGTTTGACAGTACAGGACGTCGGGTCCGCACCATCAAATGTGCTCAGTAAACTGGAAATAATGTCGCGATTGATGAATGCGTACACACTACGTCGGGGGACGACCGGAACGGTTTCCAGATCGAACGGTCGACCACCCATGCTCGTCGTATCCAGTTCGCCCGAAACGGCCAGCAGCGCGTCCCGCATGGATTCCATTTCCAGACGTTTGCGCGGCATCCGCCACAGCAGGCGGTTTTCAGCATCCCGCTGACGAGCCTTCGTATTCTCGACCGAAGCCTGTTGATACACGTCCGACAGCATGATTCGGCGGTGCAGTTTCTTGATTGACCAACCATCATCGGCAAACGCCATGGCCAGGTGATCCAGCAACTTCGGATGTGTGGGTGGAGTGCCACGGGTTCCCAGATCATCAGGCGTCCGCACCAGTCCCAAACCGAAATGGTGTCGCCAGACCCAGTTCACGATCACACGGCGGGTCAGCGGATTTTCAGGATCGATGATGGCTTCGGCAAGGCCGCGCCGGCGCTTCCCATCCGCAAATGGCTTGGTGCCGTACGGAGCCACAGCCGTCAGAAATCTCGCTTCGACCGGTTCGCCACGGCTGAGCGGGTTTCCGCGAAGGAACACCCGGGTTTCCGGCGGCGCCTCCGATTCTTTCAGCACCATGCCGCGCGGCGGCGAACCGGGCGAGTTCAGGTGTAAGTTGTGAATCGTGCCGCGCTTGCCCGACAGATTATCCTTCACCGTGCGGTTCAGCAGTCTGGCGGCGACTTCGTCCGGCACGTCGGTCGGAGTTCCGGTTTCGTACAGGTGTCGCCGCAATTGCTGGTTGATCGCGCTATTGATTTCTGCGTGACGCGGATCTTCGTCCGTGAGAATGTCCACCGCCGGCGTCGCTTCCAGAGAAGCTTCATGCAACGCCGTCAGCCAGGCAAGGTGCACATCGGCGAAAAGTCTGCCGTAGACTTCGGCCAGTTCGATCAGCGATGCCGGCCTCGCGTCCTCGAGTGCGCTGAGGACTCGAGGATTCCATTTCGGCGCCTCCACGCTCATTTTATGCATATCCTTAAACTTCTCCGGATCGCCGTTCTCTGCTTTCAACGTTTGCACCAGTTGTTCGCATGCATCCCGGAACTGGTCCGCGGGCGTATCCTGCAGGCGGACCCAGGCAAAGAACACCGGATCCTGTTCGCTGAGCGTGCTTAGATAGATTCGCCACCGATGGAGAACCACGGGACGCACATCGTCGGTGCGGTACGACAGGAACGCCGCCGAGAGGTCCTGTTCTGGCACGCCCCTGGCCAAATCAGTTAAGTACAAACCGACCTGGCTGCGCAGGCGGCTTCGCATCACTTCCATCTGATCGCGAGCCATATCGCGATAGATCGTCTGCCGTTTTTCCAGTTGACCCTGGTAGTTGCGCAGCTGTTCGGTTAACGGTGGTTCGCCCAGCACCGGCAGGTCGTCCGGCGACTCGCTGCTGGCCAGGGTCGCGTACAGAGCGTAGTAATCGGTGGTGGGGATCTGGTCAAACTTGTGGTCGTGGCAGCGGGCGCAGGCGACCGTCACGCCCATCAGTCCGCGCGTGATCACGTCTATCTGGTCATCGATCAGATCATGAACGCTGCGAAACTGCATGCCCACCGTCAGAAATCCCAGCGCCGCCAGAGCGGGATCATTGGCCGGCAGGTCCAGCTGATCGGCGGCCAGTTGTTGCAGGACGAATTCGTCGTAGGGCAGATCTTCGTTGAATGAGCCGATCACGTAATCGCGATAGGTGTACGAAAACGGAAACCGCTTGAAGCCGATGGCCGACCCGCCATGGGTGTCGGCATAGCGAGCGATGTCCAGCCAGTGACGGCCCCAGCGTTCGCCATAACGAGGCGACTGGAGCAATCGATCGATGACTTGAGCAAAGGCCTCGTTGTCAGAGGCAGCGTCGTTGACGAACGCTTCGACCTCGGCGTGCGAAGGAGGCAGCCCGATCAGGTCGAAAGTTGCTCGCCGAATCAGCCGCCGTCGGTCCAGCCGCGGAGCAAGCGTCAGTCCGTTTTTCTCCAGCGCCGCGACGATAAATCGATCGATGTCGGTGGAAGCGGCCCCGGTGGGCGTGGGCACTTCGGGACGGCGAATCGGCTGGTAGGACCAGTGCCTCTCAAACTCCGCGCCTTCGGCGATCCAGCGTCGCAGGATTTCGATCTGCTGTTCCGTGGGCCGTTTCTGCATTTCCGCAGGCGGCATTTGCATGTCCGGATCGCTGGTCGTCAACCGGTGCATCAATTCGCTGGCATCGGGGTCACCCGGCACGATTGCGGCCGTCGTACGTTCGTCGGCAATGTCCAATCGCAGATCGGCCCGCCGTTGCTCTTCGTCCGGACCATGGCACTGCACGCAGTACTCAGCCAGAATCGGTCGTACGTCGCTGCTGAAGCTGATGTCGTTTGCCATGGCATACGATCCGCAGAGACCGGCGGCAAGGCACAACGGAATCGCAATCCGGAGCGTTGTGCGGCTGGTGAGAGCTCGGCAGGTTTTCATCGATTGCCTCATTTACCTCTGGGTGTGGTCGATCGCTCGATCCAACAGATTTCGTGTCATTTGCTGGATCCGTTCGTCGGGGCCGTGCGGGCGGCTCCAGTGCGACCACGGCAGTGTATGGCCCGGCGGCATGCTCATCCCCTGCGACCAGAAAATGGTCGCAGCATTGAACACATAGTTTCCTTTGGGGCCGGGGTAGATCGTGGCCGTCCACGGTGAAGGATTGACGCCACCCTGCCACGCTGTCCCTTGTCCAACGATTTCCAGACCGGGCAGGTCCTCCGGCGGATCACCGTGGTACTCCCAGCCGATCAACCCCGGCACCCGGTCGCCGTGCTTCATCCCCGTGCCGGCGAAAATCCAATGATCCGGTTTGGTACAGATCCAGTCGCCGCCGCCGTTGACCGGACGCAGGTTACGAGCCCCCATCAGGTAGCCCTCGTCGGGACCACGTTCGGGAAAGGGACCGTGGCTTCGTTCTCGTTCTTCGGCCCATTTGTAATCCCCGCCGAAAGGCCCGCCGCGAAAAATGATGCGGTTGGCGCGTCCATCGCCGCTGGGTTTGAACGGAGTCACCCAGCAGACCGAATTGCCGGAAAGAAACAGCAGGTTCACACCGGCATCACGCATGGCGACCACGCTTTCGTACTGACGAATGTCCCAGTACTCATCATGCCCCACACTAAGAAATGCCTGGCACTTCAGACCACGGTCAGGCGTCAGCAGGTCGCTGTTGGAGCAATAGCTGACGTCGTAGCCCTGTTGTTCCAGCCAGTAGGCCAGCGGGAACTCGAACGTCAAATAGCCGCCGCTGCCCACCGACAGCGGATCGTTCACGATGCTCGTGTACTGGGCTTCCCGGCCATAAGGACGGTCGAAGCTGACATCTGCCCATGGCCCCTGTCCGCCTTTCGGATGCGTGTAGAGCGACGACTTGTAGGGCCAGCCGTTGTACGCCTGCCAGGTATTGTCACTGCACTGAAACAGAATGTCCGCCGGCCGATCGTCACGCACGATGAAGACCACGTAGCTTTGCCAGTACGGACGTTCGTCTTCCGGCGGCAGCGTCGTGAGTCTCCCCAGATAGACACCACTCGGCCAGTCATCCGGAATCGTGATCTCTGCGGACGCCTTCCACTGACATTCGTGCAACATTCGCTCATTGGTGGTCGGCACCGGCTGAGGTTTTCCGTCCAGCGGTCCCAGCGTCTTCATCAATCGCGCTCCGCGACCGCCGTAGTATCCGGTGCGGAAGATCTCGATCTGAAATTGTTCGGCCGGCTGAGTCGAGACCATAATCTGAAGTGTCTCGCCGGCGGTCACGCTTTGCTTCGAGCAATACCCTTCAATTGCAGGGGAACGGCAACCGTCACTTCGGTCGAGTCGGACTCGCGTGAGCTGCCAATCGGTCGAACCTTCTTTCGCATTCTCACGCTGGATGATGTTTTGCTCAGCCAATGGCTCGGCAGCAAGGCACTGAGTATCGACAAGCACGCCGAGGGCCAGCACAGCACCCACAAGAATGTTGACGACAACACGTGGAAAAAGAATCCTCGGCAAGTCCACCCCGTCGGTTTTGAACACACGTCGTCTTGCCTGTGGCTTATTGTTGCTCATGAGTGATTTTCGTCGGTGTCAGATAGATGATTCGGCGATCGGGCTGCCTCGATCGATGATGGGAACGGGACGATCACCAGAGAACAAAGTCTTATGGTATTCGATACCAACGGCTGCACAGATCGTAGCGAAAAAGTCTGGCACGCCGACCGGATTGGCCACAATCTCTTTCGATAATTCGTCTGTTCCGCCCCTGGCGTGGCAGAGCGACAAGCCACCGCCGGCCATCACGCAGCTGCGCGCCGCCCCCTGATGGCCGCAGCCTCCGCCGCTATCGAATTCGGGCGAGCGACCGAATTCGGTGGTGATCACGATCAACGCCTTGTCCAGCAGACGCTTTTCTTCGATATCGGTGATCAAAGTGGAAACAGCCGTGTCCATCTGCTGAATCCGCTGGTGCTGGTTGACGATGCCTCTGATGGCGCGACCGGTATGCACCCGATCGGCCGCCGCAGCGTATTCGTCGATGACGTCGTGGTCTACTGTACGAACGGCAGTGATTTGATCCATCACCTTCGCCAGCCTGAAAAAGAGGTTCGCAGACCTGTCCGGCGTCGACAACCGTATCAATCGCCTCGTAGCAGGAACCCGCTTTGTTATAACCCGAAGCGTCGAGGGATCCGCCGGAACTCGTTCCCTCGCGGGTGTGGCCGGCTTTGCGTTCTCGGTTTCACCGCTCGTGGTCTCGGGACGCCCATTTGCTGTCGGCGATCACGCGGCTGGTTGCCGGTGTCCAGCGAATCGACCGGACAGATCAGTAGACTCAGATTGGCGCAAGTCAGCACCGAGCAGCTCCTGGCGGGGGACGGTCTGAACAAAATAAAAGCCACCCGTGAAGGTGGCTTCAGTGCACTTCAGCAGCACAGCGACCCGTTACGCAGCCAGCTTTCGCTTTCTTCGGCTATAGCCCGTCAGAACGATGGCGCCGAGGCCCCACATCGCGAGGGAGGCGGGTTCGGGGACGGGCGCTTGTTCAGAAAACGAAACGTTGTCTAATGAGAAACCATCGTTGAATGTCCCCACGCCGCGAAGCTCAACAGATGTAAATGAAACGTCCGAAGTAAAGCCAAAAAAACGCACCTGCGAGGCTGCGGTAACAGGCGGAGTAAAAACTTCCCCTGCCACGACAATATCGACCCTCCGCACCGAATCATTCAGTGCAGCAAATTCGGCCCCAAAGCTCACGATTGCCGCATCAAATATGAGGAAAAGCGAATCCCCTGTCTTGAGAAAAACACTCGCCACGTTCGTGCCATCGATGTTGAAACTCGAATCCCACAAATTTGGCACGTCGATCTTATTTCTAACGGTGCCCGGATCCCCTGTCATTGAAAGACTGAAGTCGCCGACGTCGACAGCGTTTGTATGAAAAGGAGTGTCAACGGTGAAGGAATTAAAATCCTCTGTCGAGTGGTTGCCGACGGTCGATTCCCAAGCTGCTCGGTTTGAGTACGTGACAAATCCAGCATCCACGATCGACGTTGGAAGAAACAACAGGGCAAACGTGAGGGATTGGAACGTCACATAGGGTTTCATTCTTGGCTCCATAGGTTACGGCACGAGGCTTCGCGGTGGGTGTGATCGGCATCCCGCAGAATTTAGCTCGAAAACCAGCCGAACTTCCCATCTTCCGCAGTATGGCACGGTGTCAGTGTTGATTTCACAGGGATTTCTGTCGAACAACACTGGAAAAATGGCCGTTGCGGGATGCCGATCACACCCCTTCGCGGTGAGTATTCACAAATACAAGACAGATACGATTGCCCTGCCGTGAGACCTACATCACGAACGTAGCAGTGTGGGGAATGCCGGACAACGAAAAAGAGTCGGATAATGACACAGATTCTCATATCGAGAGTCTGTTCAATATGAAAATGTCGGCCCGTTCTGCAGTCGTGCGGGCACTCGAATCACTCACCGACAATGTTATGCCGACCCCACTCATCAACCTGGATGCGGCCGTCCTTTTCCGCAGACTGGAACTCACGAATCTGACGTCAGGCGATGGCGACCAGAAACATCTGCGGCGTCATCCCTGGCATCATCAGCGCACCGATGCGTTCCACTTCTGCCTTCTCTTCAGGCGATGCGAAATAAATCGTCGTTTTACGGTCAGCGGCATCAGCGGCTCTGCTGGGCGTGGTTT
Source organism: Fuerstiella sp. (assembly GCA_040222735.1). Lineage (GTDB taxonomy): Bacteria > Planctomycetota > Planctomycetia > Planctomycetales > Planctomycetaceae > Fuerstiella. The sequence continues at coordinate 18,235 of JAVKCM010000152.1, read as the reverse complement.
TCGTCTTCAATCCCGTGACACAGAAGGGCATCTGCCGGCGGTTTGATACCATTTCGAAACTGCTGTGTTCGATCGGAGAAGCGGCCGGAATCAAAGTCGACGAGGAAGGACGGCAAGCCGGTCCATGCGTCCGCACACGACCTCAGAAGGGCGTTCGGGGCGAGATGGTCACGTCTGGTCAAACCGATGGTTCTGAAGGAACTGATGCGGCACGCCAGCGTCACCACCACGGAAAAGTATGACGTCGGGATCGATGCCCAGGAGACCGCCCGACACCTGCACGACGTGTTATCGGCGGCAAAAGGGACCCTTGGAGGGACCCCGAACGAAAAAGCGGCCTCAGGAATGCCCTGAAACCGCATAAAAGACAGTGAAGGCGCAGGGACTTGAACCCTGGACCTACGGATTAAAAGTCCGTTGCTCTACCAACTGAGCTACGCCTTCAGGTGTACTTGCTGACCTGAACTATGATTTCGGACGTGTGACGTCCGTGGAATCTGAGATCGGGCCGGGAAGTGCAGAACCTTATCGGGAATTGCCGTTTTTTCCACAACGCTGAGAACGAATCTGGGGCATTTTTCTCAAAAGCTTTTCAAAGCTTAGTGATTGCGGGCCATGGGCCGGCTGCTGGTGGACGCTGCTGTGTTTGTCAGTCAGATCCGGGAACGCTGAGTGATCCGCAGTTTTTCTCAGTTCATCTTTCCGGACACGCCGCCGGGCGCTTTGTTCTCTGATTTCGGCGTGAACCCTGATATGGAACCATGTTGAGATACAGGACGGTGAGTTTCCACCTTTGAAAAAAGCTGAAAAAGCTTCCCTGCCCGTTAAGCGACGGCTAATTCTTTGTTCTCAGGTTGACAGTGTGGGTGCGACTATGGAGACTGGCAGAGGCACTTAAGAACGGTGTCCGCAATCAATCTGGTATGGATTCAACATCGTGACGCACCAGGGCCGCAACAACCTTCCTGTCGATGACTTTGACGATGAAGGTTCGATAACTCGTGTCATTCGCAAGATGCAGAGCGGTGATCAGGACGGTGCAGACCTGCTCTGGCAGCGTTTTTACGTCCGCCTCAAGTATCTGGTCAAGGACCGTCTGCGGTCTCAGCTGGGATCGCTGTCAGACGAGGAAGATCTGGCACTGGAGTCACTCAGCGAGCTCTTTCGGGGCCTTCTGGACGGGAAATACCCGTCGCTGGACAACCGCGAAGCGTTCTGGCGACTGCTGGTTACGGTGGCGACCCGTAACGTGATTGATGAGATCAACCGCGAGAATCGAATGAAACGCGGCGGTGGGAAGGTATATCCGGAATCCGCGTTTTCTTCTTCAGAGAGTGCGGCTCTGTTCGAAAAAATTGCCTCGTCGGTCGAGGCTCCGGACGTTCAGATGATGATCACAGAACGCTGCACCGAGCTGCTCGAAAGTCTCACGGACGAAGACCTGCAGGCCATTGCGATCATGAAGACCGCCGGTTCGACCAACCATGAGATCGCCGCTTCGCTGAAGATGAGTCTCAGATCGGTGGAGCGGCGACTGGCGGATATTCGCAAATGCTGGGCGTCCTCTAAGTAGAGGCCCATTCCGGCGTTTTCAGACGGCGGCGGCTGCAATCGGTTCCATTGATTTGTCCAGTGCGTCCACGATCTTGGGCAGCAGATCATCGGCTTCTTTAGCCGGAATCTGGCAGGTGCCGGCGGCCGTATGACCGCCGCCGCCATGCTGAAGGCACAGCCCGCCGATATCCACGGGATTGGTTCTGTTCAGAATGGACTTGCCCATGGCCAGCACAGTGGTGGCCGGCAGCCGGCTGCGAAGCAGGTGGACTGATACGTTGCATTCGGGAAACAGCGCGTACACCAGGAAGCGGTTGCCGGAATAGATCACGTCTTCCCGACGATAGTCCAGCACCACCACATTGCCGCAGACACCGGAGCACCGTGCCGTCTGTTCCAGAAAATCCTCACGCTGAGAATTGTACAGATCGACTCGTTCACGAACGTCCGGCAGTGCCAGAATTTCCTTGATCGTGTGTGTCCGGCAGAAATCGACCAGTGCCATCATCAGCTGGTAATTGGAGATGCGGAATTCCCGGAAGCGGCCCAGTCCCGTACGCGGGTCCATGATGAAATTAAGCAGGGACCAGTCCTTGGGGGCCAGAATTTCCTCACGCGTGAACCGCGCCGAATCCGCCTTGTCGACGGCTTCAATGATTTCGGTACTGATATTCGGAAAGCGGTCTGCTCCGCCAAAATAGTTGTAAACGACTCGCGCGGCCGAATCCGCGTCAGGGTCCAGAATGTGGTTCGTCTTGCTCCTTCTGCCGTTTCGTTCAGCTTCGCTGCTGTGATGATCGAAGCACAGGTGGCAGTTGGCGTTGTAGGGAAGGTTGGTGATGATGTCCTGATTCGTGACTTCAATCAGTCCGTCCTGCATGTCTTTCGGATGCACAAACAGAATGTCTTCAAGCATCTGCAGCTCACGCAGCAGTGCTGCGCAGACAAGCCCGTCAAAATCGCTGCGGGTAATCAGTCGGTAGCGGTAGCGAGGCGCAGCAGCAGGCATGTCGGGTTCTTTCCCTGTCGAATCGCCGTCCCCCGAAGGACTTCTGATTTCCTGCGGCGGCGGAGTGAGGAGGAGTTCAGGCCCGAGATGCTTCGGACCCGGAGATCGGATTCACGTGGCGGCGGATCAGCTTGTTCGGTGGTCTGACCTGCACTGCAGGGTAGTTCAGGAACCCTGCCTCACGACGACCCTGGTTCCGCGTGGAGCCGAAAAGACATCATCCGTCGGGCAGTCTGTGTCGACTCTGCGGACTCTGCCGACGACGGCGCCTGCGGTGTCCCTGAATCGTCAGCGACGGCAGTCCAGCCAGCATGGCCCTGCGTAACAGGGTCAGGGGAGACGAATGGACGTTCAGGTCAGCTGTTGTCCGGTCGCGACGATGGTTGACGGCAGGAACGGCACGACAATCCGGCTTAGAATACCCGGTGTATCCGTGAACAGCGTTGTCCCGGGCAGTCTGAGCCGCAACAATAGCGGCCTCGGAACGTTCAGGCGACGGGGCGATGATGCCCTCTCAGAGCCGGACATTACCTGGCGACGGATTTCGGTTCCGACGTCAGTTGTCGTTCAGCGCAGAAATCAGATCAGATCAATATGAAAAACATCCTGACCATCATCCCGGTTCTGGCCATCGGCTTCAGCTCTGCGTCTGTTCTCGCTGCCGATGGAGGTCCCGGCATCGTGGCCGAAAAGCCGACGTCCGGCCGCTATGTCAAGGTTGCTGACGGCTATATGGTGCCCTACGACTTCAAGATTCCGGGAACCGACGTTGTATTCCACATGGAACCCATTCCCGGTGGCGAGTTTGTGATGGGAAGCCCGGAAAGTGAAGCCGGTCGCGACGAGCTGGAGGGACCGCAGCGGAAGATGCAGGTAGAGCCCTACTGGATGGCTCGTCACGAAGTCACATGGCGGCAGTACAAGGTCTTTATGAGACTGTACGACGCGTTCAAGACCTTTGAGCAGATGGGGATTCGGGAAGTGACGGACGAAAACAGGGTCGATGCCGTGACTGCGCCGACAGTCCTGTACGAGCCGGATTTTACGTTCGAATACGGCGAACAGGATCAGCAGCCGGCCGTCACGATCACTCAGTATTCAGCCAAGCAGTACAGCAAATGGCTGTCTGCGATCACAGGATGCCAGTTTCGCCTGCCGACCGAGGCAGAATGGGAATATGCCTGTCGGGCCGGAAGCGCGGCGGCCTACTCGTTCGGCAGCGATCCGTCGAAGCTGGAGGAATATGCATGGTTCGCAGACAACAGCGAAAGCGAAGGAACTCGCAAAGTCGCTCAGAAGAAACCAAATGCCTTCGGGCTGTTTGACATGCACGGCAACGCCGCCGAGTGGGTCCTGGATTCGTATCAGAAGTATGTGGCCGTAGACGGGGTCGGCGATGCGGCCAGTTATGTCAGCTCGGAAGATCTGGATCCTCGCGTCGTACGCGGCGGCAGTTTTGAATTCGAGGCGAAGGACTGTCGTTGCGCATCACGACTGGGCTCTGATTCCGATGCATGGCGTGAATACGATCCGAATCTTCCGAAGAGCCCATGGTGGTTCACGACGGATCCCGCACGGGGCGTCGGCTTTCGTCTGATCCGACCGCTGAAGACGGTTTCGCGGGAAGCCATGGAGAAGTACTGGAAGATTGACAATGAGGACACGATGTACGACGTCCGCGACCGACTGAGCGAAGGTCGGGGCGTGCTGGGACTGGTGGACAAGAGCCTTCCGGAGGCCATTCAGAAGCTGGAAGAATAGGCCCACGTCGGCAGACGGCAGCGTCCGGCCCCTGCGCGGCTCGGGCGGTTGCCGTCACACCTGCGTCGCAGGTGTGGGGTCGAGAGGACTGCCGAAAGCTGTCCCGGTTTCCGGGGTGGCCTGCACCGACGAATGCTCGGGCGGAATCCCGTCACTGCCTTGCATGCCGCAGGCCCCTGAGGCCGGGCCACGGCCAGAGCGACGGCCATAGCCACAGTCAGGGCTTGCCGATGGCTGAAGCTCTGGCGGCCTTCGTTTTGGGTTCGGGCCGCGCGCAGTCGATGGCTCTGGTGTGCGAGGGGAGAAAAAAGGGCCGCGTGCGGAGATCGGGCACTGTCTCTGAAGCCATGGAAGCACGTAGAAGGGCTGTTGAGAGATCCCCCAGGCATGGGGGAAGCTGGTACTGTGTGCCCACTAATCCACGTGGAATCCACGCCTCAGCGGCCCGATCGCTTGATCAACGACAGTGGATTGGCTATCTCCTTTGGCGGGGGGAGCAGCAGGCGAGAGCGTTTCTGACGGATACATCAGAGACGTCTGTGATCCGACTCGAACGTGCAGGCAGGACCACCATTGGGGTATCTGCTGCGCGTCGGAAGAGTGTTTGGCGGGTCAGACCGATCCGCAGACAACTTCACACGTGGCGAGGAGACGATATGTGGAAGCATCTCTGGTTGTTGCTGCCGTTGCTGTGTTTGTGTACCGGAAACAGTTCCATGCTGGCCGCGCAGGAGACCGCGGCGTCCTCTGACGAGAGCGGCTCTGATTCAGCGGTCGTGAGTGACACGGCTGACGAGGGCGGTGCCGGAGCGATGTCAGCGCTTCAGGAGGAGCGGACGATGCCGGAAGGCGGGCCGGCCGTGGACCCGCGACCGCCGGCCTACGAAAAGGGTGACGTGGCCTGGATGCTGGTATCGATCGCCCTGGTGCTGATGATGACGTGTCCCGGTCTGGCGTTGTTTTACGGCGGTCTTGTCCGGAAGAAGAATATTCTGAGTGTCATGATGCAGTGCCTGTTTCTGATGGGACTGATGTCGATTGTGTGGGCGGTGGTTGGTTACAGCCTTGCCTTTGGTGCTCCACTGATCCCTGGATTTGACATCATCGGCAACTTCGACCATGTGATGCTGCACGGAGTCAGTCCTGGTGAAGGGGCGGGGAATGTGGAAGAGCTGGCCATGGACCAGATCACCGTGGCGTTTCAGGGCATGTTTTTCATCATCACGCCGGCCCTGATCTGCGGTGCCTTCGCTGAGCGCATGAAATTTTCGACCATGGCGGTCTTCAGTCTGCTGTGGGGCCTGCTGATTTATTGTCCCATTGCTCACTGGGTGTGGTCCGGTACGGGCTGGTTGTCGGAGTTCAATGAAGACGCCAGGGCGTTGATCGCTGCGGGCGAGGATCCGGGTTTTTATTTTCCGGCGATTGACTTTGCGGGGGGACTGGTGGTGCACATCAGTTCGGGCGTGTCGGCTCTGATCTGCGCTCTTATGATCGGGCGGCGACGAGGATTTCCGACTGAACCGATGCCGCCGCACAATCTGACGTATACCTGTATCGGAACGGGTCTGCTGTGGGTGGGCTGGTTCGGATTCAACGGCGGCAGCGAAGTGGCGGCCGATGGTCGGGCGGTGAATGCCGTCCTGGCGACTCATCTGGCTGCGGCGGCGGGCGTCCTTGGCTGGTCACTGGCCGAATGGCTGAAGCACGGCAAAGCCAGTGTGCTGGGAGCCTGTTCCGGGGCGGTGGCAGGACTGGTGTGTGTGACGCCGGCCAGTGGATCGGTCACGCCGATCAGCGGAATTCTGATGGGCTTTCTGGCGGGAATCTTCTGCTTTCTGTGCTGTACAAAACTGAAGAACACCTTTGGCTACGACGATTCGCTGGATGCCTTCGGAGTCCACGGCATGGGTGGCACCCTGGGCGCTCTGCTGACGGGTGTGTTTGCCAATCATCTGGTGACCGGCGACATCAACAGTGCCGGTGTGCTGGACGGACGCGCGGGGCAAATGGTGCCTCAGGTGGTCAGCGTGGCAGCGGCGTTTGCCTTCAGCGCCGCGGGGACCCTGGTGCTGCTGAAGATTCTGGACCTGGTCATGGGACTTCGAGTCAGCGAAGAACAGGAAATTCAGGGGCTGGACATCAGTCAGCACGGCGAAGAAGGTTATATTTTCCAGTAAGCAGCCTTACGAGTTGTTGAGCAGACGTCAGTCGGCCGACAACGTTGAGAAGAGTACACGACCACGGGCGTCGCCAGCACGATGTCTGACAAATCTTTTAACACGGAACTGATACAATGAAGAAAATTGAAGCTGTTGTCCGGCATTTCAAGCTGGAAGACGTGAAGTCAGCCATCACTGAAGCCGGTGTTCAGGGCATGACGGTGACGGAAGTCCGTGGCTTCGGACGTCAGAAGGGGCACAAAGAAACGTATCGCGGTGCGGAGTACATTGTGGACTTCATGCCGAAGGTGAAGATCGAAATCGTGGTCGCCGACGATGTCGAAGAGAAAGTGGTGGATGCCATCGTCACAACGGCCCGGACCGGGCAGGTGGGCGACGGAAAGATCTTCATTTCGAATGTTGACAAGGTGGTTCGGATCCGTACCGGTGAACTGGACGAATCTGCCATTTAGATTCCCGTTCCGAATTTCACTTCATGGACGCCGCTGGTTTCATTTGCCAGCGGCGTTTTCTTTTCGGTACGATGCAGGTCTGACAATCCTGCCGTAACTTGAGGTGTTCAGTGAGTGCTGCAACGATCGTGATTATCGAAGACGACCGCGAAATCTCCAACACGGTGCAGACTGTGCTGAAAGCTGCCGGCTATGAGGTGGCGGCCGCGACGAACGGCAACGACGGCCGCAAGCTGATCATGTCCCGGAAGCCGGATCTGGTTCTGACCGACATGATGATGCCCCGGATGGGCGGTTTTCCCGTGCTGGAGTTCATCAATCAGCTGGATACACCTCCAAAGGTGATCATGATGACCGCCAACGAGGGCAGTCGTCACAAGGCCTATGCCGAAATGCTGGGGGTGGTCGATTATCTGCGCAAGCCGTTTGCCATGGAAGTTCTGCTGGAATCGGTTGGACGTGCGCTGAGTGAAGAGCCTGATGCGGCGACCGGCGAATAAACGGCCCCAGGGGCGATCGCTGGCTGAATTGGCGGTTCGTCGCCGGCCGAACGCAGGTCTCGGGTGCAAAGTTGGTGCGGATTGTTAGCATGAAGATGCTGAACGGTCGCCTGATGGCGTGACCGAGCCGAAATTCCTGCACACGGGAGGGAACGATGCCGCACAGATACGTTCGGGTGCTATTGGTCGCGATTCCCGGACTGCTCAGCAGTCCTCCTCTGCTGGCGGACGCCGTCTCAGAAGCTCAGACCGTTCTTTCTGAGTCCGGTTTCTCGGGCGGTTTTGTGGTTCATCTGGGAGCGGGCGATGGTGCTCTGACCGGCGTGCTGGGGCAACAGACCGGGGCTCAGGTTCACGGGCTTGAGACCGACGCGGCCAGCGTCGCCGCCGCTCGTAAGAAGCTGCGTGCCGCGGGCATGTACGGCGACGTGTCGGTAACTCAGCTGGACGGCACGAATCTGCCCTATGTTGACAACCTGGTGAACCTGCTGGTGGCCACAGAGCAGTCAGCGGTTTCCATGGAAGAGATCCTGCGCGTGCTGGTTCCGAACGGCGTGGCGATGATTCAGAAAAGCGACGGGACGTGGGAGCGGACGGTCAAACCACGCCCTCCGGAGATCGACGAATGGTCGCACTACCTGCACGATGCCAGCGGCAATTCGGTGGCTCACGACGACGTCGTCGGCCCCCCGCGGCATCTGCAGTGGGTCGGCAGTCCTCGCTGGTCGCGGCATCACGATCGCATGGCCAGCATGAGTGCTCTGGTATCCACCAACGGTCGTCTGTTTTACATCATGGACGAAGGCAGTCGAATTTCCATTCAGCTGCCGCCGAAGTGGAAGCTGATTGCACGTGACGCATTCAATGGCAGTGTGCTGTGGAAGCGGGACATGCAGAACTGGCAAACGCATCTCTGGCCGCTCAAGAGCGGTCCGACTCAGTTGTCCCGCCGCCTCGTATCGAGCGGCGACACAGTGTTTGCCACACTCAGCTTTGATGCCCCGCTGACGGCGCTGGATGCGGTCACCGGCGAAACAATTCGGACGTACGAAGGGACCGACGCCACTGAAGAAATCATCCATACCGGCGGTCTGCTGTTTCTGGTGGTCCGCAAAGGCAAGGCGGAACTGGCCGACTACGCACCGCTGCACGGTCGCACGGGAGATCAGGCGAAGGTGCGGGAACTGTTCTGGAACGAAGAACCACGTGTGGTGATGGCCTTTGAAGCAGCCACCGGTCGGCAGCTCTGGGCGAAAACGACAAAGATTTCTCCTCTGACGCTGGCCGCCAACGAAAGCAATGTCTGTTTTCACGACGGAGAAAAACTGGTGGCCGTGGACCAGCGGTCCGGCGACGTGGTGTGGTCATCTGAGCCGGTGTCTCGCCGTCAGTCATTTACCTTCAACTTCGGACCGCGGCTGGTCGCCTACAACGACGTCGTGTTGTACGCCGGTGGCGACGGCAAGATGGTCAGCGTGGATGCCGTCACCGGCAGAGAGCTCTGGACGGCACAGCACCCGAACTCCGGATATCAGTCTCCGCAGGACCTGATGGTTCTGAACGGCCTTGTCTGGTGTGCTCCTACCACCTCTGGCAAGGACAGTGGTCTATTCACGGGGCGCGATCCGCGGACCGGCGAAGTAAAAAAAGAATTTGCTCCGGATGTGGATACCTACTGGTTTCACCACCGCTGTTACATCGCCAAGGCCACGGACCGGTTTCTGATGCCGTCCCGTACCGGCATTGAATTCGTTGATCCGGAAAAGGAGCACTGGGATATTCATCACTGGGTGCGCGGCGGCTGCCTGTACGGTGTCATGCCCTGCAACGGCCTGACGTACGCGCCGCCACACAACTGTGCATGTTATCCCGAGGCCAAGCTGTTCGGCTTCAACGCTCTGGCACCAGCCGCTCCCACGCGTCCGGTGCCGACGGTGATTCCGGACGAAGGCCGGCTGCAGCGAGGCCCGGCTTATGATTCCGGACTGGCGGCAGTGGACAGTGGAGGCATCGACGACTGGCCCACCTACCGCGGCGACAAGGAACGCAGCGGCACCACTCGTGAGCCGATCCGGTCTGAGGTCAGTCAGCAATGGGACGCGGCGCTGGGTGGCCGACTGACGTCGCCCGTCATTGCCGACGGCCGCGTGTATGTCGCTCAGACAGACACGCACACACTGTATGCTCTGGACGAAGCGTCCGGTTCTGAACAGTGGACGTTTACTGCCGGAGCCAGAATCGATTCACCGCCGACGGTCCACCGCGGACGAGTGGTCTTTGGCGGTGCGGACGGCTGGGTGTACTGTGTGCGGGCCGCCGATGGAGAACTTGTGTGGCGGTACCGAGCGGCTCCACTGGATCGACGGACAATGGCCTACGAGCAGCTCGAATCGCTGTGGCCGGTGCACGGCAGCGTTCTGATCCGAGACGATACCGTTTACACGGTGGCGGGACGTTCGAATTTTCTGGACGGTGGCCTGCGTCTGCTGCGACTGAATCTGGAGACCGGTGAAAAGATTTCCGAAACCGTCATGGACCACACCAATCCGGCGACCGGAAACAATCTGCAGGAGGTGCTGCAGGTGCTGCAGATGCCGGTCGGCCTGCCAGACATTCTTAGTTCGGATGACAAGTACGTGTACATGAAGTCGCAGAAGTTCGACCTGCAAGGCAATCGTCTTGAGATCGGTCCGAATTCCGGCGACTTCGCCACTCAGGCCTCAAAACAGCGCGGTGAAGGAGCTCATCTGTTTGCTCCGATGGGCTACCTTGACGACACATGGTTTCATCGATCGTACTGGGTGATGGGACAGAGTTTCGCCGGCGGACATGCTGGCTATTATCAGGCGGGCCGGTTCGCTCCCAGTGGACGTATCATGGTCAATGGCGACGGCTATGTTTATGGCTACGGCCGGAAGCCCGAGTACCTGCGCTGGACCACCACGCTTGAGCATCAGCTGTTCGCAGCGTCTCCGGAACCGCCGGAAATTCCTGATGGCTATCTGAAAAAGGGCGGTGGCGGCAGCGGCACGTTCGTCAGTTTCGGAAAACCACCCGGCCTGAATCCGGCCAGCAAGCCTCTGACGGTCGAGGCATGGATGACCGCAACCAGACCCCGGGGGACCGTCATCGCACGGGGCGGCCCGACGGATGGTTTTGCCCTGACCCTGGCGGGCGGCAAACCGCAGTTTCACGTTCGGGCAAAGGATAAACTGACGACGGTCACCGGTCCGAAGCGGATTGTCGGCGGCTGGCATCATCTGGTGGGCGTGCTGACAGAAGACAAGCAGATGCGTCTCTACGTGGATGGTGAACGAGTGGCTGAAGGCGAGGCGCCCGGTCTGCTGAACAGGGATCCCGCACAGGGGCTGGAAGTCGGAGGCGATGATCAGTCAGCTGTCGGCGAATACCAGTCGCCGAACCCCTTCACCGGCATCATTGACGAAGTGCGTCTGTATTTTTCCGCCGCCACTGACAATCAGGTGGCGGCTCGCTTTGCCAATGGCGACGAAATCTCCAGCGAACCGGTACTGGTTGTCAGCTTCGACGACGGAACAGCCCGCGACGTCTCAACACATCGCCATGACGGCACCGTCGGGAATGCAAAGCCTGCCGAAGGAAAGTTCGGGCAGGCGGTGCAGTTTGCCGACGGCCAGAAAAAGGGCGGCAATAGTGCTCAGACGCCCGGAAACTCGCTGGTCGCACCCAAATGGACAGCGGACATCCCGATCTACGTGCGCGCCATGGTGCTGGCCGGGCCGACACTGTTTGTCGTTGGTCCTCCGGACATCATCGACGAGGAAGAAACATTTCAGAAACTGACTGAAAAGGATCCGGAGGTTCAGCAGCTGCTGGCCAGACAGGACGAGGCTCTGGAAGGCAGCACGGGCGGCCAGCTGCTGGCCGTCAATGCCGATACCGGAGAAGTGGAACATCAGCTGGTGCTGGACACATTGCCCGCCTGGGACGGGCTCGCCGGCGCGAACGGTCGTCTGTTTCTCTCGACCATGGATGGACGTGTGATGTGTTTCGGAGCCTCTGAGTAGCGGATACCCGGAATGCTGTCGCTCCGAAATAATTCTTCCACCCTGTATTCTGGAAACTTGCGGCCGATGCGTCTGTCTCTGTGTATTCTGATTCTGGCAGCATGCGATGCGGCAGTCGCCTGCAACATTCCCGTCTTCCGCTACGCGCTGGAACGCTGGCAGGCTGATCCGGCAAAGATCATCGTGTTTCACAAGGGCCCGCTGTCTGACGCCGAGACCGCCACCGTGGCACAGCTGGAGGCTGCGTCTGCCAGCAAGCTCAGCAATATCGAGATCGTGAAGCAGCAGATCGACCAGACGATGGACGATAGTGTCGGGCTGCTGTGGGACGAACTTTCCGGCCAGAGTGACGTCACGCTGCCGTACGTCGTGGTTCGCAGTTCCGTCGCCGACCGTCTGATCAACTGCTGGCGCGGCCCGCTAAATCAGGTCAATGATGCACAGCTGTTGCAGTCTCCTGTGCGGGAACGTCTGGCCGATCGCTTTCTGGCGGGTGATGCCGCGGTGTGGCTGGTAGTGAAGTCCAACGACAGCCAGCGGAACACTGAGGTTCTGGATCTGCTGAACGAGCAGCTGACGAAACTGGGTGCGACCATTCCACTGCCGGAGGGAATCGGGCTGCCGGGATCTGAATTGTTCGCCGGCGTGCCGCTGCTGATGAGATTTTCTGTTCTGGAGATTGATCCGGATGATCCCGACGAAGCATTTCTGATTCACCTGCTGCAGGGATTCGATCCCGAAGCCGTCCGCCGTGGTGAGCCGCTGGTGGTGCCGGTCTTCGGTCGCGGCCGCGCTCTGGAGGTGATTCCGGCTGACCAGATCGATGCCGGACTGATTGAAGACCTGACGTTGTTTCTGTGCGGTCCCTGTTCATGCCAGGTCAAGGAACGTAATCCGGGGTTCGATCTGCTGATGTCCGTCAACTGGGATCGCCGGCTGTTTGGTGATGACGACCAGGTTCGACCGACTGTGCAGCCCGACGCTGGTACCGACGCGGTGAAGCCGATCCTGGTAGAAATTCCGCCCGGGCAGCAGTCGGACGATTCAGTACCACCGAAGAACGCGGCGACCAGCGCGGATGACACCTCGCCAACGGACGCAACGGAGCCAATTGAACCAACCGAGCCAACGGGCGGCGGTGCCGCAGATTCCGTTGTGACGGCATCAACAGACGATGAACAGACTGACGGCAACGAAGTATCCGACGATGGAACAAAGGTGTCCGTTCCTGACACAGGACAGTCATTATCGGTCATCATCGTCCTGCTGGTGGCGCTGATGGCGGCGATTCTGAGCGGACGTGTGATGAAACGCTGACAGACGGCCGACCGTGGGCGCAGTGAACATCGCAGCGACCTGTGGCTTTGCCGGTTGTCTTACACCGCGGTGTCCGGCACCGCTTGAAACAAATGAATCGAACAGTTGCACTGATGCTGAGCTCGCTGGCAGCCGTCGTGATCCTTATCGCGATGCTGATCAGAAATGATGCGCCAACGGCACCCTCGACGCCGTCAGATGACGGTGTCGAAGGTGGTGCGGAAGCTTCGGTAATGCTGTATTGCGCCGCGAGCAATCGGGCCGTCATGGAGGCGGTCCGAGCTGACTATGAAGCAGAAACCGGCCGTCACCTGGAAATACAGTATGGCCCTTCTCAGACACTGCTGTCGTCGATTGAAGTCAGCGGCACGGGCGATTTATTTCTTCCCGCCGACGACAGCTATCTGAAAATGGCTCGTGAGAAACGTCTGGTCCGGGAAATGCTGCCTCTGGCGCGTATGCAGGGTGTGGTGGCGGTGAAGAAAGGCAACCCGAAGGCAATTCATTCCTTCAGCGACCTGTTGCGTCAGGACGTGCGTCTTGTGCAGGCAAGTCCGGACACAGCGGCCATCGGTCGCAAAACACGAGAAGTGCTGCAGCCGCAGAAACTCTGGAACAAATTGCAACAGTCCACGGCCGGTTATCGTACCACTGTGAACGAAGTTGCCACCGATGTGGTAGTCGGAGCGGTGGACGCGGCGATCGTTTATGATGCCGTGCTGCACACGTACGAACAGCTTGAATTTGTGGAACTGCCGGAACTTGGCGCAGCGAACTCCGAAGTCGCCATTGGAGTGCTCGCCGGAAGCCGTCAGCCGCAGAAGGCACTTCATTTTGCCAGATATCTGGCCGCCACGGACCGCGGGCTGCGCCGGTATCAGGAATACGGTTTCAGAACCGGTCAGGGCGATCTGTGGGCGGACGTTCCGGAGCTGTCAGTATTTGCCGGTTCGATGCTGCGGCCGGCCATTGATGACACCATCACCGCATTCGAACAGCGGGAAGGGGTGCGGGTGACCCGCGTCTACAACGGCTGCGGAATTCTGGTATCGCAGATGGCGATCGGGGAGCCACCGGATGCGTACTTCGCCTGTGACACGGAATTCATGCAGAAGGTCCATGACCTGTTTCCGGAATCGACAGATGTTTCCCGGAATGAACTGGTGATCCTGGTGCAGAAGGGGAACCCTCATCAGATTGCCTCGCTGCGCGACCTGACAAGATCCGGAATCCGAGTCGGTATCGGACACGAAAAGCAGTGTGCCATGGGCTGGCTGACTCAGAAGACGCTGAAGGAAGGTGGCCTGCAGGAAGAAGTCATGAACAATGTCACCACCCAGTTGCCGACCGGAGACATGCTGGTGAATGAACTGCTCACTGGAGCCCTGGATGCCGCCGTTGTCTATCTCAGCAACGCAGCGGGGTCCGCCGATTCTCTGGACGCTGTGCTTATTCAGGATCTGCCGTGCAGCGTGGCCACGCAGCCGTTTGCCATTGCTCGACAGTCGCACTACCGTCAGCTGGCAGGGCGTCTGTTTGAACAAATCTGTTCCGCAGAATCCCGGCAGGCTTTTCGAAGGCAGGGATTCCGCTGGCAGGCTGACGAATTGTCGCGCGATGTGGTGGGGCCCGAGTGAGCACGCCTGAAGACCAGCATTCAGCCGCACCGGACGGCGGTGACCGTGCCCCGCGACGGCGGTCTGATCGTCCGTTCTTTCTGGTCATGGGCGGACTTTCGTCCTGTTTTGTTCTGTTGATTGTCCTGCTGCTGGCGGCTGATCTGATGTTCACGTCGGTGGCCGCATTCAAGGCGGCATTGCTGAAGCCGGAGATCCAGGCGGCCGTTCGGCTGACTCTGATTTCCTGCACCGTCGCAGCCATTCTTTCGGTCTGGGTGGGCACACCGCTGGGCTACCTGCTGGCTCGATTTCGTTTTCCCGGACGCTGGCTGGTGGATACGCTGGTTGACATTCCCATTGTGCTGCCGCCTTTGGTGCTGGGGCTGAGTCTGCTGATTTTGTTTCATCTGAAGATCGGGGGCTGGGAACTGGAAGCGTGGCTGCGTGAAGATGTCGGTTTTCCCGTTACCTTTCGCTGGCCGGCCGTCATTCTGGCTCAGTTCAGCGTGGCCTGTGCCTTTGCCGTGCGCACGATGTGCGTGACCTTCGACCAGATCAGTCCCCGTGTGGAAGACGTGGCCAGAACGCTCGGCTGTACGCGCAGTCAGGCATTTCTGCAGATCGCCCTGCCGCAGGCGTGGCGTGGTGTGATCGCGGCCGGCACCATTGCGTGGGCTCGCGCGCTCGGCGAATTCGGACCGATCCTGGTATTTGCCGGAGCAACTCGAATGCGGACGGAAGTCCTTTCAACCACTGTCTTTCTGGAACTCAGCATCGGCAATCTGGATGCCGCCGTCGCGGTATCGCTGCTGATGGTGGCAATGGCTGTGGTCGTGTTGCTGATTCTGCGAATTCTCGGCACCGGACTGACGGCATGATTGAACTGCAGCAGGTCGAAATCCGGGTCGGGGCGTTCTTTCTGAAGAATATCTCGTTCCGCGTGGAAGTCGGCGAGCATGCCGTCCTGATGGGGCAGACCGGCCGCGGCAAGACGACCATTCTGGAAACCATCTGCGGGCTGAAACGGGTCTCAAGCGGAACCATCCGCGTCCGTGACCAGGACATCACCGACTGGCTGCCCGGTGACCGGGCCATTGGTTATGTACCTCAGGACCTTGCCCTGTTTCCCACGCTGTCGGTGCGTCAACATCTGGAATTTGCGCTGAAGCTGCGGCGACAGCCCTCCGCTGTCATTCGTGAACGCGTGGAAGAACTGGCCGAGCTGCTGGGCATTGTGGCTCTGCTGCCGCGCGCCGTCACCGGGCTGAGTGGCGGTGAGGCTCAGCGCGTGGCGCTGGGACGCGCACTGTCGTTCCACCCGTCGGTGCTGCTGCTGGACGAACCATTCAGTGCGCTGGACGAATCAACCCGTTCTGAGATGCATGCACTGCTGCAGAGCGTGACACGGCAGACCCGGATTACTACGCTGCACGTGACTCACAGCCGTCAGGAGGCCGACGCTCTGGCGGACCGACTGTTTCTGCTTTGCGACGGTGCAGTCGCCGAAGAACGGCAGAAAGCAGAGGCACAGTTGCAGCCGATCAGGAAGAAGGAAAGTTGTGAAGGTAACGATTCAGTTTGAAGCTCAGTTGCGTCAGGCAGCCGGCGTTTCTGCAAAAGACCTGGAACTGCCGGATGGCAGCAGTATAAATGATGCCCTGCGGCAGGCCGCTGACTCAGCTGCAGCCGAGCTGCGGAGCCGTCTGCTGACGGACAGCGGCGAACTGCAGTCGGCCCTGCTGATCTTTGTTAACGAACAGCCCGTCGCCGCAGCTTCGGTCAGCGAACATCTGCTGCACGACGGCGATATTCTGCTGCTGCTGCCACCAATTTCCGGCGGCTGAAAGATGATAAACTTTACCTGCTGCCGACAGGCTGCTGGCGGGCTCGTATCTTGGAAACACCCCGGCGGCAACAGGCCACGCGCGGCACTGAGTGAATAGATTCCCGGGCTTCCCACGACCAGACTTCAGACTCGCCTCCACCGTTCGCGACGTTTCTGCCCAGGGGCCCCGGCGTTTCTGAAGCCGGCTTGTGAAGAACTTCAGATCTGCGAGAATCAGATTCAGCCCCGTCGACAATCGTTGGTCTTCGATCACTGGCAGAATTCAAAGTGGAATTCCAAAGTGACCGTAGCCTGAATCGACTCGTGACATCCTTCTGAGGTACCCAGTCATGCAGGTCCATTATCTTGAGGTCGTGACTCCTCAGGTCGACGCCGTCTGCGCGACCTACGCTCAGCTCTACGGGGTGATCTTCAGCGACCCGGAGGCGGGGCTTGGAAACGCACGCACCGCTTCACTGCCGAATGGTGGAAAAATCGGCGTGCGAGCCCCCATGCACGCCGGAGAAGATCCGGTGGTGCGACCGTATCTGCTGGTGGACGACGTCGAAGCGGCCGCCGAGACTGCGGTGAAGAACGGCGGCGAGATCGCACATCCGCCGATGGAAATTCCCGGCCATGGCACCTTCGCCATCTTTTTCCAGGGCGGCATTCAGCATGGACTCTGGCAATGCTGATTTCGGTTCCGCTTTCCCATGCCCGTCTTTCCTGAGACCGGGCAGTTCTCGAAACGAATCCTTCGGGCGTCACAGCAATGAATGCCTGGCGGTGTTCTTTCAGATTTCTGCAGAATCGTCCGGAAATAACCGACGCAGGGCCGCCACTCCGCGTTTCAGCAATGACGCCACCGCGACGTCCGTGCGATTCATCCGCTCAGCAATCTGATTCAGCGAAAGCTGCTCCAGATGACGCAGCCGGATGGCTTCCGCCTGAGCTTCCGGCAGTGAATCCAGTGCCCGTGTCAGCCTTGCAACTGATTCGTCAAGCATTGCCCGGCGACTGGGCGTGTGCGAGGGTTCGCGCTGGGGCGTCCGTTCGTCAAGGGGCCGTTGATTCGACACGGCACGCTTTTGCGCCACGACGTGATGCCGCACCATGTCCTTGACGTTGTCTTCAAGCATGCCACGCAGCCACGCGGCGAGCTGATGCTGATTTTCCCCCTGAATATCACTGAAGTTGCGGATCGCCGAAAGACAGGTCTGCTGAACGATATCCGCCGCACTCAGCCTCGCCTGCAGCCGATGATCGACCTCCTTCCGAGCCATCTGTTCCAGAAGCTGGTTGTGGGCCTTCAGCAATTCGCTAGGTGCGTGCTGATCACCAGCACGAGCCTGAGCCAGCAAATTCCGGTTGACGGATTCCGACATGAGGTCAAGCGGCTGAAGCCTGCGGCAGCAAAACAGAATCCAATCCAGCGTATAGCATAAGACGCCACGTTGCCAGCAGTACGATGCGGCCTGAGAACAAAACAGCCTGCGGTGAGCCGAGCTCCGTCACAGGGCGCTGGTTCAGCCGCCACGCAGCTGACGAGGCTGTCGATTTCTGCGGGAAAATGCCCCATTGCGATTCAGAGAGAGACACCGGCCCCCTGGCCGCAGTACGATCTCCAGCTGGCAGTAAGGCCAGTTTGATCATCGACTTCTACCGTGATGGCAAAAAGGTACATTCGGGGGGCCTGGGCCAGGGTGATTGCGCCATACTGGGGGAGATAGTATAGCTGGCGACAATCGTTCTCTGCGTGACGTTGAGCGCAGGAAAACCTGAGGATTGAAAGGAGTCCCGCCATGTCTTCGCCTGCCAGTTTTGTCGATCATTTCTCCGAAGTGACAGATCCCCGACGCGGTGAACCGGTCTATCCGCTGGAGAATATTTTGTTCATTGCGGTGTGTGCCGTGATCAGTGGAGCGGATGATTTTGTGGCCATTGCAAAGTTTGGAAGAAGCAAACAGGA
>JAVKCM010000151.1:0-23693 GCA_040222735.1 Fuerstiella sp. | reverse complement strand
AAGTTGGTGCCGGCGCCCACAGTGATCGTATCGTTGCCGGCTCCGGCGATCACGCTGTTGGTGCCGTCCTGCAGATCGATCGTATCCGCACCACCGCTGCCCAGATTGATCGATTCAATCAGCCGCAGATCGCCGTTCGTGAAGAAGAACGCCCGGCCATCATCACCCAGAATCGTATTGCTGCCGGAACCCGCCGTAATCTGGTCCGCTCCGGCACCGCCGATCACCGCATTGGTGCCGGCCGTCAATCCGATCACATCGGCCGCTCCGGACGCGAAGTCCGTGCTTTCGATGCTCAGCAGAGTCCCCGTGTTACTTAGTGTCATTGTTCCGTTGTCGCCCAGCACCACGGCACTTGCCGACGCCGTATTGCCGTTCACGTCAATAACATCCGCCGCAGCACCTCCCACAACGATGTTGCGGCCCGCACCGACGGCGATGTCGTCGACATCACCCACGGTTGGATTAATTGTGCGGACCACCGTGGTTCCCGTGGGAATTCCGCTGCCGTCGGTGAGGACTTCCAGTTCACCTTCGTCACCCAGAATGAAGTTGGTGCCGCCGCCGGTGGAGACTGAATCGTTGCCGAATCCGGCGATGACGGTATTGGTCCCTGCCTGCAGTTCGATGATGTCCCGTGCGCCGCCGCCGGAATTGATGGTTTCAATCTTCCGGACGGTACCGTCGGCGAAGAAGCTGATTCGGCCATCATCACCCAGCACCGTGTTGCTGCCACCACCAGCCGTGATCGTGTCTGTTCCGCGTCCGCCGACGATGGTGTTGGTTCCCGACGTGACCGTGATGATATCGCTGTCGCCGGCCGAAAAGTCGCGGCTCTCAGCACTCAACAGAATGCCGCCGCTGCTCAGAGTCAGGCTGCCGTTGTCTCCCAGAACAATGGCGCTTGGGCTTCCACCGCCAGCCGCCTGCGTGTTGATTGTGTCTGTTCCACCGCCACCAACAAGAACATTGAACCCTTCACCGGCGGTTATGGCGTCGGCTCCGATCACAGAGGCGTCCAGCGTTTCAATGGTGGTGGTTCCATCCCCGTTGCGACGGATCCGCCCGGCGTCACCGAGTACGTAGTTGGTGCCGGCGCCGAGTACAATTGTTTCGTCGCCCGCTCCCGCGATGACCCGATATGTACCTCCGCCCAGCGTGAACGTATCAGCTGCACCGGCCGTGGTGTTGGTACTTTCCGCCAGCGTAAGATTGCCGCTGGAATCAAACGTGACCCGGCCTTCATCACCCAGAATGGTGTTGCTGCCGTTGCCGGCGGTTATCTGGTCGGCACCGGTTCCACCGATGACAAGATTGCCGCCATCCCCGACGTCGATTGTTTCGACGGGAGCGCCGTCGGTGCCGGTGACGGTTACGGCAGTCACTCGATTTCCACTCAGCGTCACGTCTGCTTCGCCGCCGATCACGAATTCGCTGCCTGTGCCTCCGGTGAACGAATCACCGCCGTGACCACCGATCAGCAGCGCCATGACACTTGAACTGCTAAACGTATCGCCGGCACCGACGCCCGAAGCCGACGACGTGACACTGCTGAGCACATGAGTACCCGCATCGTAGACGTACGTACCGGAATCTCCGAATGCGATGACAGGGGTTGTGATCGAATTCACGACGTCGGTCGAGATGTTATCAGCGCCCTCCAGTCCCTGAATCAGCAGCACTCCCGATATTGCGGCCGTAGCGCCGACAGAAATGGTGTCATTCAGACTGCCGCCGCGTACGTCGGTCAACGGAGCCGTCAGCGAACCATTTAATGCAATCACGGCCCCGACGGGAATTGTATCCGCATCCGCTTCAGCCGCCCGGATGGTGAGCAGATTCTGAGCGGTCACCGAAGACGTCGCCTGCAGCGAGATATTGTCTCCTGCCGTCAGCGTGACGTCGCCACCGGTGGAATTGACACTGACACCGGCGTTGATCGTCAGGTCGTCGCCGGCAGTCGGGTCCTCAGCAGCAATAATCGAAATATTTCCGGCCGCCGTGATGTCACTACTGACCGTGATCGGGCTTTCAGCCTTCAGATTGACCTGACTTCCCGAATTGAGTCCTGTTCCGGTGACGGTCAGATGGCCGGTATTGTGAATGTGGCTGCTGCCTGTTGTCGACCGGCCCTGAACGGTCGAAATCTTCGTCGTGAGCGGATTTGCGGAACTTCCGATGTCCTGAGCGGCGAACAGAAACACAGTTCCGGACAGAATGTTGAAGTCGTTCGTATTGACCCGAGCGTCAACAATGCTGCCTCCGAGCACCGCCACAAAGGCTGTCGACGACGTGCCGGTGCTGAGGGTGTTCAGGTACAGATCACCCGTCATTTCGTTGACGTAAAGATTGCCGAGGCTGCTGGACGCCGTAAAGATGTCGTTAACCGTGCTGTCTGTTTCGATTTCCAGTTCGCTGCCTGCGGCTCCGATGCCGCCTGCGATGGCGGTCAGAGAAATGCTGCCTCCGGTGACGTCCACATTGTCCGTCGACGCGTCTGCATCGACGATGGACAGCTGCGATTTCAGGATGACGTCTCCGTCGGGCGACATCACGTTCACAACCCGCATATCGCCCAGCGCTTCCCACAGATAAACGCCGTCTTTCCCGGTGGCGTTCAGAACGCCGGTGGCTCCCTGATCAATATCCAGCAGATTGACGGCGCTGCCGATGCTGCCGCTGGCGGCGGACAGCTGAATATCCGTACCTGCCTTGATGTTGACCAGTTCGTTATTGAAGTAGTCGGTGATTGATCCCGTGGAGGAAGTCAGAACGACTTTTCCCTGCTGCGAATAGATCGTTTCCAGCGGCAGGTTGCCGGATGTTTCCACGATCACCACATCCAGTTTTCCTCGGGCCGTCAGCGTTGCGTCTGCCAGCAGGTTGATGTTGAACGGTGTGGACGTGGTTCCAATGCCGCCATTGGCAGCTTCCAGTACCAGGTTGCCGGACTGAACAGCCAGAGTTCCGGTACCGGCTTTGGAAATGGCGTCACCGGTTTTCAGAGCCACAATGCCTGAAGTGGTAACATTTTCCACCTTCAATTCGTTCTCAGACCCGACGAAGACGGCGCCGCTGGCAGAAACGTTCAGCTTGGTTGTCGCTGTCAGATCCACGTCATCCCGCTGGCCCACTTCAATCGCCGTCAGGTTCAGTCCCGCGGCAGTCGGATTCAGCGCCACCTGAGTGACCGTGGCGGTACGTCCGGTTTCGGCCGTGAGCACATCCTTCTGCACCAGTCGCAGTTCACTGGCCGTCACGGCGGCGATTTCCCAGTACACGCGGGGCGGCGAGGCATTGGCCGAAGCAGACTCAAGGCGAATATGCAGACCCACTTTGAACCCGTCATCGATCCAGCTGCCGGATGACCGTCCGATGATGTCGCCGTTGACCGCATCCGGCGTGAAATTCAGACTTGTCGTGACCTTGTTGCCGGCAATAAAGACCACGTCCGCGCGTTCCGCACCGGCCAGTGCCACTCGTTCGTCGGTTGTCAGGGACGACTGAGTCAGGTCGATGGTGATCGCGTCGGTATATTTGCCGACACCTCCCGAGGCCGCCTGCACCGATACGTTTCTGCCGCTGATGTTGTCGGCTTCGATGGTGGCCTGCGTATCCGTGACCTCCTTCATCAGCCCCGCACCGATCGTGTACAGCAGCTCGTTTTCCGTCCAGATCTTGATGCCACCCACAAGAGCATCATTCTCGGCCTGAGACAGTGTGTACGCGAAGTCGGTAACGTAGGCAGCCGTCAGGTCGCCGGCGTTGTACGAACCTCGGTCGTAGGCAGCCCACGTGGTGTGCAGCGTGTGGTATTGCTGCGATCGTGAATTCTCTAACGTGGTGATCGCCGCGGTGATGTAATCTTCGAGCGCCTGCCCGGTCAGTCCACTGGCCGTTCCTTCGCTGCGATACCATGCGTCGTAGTCGGTCCGTTCCTCGGCCGTCAGCGTCACCTTGAATGAGGCGTCGTAGACGGAAGGATTGGCCTGACGATTCCGCCATTCCCAGTAGGTTCGATATTCGCCTTCCTTGCTGGCGCGGAATGTGTTGAGAGTTTCCGTGACCTTGGCGTTCGCTCCGGTGCCGGCGGTCAGCTGAAGGTCCTGCCAAAGACCGTTGGCCAGTTCGTTGTAGGTTCGATCGTCGCGCTGCTCCAGCTTGTTGCCGTCGATCAGGGACCCGGAATCCAGAATCAGCCCGACATCGCCGCCGGACGACACAATCGATTTGACGTGAAGATTCCCGGTCAGTTCCTGCAGATAGATATCGCCGGACGCAGTGGCAGTAAACACGTTGGCCTCGGCCGTTCCCGAATCGATTGTCAGATACCGCGATGAGGCGCCGATATCGCCGCTGCCTCCCGTGAGTGTGACGGACCCGCCATACACATTGGGAGTGGACGAATACCCCGCCGCGCGGTCGATTCCTCCGAGACTGCTGAGCGTAACCGTGTGGCGTCCGGTTGATTTGGCCTGTTCAAGGTGCAGCGATCCACTGATTTCGTGCAGACTGATGTCGCCCGCAGCTACCGCATTCACACCGGCGCCGGTGATGTCCGGAACATTGGTACTGATGCCCGTGATCTCACCACTGGAAGACGAAAGCACGACTCGGCGTCCGCCCACAAAGGCATCTTCAGAGGTCTGGACAATTCCGGCGGTCGAGGTCACCGTCGTGATGCCCGTCGTATTCAGAATGGGTCCTGCCAGAATGATTTTGCCGCCCGCATTCGACGTGACGGTCACGTCGGCTTCATCCTGCCCGATAAAGTCAATCGCGATCGACCGGTCGGCGCGGAAGGTGTGAGTGGCGACCGTTTCCTGCTTCTTTTCCTCCACCCACGTCTGATAGTGCGTTGTCTTGCCGTACCAGGTACTGGTGGACCACTGTTTGGTCTTATAGCGCCGAGGAGCTTCTGTATTGTTCGTTACAGAACCGTATGTATAGTCGCCCAGACTTGATCCCGCCCTGTAGAAATACGTTCCCTCAGCCATCAGTTGCGGCTGAGAAATCACTTCCGTATGTGGACCGCTGGTAATATTGCTGGGGTCCGCCGCCAGGGCGTCAATTCCCAGCCAGCCAGACGATCCATAGGTGGTAGTGGTCCGCGTGGCTGTCTTCATGCCGACTGAAAAACCGTACCGCCAGTTGCTCTGCGGCGCGTAGGTGCCGTCGACCGGCGTGGTGGCGCCGTCTGTATCACCGTACAGCGTGACGGCGGGACTGGCACTGGTGCCTTTGGCCTTGTCGGCGAGCAGCAGTGTGCCCGAGCCGCGTTTCGACGCATCCAGCCGTTCGATCTCCACATCCAGAGCCGTCTGGTTGTCGACATTGATGTCTGCGTAGCCATCCAGCACCCGAATGGTGCCGCCGCCGGTGCTGAGAATGTGACCGGTCAGCTGGACATTGCCGCCGCTGACCCGCAGCTCACGGACGATAATCCGGTTGGTAACCAGGTCGAAGGTCAGGCTGAAGTCGGGGTTTGGAGACTGCAGAGGCGTATAGCGGTTTGTCGTTCCGCTGGACTTGATTCCCGCGATCTGAGACGCCACCGAAGCCCCGATGGTCAGCGTATAGTCAGCCTTGCCGCTCTGAATAACGCCGTTGATGTTCAGGTACTCGGCGTTAATGATGATCGTGTCACCGAGCAGAATGGTCGACGGCGCCGTCGTCAGAAGGTTGACGGCGGCCGACGTGTTGTACTGGTCGATGCCGTTGCCCAGACTCTTCAGATCGCCGTAGGGATCGCCGGCCGTGCTGTGTTTAGAGACTCCGTCAATAAAGACCGTACCACCGGCAATGGTGGTGATGTTCGCCGCCTTGATGCTGGCCTTGTAGACGATGTCACCCTTCGGATTGGATGCCGTGAATCCCCCGTTCAGATTGACAACTTCGCCGGACACCACAATCGCCGGATTCGGATAACTGACGCTGCCGGAATAGACCGTGTTGTCAAATGTATTGCTGACGGTGATGGATGGAGGTGTCGATCCGGTGCCGCCGGTGATCGAACTGAAGGATGCTGATCCGTGACCACTTTCGTTTTTCGAAGTGATGGCCGCACTGTTCACTACATTGTCACCATTCAGAAACAGACCACCGTTCTGTTCGGGAATGGTGATGCCCTTGATCTGCAGCTGAGCCGGCGTGTGATTTGCAATCGTGACGCTGGCGTCCCCCGGCGCGTTCAGAACCCCTGTGCCGTCGCCGATCAGGGCATCGGCCCGCACATCCACAATACCGGCCTGAGCGCGCAGCGGCTCCACAGCGGCCGTCATCACGTAGACTTCATTCGCCGTGAAGGAACCGTCCTGCGCCTGGATCGTCCCCAGTCCTTCAGAAACCAGTTCGTTCTGGATCCGCGTGATTTCGGATTCGTAGAATGCTCTCAGATTTGCATTGGTAGTGCGATACCGTTCCAGGTTGGCGCGGGCATTGTCGAGTTCGGCAAACAGTCCGGTGCTGAGTATTTCCTTGCCCTGCGTCACCGTCAGACCGGGTGTCGACGTAATCGTGCCGATGATGCCCGTCGTGACATCCCAGCCCGTGGGCTGACCGCCCGACTGACCGCCCAGCGTCAGCGAACGGTGACGCTTTGTTCCGGTCTGCAGCGTTCCGTTGACATTGACGATGCCAGTGGCACCAACGTCGATCGATCCGCCAAAGGTTTCCTGCCCGCCCAGCAGGCTGTTGATGGCACCAGCCGCCGCCGTGGCCCAGTTCACTGCCTTGGCCTTGCTTTCCATGTCAGCCAGGCCCAGCCGTTCCGCATGCAGTTTGATGTCGGCCGCCGACTGCAGCACGGCTCCGCTGTTGATGTCAATCCGGTTCGTCTGCAGCAGCCTGGCGGTCGAGTCAATGTCGTCGATCGGAATGGCACTGCCGGCAAACGAATCACTGATCGCCTCAAGGTTGTACTGGTCGCGATTGAAGTTCGTATTCGTGCCCGCGGAAATCAGCAGATCACCGTCGGCCGCCATTGTTGTGCCGCTGCCTACCGTGATCTGATTCACAGGGCGGAGATCAGAGACGGCATCCGCTGTGCCCACCGTCGCTGCACCGAAGGTTTCGATATTCGTTTTTGTGCGAACGTCGCCGGTGCCGCGGGCCGACATCAGGATATCACCCACGCTGTTCAGCACCGAGTTTGTGCCGGTCGCCACGGTGGCATTGTCTGTTGCGGTCCTGATCACCGAATCGGCACCGGCACCGCTGAACGCACCTCCGGTCGTGAAGCTGACCTTATCCTGCCCCGAAATGTCGTTCAGGGCACGCAGAGCAAACTCACCGGGATTCGATTCCAGCCCGGTCACTGACATTGAGGCTGAGTTTCCGACATTGACTTTCGTGTCGAAGCTGATGGTCGTGGTGCTCTCGGCACTGGCTCCGCTCACCAGCCCACCGGTTGTGCCGCGAATATTGTCGGTACTCAGGGCCGGCTTGCGGAACACATTTCCGGCATCCATTGTGATGGCACTGGCCTGAATGCTGGCGCTGGTTCCGATGTCGACCAGCACGTTGGTATTGGCGGTATTCGTGAGCCGCGCTCCGGCACCAGCCAGCAGACCACCAGAATACGTGCGCACGCGGCCGTTCAGTTCTGCCGTGCTGATCGCACTGCCCGTGAGCTGGCCGCTTAGTGTGATCGTGCTGTTGCTGCCGATCGTCGTGGTAACATTGCCGCTCTGTCCTGTTGTTGAACTGGCGGATGCGCCCGCGATGGCGCCCCCGCTGCCGGCAAGGTTCTCTGCAAACTGCTCGTGATCACGTAGCGAACCAATCACCAGGTGACCGCCCGTTACTGTCGCACCGTTGCCGATTGACGCCGTCACGACCGTCGTTGAAGTCGCCTGTGCGGAACTGATTCCGGCGGCCAGCAGACCTCCGGCAAAACTGTCCGCTTCGGCTCGATGGTCACCGTAACTGCCTGAAAGAACACTGGTTGTGCCGGAAACCAGAATCTGTGAACTGTTGGCCACTGAGCTGCTGACACTGCCGCCATGAGAAACCACCGTCCGAGTGGAATTGGCGCCGACCAGGACTCCGCCGGAAGCTCCCGTCGTGCGTGCGTCGGCCGTCCGCCCGGTTGACGGATTGCTGGTAATCGCCTGGATCGTCAGCGACGACCCGGTGATCGTTCCCCCCACGGATGCTGACACCGCGGGAGCCACACTGATGTTCGCCGAGGAGGCGCCGACCGCCAGCGTGCCGGCGTTGACGCCGAAGGCAAAGGCAGACGATTTCGGCGTCGCCGAGGCGAGTACGGAGATGTCGTCTGCAACCACGGTTCCGCCGGTCACAAACGCGGCCACCGTCGGTGTGATCGTCACGGTTGTTGTGGATCCGCCGCCCGCAACGGACACAACGCCGACCGCAATACTTGACGATCCCGTCGTGCTGCTGGCCGTTGACGTGTTCAGTGCCCTGACATTCATGTCGCCGGACATCGTGACCGACGAGCCCGTCACGTACGCTCGCGTTGTCGTGGCAATGGTGTTGTTCGCCGCCGCACCGCCGCCACTGGCGGCTGCAAGTCCGCCCGACAGCGCTGCTGCGTAGGAATGAGCCGTAATGCTCGCATTTTCGGTGGCAGTGATGGTCAACGTTTCGTCGACTTCCCGCCAGACAGACGTATTGCCGTAGTTCTCCGTTCCCAGATTGACACTGCTGATGTTCTGCCAGAACGTGGTGCTGGAAAAATCTTCTCCAGCCAGATTCAGTCTGGTCACATTCTTCCAGTTCGCCGTGTTCAGATAGTCTTCCGAACCAAGGTTGATGCTGGCCTGACTACCGAGATATTCGTACACATCGCCGGGCACGCCTTTGTCAGAATCGTAGAGCACGGAAAGGCGGACTCGTTTCCCGGTGGCGACGGTCTGGGTTCCGTTGGCGGTCGTGAAATCGTCCGGCCTGCCCTTGTAGCGATAAACCTGCCCGACGGTTCCTCCCGCTGCGTGCCCGCTGGCGACACGAACCGTTTCGTTCACATTCACCGCGACCGGCGCGTTGTCGGACTGATACGTACTGGGATGCCCCAGAAATTCATAAACGGCTCCGACGCGACCAAGGGAACTCTGCGCACTGGCAATCCGGACACGGTCGCCGACGGTCAGTACCCGAGTTCCATCCGAAGAAACATGATCTGCCGCGGAACCGATGGTGGAATTATTGACCCACGATTCCACCGTATTCGTGATGCTGTTATCCGCCAGCGCGACACTCACCGCCGCGGCTCCGCCAATGCCGATCGCCGCGGACAACGCCGCCGCTCCGGAAAACGAACTGATGGATGATGTGTCCGTGGCTGTGATATTTGCATCCCTAATCACAGCGCCGGCACCGGTCGTATTTTCGATGTACGACCGGACCGTCTGCCCGATGCGATTCTTCGTGCTGGCCCCGGCCCCGGCGCCGGCAGCAGCGTACAGAGACGCAGCGGCCGCTGCGGACGCAGCCGCCACGTTGGACACAATCGTCGCAGAAGACTGAGCGGTCTGATTCAGAGTACCGTCGACGGTGATCTGTGACCCCGTGATGTAGGCACGCGTCACTGAAGAACTGACCGTCCCCGCTGAGTCATAACCCACAAAGTTCTGCGCCGTGGAAGAACCGATGGCAATGCCGACGCCGGCTGCACCGGAGAACGCAAATGCCGCGGCCAGAGCCGCCACCGACGACGAAATATTCGCATTGCTCTGGGCCCGAACATTCAGATCTCCGGCAGTGTGAATGGTGCTGGCTGAAATCCACGCATTCGTGTCCGTCAGAATCACATTGGTGGCATCGGCTCCGGCTCCGCTGACGGACGCCGCGACGCCGCCGATGGCCACCGCCAGAGAGGCCGCGGTCGTGGTTGACGAAATCGTGGCTGCATCAACCGCCTGAACCGTCAGCGCTCCAACACTGGTATCGATGATGGTGTTACCGTCACGGACCGACGCACTGATATCGTTGTCAATTTCGTTGTAGGCAATGGCCACGCCGATGGATGCCGCGACGCCGACTCCCCCGAAGCCCCCCGCGATCGACGCGGCGCCCGTCAGCGCCGTGATGCTGGACGTATCACTCGACAGCACACTGATATTGTCCGCCGTCACGCCGGTGGCGCCGTCGCCGACAATTTCTGCCGTCACGTCGGTCGCGATGCGATTCTCTGCTCCCACCCCGGCACCGCTGATGCCCGCGCCGACAGCTCCGCCGCCCACCGCCACTGAACCGGAAAACACCTGAGCCTTGATGGTGCCGGTGGACGTCGCGCGGACGGACAGGTCGTCGGCGGCGCTGACGCTGGTGTCGCTTAGCTGTGCCACGACTTCTGAAGTATCACCAGTCAGGTCAATTCGCTTCCAGTATCGTCGATCGCCGTAGTCTTCCGCCTGCAGGTCAATGCCTGCCCCGGACGAGGCTTCTGTTCGGGCCGCGCCGATGTACTGATAGGTCTCTCCTCCACGCACACCGTCCTCAATCAACACCGTCTGGTTCGGGCTGATGGACGCTGGGTTCTGACCGGATCTATAGGTCGGTGAC
Source organism: Fuerstiella sp. (assembly GCA_040222735.1). GTDB lineage: Bacteria > Planctomycetota > Planctomycetia > Planctomycetales > Planctomycetaceae > Fuerstiella. The sequence goes on along the minus strand of JAVKCM010000151.1, from coordinate 13,163 downwards.
GTCGCGAGACTCGACTGATAGCCGATGATATTACGTGCCAGTCCGACTCCGATGGACGCGCCGAGTCCTCCCGCCCCGATGCCGACTCCGGCCGAAGCACTCAGCACTGTCGCCTGAATCGCTGCGGCACCACTGGCGTCCACAACCACGTCGTCGGCAGAAAACAGCTTGCTGTCGACAACCTGAGCCCGCGTGGACGTATGGATGTAATTGGCCGCATCGGCACCGGCACCGCTGACACCGACACCGACCTGTCCGCCGGCGATGGCCGCCGACGCCGCTGCCGCGATGACCTGAATGGACGCGTTTTGTGCAGCCTTCACGGTCAGAGAACCGGTTTGTGTCGTGATACTGTCGTTGGCCGACCGGATCTCTGCTTTGGTCACGCTGGAAATGTCATTTCTGGCAATCGCCGCTCCGATCGAAACGGCCACGCCGACCTGACCAAATGCGGCCGCGACTGAGGCGGCTCCGGCAAATGCACTGATAGTCGACTGATCCGTCGCCAGCACGTCGATGGCGGACGCCTCAAATTTTCTACCCGCACCGCTGCCGTCGCCGTCAATCTGTGACAGCACATCCATTTTGATGCTGTTGCGGGCATACACGCCCGCTCCACTGACCCCGACACCCACCTGACCGACACCGACACCGACCGACCCCGCGAAGACCAGACTGCCGATCTTCTGACTGCTGATCGCCTGCAGCGTCAGCTTGCCGGCCGCGTCTACCGAGCTGTCCTTGACAATGGCCGTTGTGCGAGCCGTTCCCGGCGTACCACTGGCAAGAGACCCAATCCTGTTTTCGGCGACCGCCACGCCCAGTGATACACCGACTCCCTGCTGCCCGCCTCCGACCGCCAGCGAAGCGGCCAGCACGGCAGAATTGATGACGGCAGAATTGACCGAATTCACCGTCACCTGACTGGCGCTGGCAATCACCGCGTTTTCGATCTTCGCATCAGTCTTTGTCAGGATGCTGTTGACCGCGACTGCTCCGGCACCGCTGATCGCCACACCGGTCTGGCCGACTCCGATGCCGGCAGAGGCCGCTGCCGAGACAGCGCTGATGTTTGTTCTGGAAACATCAATTCTGGTTGCGTCGTCCGGGTTCAGCGTCAGCGTGTAGCTGGTGCCATCGCCGGCCACCAGCAGCCACGATTTGCCCTGCTGCAGCATCGACAACTTCAGATCCACAGGCTGCAGCTGCCAGTTTGATGCATTGGCAAAGTTTTCTGCGGCCAGATCAATGGTGGCATTGCTGCTTCCGAGGTAGCGGTAAATGCCGCCACCGACTCCGCCGTTGCGATAACCGGTCTGCAGTTTCACCTGAGTGTTCGGTTTCACGGTCTGAGAACCGTCGGCCGTGGTGAAGGCCCAGTCGCTGCGAACCGTTTCGTGCAGGGGAAACGACAGCGCGTTCGTTGGCGCTCCTTCCAGAGCCGTCTTCAAGGCCGCCAGAATCGCCGCGTCGCCGGTGGCATCGACCGTCGCTTCGTTGGTCCCGCTGGTGCTGCCGTTGTCGCCGTCTGCGCGAGATGCGTCATCCAGCTGACTGGCAGAAAACGTCATATCGAACAGCTTCGTCCCGCGCGAAATGGCCGACACATCGACGTTGCCGATGTTTGTGGTCACGCTGGCGCTGCCGGTGACAGACGCTTCGGTTTCGCTGGTGATTTCATTGAACGCCAGCGACAGGCCGATGCTGACGGAAACCGCCGTCTTGCCGACGGCTGCCGCTACTGAGGCGGCTCCGGCAACCGATCTGATCGCGGAACCATCGTCTGCGCTGACCTCGACCGACTTCGCAATGATGGTACCGCCGATGATCCGACCACGAACATCGGTGCGGATCGTGTTTTCGGTGTAGACTCCGGCCGCACTGACGGCAACCGCCGTCTTGCCACCAGCCACACCCACCGCACCGGAAAGAACCACGGCATTGATTTCAGAATCGGAATCAGCGGCCACGTCCAGATCGCCCGCTGCCGTGATGTTTGAACCTGCAACGGTGGCAAATACTTCGGCAGCGTCGGTCGACAGATCCGCGGGAGTCCACGCACTCTTGTCAAAGTAGTTGACGGTACTCAGGTCGATACCCGATCCGTCGCTCAGACTGGCTCCGATATAACTGAAAATCCGGCCGCCCAGCGGACCACCGACAACTTTGACCTTCTGCCCCGTGGTCAGAGCGGTCGGTTTGGCAGTACTGAGATGATCGTGGGTTGTTGTACCTGTATCCCAGCCGATCTGATTTTTTGCAACGGAAAGGCCGATTGCGATGCCCGCAGCGGTCTTCGCACCGACGGCCACGGACACCGAAACCGACCGCACCAGCGCATCGATTCTGGAATCGTCGTCCGTGGTAACCGCCAAATCACCGGCCTCGCCGCCTCCGGCACTGGTCACCAGTGTGCTGCTGTTGATCTTCGCGTTGCTGCTGCCAAGAATCGTGTTGAACGCCAGCGCCCCGCTTCCACTGACCGCCACCGACTGACCGGTCGACAGCGCCACACCAATCGCCGTCGATGTCACGGCGGCATTGATCAGGGCGTCCTTATCTGCAGCGACAAGAACGTTCCCGGTGATGTTGCCGGTGGTCACGCCGTCGATCAGCGCGTCGGCATCCGCATTGATTTCATTCCGGGCCAGCGTCACACCGATGGCGACGCCGGATGAATCTGCCGTTCCGGCTCCGATAGCCACGCTGCTGGCTTCGACGTCCGATGTAATGCGGGAATCGTCGCCCACCGACACGGTCAGCCCACTGCCACCCGACAGCGTTGTGGCCGTGCTGATCGCGGCATCCACATCCGTGGCCACTTTGTTCATCGCCAGAATTGCGCCCACGGTGATGGTATCGCTGCCGCCCGCCGGCGTTACTGAGATCGTGCTGTTCGAATTCGTGATTCTGGCGTCGATCGCTGCATCTGACTCCGCTTCCACAGAAATCGATCCGGCAGCGCTGATGGCCGTGTTCAGCGTCTTCGCGCCGGTCGTGGCCGGAGTTTTGGCGCCGATGGAGGAACCGATGATGGCGTCCACGCTGCTGAACAGGAAGTTCTGAGCCGCCCAGCCGATCGTGTTGAAGGCCAGCACAACGCCGATCCCGCGCCCGTTTGACTCCACGTTGGCCGCGATCGTGGCATCTGTCTTCGAATCATTTTCGGCCAGCAGCCGGACATCGCCGCTGCCGGTTGTCGTCAGCGAGCTGTCTCGGGCAAACCCGTCGGCCGTGGTGTTGATTACGTTGGCCACGATGACGGCGTTGACAGCAATTGACGACCCGTCGCCCGCGGCGCTGCCGCCGCTGGATGTCACGGTGCTTCGTGTCTGTGCGTTGATCACACCCGACAGAGCCGCATGAATGTAGATATCTCCGGACGCCAGAGCCACCACGTCGTCGACAAACGCATCGACGTCACTCTTGATATCATTGCGAACGACCAGTCCTCCGAATGCCGCCGAATCAGAATCGCTGACATTCAGGCTCAACCCCGGAATCGCGCTGGTGGGATTCACCTTTGACATTGGCAGCCAGCGAGCAGCGTTGGTGTAATCCTCTGTCGCGAGATTGATGGACGCGGCTGACGATCCCAGAAACTTGTAGATCTCTTCCGGAGCGGCGTTTAGTTTTCTCCACTTTGTGGCGTCGCCGAAATTCTGTTTTTCAAAATCGACACCACCGGTCAGATCGCTCACGGCAATGTATTCAAACACATCGCCCGCTGAACCACCGGAAACGTCAAATTCAAGCTCGACACGGTCACCCTGAGTAACCGTATCCGGCAGCTCATATGTTGAATAATCGACCGAATCGATCAGAACCAGGTCGTCCTGAGTCACCGTTCGAGTGCCGGACCGGTCGGTGAAGTCAACGCCGTCCAGTGCGACCACAGCTCCGATCAACAGGCCAAGGCCGGCATCATTGGTTGTCGACTGCAGCGACTGCAGCTTGCTGTTGGCGGTAATGGCTGCCTGATCCTGAGCTTCAACCGTGATCCCGCCGGCACCGGCCGTTACGTTTCGTTTGGCTGCCGTTGTCGAATGAATTTTGGCTTCGGCATCACTGTTCACCAGATTGGTGGTGATGGCCAGTCCAACGGCCATTCCGCTGGCTCCGGTCAGGGCGGCCGCCTGAGAATCAGTCTTATTGCCGATCGTCGCCTGAATTTTCGCGCTGTTGTCGGCTTTGACATTCACCGCGTCGGCCGCCGTGATTGTCGAATCTTCAATAATGGCTGCGGTCCGGGCCGGCTGCTCGCTGCCGATGGCGGTCTGCCCCAGCAGGGTGTTCACCGTTTTGAACAGCAGGTTCTGAGCGGCCCAGCCGATCGTGTTGAAGGCCACCGTGCCCGTGATGGCCGTGTCGCCGGTGGAGGTGGATGAAATATTTCGGGCACTGATGAACGACGTGTTTGTGCCCAGCACGTCAATATCAGCTCCCGTCCCCGTCGTCGTCACATCACTGTCTTCGATTTTCGCGTCGGCCGACGACACCACGTTGTTGGTAGCGATCGCACCGCTGACGGCCAGAGACGTGCCCTCACCAAACGCACTGCCTCCTGAGGATGATGTTTCGGCATCCACAAGAGACCGGATCACGGCGTCTTCGATGGCCGTGATTGTCACCGTCCCGACAACGTCGGCGTCGGTATTCTTCAGGACGGCATCAACATCACTGACGACATCGTTGCGCACCACCAGGCCGCCGACCGCAATGGAATCGGAATCTGTGACGTTCAGACCTTCCGGCAGAAATTTAGTCGCGGAAACTTCGTACCAGTAGCCGGCGTCTGAGTAATCGACGGTGGTGAGATCCAGGCTTGTGGCTGCCGGCCCCATATACTTGTAGCGACTGCCCGCGTCGCCTCCGGCTGTGTGATCATTGGCCACTCGCACGGTCTGCCCGAAATCGATCGTCCGGGTGCCTTCAGAACTCACAAAATCGGACGGCGTGGAGCTGAGGGCCTGCAGGCTGTTCTTCAGCACACTGACGCCGCCGTTGTTCGACGTACTGGATCGCGCCACCAGTTTGACGTTCGAAAAGATCTGCGTATCGTCTTTGGCTTTGATCAGCAGCGTGCCACCGACGGTAATTGTGCCGTCAGGCGTCGCGGTCGGTGTCCCGGGCTCGGTGAAGTCCACGGACGCATCGGCGTCCGTCGATACCATGTTGCTGGTGACCAGGATACTGGCGGCGGCACCGCTGGCACCAAACAGGGCTGACGCGGCCGAGTCGGCGGCATTGCTGATGGTGGCATTCAGAGCGGCGTTGTTGTCTGCCGTCACACTGACGTTGCCGTCAACCGTCAACGGCGTGTCGCGAACATAGGCCTCTGCTTTGGAAGGCTGTGGAGTGCCGATGCTGGTCTGCAGCAACGCATCAATGGTTGCCAGCAGCACATTCTGTGACTGGTAGCCAAGCGTATTGAAGGCCAGCGTGGCACCCACGGCCGTGTCGCCGGACGACACCGACGTATTTGCCGTCGCATCGATGCCCGCACGATTTTCACCGAAGACGGTCAGGTTGCCATCCGCGTCGATGCTGCTGCTGGTGATCGTCGACGAAGCGGAACTCAGCACCATATTGGTGGCGACAGTCGTCCCCACCGCCAGCGACGTGCCCTCACCGAATGCACTGCCGCCGGAAGACGACGTGACATTCTGTGTGAGCGCCCGGATATCAGCCTGCTCAAGCGCATTGACCGTAACATTTCCGGCAGACGCATTCCCGGTCGCCTGCACGATGGTTTTGTCGATGTTGGCGGTGACATCACTGCGAGCATCATTGCGCACAACCAGAACACCGACGCCGATTGAGTCCGAATCGGTAATGTTGCCGATCTGTGGCACAAAGTCGGCAGATTGCTGCGTGACCTTTTCCCACCGTGACGTGACCGTGTAGTCTTCCGTCGCCAGGTTCACACCGGCATCGGGAGATCCGATGAAGCGATAGATATTTCCGCGGATGTTGGTGGTGGCAAAATCGTTGCCGATCCGCACCTTTGTTGTCCGGCGATGATAGACCGGCTGCCACCGTGTGGTATCTGTATAGTCTTCAGCGCCGAGGTCGACCGACGCGGTCGAGCTTCCGGAAACACCGATAAAGCTGTAAACCTGATCCCGATCGCTGGCTCCGGTCCCGCGTTTCAACACGCGTGTTCCGGCGCCGAGTGTCTGGGTGCCGGAAGTGGTTTCGAATTGATAATCCAGACCTCCCAGATCGCGGGTACCGGATTTCGTGGTGTAATCGTACTGGTTGTCGAAAAACTGATTCAGCCATGCAATAGCCGTGCTGACGCCGCCATCGTTGGTCGTGGTGGAGGTGGCGTCCAGCTGCGACTGTGCATCAATGCCAGCCCGGTCGCGTGCCTGCACAAGCACGTCTCCGCCGGACGTCACTTTGCTGGCTGCGCCGGCGGTTGAAAAATCGATGTCCGCCGTCGCCGCACTCTGTACTATGTTGCTGGCCAGCACGGTGCCAATGGCCATGCCACTGGCGTTCACCAGCGCAGAAGCCGCAGAAGTGGTTTCGTTGGTCAGACTGGCTTTCAGCTGAGCTTCCGAATGCGCCTGCACCGTCACGTCACCGGACGCCACCACCGGCGTATCGCGAATGAAGGCCACCGCTTTGGCCGGCACCGCCGTTCCGATATCAGTGCCGATCAGTGCGTCAATGGCCCGTGTAAGTACGTCCTGGCTGGCGTAGCCGAGCGTATTAAACGCCAGCGTGACTCCGACCGCCGTGTCGCCTGAAGTAATCGCACTTTTGTTGGTGGCGTCCACCGCCGCAGAATTGGTGGCCGTCACCGTCACGTCACCATGAGTGCCGGTTCCCGTCGTTGTGACGTGGCTGTCCAACAGGTGTGCTTCAGCGCCTCCCTGAACACTGTTGGTCACAATCGACGCCCCGACAGCCAGTGACTGCCCGGAACCATAGGCGCTGCCTCCGGATGAACTGGCGGTCGCATCGGACGTCGCCGTCAGGTTCTGACTGCCGTCTGCCGCGATTGTGACATTCTTTGCATTCGACACCGTCATGTTGTCCACAACAGCGTCCACATCGGCCACCAGGTCATTGCGGACCACCATCCCGCCGATGCCGATCGAATCTGAATCGGTGATATTGAACCCGGCCGGAATGATGTTGATGGTGTCCAGCTTTCGCCAGAACCCGAAGTCGGAATAATCTTCGGCCGTCAGGTCCAGCGTGGCACCGGCGTCAGTCCCCATGTACTGATAAACGGCCGTGGCGTCGCCTTTGTCTGCAGCGTGGTCCGAGGCAACCCGAACCTTGTCACCAAACTTCACCAGTTTCGTGCCCGACCTGCTTGAGTACTGATAGTCTTCCAGCAGCTTCGCGGCAAAAGAATTGACCAGACTGACGCCTCCGTCATTGCTGGTGGACGACACGGATTTCAGTACCGTATCCGCCGTGATGGACGTGTCGTCAACGGCTTCTACCGCTACGTTTCCAGTCGCTGCCAGCGTGCCTTTCGCACCAGCGGAGTCAATGATGGACGCATCCACATCCGTGTTCAGCATGTTGGAGGCCAGCACACCTCCCATAGCGGCACCACTGGCATCCACCAGTGCCGAGGCGGCCGAGGTGGTTTCATTGGTCACGGTCGCCGTGTTGGCGGCCGTCGATGTGGCAGATACCGTGACATTGCCAGCCGCGCTGATGGCGGTGTCCACGATCGTCGCCGAGGTTGTTGCCGGATTGGCTGTGCCGATATTCGTGGCGATCAGTGTTTCCAGCGTCTGCGTCAGGATATTCGACTGCGGATAGCCGATCGTGTTGAAGGCAATGATCGCTCCGACCGCGGTGTCACCAGACTGCACCATGCTCTTGTTCAGGGCATTGATCGACGACGTATTCTGAGCGGTCACGTTCACGTGGCCCGTGTTTGTGCCGGTGTTGTTGGTTGTCACCGAACTACCGAAAATCGTCGCCTGAGCGTTGCTCTGGACGGTATTCGACGCAATCACTCCGCCCACGGCGATACTGGTACCTGTGCCGAAGGCACTTCCGCCGGAGGACGTCACCGCCGCGTCGGCCGTGGCCTGCACCGTGGCTTTCTCAACGGCCCGCACCGTGACGTCACCAACGCTGGCGAGCGTGGTATTCTGCAGCCGGGCGGTGGCAGAGGAACTCACATCGTTCCGGACCACGATTCCTCCGACGGCAACAGAATCAGAACCGGTCAGATTATTCCCCTGTGGAATAATGTCCGTGCCTTCCACCGGTTTCCACAGATCCAGATCGCTGAAATCAGTCGTACCAAGATCCAGTGTGCCGGCGACGCCCAGGTACTCGAAGACTCCGTTGATCTGTCCGCCGGCCGAATGCCCTTCCTCGACAAGCACCGTGTCTCCGAAGGCCACGGCTTTGCTGCCCTGAGATGTCTTGTGGTCGTAGTCGAGTTTCAGGTTCAGATGGTCCTGCAGCAGCCGGGTGCCGCCGTCATTGGTCACGATGGCGGACGACACCAGTTTGCTGTTTGAAAATATCGCGGCACTGTCCAGTGCCGTGATGCTGAGCGCACCGCTGACGGTGGCCGGACTCGACGTGGCATAGATCACGTGAGCTTCAGAAGCCGTGTTGATCAGATTCCCGGCCAGAATCCCCGCGGCGGCAGAACCCTTTGAACCGAGCAGCGATGAAGACTTCGATTCAACCGCGTTGCTCACCGTGGAATTGACCCGAGCGGCCGAATCCGAGGTCACCGCAAGTCCCGCCGACACGTTCAGCGTGGTATTGTCGAACGTGGCGGTCGTTTTCGATTCAGAATTTGTTCCGAAGGTTGTTCCCAGAATCGTGTTGATGGCTTTGACGGCCGGATTCACCGTCGTGTTGTCAATCTGGTTGAAGGCGACAGACGCCCCGAAGGTCATCGAATCGTTGCCGATCGCTGCCTCGTGGTCGCCCGTCCCCATTGTCAGCTCACTCTTTACAGTGGCCGTCGCGTTGTCTGAAGCGTTGACGGTGGCGTCGACGGCATTGAAGGATCCGCCGCTGATCAATGTCTGTACATTGCCTGACAGATGATTGGTGGCATACATACCGCCCAGATTCAGCGACGTGCTGCTCGGCAGCGTTCCGCTGGTCAGCGATTCACCTTCGGCGCGGGCCGTGGCCGTCAGCGTGCGGTCTGCCGTGATGGCGGTAGTATTGCCGGCGCCCGTCTGAGTCACCGTTGAATCAGTGATGAGGACTTCGGTGTGCCCGGTGATCAGGTTCTGCGCCAGTGAGGCTGTGACATTTCCCTGAACCGCGGACGGATTGATAGACTCCCGAGCACTGGTGGCTGTCGCCGTCAGGTTGTCAACGGCCTGCACCGACAGGTTGCCGCCGGAGGTCAGCGTGCTGCCGCTGCCTGTCGCTCCGACCGTGACACGCGTGTCACCGGAAATGGTATTCACGGCGCTGCGCCCCGTGGCGGCATAGGAAGTTGTTCGTTCCGCCCGCAGCGACAGGCTGCCGGTGGCCTCCACGTTCGCTCCCCCGTTAATCGTAATCGTGGCCGTGTCCGTGAATGTGTTGGCGGCCTGCGAAAGGGCGGACGTGCTGTTCGATGTCACGCTGCCGGTGGTTTGAGCCACCATGGAAACAGATCCTGCCCGGACGTCGCCGCTGACACTGATGGCCGCCGTACTGCTGCCCGTCGCATTGACCGTGGCAGCGTTGTTGACCTGCGCCCCCGCGGAAGCGATTGCCGTAAAGACCAGTGCACCAGTGGCATCCACACGTTTTCCGGAGGCCACAGAAATCGACTCAGCCGTCACCGACAGCCCGCCGGTCACCGCTGAATGTCCGGTGAAGCTGACTGAGTCATTGCCGTTGAGTCCATTGAAAGTCAGACTGGCATTCAATCGAGTCTGGACCGTACCGGCATTGATCGTGCTGACTCCGCTAAGATCGATATGCAGATCATCGTCGCCGGTGGAACCGTTGATGATCAGAACGGTGTCGGACAGCGTCACTGTCCAGGGACCGGAACCGCCGTCGCGGTCTGCCACCGTCAGAATTCTGTCCGCACCGACAACCTGTGCTGAGAGCGAAAAGTTGGAAACGCCGACGTAATCTGCGAGATCGATCGTCGTGAGCATCATGCGCCGTTCCAGCGCCTGCAACGGCGTGCGGATAGCACCGCCTCGATGCTTCAGCTTCCGCCGCGGCGGCACGGCCACGTCCTTCCGAGCTGACTTCAGCATGCGAGTCAGACGCCGCCAGAGTCGCCGACTGGCAGACCTGGCACTGAGGATTGGGCGTGCGGAATCAGAATCGTGGTTATGGGTAAGCCCGAAGACCATTACTGGAAAACCATCAAGAAGGAATCGCAACTACTACGGTCGCCCGGTCCGGAAGGTACACATCTCCCGCGCAGCGCCCGCCATCGCGCAGAACAACGCCATCGATATCGGCAACCTACTCGCCCCACACCTCCCGATTTCCATAAACAACCGGGACGCTCCCAGGTGTACAGATCAACGGATCGAATTCTGCGGCAAAGTCCCTGCAGTCGCGCTTCACGAACTTTGGCACCAGTGACCGTTCTCAGGTGACGCACCGGAATGGGTAAGGGATAACACCCAGTAGGGAGATCACGCACTCCCCTTGCGCAACTCAGCGAAAAGGAATGAAAAGGGACAGGCACAATCCGAGCATTCCAACCGTAACCGGGGCTTCCAGCCGCAGTTGCTGCCGGGCTTCGAATCCCACCCGGTATCGGGCGTGCTGCGGCTGGAACCGGGACGGCGAAAAGGGACGGGACGGCGAAAAGGGACAGGCGCAATTCGAGCATTCCAACCGTAACCGGGGCTTCCAGCCGCAGTTGCTGCCGGGCTTCGAGTCCCACCCGGTATCGGGCGTGCTGCGGCTGGCGAGCCACGGCGCCGAAGTGGTACGAGGGGCGACCGCAGTGGAAAGGGACTATCGGGGCTGCTACGGCTGTAAGCCACGGCGACGAAATTGTGGTACGGCAGATGTTACCCGGTCGCCAGATGCTCGTCGGTCTGTGTTGGCGGGTCCAGCTGTTCGACCGTCAGGTCTTCGACCTTCAGGTCAGCAGTTTCCACGTAGAGACCCAGCAGTCCTTCGGTGAACTTTGCGTCGGCCAGAGAAAGCACAACCTGGCCACCAATGGACAATTCGTGATAGCTTCCGAAGGACAGCAGCTGAATTGCCACGTCACTGCGGTCACGGCAGTACCAGAAACCTGACTGCAGCGATTCAAACTGCATCATGTCTTCGCCCGAGCCGTCCGGGCCAGTCCCCCACGAACGGAACTGTGCAATGCCTTTCATCAGGTCCAGTGAAATGTAATAGCCGTCATGAGTATCCGGATCCAGACGGCAGATCAGCCCGCACTTTCCCGGGCCGGACAGGTTCAGCCGGGCGCGCATCCGAAAGCTGTCCACCCGCTGTCGAAAAACAAAAGCCTGAAACCCGGCGCTACTGGCCAGCCGAAGCGTCCCGCCATCGCCCTCGCAGCAGTCGTCCTGCTGCCGATCCTTCAGCGGACGGATGCAGCCGGTGTCGATGGTCCCGATCACGCGGTTCCCGAATCCTTCGAATGTCTGTACCACCAGCTGACCGTCGTCCTGCCGCATGAGTCGCTTGGGCGGCGGCATGATCGTGTTGACACGGTGATCGCCGAGATCTCTGGTGTAGAAGTTCCACAGCAGGGTGCCGTGTTCATCGGTGCAGCTTCGCCCGGCGTAATTGCCTTGCGGCAGCAGCACGTTGTCATAATAGTTGCGCCAGGAATGGCCGATCCTGTCCGTGTGCCAGTACCGAATCTTGTCGTCCTCACGCAGGCTGCCGATCAGATAAAAGTCGCCGTCGACCTTGAGCAGGTTGGGCACTTCGATATCGTCATACAGCTGAGGAGCAAACAGCGGCGGCCGCGACTCGAACTGATTTGGAGCAACCTCTTCCAGCACGGCCACGCAGCCGCGACGAACCATTGGCCCGTGATTCACGCGAGCTGCCGCCAGCAGCCAGCCCCGTTCGCTTTCACGGAAGTAGAACGGATCGCGGAAACTAACCCACTGGCGCAGGGAATCCACCCGGGATTCATAGAAGTCAGGATCCGGTGCGAGCGGAAAACAGCTGGCCGAATCGTGAGCTGACCTGATGCGGCCGGGCGTACCGTTTGTCAGACGAGCCCGCGCCTGTTTCACCAGCTCCGGATCGGTTCGACCGCGGCCATCCGTCCAGTCGACCGGCGACTTCTTCCAACGATAGAGATCGTCGCTGGTCGCCATTCCGATCCGCTGCTTCAGTCCCTGGTCCCGGCGCGACAGTCCGGTATAGAACATCCGCCACTTTCCCGGATGATGCGGATCCGGCGTCACGTGCATCGTCCACAGCATCAGGTCATCCCAGCTGCCGGGGTCGCCAATGAACAGGGCGTTGTCCACCCGCCGCCAGTTCAGCCCGTTGTCGCTGATGGCGTGAGCGATAAAGTCGTGGTTGGGCAAAACCAGGTGAAACAGGTGATAAAGACCGCGGTGGCAGACCACGTCTACATCGCCGATCGTCTTACGACTCCAGGTGGATTCTGAGAACATCGGTGTCCTTCGACGGGATGCTGCCGAACAGGTTCCATGATTCCAGGAACAAAGTCCGACAATCTATATCTGGCTGCGTTCTAAGCAAGTGATCGCGACCGGGTACGCGGTCGCAGCCTCCCCGGAACTGCAAACCCGGTGCCAAAGCCGGCGATCAGCAGAATGTCACACAATCCGAGCATTCCAAACGAAACTGGGGCCTCCAGCCGCAGTTTGCAGCAGGGCCCCAGAAAGGGGGGCCCCAGAAAGGGGACAGGCAACAACTATGGGGGCCCCAGAAAGGGGACAGGCAACAACTATGCGTTGCGCAACCAACGGATTGCAGCGACTAATAGGGACTGCCAATGATCGTCAAGATTTGACACATTCCACTTGCAGTACGCACCCACGTCCCTTACATTGCATCCAACTAAATACTTAGGGGCGTAATGCATTGTCGCGCCTGTGAGGAGAATCGTCATGCCCAGGCTTGCTCGTGGTGAGTATCTGAATCCCGACGAAATTCAGGTGGTACATGCCAGCCAGCGGTGTGTTCGGCGGGCGTTCCTGTGCGGCACAGACCAGTTTTCCGGACAGTCCTAC
>JAVKCM010000150.1:0-49609 GCA_040222735.1 Fuerstiella sp. | reverse complement strand
TCGGTCGCGCCCTCCAGCGTTGGCCTTTCGTTGTGGGGCGCTCTCCCGACCGCCCCACCCATTGGCGTGACACGCACCGGGAGACCTTCGGTCGGTCTCGTGGTCGGGTCGGGAGACCCGACCACAACCGGTGGGCTTTCGGTCGCGGCTGAAACCGGCAGGCCCATCTGCCCTGCTGCCGGTGTTCTGCACCTGTTTACGGCCGGTGCGGATCGTCTTAACCAGGTGTCTCTGCCGTGCTGCAGCGGTGCTGGCTACTGAGCGTGGCTTACGGCTCGCTGGTCAATTCCTGAGAACGCCCGGCCTTATTTCGACTTTTCGATCGCTTCCTGCAGCGAGGCCTTTGTGTCCCTGACGTACCCTTCGATCGTCGTCTTCTCGACGGCGATTTCGTAGTGAGGCACCGCCTTCGCAGGCTGATCCAGCGCCATGTACGTGTCGCCCAGATTGCGATGAAAGAAGTGGGCAAGCTGATCATTGCGTGCTTCGGGCGAAGCCTGATCGGCGGCCAGCGCCAGTCTCAGGGCGTTTTCCCTGTCATCGATTTTCAGCCATGCAGCGGCGGCTTCCTTCAGATTCCAGGCCTGAGTAGACGGATCCAGCTCAGCAATCTGTTCGTAGAGTTCAGCAGCCTCTTTGTACTGCCGGGCCTGCATGAACTGCCGCGCCAGTTTCCCTTTTTCCCGAGCCATCTTTGCCGACTCGGCAGGGGACAGTTCACGAGGTTTGCTGCCGGCGGCATGTCTGCGTTCTGCATCCAGTTTTGTCAGGTGCTGCAGCAGTGCGATTGCCCGTTTCGAATGTTCGACGCTTTCGGGCAGCCCTGAACCATTGGAATAAATCTCGGACAGCAGATACACGGCCAGCCAGTTGTCCGGATCCTTCTTCAGCTGCTTTTCGTAGCGCTTGACCAGATTTTCCATCTGGCCTCGCTGATAAGAGAACGACAGAAAACTGCGGCGGGTGATCGAACGAGTGGCATCGTGATGATGGTTTCTGATGACAAATTCGGCCGCATCGCGGAAAGGCTCGAATTCCGGAATCAGCCGATAGCTGGCCAGCAGCGCCTGATTGATCTTCAGCGTCAGTTCCGGGTCATCCTTCGCCAGTCGCAGCGCTGCTTCGAACGGTTCCCGGCTGGCTCTGTAGTTGCGAGCGTTATAGAACGCCGCTCCGACCTGAAACGCCTCCTTCGCGGACGAGTATTTTCTCGGCTTTTCGTTGTCGTCCTCGGCTGAGACGACCGGGGAGATCGGTTCCGCAGCAGGTGCCGGAGTGCCCGCCGGTGCCATCAGTAACAGTAGGGCAGCCGCGCCAAGCGCGCAGGATGGAACGATGGTGAGCATGATCAGACCTCCACGTGTTTCCGGGCAGACAGCAGATTGCAGACGGCATCATTACACACGCCGTGCGCCGATTCATCACGCGCAGAAGCTGAAAAAAGCTGTTTCCGTGAAAGGAAGGTGATATCACCGACCGGATGACCAGCTTGCTGCCTGCCCCCCACGGCCAGCGCCTACCAAACCGAAGACCGACTGCGTCGAAGGATCTTTCCGTGGACTGCAATCTGCGCAAACTTCTGAAGCAAGGTCGGGGACGTCCCCGGCCGCAGGCCCCAGACGGCATGCGACCGGGGAATGTGACCGAGGCGTGCAGCGGGGAATGCGACCGGCGAAGCTGGCAGGGGCTGATAAGAGCCCGCGTCAGGGACTCTCTGTGGCGATCTTTTCGGGTTCCGAAGTCACGCCCGCCTGCCGGTCGGCATCGGCCTTGTTCAGCGCCTGCAGGTAGGCATGAGCCGCCGCTTCGATGATGTCGGTGCTGACGCCCTTGCCCAGATAATGCCGTCCCAGCACGTTGATCGTGACCCGGACCTCGCCCAGCGCATCTTTGCCTTCTGAAACACTGCGGACCTGGAAGTCTTCCAGTCGTGACGTGATTTCGATAATCCGTTCGAGGGCGCGGAAGACGGCATCGATGGGACCATCACCGGTCGCCGCGTCACACAGCACCGGCTGATTCTCACACTGCAGCTCCAGCGTCGCCGTGGGGATGGCGGCCGAACCGGCCGAAGTATGGAAACTGATCAGCTTCCACCGATCCGGCGCATCAGCCAGGCGATTGTCGATCAGGGCGATGATGTCTGAGTCGTAGACTTCCTTCTTCTTGTCCGCCAGCGCGATAAAGTCGTCGAATGATTTCTGAACAGCTTCCTCATCCAGTTCAAAACCCAGCTCTTTGACACGGTCACGAAAGGCATGACGTCCGCTGTGCTTGCCCAGCACCAGGTTCTGCCCGCTGTAGCCGACATCCTCCGGACGCATGATTTCATAAGTCGTGCGTTCCTGCAGCACGCCGTGCTGATGAATGCCGGCTTCATGGGCAAATGCGTTCTGGCCGACAATCGCCTTGTTTCGCTGGACCTTCATTCCGGTGATGGACGACACCAGCTGGCTGGTGGGAAACAGCCGTTCGGTATTGATTTTTGTGTGCACGCCGTAGAAATCAGCCCGCGTCCGCAGCGCCATCACCACTTCTTCCAGAGCGGCGTTGCCGGCACGTTCGCCCAGGCCGTTGATGGTACATTCCACCTGACGAGCGCCGGCTTCAACCGCCGCCAGGCTGTTGGCGACCGCCAGGCCCAGGTCGTTGTGGCAATGAGTACTGATGATCGCCTGATCGATATTCGGGACATTCTGCTTCAGATACGAAATCACCTTGTAATAGTGATTCGGTGTGGCGTAACCGACGGTGTCCGGAATATTGACCGTGGTGGCTCCGGCGGCGATCGTTTTTTCCACCACTTCGCACAGAAAGTCCAGTTCTGTACGAGCCGCGTCTTCCGGCGAGAATTCAATGTCGTCACAGAATTCCTTCGCGTTCTTCACAGATGAGACAGCACGCTCGATGATCTGCTGCTTGTCCATCTTCAGTTTGTGTTCACGGTGAATGGCGCTGGTGGCCAGAAAGACGTGAATGCGGCGATTGGCAGCATTCACCAGCGATTCCTTCGCCCTCGCAATATCCTCGTCGCGGCAGCGGGCCAGCGCACAGATGGTCGATCGGTCTCCGAAACGTTCGGCAATCTGCTGCACCGCCTCGAAGTCGCCCGGGGACGCAATCGGAAAGCCCGCTTCAATTACATCCACACCCAGTTCCACCAGCGCGTGAGCCACTTTCAGCTTTTCACGGGTGTTCATGCTGCAGCCCGGCGACTGCTCGCCGTCGCGCAGGGTTGTGTCAAAAATAACGATCTGATCGCCGGTCATGGGTGACTCCTGTTCTGGAATCGAGGTCTGGCCTGAGCGTTTTTCATACAACGCATACGAAAAAACCCTGAGGCAATAACCTCAGGGTTGTTGTGTTTCTTACTCCGCCGGGGCGTACCTGAGGTGAACTTCACAAAGGAAGTGGAAGAAGGCTCAGGGCTAGCAGCAGATTGCTCATGGGGCGAACTCTACACCGCGACCGTCTGGTGGTCAAGTGTTGAGTCAGGTGCTTTTGCAATGGGAAAATGACGGCCGGGATTTGGGCGGTTTTGCGGGTGAAGGACCTGGAAGTCCGTTATACAGACGTGTTGGACGGACCTGGAAGTCCGTCATACAGGCGTGTTTGGACGGGTTGCTAGATCACGCGGGCGGAGCCGGACTCGGTGCCAGCATCGGACTCGGAACCAGCATCGGACTCGGAACCAGCATCGAACTCGGCCCCGTTCACCGGGCGAATCCCAAACAGTCGACCGGCTACGATGGCAATCAGGGCTGCGGCAAAGCTGCCAAGCGCTCCCATCTTGACCGAATCCTGCGTGACGCCCGGATCGGGAAAGGCGGCGGAAGCAACAAACAACGCGACCGTAAAACCGATCCCCGCCACGATGCCCATCGTGAAGACATGCCGCCACGACATTCCCACCGGACGGCGAAACCCGAACAGCTTTTCGCCCAGCGCCGTGAACAGGGTGATCCCCAGCGGCTTTCCGATCAGTAATCCCGCCAGCACCAGCCATGTGCCGTTGCCACTGTTAGACAGAACGACTCCGGCGTTGACCAGCCCGAACAGTCCCAGAATCATTTCCACCGGGTTCTTCCACCATGCCGCAAATTCGCTCAGTGTGTCCAGACGCTTCAGTTCATCCTCAGCAAACATTCCGCTGTCATCACGGCTGTGCGGCATGGTCGGAATAATGGGGACCAGAGACAGGGCCGCATGAATGCCGGCCTGATGGAAGGCAAACCAGCTGATGACTCCGGGGCCGAGCAGGTACCACCAGAAGCTATGGACTTTCTTTCGGCGCAGCAGAATCCCGACGGCGACCGCGGCTGCGGACAACAACAACCACTCGGGCTGCAGAGCCTGTTGAGGATAAGCGAGCGCCAGAATCAGCAGACCGGCCGCGTCATCAGCAATGGCCAGCAGCAGCAGAAACGCGATCGCCGAATGCCCGGGACCAAACACAAAGCGGGCCACCAGATAACTAAACGCGATATCGGTCGCGCAGGGCACGGCCCAGCCGCGCCCCAGCCCGTCCTGCTCACCCATCAGGACACATCCGGCCAGGAAAACTCCGGCCGGCACAAACACGCCCCCGAGTGTCGCCATCAGCGGCGTGGCGGCTGTCTTCCAGCTGGACAGTGAACCGCCCGGCAACAGCGCTTCCCAGACTTCCTTGGCGGCCATCGCGAAGAACAGCGCCATAAACACATCGTTGACCAGATGCAGCAGCGAACCGCCGCCCAGCGCCGTACGGCCAAACAGCGGACTGTGAATGAAGCGTTCGTAGGAAGGCAGGTCGGCGTTGGCCCAGACCATGGCCAGCACGGCTCCGGTCATCAGAAAGATCGAATTTTCGAACAGAAATCGGATGATCTTCCTGGCCGGTCGAGGAATCCTGGCTGCTCCGCTGCGATCGGTCGCGTCCGGAGTCGTATTCATGCAAGTTGCCTTCTGCCGCGGTTGTCGCGATTCACCAGGACCAGGAGTTTTTAGTATTCCGGATGATCGACCGGTGTGGCAAATCATAGATTCATCTGTCCGGCAACCAAGGTCTTAAACAAAGATTCGCGCGAACTTCCCATCGTCGGAAGCACCCCGCCATCCCGGCACGGAACAATGTCCGGCTCAGAACGAAGATCATTTTCCGGAATTTCTTCTGTGCGTCAGGCCGTCGACTTCCGTAAGCAATGAAGCTCTGGCATAAAGCGCGGCAATCGGCTGCAGCCCCTTCTTCCTGCTCCGGTCGAATCAACGTGCAGCGATGGCCTGATCCGGAAGCTGACCCGCCGCCGTCACAGGATGTGTTCTGTTCAGGGATGGTCTCCCGTGCATTTCTCTCCTTTGCGGAACCTGAACGGTTCCAGAAGTTAAGCAGCCAACAATGCAGGCATTACCGAAGCTGACCTTTGTTCAGTGGACCGTGTGTGTGATCGCCGCCATCGGATTTGCCTTCGACATTTACGAGCTGCTGATGCTGCCTCTGATTGTCCGACCGGCCCTTCAGGAACTGGTGGGGGCCGCTCCCGGATCGCCCGCCTTCGAATTCTGGGTGGGCATGTTGTTTTTCGTGCCGGCGATGGTGGGCGGTGTCTTTGGGCTGCTGGGCGGTTACCTGACTGACCTGTGGGGACGCCGCCGGGTGCTGGTCGGCAGTATTCTGCTATACGCCTTCTCAGCCTGTGCGGCCGGCTTTGCCACTTCAATTCATATGCTGCTGTTCCTGCGCTGCACCACGTTTATCGGAGTGTGCGTCGAATTCGTGGCCGCCGTCGCGTGGCTGGCAGAACTATTCCCGGATCCGCGGCGACGCGAACAGGTGCTGGGCTATACTCAGGCGTTTTCCTCTTTCGGCGGCCTGCTGGTGACCGGAGCCTATTACCTGACCGTACGTTTCGGTGATCATCTGCCGGCCATTTACGATGCTCACGAAGCCTGGCGTTACACCCTGATCTCCGGCGTCATTCCGGCGCTGCCATTGATTCTGATCCGGCCGTTCCTGCCTGAATCTCCTGAATGGGCCGAGAAAAAAGCGGCCGGAACTCTGCAGCGTCCCAGTCTGCGGGCTCTGTTTGCTCCCGAGTATCGCAGAACCACCATCGTTACCGCGCTGATGTTTGCCTGCAGCTACGGAGCTGCCTTCGGAGCTCTGCAGCACACACCTCGGATTGTGCCGTCTCTGCCACAGGTGAAACAGATGACCGCGGGCAAGGCCATCCCCGACCAGAAACGAATCGAACAGCAGGTTGCGGCCACGGTCAACGGCTATCAGGAATTCGGAGGTCTGGCGGGACGGTTTCTGCTCGCTTACCTGGCGGTGCGAATTGCCAGCCGACGCCGGCTGCTGCGTCTGTTTCAGATTCCCGGACTGATCCTGATTCCGCTGGTTTACTTCTTTCCGGCGCGCGACAACCTGGAATTGCTGAAGTGGGGTATCTTTGTCGCAGGACTGCTGACCGTGGCCCAGTTCAGTTTCTGGGGCAACTACCTGCCTCGCGTGTACCCGGTTCATCTGCGAGGAACCGGCGAAAGCTTCGCCGCCAACATCGGTGGCCGCATGGTCGGCACCTCAGCAGCCCTGCTGACCACCTGGCTGACGACGCTGATGCCCGGCAAGTCCACCGCGCTGGCGGCGGGCTGCGTGGTGTTCGGTGTCTATCTGCTGGGCGTGATTCTGTCGATGACACTGCCCGAACCGGCTGACGAAGCTGTCTGAGAAACGGGCACAAAGGCAGCGAAAGCCGCCCACGACTTGTTGATTTAATGAAGTCCGTTCATAAACCGGGGACCGAAACGCTGCCGAGTTCTGCTACGAGCAAACGCCCCTGTCTCGGCTATTCAGGCGGCGGAATGTAGTTCAGCGTGTAATAAGCGTCTGAATGCAGCAGCGGCAGTCCTTCGGCCGAACGGACGCCTGCCGCTGACAGCTCATGCACGTGTCCTCGCTGCAGGCCGTCGATATACAGTCGAACCGACTGACCGTCATCCGCGACATCGATTCGGCTGATGACCGGAGTGGTGTGATCCACTTCGGGGCTGCCGTACGACGACTGAAAGATGTAGGTGTAGGTCTGCAGCTGCCAGGACTTCGGATCACCGGCCGTTTCGGCATCGACGGGCTGAGTGAACGTCAGTTCGAAGCCATCCGACTTCGCTCTCATTTCGTGAATTTCAAACGGGGTTTTTCCTGTCCAGACCAGTCGTTCCAGAGCAAACGGCTTTGTCCCGCGCGAGCCCCACCCGCGGTTGGTGCCTCCGACAAACATCGAACCGTCGTCCGTCAGTCGTACAGACAGCGTACCGGAGGCGAATCCTTCCCGAAACGGAAAACAGGCGCCCTGGTAGTGACCGTCCACCTGTTCCAGAAAGCACCTCATCACGGTGCTGAAGGTCTGATCGCCGACAAACATCTGCGTCGCAAACGGACCGAATTTCCCGGCACTCAGATCGCACGCCACGCCGCTGGCTGACTGTCCCATCTTCTTGTACGGAAACAGAATCACGGGCGGTTCATATTCGGGAATCTTATCCGCTTCCGTCATGATGCGGCTGCCGCTTTCGGGCTCCTGAGGCACCTTGTCAAATACATCTTTGGCTTCACTGTACCAGCCGAAGCCGCCAGGATGTCCCTGAAACGATCCTGGACGAAGCCACTTCAGGCTGCAGGTACCGTTCCATGGCCCCTGGTTGTCGGTGTAAAAGACATCGTCCACCGCGTTGAAACCGATGCCACCGGGCGATCGGATACCGCTGCACACCGGAACGGACTTTCCTTCGCGGTCAATACGCAGGCACCAGCCGCGATATTCTGCCTGACTGCTGAACGACCCCGTCAGACACAGCGTCACCCACATATTGCCATCTTTGTCAAACGGCGACCCAAAGGCATATTCGTGGTAGTCGCCGCTGATCCCCCAGTCGTCGTTGAAGGTTTCCAGTTCGTCCGCAAAGCCGTCACCGTTGGTGTCTCGCAGGCGCGTGACCTCGCAGCGCTGAGTCGCATACAGCCAGCCGTCTTTCCATGTCAGACCCAGAACTTCATGCAGTCCACCGGCAAACAGTCGGAATTCAGCGCCAGCCGGATCATCGCTCCATGCGTTGTGCACCAGAAAGATATCGCCACGGCGCGTCGAAACGGCCAGCGTCCCGTCCGGCATCGGTTCAATCGCCCCGACTTCCAGGTTTATCTGAGGCGGAATTTCGAACGTCAGCAGCCTGTAGAAATCGGCTTCCACCGGGACTTCGGGCTGCTGAGATTCATGAGCCACCACGGGGCCCGTCAGCAGAGCAACATACAGAACTGTTCGCAGAAAAGATGGCATTGAAAAACTCAGCGGAATGAAGTAGACAGTCCGGGCAATCAAAGATGGCAGATGGCAGATGACAGATGGCAGATCGAATCGACCGGCAGCCACCGTTCGCGGCAGATCGCCGGTCGGCACGCATGCTGCAGCTCAGCCGTCGATGGGCAGCACCCAGATGTTGCGGAACCGCACCGGGTTACCGTGATTCTGCAGAAAGATCGGACCCGGCTCAGGCCCTTCCTTCAGTGGCGACGCGGTCGTGGAATGATCCAGCTTTGTTTTTTCATGCACAACAACGCCGTTGTGCCGCACCGTCATCCATGCGTCAGCGGTCTTTTTCCCGGCGTCATCGAACGTGGCTGCGTGATATTCGATGTCATATGTCTGCCATGACAAAGGAGGAAAGCACATGTTGACGTACGGATCTTCGATGGTGTAGATGCCGCCGCATTCGTTGTGTTTGCCTTCGAGGCCGAAGGAATCCAGAATCTGAACTTCGTAGCGTCCCTGGTTATAAACGCCGCTGTTGCTGCGGCCCTGACCTCGGGCGTAGGGCATAAACGACAGCATGAATTCCATATGCAGCTGGTAGCTCTGAAACTTCCGGTGGCTGGTGCAGCCTTCCATCAGCAACTTATCTTCCGACATCCGTCCATCCTTGAACTGATCGGCGTTTGAACCGTCGAACAGGACCACGGCACCTTCAGGCGGCGTTTTTCCCAGCGTCGGACTCTGCCGCCGAACCTTGTTGAATTCGGCAATCCGGACGTTGTCGCCGGTGTACAGCGTCAGGTTGCCTTCTTTGATTTCGGCCCGTCCATCGCTGTCCGGGTTGTCGGCTTTCAGGATACAGACATCGCCTTCCATCTGACCGGAGCCGGGAATCCGCTTTTCGGGCGAACCGTCCCAGCCGTCGCCCGGGAGCCCGCCGACAAAACCGACCGATCGGAACTTTCCATCGCCGTCGGCAATGACCTGAATGCCGACCCGGACCGCGTTGTCGCCTTCTCCGACTGTGCCGGCATATTCTCCCTGAATGTCGAAATCACGACCGGCTTCGATCGGATCCAGAAAAGCTTTTTTGTTGTCCTGCGCCGGCAGCGATGCCGTCAGCGCAACAGTGACGATGGTCAGAAGAACGGTTCGCATTGGATTTCCCCCGAAATAACTGTGACAAGGCATCAGCAGGCTGCCCGGAATCCTGGTCTGTATGACGAACTTCCAAGTCCGTCATGGGCGAAACCGACCAGTTTCCCAACGCGCTTCGCAGGCCGGCGTACGAAAAATTCCGTTATCCGCACCGGCTGCCAGCAGGCCGTCCGGATGCTTCTGTATGCCGGACTTCCAGGTCCGTCATGGGCGAAACCGACCAGTTTCCCAACGCGCCTCGCAGGCCGGCGTACGGAAAATTCCGTTATCCGCACCGGCTGCTAGGCTTCCCAGCGGCTCTTCATGAACTTCAGGCCGTCTTCGGCCAGCTTCAGTTCGGTGTCAAACATCTTGCGCCAGATCCGCGTGGCCGCGGCAAGGTCGGGCAGTGCCAGACCGAACGCTTCGATCATCAGATAACCATTGTCGTAGCCAACTTCCTTGAGGGCCGCGAATGATTCATCCCAGTTCACTCCGCCCTTTCCGGGCGTCGATCGATCATTTTCAGAGATATGAACGTGAACCATCTGGTCCGCACAGGCCTTTACCGCCTCGGTGATGGATTTCTCTTCGATGTTGGCGTGAAAGGTGTCATACATCGTCTTCAGATGAGAATGTCCGACCTCGCGACAGAACCGTCCGGCGTCTTCAGCGCAATTCAGGAAGTAACATTCAAACCGATTCAGGTACTCCACCACCAGCGTCACATCGTTGGCTTTGGCATAGTCGGCCGCCGCCGACAGCGTGTCCTTCGCGTAATTCCACTCGTCGTCCGTTCTGCCGGCGCCGGAAAATTCGCCCAGTGCCGAGTGAATGGGACCGCACAGGTGCGTGGCGCCCGCCAGAGCACACATATCGATGGCCTGTTTCAGATGATTCAGACCGGCTTCGCGGACAGCCGCATCGGAAGAAATCGGATTTGCTTCGGCCGTGCAGACCGTCACGGCCGTGACCCCGAGTTCCAGATCGGCCAGTTCGCCCCCGATTTTCCGGAAGGTGTCGGGATTCAGGTCGAACATGGGCAGTTCTACGGCGTCATAGCCGATTTCCTTCAGCTGCCGGATGACCGGAAAGTGTTCTTCCGTAATGACGGAATTCCAGAGAAGCAGATTCATTCCATATTTGACCATCGAATTCTCCACGATCGGTTAATTGTTCGGTTGCCTGCACGCAGCGGGGCAGAGCATGAATGAACTCAGACAATCATGCAACCGAACGGCAGCGTTTTCAGCGGGGACCGCGGAACCCGAAGCCGCCACCAGAAGGCCGTCAGAAGGTCCGAAATCTGTCCGGAAGGCGCTCCGGCACGCCATTCTGCGACTCCGAAACCGTTTGCTCAGCGCATAAAAAAAGGTGGGAAGGATAAACCTTCCCACCTTTCCGCCGATTCTGCTTTCGCAGACTCACGGCAGGAGCTTCCCGCTCGGGCTACGCACCCTCGTGAGCGGGAACAGGCGAGACGCTTGTAACCGGGATACTGGTGGCCAGTCCGGCTGTCGGAGAAGCTCCGCCACCGAACATGCTGCCGGCTGGGTAGGCAGGCATTCCGTGTTCGACCATGTCCAGTCCTTCAATTTCTTCTTCAGCTGAAACTCGGAGCAGCCCGATGGCCTTCAGGATCGAGAACAGGATGAACATTGTTCCGAATGCCCAGGCACAGATGATGACCGTTGACTGAAGCTGAACCATGATGTACTGAGCTCGGGTCAGGGTCTCACCGTCGACTTCCGGCATGGCAGTTCCAAAGATGCCGGTTGCGATACCGCCCCAGACGCCGCAGAGACCGTGAACCGGAAAGGCACCCACCGGATCGTCAATCTTCAGTTTGTCCAGAGCCAGGATACCGGCGAAGACCAGGCCTCCGGCGACGGCCCCGATGATCAACGCACTTCCCTGAGTGACCTGATCACAGTTGGCAGTGATGCCCACCAGACCGGCAAGAGCACCGTTCAGGGCCATTGACAGGTCCGGCTTCTTGAACACAGCCCATGAAAGCACCATGGATACCACGGCTCCGACTGCTGCCGACAGTGTCGTCGTCAGGGCGATGTAGGTGGTGGCTTCCGCATTGGCAGAACCAGAATAAGTCAGCTGACTGCCCGGATTGAATCCGTACCAGCCCACCCACAGAATGAAGACACCCAGAGCCGCCAGCGGCATATTGTGACCCAGCATGGGCTGAGATTTTCCATCTTTCGAATAACGACCGATCCGGGCTCCCAGCACCATGGCTCCGGCCAGTCCGGCAAATCCTCCCACCGCGTGCACAACAACAGAACCGGCAAAGTCAGCAAAGCCCCATGACGCCAGAGCCCCGCCGCCCCACTTCCACATGCCGCTGATCGGGTAAACCAGTCCGGTCAGGATGGCACTGTAAAACAGGTAACCGGCGAACTTCATACGGCCGGCAACGGCTCCGGAAACGATCGTGGCAGCCGTGGCGGCAAACGCGACCTGAAACAGAAAGTCGGCACTGGCACTCCAGCCATATTCAAGGTCCGGTGTGGCATCACGAACCACCCAGGGACCGGCGTAGCCAAACCATGCACCTTCGTAGTCGCCGCCGGGGTACATCAGCCCCCAGCCAATGAACAGGTACAGGATGACTCCGATGCCAAGGTCCATGATATTCTTGAACAGAATATTGACCGCGTTCTTGGAGGCGTTGAAACCGACTTCCACCATCGCAAAGCCTGCCTGCATGAACAGGACCAGGACGGCACACAGAAACATGATCAACGTATTGATGGTGTAGTCCAGTTCCGCCTTCTCGTAGTACTCAGGAGCGGCGGCCGACTCGTCCGCGGCAGCTTCTTCCGCCACCACCTCGACGACCTCAGCGGCATCCTGAGCAAAGAGGCTGTAATCGCCACTGACCGCCAGCACCGCGGCCAGGGGTAACAACCAGCGGAACTTCGATTGACACAACAGTTTCTTCATTTCGCCTGTCCTTCCGGATCTCTTCCGAGTACGACTGTAAGTATTCGATCCACGCTCAACCGAAAACGAGCGTGTCGGAACTGCCGAAAAGCAACCAGCGCGCCAAAACCTTGCAGTACGTGCCCCCAAAACGTGCGAATGGGTCGGCAGAGTGGAAATTTGCTGGTCCTGACGTCTTGTAAGAATGACAAAAAATCTGCCCAAGACCTCCGACACCCGAGCAGCTGCGCAATACTGATGCTGGAGTGCCAATAAAATGGGCGCGCCGCTCGGCTCAGCTGAGGTTTTCAGCATCTGCGGGGCTGGAAGCTTGTCCGGATGCCGGAATTTTTCGTACGCTGGCTGCCGAGGTGCGCGGGAAATATGGGGGGCTTCGACCGTGACGGACTTGGAACTCCGTCATACGGAAGTGTTCGGGCGGACTGCTGGGAGGCGGTTCGGAGAACGCGAGAAGTTTGTATGCCGGCCGGCGAAGTGCCTGGGAAATATGGCGGTTTCCGCCTGTGACGGACCAGGAAGTCCGTCAGACATTGGAAGTCCGTCAGACGGAAGTATTCGGGCCGACGGCGGGGAAATCTTCGGGGCCGGAGCAGCATGGGGCGGTTCTGCGTTCGGCCGCACAAAGTTCTGATGTCGGGGGGCCAGATGGCTGATACGGATCGGCGGCAGACAGAAAATCGATTCGGGTGGTGTGGTTTGTGCCGGCTGTTCTGCCGATAAGATAGGACAGCGACGTATTTTCGGTCCGTCAAAGCGCTCGCAACTGAAACCGAGATAAGGACTTACCGAGATCCCGGCTTCTTCGTCCATATTGACACTACTTCTTCATTGGCCTAACCTGCCCGACATCTGCCGTTTCGAAAACGGCGTTAAGCAGCGAATGGAGTCGCTCGATGCCCACCCCTTCACAGGCCGGTCCTGCTACAGAACCGGTGCCTTTCATAGATCTTGTTGCCCAGTACCAGACGATCCGCGATGAGATTCGTCAGACCGTTGATCAGGTCTTCGAAAACCAGCGGTTTATCCTGGGAGACGAAGTTGAACAGCTTGAAGCTGAGATCGCTGGTTATTGCGATGCGCGCTTTGCCATTGGCTGTGCCTCAGGGACGGACGCGCTGATCCTGTCGCTGCTGGGCCTGGGCGTCGGACCGGGCGATGAAGTCATCACCAGTCCGTTCACCTTCTTCGCCACCGCTGGAGCCATTCATCGCGTTGGTGCCCGGCCGAAGTTCGTGGACATCGACCCTGTGACCTATAACCTGGATCCGGAACAGGTTGAAGCGGCCGTTGATGAAAAGACCAAAGCCATCATGCCGGTACACATCTTCGGCCAGTGTGCCGAGATGGAACCGCTGTGGCGGATTTCAGCCAGCATGAATGTGCCGATCATCGAAGATGCCTGCCAGGCCATTGGAGCCGCCTATCGCGGCCGCAAGGCCGGCGTGCTGGGACGAGTCGGCTGTTTCAGTTTCTTCCCTACCAAGAATCTGGGCGGCGCCGGCGACGGTGGCATTATCACGACTGATGATCCCGAACTGGCGCTTCGCCTGAAAAGGCTGCGCGTGCATGGTGATGTCGGCGGCTATAACCACGTGGAAGTGGGATTCAACAGTCGCCTGGACGCCCTGCAGGCCGCCGTTCTGCGGGTTAAGCTTCGACATCTGGAAGGCTGGTCCGAAGGCCGACGGCAGAACGCCCGACGTTACGGCGAACTGTTTCGCAGCCTGAACCTGCTGAGTTCGGTTGAACCACCGACGATAGCGCCGGACCACCGCCACGTCTATAATCAGTACACCATCCGTATTCGCGGCGGAATGAGAGATGCCGTGATGGAATATCTGCGCGGCGAAGGTGTTGGTTGCGCTGTGTACTATCCGATTGCTCTGCACATGCAGAAGTGCTTTGATTATCTCGGGTATCAGGCCGAGGACTTCCCGGAAAGCAATCGAGCATCAAAGGAAGTGCTGTCGCTGCCGATCTTTGCCGAGCTGACAGAAGCGCAGCTGACACGGGTTGCCGATGTTCTGGCCGACGCCGTACGTGTTTCTGCCACGCTGAAGTTTCCCTCTGGCGCCGAGGCAGATCGCCGCGCCGCGTAGTGATGACATCGTGACCGGACCGCTGTTCGACCGCCAATGCGGTTGACCGGGATCAGCAACGCCCGGGACGGCGCGTCCGACAGCGAGACCGATACCGATACCGATACTCAGGACAGCCTTGTGATGCTTTTCAGTAAGCGTCACAAGGCTGTTGAAGTTTGCTGAATTAGCCTCGGTATCCGGAACAGCGACGCTATCGGCCGTAGATTTTCCCAGGCCAGTTGTTCCACCAGTCTAGAAACAGGTTCAGTTGAGTGCGTGCGAAGCCTTCCTGACCGGGGCTCAACTGATCGGTCTGGTTGAAATGAAGACGATAGGCGTCATCCCCCAGCAGCACCAGCAGATACTTGTAGTACAGGACCAGATCGGGCCCTTCGTCAAACGTGGACAGCACAATCAGCGCTTCGTCCAGTTCCCGGGCCAGTCGCCGGGCTTCTACATCACCTCGGGCCGCCTTTTCGCACAGGCGGATCAGGTGCAGTACCTGCTCGGGCAGGCAGTTTCCAATCCCGGTGATGGCCCCCACGGCGTTGCAGTGGACGAATCCGTGGTAGACCTGAGTGTCGACGCCGGCCATCAGCACCACATCGTCGTCCGCGGAGGTGATGTGTTCTGCCGCATAGCTGAGCGAAGCGGCGCCGCCAAATTCCTTGAAACCGACCAGCGAAGGAAACTGCTTCCGCAGGTCAAAGAATAAATCGGCCTTTGTTTCGAACCCGTAGTACGGACTGTTGTAGATCACCGCCGGCAGCTCGGAAGCCGCACTTAGAATGCCTGCGAAGTGGTGTCGCTGCGCCGCCTGAGAAGTGCCGCGTGACAGAACGCGAGGAATGACCATCAGGCCGTCCGCCCCCACTTCCTGAGCGTGTGCCGCGTGCTGAGCGGCGATCCGGGAATTCTGAGCACCGGTGCCCACAATCACTCGGACGCCGGCTTTGACCAGTCGCTCAACGCCCTGCTGCCGCTCAGAATCCGTCAACAGCGGCCAGTCTCCCATCGAACCGCAGTAGACAACCGCATTCATTCCGGCCGCTGTCAACTCGGTGCCTTTGCGAACAAGGGCGTCGAAATCCGGCGTCCGGTCCGGCCGACAGGGTGTCATCAGGGCGGGAATACAACCAGTGAATACGCTGGAATCCATGAGTCAGTAGTTCTTCGGTCGAAACGTGCAGGTGATGAGCGCAGACAACGTCGGCTGCCAGATTCCGCTCACAACAAACCGCAGATTGTGAAGATTTCACGCCCGGATGGAAGTCAACTCAGGAAGCATGCCGCCATGGCGGGTGTGAATGTCTGCAGACAGTCTCACGAACAACACAACGTCGTCGCACAGTCTGAGACTGAACCAGGTCGCCTGCGCGTGCAGGGAGCGGGGAATCTGATCAGGTCTTCGGCGGCCTTCATCGCCGTTCGGTGAACGCCTGCGTCCGGGGAAGAGAACACCGTCGCTTCGTCCTTCCACCCCGGGCCGCTCATCAAGGAAATCATCACTTGTGACGCCCCCGACTCCGCCACCCCCGGACGTCGCAGGAGTTCATAGACCCGGGTGACGGTTTTCTGATAGGCTGAACGTCCGATTCCTGAATACCTCGGTCGGCGCTGCATTGCTGGTCAGCGTTTCGCGGCTGAGCGTATCTGTGCCTGACTGGAAATCAGAGAAGACTTATGAAGACAATCATTTTTCGAAGACCGGGACGGGGCCTCGATCGGGTTTCGGCAACTCGAAAACCGAACACCGAAAGCTCGGTTGGTCGCTGGTTGCTATGGGCTGTCCTGACGACCATCCTTCCGATGGGTCCGGTTCTGTGTCCGCGGGTGCAGGGGGCGTCGTCGGCACCGCGTCCGAATGTCATTCTGATTCTGGCGGATGACCTGGGCAGCGTTGACCTGAACTGTTACGGGGCCGGCGATCTGTTGACTCCGGCGCTTGATCAGCTGGCGGCCAGAGGCGTCCGGTTCACTCAGTTCTACGCGGCGGCACCGGTGTGCTCGCCATCCCGTGCGGCCTTTATCACGGGACTGTATCCGCAGCGTGCCGGAGTACCGGGAAATGTATCTTCCGCCTTCGGCCATGCCGGCATGCCGGCAGCGACGCAGACGGTGGCCGAGCTTTTTGATGCGAACGACTATGTGACAGGCCACGTGGGAAAATGGCATCTCGGCTATACCAAAGAGACGATGCCGCAGGGACAGGGCTTTGCCGGTTCCTTTGGTCACATGGGCGGCTGTATTGATAATTACTCACACTTCTTTTACTGGAACGGTCCGAATCGACACGACCTGTGGCACAATGGCCGCGAAGTGTTTCGGGACGGACAGTACTTTCCCGCTCTGATGGCTGCCGAAGCCGTTCGCTTCATCGAAGAAAATCAGCAGCGCCCGTTTCTGTTGTACTGGGCCCTGAACACACCGCACTATCCGCTGCAGGGGACGGACAAATGGCGGCAGCATTACTCAGGCCTGAAGTCGCCGCGAGACAAGTATGCCGCCTTCGTTTCGACCACAGATGAAATCATCGGTACGGTGCTGAAGCGACTGGATCAGCTGGGGCTGCGTGAACAGACGGTGGTGGTCTTTCAGTCGGATCACGGGCACAGCACGGAAGAACGCACCTTTGGCGGCGGCGGAAGTGCCGGACCGTATCGGGGAGCGAAGTTCAGTCTTTTCGAAGGCGGCATTCGAGTCCCCGCTATCATTTCCTGGCCCGGAACACTTCCGGAAGGAGCCGTGCGGCACCAGATGGCCACGGGCTGTGACTGGCTGCCGACGCTGGTTTCTTTGTGCCGCCTCGATCCCGGTCAGCAGACCTTCGACGGCCGGGATATTTCAGACGTCATCCGATCAGCTCAGGCGCCCACGCCACACGACGTCTTTCACTGGGAATCCGGTGGCGGCAGAAACAACCGGCAGTGGGCTGTCCGTCGGGGTGACTGGAAGCTGATTGCCAATCCCAACGACACCAGCCATCTGGCTCCGGTCACCGCGGATGATCGGCGGTTTCTTGTCAACCTGAGTGAATCGATTGACGAACGGCAGAACCTGGCGTCGCAGCATCCGGACATGGTGAAGGAACTGGAACAGC
Source organism: Fuerstiella sp. (assembly GCA_040222735.1). Taxonomy (GTDB): domain Bacteria; phylum Planctomycetota; class Planctomycetia; order Planctomycetales; family Planctomycetaceae; genus Fuerstiella. The sequence goes on along the minus strand of JAVKCM010000150.1, from coordinate 32,045 downwards.
TTCATGACGCATGGATCAGCGATGTCGAAGCACGCTGAATCGGCCGATGCTCAGCAGTCGCACGTCGACGCTGACCCGGCGGCGGCAGTTGCAGCCCGCTGGAGCCCACTGGTGCTGGCCCTGCTGGTGCTGGCCCTGCTGCTCCGCATGCTGGCGGCCGTCGTGGTCGAGCGTCATGCGCAGAATGCCGGACGGGCCTTTCTGATTGAAGGCGATGCCAACGGTTACTGGGAACTCGGCCAGAAGCTGGCCCGGGGGCAGGCTTACGCGATTCATCAGCCACCGCGTTACGTGCTGCGAATGCCCGGCTTTCCGCTGTTGCTGGCCGGCAGTATCCGCCTGTTCGGCGACAGTGTCCTGGCCGCCCGGATGATCCTTGCGGTCATCGGCACGGTGTGCTGCTGGCTGACCTGGTGCCTTGGAAAACAGGTTCACACACGCCGGACCGCCTTCTATGCGGCCCTGTTTGTTGCCGTCCACCCGCTGCATATTCTGAACAGCGTGCTGATCCTGTCAGAGACGCTGTTTACGCTCTGGATGCTGACCAGCCTGATCGCGCTGGTCTGGCTGGTGAACAGGACGGCCGCTGCCTGTCCCGTCCGCCATACGGCACCGTGTGCGTGGCGTCTGTGGCTGCGGTCGCTGCTGACGGGTGCGTTAATCGGGATCACCGTGCTGGTGCGGCCCGGGTTTCTGCCGTGGCTGGCCGTCGCCATTGGTGCGGTCGTGCTGCTGGTAACACGGCCGGTCCCGGTCCGTTGTCTGCTGACCGGGGGGCTGCTGATCGGATGCGGACTCACACTGCTTCCGTGGGCGGCTCGCAATGCATCGGTCACGGGACACTGGGTCGTCACCTCATTGTGGTCGGGACCGAGTCTGTACGATGGATTGAATCCCAATGCGACGGGGGCCAGCGACATGAGGTTCTTCGACGAAGACAACCTCATGGGGCGGCAGCAGATGACGGAATTCGAAATGAACGAATATTACAAACAGCGAGCCAGCGAATTTGTGCGGAGCCGGCCCGCACGAGCGTTTCAACTGGCGTTCATCAAGGGAATGCGATTTCTGAGTCCCGTTTTGAATGTCAGCAACGCCGAGACCCGCGGACTGTCAGGCTGGGTAATCAACGCAGTCTGCGTTGCCCTGTGGGTGCTTTTGTATGGAACGGCGGTGGTCGGCTTGTACAGCCGCCAGTGGAATGCAATGGGATTGCTGTCAATGCTGGGCCCGTTCGTGCTGTTTCTGCTGGTTCATATGGTCTTTGTCGGCTCAGTCAGGTATCGTTTGCCGGTGGAATATCCTCTGGCCGTACTGGCCGCCATCGGATGGCAAAGGCTGGTACTGGCCCGCACAAAACATGCGGAAGCGTGAACCGCGACAGACGGGCAGGCTGCACTTCGGCAGGGATGCATGAAGTTTCTTCCGGTTCTGAAATGGATGATCGTGATGGCGCTGGTCGTGGCTGTGGTCGCGAGCGGTGGCGCTATCTATTTGCTGCAGCATAAGGACCGACTGGCAAAAGAGCAGATTCTGCAGCGTTTTGCCGAGGCCGCGCCTGAACTGTCGCTGGGCATTGGTTCTCTGACGCTGAACGGCACCTCGGGGGCCACGCTTCGCGATGTTCTGGTGCGGGACCGCAGCACCGAGCGGGCGTTGTTTCAGGCGAAGTCGCTGACGGTGGACATTGATTCAGAACAGCTGCTGGACCACCAGCGCGTGGTTGTTCAGAAACTGCATGTCAGCTCGGCCGACATTCTGCTGACGCGGGAAGCAGACGGCCGCTGGAACTGGCAGAACTACAAGTTTCAGATGCCTCGAACAGGTTCCGGCGGACTTCCTGTCGTGGTGCTCGACGATCTTTCCATTCAGCTGACGCTGAAGCACGGAGGCGGCATTCCGGCCGCCCGACTGCTGCTCAGGAATTCGGGGCTGCAGGCCGTGCCGAAGTCATCTCATGGCTACGATTTTGACGGAGCCGTCACGCTGCCGGGAGCAGGTCAGCTGAAACTGACCGGAGCATGGGATCTGGAATCGAAGCAGTGGCGGCTGGGCGGGCGGCTGCGGGATGTACAGGCAGACCAGCAGCTGATGCAGCTGGCAAAGGCTACCGCACCGGAACTGCAGGGCCGCCTTGATCAGGTGGATTCGGTTCTGGAACGCGCGATTCCGAAAACGGCCGGTGTGGCGGATACGCCGGCCGGTGCGGCACTTCTGATCGGTAACAACGGCCAGATCGCGCCGCAGTTTCTGGGCGTGCTGGACGTGGATTTCGATGTGGCGGGCAGCCCGGAACAGTCAATTCCGCAGTTCCGGCTGCGTGTGGAAGTGAAGGACGGACGGCTGGCATCACCTGCCATCCCGATGGCGCTGACGAACGTCCGAGCCAGGTTCTTTCGCGACAACCAGCATCTGATTTTCCGTCTGGACGAAGCTCGCGGTGACGATGCATCGGTGACGGCTGGATTCGAAATGCGTACGGGAGCCCATGCTGAACCCGGCAAGGGATGGTTTGATGTGCGACGGTTTCCGGTGACTGCCCGGCTTCGTCCGTTGCTGCCGGAGAAGACTCAGCGGCTGTTTGATGCGTTTCAGCCGGAAGGAACGGTGTCGTTCCGCGGGGATGTGCTTCAGCGGCCCGATGGTCGCTGGCGACCTGAGAACTTCACCGCCGAGATTCACGAGACGACGTTGCTGTATCACAGGTTTCGATACCCGGTCAAAGGACTGACCGGAACGATTGTACAAAGGCCCTACGCCAGCCGCCCCGGCACGGCAACGGAATCTGCCAGCACGATCGACGATGCCATGCTGGATGTGCGGCTGAACGGAAAACTGGGGACGCATCCGTTTGTATCAACCGGGTGGTGGAAGAATCCCGGAGCCGCGACGGAAACGCGTTTCGAACTGGCCATCACCGACTTTCCGCTGGACAGCCGTTATCGCAGCGCGCTTGGCGAAAAGGAGCAGCACGTTGTGGAATCACTGGATCTTTCGGGCACCGCGAATGCGGCTTTTGTCTTTTATCGTCCGCCGGGACCTGACCAGCCGACGCACACTTACATGGATGCTGAGCTATCTCAGGCAAAAATCAGGTTCCGCAGGTTTCCCTATGCGATCGATGATCTTTCCGGCCGGATTACCTTCAACAGTCAGAACAATCACTGGAAGTTTATTGAACTGAAGGGACGGCACGGAGACGGTCAGCTGGTGGCCTCGGGCAACTTCCGAGGCAACCCCGAACCCGGCGTGCTGGACATGACCATCAAAGCCACCGGCACGGCGCTGGATGCCGATGTGTACAACGCCCTGTCGCCGCCACAGCGCAGCATCTGGAATATGGTCAATCCGGAAGGCACGTGCGATCTCACGGCACAGATCAACTGGACGGCGGCTCCGGGGCAGTCGGCCATTATCAGTTTTCCGGAGCACGCACCGGTGCGTATCTACAACACCAGAATTCGCCCGACTCCGTTTCCGTTTGACATGCATGTGAAGGAAGCCGTACTCAGCTTTGATCCGAATGACGTGCGTGCAGCGGGTGCTCAGCACTGCGAAATTCATTCGTTTCAGGCCGAGCATGAAGGATCCCCGATCACCGCCAGTGGCTGGGCCGAGGCCAAGCCGGACGGCGAATGGCAGGTCCATCTGAACAATGTCACGGCCACGAACCTGCAGCCGGACGATCAACTGCGGGCGGCGCTGCCGTCTACATGGCGACAGACACTGGGACGGGTACATCATGTGGGCGTCGTGTCGGTTCACGATTCAGAAATGGATTTTCGCGGCGACATGTCCGGGCAGCGCAATACGACCGCGGGCTGGGACCTGAACCTGCAGTTCCGCGACTGTACCCTGAATGCCGGCCTGGATGTGATGCATGTCTACGGAGCCGTCACGGCCCGCGGGGCATGGGACGGCTTTCACCTGATGAACGTCGGCGAAATTGACGTGGAAACGGCTGAGGTCCTGGAAATGCCCTTCACCAACATCCGGGGCCCGTATGCGCTGAACGACATCGAGCTGGTGCTGGGATCCCGTCGCGTCTTCGAACCGGATCGCACACTGTCTCAGGTGGATCCATCCAGCCGCATGAAGGCACTGGCCTACGGTGGCGAACTGCTGTTCGATGCGCACGTGGATCTGCGAGTCGGCGGCCGGTACCAGTTCTTTACAGAGCTGGCCGATGCCCGGCTGGAATCCTATGCCGCCCTGCATATCCCGGAGAACAAGAATCTGAAAGGCGTGATCACCGCCTGGCTGTCTCTGGAAGGCACCGCCGAAGAAGCCACCGACGTGAGCGGCAAGGGACAGCTGCTGATCAATCCCGCAGCCCTGTATGAAATTCCCGTCATCGTCAAGCTGCTGGGATCGCTGTCACAGCTGAATCTGAATGTGCAGGATCGCACAGCCTTCAATTACGCGCTGCTGGACTTTGACGTCCATGATCAGGCCTTCTGGTTTGACACGATTGATCTGGTGGGCGAATCCATCAGCTTTCGCGGCCGCGGCAGCGTAGGCTTCGGCGGCGCCGTGGAACTGGACTTCTATTCGCGGCCCGCGCGGTCCCGAGCCACCGCGATTCCAATCATCAGCGGCCTGTTTACCAACTGGGCCAAAATCGAAGTGCGGGGCACCACCGACCGTCCTCAGGAAAGAGTGCGTTCGGCTGCACGACTGGATGAAGGCCTCAGACAGTTTCTGCAGCCGTTCAATCCGAATCCGGCCGCTCCGATTCCCGGCCTGAATGTGCCTCGCGTTTTCCAGCGAACCAGCCCCGTACTGCAGCGGCGACGTCAGCAGGCCGCCGGCCCGCCGAATCCTGTGCCAGGGTAGGTCACGACAGTCGTCCAGCGTGTTCCGTCCAGGACCGCAGGCTCTGACTCAATGCTTCACCCATACAGTCACTCGCACACCGCCAGCGCCAGTTCCCTTTGGCCAGACCCGGCGTGTTCATCCGGGCCTCACTTCCCAGACCAAGCAGATCCTGCATCGGAATGATCACCGTGTCGGCCGCGGAATTCAGCACGGCCCGGATCAGGTCTGCACGCACATCGTCCGTGCCTTTGGAAAGGAACCGACGGATAAGCTGATCCGTTCCTTCCGCATGACGACGCTGATACCAGCCCATCGTCGTATCGTTGTCGTGAGTTCCGGTGTAGGCCACGGAATGTTCCGGAAAGGAATCCGGGCGATGATACGGATCGTCTTCGTGATCAAATCCGAACTGCAGCACGCGCATGCCTGGAAATCCCAGCTGATCCCGCAGGGCATGAACGTCATCCGTAATCAGGCCCAGGTCTTCGGCCACGATGGGCAATTCGCCCAGCGCCTGGCGGGCGGCGATAAACGGCGCTTCACCCGGCCCTTTCTGCCATGCGCCGCCGATCGCGTTTTGTGCATCGGACGGAATTTCCCAGTACGATTCGAAGCCGCGGAAATGATCGATCCGCAGAATATCGAAGAATTCAAAAGCCTGACGAAAGCGACGGATCCACCAGTCATAGCCGGTTTCTGCCAGCCGGTCCCAGCAGTACAGCGGATTGCCCCACATCTGGCCGGTTTCACTGAAGTAGTCGGGCGGCACGCCGGCCACAACCACAGGACGGCCGCAGTCGTCCAGCCGGAACAGGTCCTGACTGGTCCAGACATCCACACTTTCGTAGGCGACAAAAATCGGCATGTCACCGTAGATGCGAACTCTGCGTTCGTTCGCATAAGCTTTCAGCCGGTGCCACTGCGACAGAAACAGAAACTGCTGAAACCTGGCAAATTCGATTTCGTCTGCCAGGCGCGCGTCAACCGCGGCCAGAGCATCCGGTTCCCGGTGCACCAGAGCGGATTCCCATTTCGACCAGTCCGGTTCGCGGAACTGGTTGGCCAGGGCGTCAAAGCGCGCGAAGTCTGTCAGCCACGACTGATTGCGTTCGCAGAATTCGGCAAAGTCGCGACGCAGTGCTTCGTGACCGGGTTGACGAAACCTGTTGAATGCCGACTTCAGCAGCGCCTGACGCCGCGTGTGAGCCGTGACATAGTCCACTCGGTCAGGACTCGTCGGCGTCCCATCGCCACCGTTTTCGGCGATCTGATCGCTGGTCAGCAGACCGGCCGTCACCAGTTCTGCCGGGCTGGTCAGCAACGGGTTGCCGGCGAATGCCGAATAGCTGCTGTAGGGCGAATCACCCCGGGCCGGCGGCCCCAGCGGCAGCAGCTGCCAGATGGTCTGTCCGGCCTGCGACAGAAAATCGACAAAGCGGTACGCCGACGGACCCAGGTCGCCGACCCCGAACGGACCCGGCAGGCTGAAAACCGGCAGCAGAATGCCGGAAGAACGAGGAAAACGCATGCATCACGTCTTAAAGAAGTCGGGGCACCGGCGGTCGTGTTATTTCACGGGCTTTACGTTCCAGATTTCGTCTGCGTACTGCTGAATGGTGCGGTCGCTGGAAAACCAGCCGCTGGCCGAGGAATTCAGAACACTCATTCGATTCCAGCTCTGCTGGTCCTTGTACGCTTCGTTGACCTGTACCTGAGCATCGATGTAGCCGCGCAGGTCGGCGATGGTCACCCACGGATCATGCGGGCTTCGCAGACCGGCCGTCAGAATACTGAAGATCCCCGGTTCGTGCTGATTGAAGCGTCCGGATTCCAGCAGCACCATCACCCGCTGGATATCCTCGTCGCCCGCAATGATCGCATTCGGATCATAAGCCATGCGAGTCTCAGCCACCTGGGCAGCCGTCAGACCGAAAAGGAAGAAGTTTTCCGCACCAACCTGATCGCGGATCTCAATATTGGCTCCGTCCAGCGTCCCGATGGTCAGCGCTCCGTTCATCATGAACTTCATGTTGCCCGTCCCGGATGCCTCCTTGCCGGCCGTCGAGATCTGTTCAGACAGCTCGGTGGCCGGACAGATGACTTCCATGGCTGAGACACGGTAGTTCGGCAGAAAGACAAGCTTCAGCAGCCCTTCGGCCTTTGGTTCGGCATTCACCACAGCCGCAACATCGTTGATCAGTTTGACAATCAGCTTGGCCACGTGGTAGCCGGGAGCCGCCTTGCCGCCGATCAGCACGCAGCGCGGCACCATGCCCGCCGCGTCGCCCCGGCAGATCCGATCGTACAGATGAATCACGTGCAACACGTTCAGCAGCTGCCGCTTGTATTCATGAATTCTCTTGACCTGCACGTCGAACAGCGCATCCTGATCAAAACGAACGCCGGTCCGTCGTTCCACGTAAGCGGAAAGCAACGCCTTGTTTTGGCGCTTGACCGCCTGCCATTTCTCCAGAAAGCTTTTGTCTTCGGCATAGGCCGCAAGCTGGGCAATTTTCTCCAGATCGGTCTGCCAGTCTGATCCGATCGTATCATTGATCAGATCCCGCAGACCCGGGTTGCAGTGACTCAGCCAGCGTCGCTGCGTCACACCGTTGGTCTTATTGTTGAATTTGTCCGGCCACAGACGGTGGAAATCGGCGAACAGTCCCGTCTTCAGCAGTTCTGTGTGCAGACCGGCTACCCCATTCACAGAAAAGCTGCCGACAATCGCCAGGTAGGCCATCCGGACATGCGGGTTATCGCCGCCTTCGACCAGCGACATCCGCTCGCGCAGCTCGATGTCGTCGGGCCACAACTCTGCAAGATGCTGTTTGAACCGATTGTCAATTTCATGAATGATGTCCATCAGTCGCGGCAGCAGGCGGCTGAACAGACTGACGGACCAGCGTTCCAGCGCCTCCGGCAGCAGCGTGTGATTGGTATAGGCCATGCAATGCTGCGTAATCTTCCAGGCCTCGTCCCACTCCAGCTGATACTCATCCATCAGCAGTCGCATCAGCTCCGGAACCGCACAGGCCGGGTGCGTATCATTCAGCTGAAAACAGTTCTGTGTGCCAAAGTCGGTGAAGTCGGTGCCATGGACGGCCACCCAGCCAGACAGCACATCCTGCAGACTGGCCGATACCAGAAAGTACTGTTGTTTCAGGCGCAGTTCCTTGCCGTTTTCGCTGGCGTCGTTCGGGTACAACACCATGGAAATCTGTTCGGCCAGGTTCTTTTCGGCCACGGCTTCGGAATAACCGCCGGCGTTGAATTCCTGCAGATTGAATTCATCCGTGGCCGAGGACTTCCACAGCCGGAGCGTGTTCACGGTGCCGTTGCGGTACCCCGGAACAGGCATGTCGTAGGGAACGGCCAGTACATCCTGGCAGTTGGCCCAGCGAGCCTGCGGCCTGCCGTCTTCATCGATAAAATGTTCAGAATAACCGTAGAAGTGAACGACTCGCGAATCCTCGGGCCGTTCCAGTTCCCATGGATTTCCATCGCGGAGCCAGTGATCCGGATCCTCGACCTGCCGGCCGTTGTCAATATGCTGTTTGAACATGCCGTATTCGTATCGGATTCCGTAACCCACGACCGGCAGCTGCAGGTTCGCACAGCTGTCCAGAAAGCAGGCCGCCAGACGTCCCAGCCCGCCGTTGCCAAGCCCGGCATCATGCTCCAGCTCGGCCGTCTCTTCCAGACTCAGACCATATTCACGAAGAGCATCGCGAACCGGCTGTTCCAGGTCCAGATTCAGAATGGCGTTGGTCAGCGAGCGTCCCACCAGGAATTCAAGAGACAGGTAGTACACACGCTTCCTGCCACACCGGGCGATACGCTCCTGCGTTTCCTTCCACACGGACACCAGACGATCCCGAACGGTGATGGCCAGGGCTCGATACAGATAGCCGGCATCCACATCCCTGGCATGGTGTCCCAGCGTGAAATTCAGGTGCCGGTACAACTCACATTCCACGCTGGTCAGACACTTGTCATCCGTCTGCTGAGGTCGCGTGACAGATTTTGAGCCTCGTAGGGATTCAGTCATAGCTTTACTGTTCTGGTGAGGCGGCAGATCGCCGCAGGGTACAGGCTGTTATTCGCAGCATTCCTGCCGGGCCGAACATTTCGCAAATTCTTTCGGACGATGCAAGCCGGGATTCGGCCGGGATCCGGGTTCGGGAAACGATTCGCACCGAACGATACCGAAATGCCCTCGCGGGCTCGATGCGTAAGGGAGGCGTTTTTCCTGCCTTTTTCGGGGATTCTGCCTGGCAGAAGGAATTCCGGGGCAGAAACAGGCTTACTCATGTGGTGCCGGCGGTGTGACCGCCTTTTCCACTTCGGTCAGCAGCTGCTCACGGCGAAACGGCTTGTACAACACCGCCTTCAGCCCCCGCTGTCGGGATTTCACAATCGAATGTCCGGCGTCGTAGCCAAATCCGGTCATCAGAATGATCGGCAGACGGTCATCGATTTCCTGCAGCTGGCAGAAGCATTCGTAACCGTTCATGTCCGGAAGCCGAATGTCGGTTAATACGGCGTCGTAGTGGTGGCTGCGAGCCATCTGGCAGGCCTGCTGCCCGGAACGGACCGCTTCCACGGTGCAGTTGTGCCGATCCAGCAGTTCGTGCGCGGATTTCAGGACCGTTTCATCGCTGTCCACCACCAGAATCCGTTTGCCCTTCAGGGCCGGTCGTTCGTCCCGCAGACGGGCGGGAGATGTTCGAAAGCCGGCTTCCGAGGCGTCCACTTCCGAAACGCGTTCGATCTGGCCGCGAATGGTGCGTGTATTGTCCAGAATCTTCTGCAGTTTTTCGCAGACGTCCGGATCGTGCCCAATGTATTTCTCCAGAATCGCCGTCGCACTGGACAGGATGTCGTCGGTGGGCAGCGCAATCTCACTGCGCAGCCGCTGAGAACTGGCGGTGACGGTGGTCACTTTTTCGGCCACCAGCAGTTGCAGCTGGTTCAGGGCCATCGCGACGACGTTGCCGAAGACTTCCAGAAACGCCAGATCTCTGGGCCCGTACGCTTCAATGCCCGGACTTTCCACATTGAACGTGCCCAGCACTTCTTCGTGCATGATCAGCGGCACCGTCAGCGAACTGCGTGCATCCGCCGCACCACTGATATACAGCGGGTCTGACTGCGTGTCCCGACACAGATGGCTTTGACGAGCGGCCGCCACAAAGCCGGTGACTCCGTTGCCTTCCGGTTCTGCAAACAGCCGCCGTTTGGCGGCTTCGTCCTGCATCCCCTCTTCCAACAGCGGAATCAGTTCATTCGTGGCCGGATTCAGCACCCTGATTTCAATGGTGTCGAATCCCAGAATGTCCTGTGAGTACTCAAGAATCTTGTCCTTCAGCAGCTCAATCCGGTCTTCATGAGACATTTCCGTCACCTCTTCCGGTGACAGATCGCCCAGCTCAATTCCCGCCCGATAAATGGCTTCCCGCTTCTGATTCTCCAGAATCTCTTCCGACACGTCACGCACCACGATGGTGGTGTAACGCCTGGCATCGCCGCTGCCCGCCGGCAGAGACGAACGAGATGCCCGGATCGCCACAAAACTGCGTTCAGCCATCTTCAGAATTGCCTTCACCACCTGATCCGGACCGGGGTCCATATTGAGCGGCAGAACGGCCGGACTCATGAGCTCCGGATTGCCCATTGCGTCCATGAAGGACACTCCCACCAGCAGACCCTCCGCCGTGGCCATGTTGCGGAACATCCGGTTGTGCCAGACAACCTTGTTGTCGCTGTCGATCAGCACCAGAGCATCCGGAACGCTGTCCAGGAATCCCTGAGCACACAACTGCAGATCCTGTGTCCGCTTCGCGAATTCTCCGGTGAACAGCACGCCATCCGGAGTGAGGTCGCCTGCACCGGGACTGCCCGAGCGGACGACTTCTACGCTGTCGCCCATAATTCTGCGGAACTGACTGGTCGCTTCATCCGTGTCACCGGATACCACCAGTCGTGGTCGTGAGGAACCCACGTGTTTCTATCCCTGAAGGAATCGTTACTTCACGGCCGTCGCCATACGACCAGACCGTGTGCCCCGTGGAAGCCGGCGATTAGAGCCCAACCCCAGATCTGCCGGAAGTCCAGGTGTTGAGAAATCCGGACAGAACAAACAAACTTTCACCCATGAGAATGTAATTATGTCCACCGTGGCAGAGGTTCGGCGGAATCTGCCGGGTCTTTGCCCCAAAGTCGCGAATCGATCCTTCAGTGTCGATCATTGCTGTCTGGCTTTCCACCGGTATTCTGCGACAACCGACTGGTTCTCCCGAATCGACGCGTTCTACTGACAGGCATTCCTGATGGCCATTCCTCCGTCCGCCGATGTTCCGCTTTGCCAGCTCTGGATCGCCGGTCAGTCCGTCACTTCCGAAAGCGGAATGTGGTTTGACGACCTGAATCCACTGGACGATTCACTCTATGCCCGCGCGGCCGCCGGAACCACGGCGGATGTTCACCGTGCCGTGGTGGCTGCTGACACGGCTTTTCAGACATTCCGTCGCTCACGCCCCGCAGAACGCGAAGGATGGCTGCTGAAAGCCGCGGAACTGCTTCAACAGCAGGCCGACGAATTCGTCGAGATTCTGATTGACGAAGTGGGCTCTCCAATCACCAAGGCCCGGCGGGAAGTCGCCACGGCAACGGGTGTACTGCGGGCAGCGGCGGGGGCCACCCGCCGGCTCTCCGGAAAAACCTTTCCCACCGACGTACCGGGTCGAATGAGCCTGAGTGTCCGCAGCCCGCTGGGGGTGGTTGCCGCGATGACGCCGTTTAATGTACCGCTGATCAAGGGAATCAAGCACGCCGCCATGCCTCTGGCCACAGGTAACACAGTGGTGATGCTGCCTTCTGAAGAAACGCCCATGATGGCGCTGCGAATCGCCCGACTGCTGGCCGACGCCGGACTGCCTGAAGGGGTCTTCAATGTCGTCACCGGAAGCGGGCAGGTCATCGGCGACGCTCTCACCACACATCCCCTGGTCCGGATGGTCGGCTTCACCGGATCCACCCGCGTCGGCACTCATATCCGTGAACTCTGTGGCCGATTCGGCAAACGCGTCACACTGGAAATGGGCGGCAAGAATCCACTGATCGTGCTCCGCGATGCCGACCTTCAAAAAGCCGTTCAGGGTTGTGTGATCGGGTCGTTTCTTTATCAGGGTCAGATCTGCATGGCCTCAAGCCGGATCTATGTTGAGCAACCAGTCTTTCGGGAGTTTCTGGAACGCTTTACCGCCGCGGCGCAGCGTCTCGGCATGGGTGATCTGCGGCAGGCGGACACCGTGCTGGGACCGATCATCAACGCGCGGCAGCGGTCTCGTGTGCGAGCACATCTGGAAAACGCAATTGCCGGCGGAGCCACACTGCACACCGGCGGTTCCTGGGATGGCCATCGCTGCCAGCCAACCATCCTGACCGATGTGACGGACAGCATGACCATCTGCCGCGAAGAAACCTTCGGACCGGTGACCAGCGTCTACAGTGTGGAATCTGCCGCTGAAGCACTGAAACTCGCCAATGATTCCGATTTCGGGCTTTGTGCCTCAGTCTATACGTCCGATCTGCACGCCGGTCTGCAGCTGGCGGAAGAACTGCAGGCCGGTATGGTTCACGTGAACGGAACCACGGTGCAGGAGGAAGCTCATGTACCTTTCGGAGGAATCCGCGACAGCGGTTTCGGCCGGGAAGGATCCGAAGTCTCTATCGACGAACTGACAGAATGGAAGTGGATCACCGTCCAGTACGGTTAGCAGACTGCTGACCGTGTAACGGGACGCTCCGAAGCTGTGGCCGATGTACCCGCTGAAGACTCATCACCTGACCATCGCTGACCGCAGCATCACGCTGGATGTGCCGGCCGAGCCGGAAGCCCTGCTGGCTGAGGCAGCCGCTTCCGATGTGCCCGGCGATCCCTACTGGGGAATCCTGTGGCCGGCAGCCGTGCCGACCGCAGAATGCATCCTGCGCCATTCGTGGCGGCCGAACGCTCGGGCGCTGGAAGTCGGTTGTGGAGTTGGACTGATCGGAATCACCGGACTGCTGGCCGGTCTGCACGTGACGTTCAGCGACTATGTTCCGGACGCCGTCCGCCTGGCCCGGCACAATGCCGCGCAGAACGGTTTTCCACACGCCGCCGGCAGAACACTGGACTGGCGTGATACGGTGACGGACCGGTTTGATTATCTGCTGGCCAGCGACGTGCTGTACGACCGCGATCAACATGCGGCACTGCTGCAGTTCGCCCGCACGACTCTTGCCGATGGTGGCTCGTTCTGGATCGGCGACCCCGGACGCGGCGCGGCGACGGAGTTTGTCACGCAGGCCGCCGCTTTCTGTCAGGTGCAGTTTCGCAACCGTCAGCTGCAGCCACAGGACGGCCTGGTACACGGACAGTTTCGGCTCATCATCCTGACACCAGATCGATAACAGGAACGCCCCGCCTCCGGCGTGCATCTGCTGTTCCGCCGGCGAGGCGACACACATGAATGCTGCCGGAATTCCACTCGTTCGAGTTCTGCGAACTCCGCGAACTCCACGAACGTTTCCGTTCAGGGCGCTGCCATAGAATCACGATCTGCCAGGCAGCAAATGTACCGCGGAGTGTGTGCCGCGAATCGTCAGTTTGAATTCCGCCCCGACTTGTGACAGGATACTTCTCTGCCCGGGCTTCCTGCCATTCTTCCCTCCTGTTGAGTCTCGAAAGACACCACCGATGCCAGATGTCAGACAGATTGTTGCCTTTCTGTTGTTGGCCGCCAGCGCCATTCACCCGTCCTCAGCCGATGATCAGGTCGTCGAAATCGGTTCACGTCGTGAGCTGTTTGTCGACCGCACATTGATTGAATCCCTGTCCGGCACAGCGCAACTGAAGTTGCATCATCCGGAACCGCGTGAGATTGCTCTGCAGCATGATGCCCCCTGGGAAGGCAGCGGCAGTGGTTATCACAGCGTGTTTCACGATGGCGACCGGTACCGGATGTACTACAAGGCCTGGCATCTGGAAGTCGGAGACGGTCGGGTGAAAACCAATACTCACCCGCTGTACTGCTGCTACGCCGAAAGCGATGACGGAATTCACTGGACCAAACCGAACCTCGGGCTGGTCGAATTCAACGGCTCCACGGCCAACAATATCGTGCTGGCCCCCACGGTCTTCGGAGACGTCACGTCAGACCCGGGCCATCCCGCAGTCTTCCGCGATGATAATCCGACCTGTCCGCCGGAAGCTCGCTACAAGGCGATCATCCGCTCTGCCCGACCACACGGGCTGCTGGTGTTTCAGTCACCGGATGGCCTGCACTGGTCGTTGCTGCATCCGGAACCGGTCATCACGGCCGGCGCCTTTGATTCTCAGAATCTGGCGTTCTTCGATCCGAACATCAATGCGTATCGAGCCTACTGGCGGATCTTTACCGCCGGGACCACTGATGACAAGAACTGGAAACCCTCCGGTTACCGCGCGATCCGCACGGCCGTATCCACCGATCTGATTCACTGGGACGCATGGAAAGATCTCACGTATGTCGATTCGCCCCCGGAAGAACTGTACACAAACGCCGTAAAACCGTATTCCCGAGCGCCCCATCTGCTGCTCGGATTTCCCGTCCGCTACACCGATCGTGGATGGACGGAATCGATGCAGGCCCTGCCGGAACCGGAACATCGGAAAGAACGATCCCGGGCCAGCAAACGCTATGGCACCGCCATCACTGAAACGCTGCTCATGGCCAGTCGTGACGGCGTTCATTTTCACCGCTGGAATGAAGCCTTTCTGCCTCCCGGCATGGAACGTTCGGGCACGTGGAACTACGGACATCAGTATCCGGCATGGCATGTGGTCGAAACACCGTCCGATCGGTATCCGGGGATCAACGAGTTGTCGTTTTATGCCACCGAAGGCTACTGGACCGGCAAAGGCAGTGTGCTGCGTCGATATTCCCTGCGTCTGGATGGATTCGTGTCCGCCCGTGCTTCAATGAAGGGCGGCGAGATTCTGACGAAGCCGATCACGTTCCGTGGCAGCCGGCTGTCTCTGAATTTCGCCTCTTCCGCCGCCGGCGACGTCCGGATCGAACTACAGGATGCCGCCGGTCAGCCGATCCCCGGATTCACGCTGGAAGACAGCGTCGCAGCGTTCGGAAATTCGCTGGATCGCACGGCGATCTGGAAAAACGGATCCGACGTTTCCTCGCTGGCCGGACAACCCGTTCGCATTCGCTTCGCGCTGCGGGACGCGGACCTGTTTGCGTATCAGTTCACCGACGCCGACTGACGTCACCTGCCAATCGCGCCATCATCACCGCCGCCGAAGTACGTGTCATGGTGCGGCACAGAAAATCGGTTGAACGGCCACGGACTGCCGACGGTCGGGCCGAAAACGAAGAAAGGGCGAGTCATCCTGCGGGATGGATGACTCGCCCGGAAGAAACGCAGGCAATCACAGGAGCACAGCTGCGACCAAGGAGGAGAGAGTCTTAGCTGCTTTGGTACTGCGGGTCATTTATTGACTCGTGGTCTCCTGTGATGGAATCAGAACAATTCCTGTTGCCCGGGGAAACCGGCCCATTGCGGGGAGGAACCGGTAACCGCGTTGCGTTCCTGAGGGAGATGCCTGCGGTGATTCTGTGAGGCGTCACTGGCTCGTTGTCGGCCCAGCGCCGTTTGTTCCAGGCCGGCTGGTGCATCTCGGGTCGCCGCCTGCAGCCGCGAACCGACCGGCACCTGCCGTGTCGATGTTCGAATCGGAATGTCCGCTGATCGAGTGGGGGAACCGGTCGCTTGAGATGGAGTCCCGGTCCGCGGTACCGGAGCCTCAAACACAGCTTCCCGGTGCGGCAGACCATCGACCGGTTTGCTGGACGTGGACGGCAGGCCGCGAAACACACCCGACCCTCCGCGGACGGCACGTTCCTGAGACAGGGTACCGGAGGCCACGGCCTCACTGCTGCGGGAACGGCCCACCGGGCCGCCGGCCTCCCGGGCCGCTCGTTCAGTGGGTTGCCGAGCGACGGCCTGGTTCGGCGACCGGGCTTCGGCACCGATACGCTGCTCACCCGTCGACACTCGGTCGTCATCGGCCTCGGGACTCTGAGAACGAACGGTCGTACCCACCGCATATTCGTTCAGGATGGTCGGTCTGGGCACACCGAGACGAGGCGATGGTTCTGTAGAAGCCAGCATCTGTCCTTTGGGCACTTTCAGCTTCGGCATGCCCGCCAGAATCCAGCCCTTCCAGTTTTTCTGCAGCGAATCCACTCCGGCGTGGTGATAATTTTCCTTGATCGCTCTGGTCCAGCCGACACGCTCTCCGTCGGCAAGGAACTTCAGATACTTTTCACGACCACCCTGCTGCACCAGGAAGTCGACCAGAGCATAGCCTTCCGCATACATGATCAGCATGGGGCGGTAGCCTTTGGGATACTCTTTCATGGACAGCAACTGCGGCAGAGGAATGAACTCGCGATCGCTGTCAATCACCTGATTCAGCAGCCCCAGCTGTTTGATCTGTTCCGACCGGTGTTCAAACAGGGTGGCAGCGCCTTCGTCCGCCCATCGTGGCAGTGGTCGACGGAAGTGGCAGGCGAAAATCGTGTGATTCACTTCGTGGGGCAGGACGGAATCCAGAATCCGCTCCAGAGAACCCTGGACGTACATGTCCCAGTTGATGACTTCGCCGCCGACGAACTGAAACTTGGTTTCGCCGCCCGCCCCCAGCGAGCCGGGACGCACTCTCAGTTTGCACGGCCGCGACCAGTTGGGCAGCGGTTGCCCCAGCCAGAAGACGGCAAGGTCTCGTCGGTATTCTTCCGCCGCAGTGCCCACCTGACTGGCAATTTCCTCAGTGGGGGCGGTGACGGTGAAGTTGGGCGTTTGAAAACCGGCCCCCGTCGAAATGAACAGAGACAGAGTAATCAGCGTAAATCGCAGAATCGGAGCGTCCATGCTCAGCCTGTGAATTTCAGAAGATCAGGTTGTCCGGGCAGGAAGCGGCAGGTCAGCTGCTTCCACTTTCGGCAAATCCATTCGCCGTGATGGGTGAACCAGCAGCAAATGCCGATCCAATCCCGTCAGATCCCGCACCTGAAATCAGGAACGGACGTAAACAACTAACAGATAAAGACTTGCGACGCACAGCGAGCCCGGGCTGAGCCACGATCATCTGAGTCAAAGCAGCAGATCTTGCAGTAGTTACAAATCTTCCGGCAGATTTGTCGTTTCTACAGCCGATGATCCTATGTGTTCAGTCGAACAAAAACAGATGACATACATCGGCCCGGCTGATTTCAGTCGCTGTCAGGACGGCACCCGGCGGACGGGGACTTCCGGATGACCGGCCCACAGGTGTCGACAGGCTGAATTGTCGATTCGCTGAAGACGGAACCGGTGGTGAACACCGAACACAGGACCCGGCACATGATTTTGATTCCCATTTTTCTGATGCTGTTCGCCGGCTGGATGCTGTGGGGCTGGACGGTTGGCGAATCAAAGAACATCAAATGGCTCCGGCAGTGGTGTGCGCCCGCCTTTGTCGTAACGGCCGTGCTGATCGCCGGCGGTGCGGGAGCTGGTATCTCCAGAGCTGTCACGCGGCAGCAGGTTCTGAACGACGTGACTCAGCTGCTGGAAAATATTGAGCTGCGGATTCGCACCGGTGGAGCGGACCTGGTGCTGTCCGAAATCGAAGCCACCGATCACTCCGACGATCCCGACCGGGACGCTTTCGATCTGCTGAAGCATCTGGCCGTCATGAACGAACACCTCGCGCCGAAACCGGAAGAAGTGGCTCAACAGGCCGACGCCATCGAGCGGCACTGATCCCCTCCGGTACAACGGACATTCCTGTCCGTTCCCCAGCCACTTCGCGCAACCAGGACCGACCAACCAGGACCGACCAACCAGGTTCGACCAATCAGGGTCGTCCAACCAGTGACCGACCAGCCAGTGACCGACCAGCCGGGCCGGACAGGAATGTCCGGCGTACTCGGCCGGGAGATTGTTTGATCACGCACGGTGCGGCTTAGTCAGTCTTCTGCTGCTCATCAATCTGTTCGAACGTGACGTTGCCGATGCGGTACTTCTGCCAGTCCTGATAATCGAAGTGCCACCATTCGAATTCGTAAATCGTAAATCCTTCGGCCTCCATGGTGCGGCGAAGAAGTTCGCGATGCCAGCGCTGTCGCGAAGTGCCGCCCGGGTACATCGGGAAGGATCGCGGTGAAAATTCATCATAGCCGGCCACCATCCGGACGGGATCTTCTGAATCCAGTTCGTACAGCGTGATGTCCACGGCACAGCCGCGGTTATGCCGCGAACCGTTGGCAGGATTGGCCACAAAATCCTTCAGGTCATCGGGCGTGGCATCCCAGAACATTCTGGTGACGTGCCATGGCCGATAGGCATCGTGAACCAGCAGCCCGAGGCCATATTTCTTCAGCCGGCCGTTGGCACGAACAACGGCTTCCGCCGCCGGACGCTGCATGAAGGCGCGTGGCTGCCGGTAAAACACAGCACCGGTAAAATTATTGGTGGACGCATAGCGGATATCGAGCCGAATGGTCGGGTCGAGCGTTGCCAGATCCACCAGGTCTGCCGGTCGATAAACACCCGGTTCGGGCGGTGGCATCGCCGCCAGTGCCTCAGCACGAAGATCGTCGATGGGTTTCACGGGCGTGATCCGAAACGTTTCGCCGTCTCTGGTACCGACCTCACGACGGACAAACTTCACTTCGGCCGCGACCACATCGGTTGCCGTCCCGTCTTCCGCACGATGGAACACCAGCTGCTCGCCGTGATACAGCCCGTAATCAGGAAACTCAAACACGTTCTCACTGACCTCTGTCAGCGGATAGTCGTAAAACCATTCGATCAGAGCGTGCAGCTGACCGTGGTCTTCCAGAATATACAGCGTGTTGTGGTCCCACCCGTATTCGCCAATCAGGCCCTGCCAGCGTTCCGGCATCTCAGGTGGCGGAGCGTCCGGGATTCGTGCAAAGCTGATGCCGCCGACAACCAGTCGATCGGCATCCTGCAGCTGCACTTCGGTGCCGAATCCGATGACATCATCGGTCAGCAGCGTGCCGTCATCGGCCGCTGAGCGCAACTCATGGCGGAACGTGCCGCGCTGCATGTAGACGGTTCCGTTCAGTTCGCTGATGCGGGTGAACCGCTGGCCGTCAACTTCCCGATACATGCCCACCAGTTCAGCGGCTCGCACAGGCGGCACAGGCCCCGTCAGACGGTAGAACGGCAGCGGCCTGTCATCCTGCACGGCCACCATCAGCCGCAGTGCATACTCGGTCAGGCGGGTGACAACTCCATTGCTGCCGTCCAGCGAAGCGGCGGCGGCTACACCCAGCTGTCGCTCCGGCAGCGCTTCAAGCTGCGTTGAAAATCCATAGACCGCACCGCCGTGTCCGATCTTCGTATAACCATCGAAAT
Source organism: Fuerstiella sp. (assembly GCA_040222735.1). GTDB lineage: Bacteria > Planctomycetota > Planctomycetia > Planctomycetales > Planctomycetaceae > Fuerstiella. The sequence goes on along the minus strand of JAVKCM010000150.1, from coordinate 12,758 downwards.
CCTGAACGTGAAAACCGAGACCAAATCCCTGCGGCTTTCCGTTCGCATCGGTCAGCGGCGTGATCATCTGACGGAAGGTCTCCGGCTGAAGAATCTGTCCGTCCGCCGTTCTGCCGTCGTGAAACAGACAGACCAGAAACTTCGACAGGTCCCGCACACTGGAATACAGGTTTCCCGCCGGACCGGTCCCCAGCAGAAACGTGGGTGCTTCAAAACGCCGACCGTCATAGGTCCACATCCAGCCGGTGACAAGATTCGGTTCAATGGCCTTCGTAACGAAAAAACTGCTGCTGTGCATACCCAGCGGATCCAGAATGGTCTGACGCACGCGCTGCGGGTGCGAAACATCGAGTCGACTTTCCAGCGCTGCTCCCACCACTGCGACGGCCGCGTTGGAATATTTGGTGCGTGTCTCTGGCCGATACACCAACGACGTATCGTTCAGGCTGGCAATGGTGGCAGCCAGTGTGGGCTGAGTCGGATCGAAATAATTGCCGACAGGCGACTCACGCACAAGGCCCGAACGATGAGACATCATCTGCCGCAGCGTCAGCGGAATCTGATACGGATTCTTCGGCTGAAGACTTGGTACGTAATTCTTAATATCAGCGTCCAGATCCAGCTGGCCGTTTTCCACCAGCTGCATCACCGCAATGTCGGTAAACAGTTTCGACACCGAGCCGACTCGATACACGGAATCAGCAGTAGCCGGGACTTTCTGATCCGCATCCTGAAAACCAAAACCAGCGGCCCAGACAATGCGGTCCTGATCGACCAGCGAAATAGACAGGGCCGGAAGATTCTTCTGCTGAACTTCATGCCGAACGGCCGCCTCAAGTTTCTGAACAGCACGGGAATAGTCGGTCAGCGACGTCACATCGCGTTCGGTGTCCGCGGCGCGCGGGGCTGACGGTTCGTCCGCACACGCATCGATGAAGCAGAGTCCAGACCACACAAAAAGGAACAGCAGTGATCGATATTTCATGACGCGCATTCCTGCGGAACAGACGGATTCCAGTGCCGGAGCGGGTTGAACTGAACCGACTCAGGGTATGCGGTCAGGCCGCCCCATGCAACCTGACAGATCACCCTGGACGATTGGTCCCGCCGAAGATTGCAGTCCGAAATCCGGCAGCTGATCACTTCGCGAGGCTGGCAAAACACCAGCCTCGCGGCCTGCCGATCTAACTGTAGGCTGGATTGACCCCGCATTTTCGCTCACAGTCTGGCCGCCATCGGCTGTAGCGGAAGCCGCGAACGGCTTTCGGCCACGTGCTCCGATAACGACCGCAGCACCGTCGGAACAGGAGGTCACCGGTTGTGGTCGGGTCTCCCGAACCGACCACGGGATCGACCGAAGGTCTCCCGGTGCGTATCACGCCAAGGCGTGGGGCGGTCCGGAGACCGACCCACAACGAGTCCCTCGCTGACGCAGCGGGTTACCCAATTGCATTAAGTCAACAAGCCGCCGGGGCTTTCGGCCACGTTCTCCGGCGGCGGCCGACGCTCCTGGCGAGCTCCGCTACGGTATGCCGACAGCCACCTGCGGCATTCTGGTCTCCTGCTGTGCGCAGGACTCAGATTTCGATCGTGCACTCAGGCTCTGCGCGTCTCGCTGCAGGTCAATTGATGGCGTTCCGGATAAACGCCGGCCGGTCTGTGGTGATCGACCGGCTGCCCAGATCGGAAAACAGACGTGCGGCGTCCGGATCATTAACCGTCCACACGTGAAACTCAAACCCTGCCGCTTTCACGGCATCGACAAACGTCTGATCAATGACATTCAGATTCCCGTTGGTGCCAAGACCTGTCACCCCGGTACGCTTCAGAGTTTTCAGGACCTGATTCTGCGTCGGTGTCCATTCGCTCTGCTTTGTCTTCTGTTTGTATCCGGTCAGCCAGTTCACCTTGTATTCAGGCATGGTTTTTCGGGCCCCGGTAACGACCGCTTCATTGAAGCAGATGATCACAATCTGGGCCGGCTTCAGTCCGGACGCTGCCAGCTGAGGTTTCAGCAGCGGCAGAATTTCCGGGCCGCATTTGATCTCAACAAAAATCTGTCGACCTTCCGGAACCGTGGCCAGAACTGCTTCCAGCGTGGGAATTCGTTCACGTGAGTAACGCGGATGCTTCCAGCTGCCAACGTCGAGCCGCTGCAGTTCGTCCAGCGAAGAATCGGCGACCGTCAGTTCCGGCTGACCGGGAGCCACTCGTTTGGTCGTCTTATCATGTATGCAGACAATCTGACTGTCCCGCGTGAGGTAGAAATCACCCTCGATCGCATCCGCCTGCTGTTCCCACGCCAGCCTAAAGGCGGCCAGCGTGTTTTCCGGAGCGTCGTGGGATGCTCCTCGATGAGCCACAATCAGCTGTGCCCGGGCAGTCATTGAGGACAGAAAAATAAGCAGAAGAATCAGTGGCAGAACAAAACGTCGCAAGGTCAGCTCCGGTAGATGATAAAAAAAGGTTAAACGTCAGTCAATTATCGCGGCGTTTCATGACAAAGGCGATCAGATCACGGACCTGTTCTTCGGTCAGCGGGTCCAGCAGCCCATCGGGCATCAGTGACCTGGTGGTTCGCGTCTGCTCTTCAATGTCCTGCTTTGCGATGACCAGCTGTTCCTTGTCGGTCTGAACGGTCAGCGCAGCCTCTGTTTCGCCGATCACCACACCGGTTATCACGCGGCCGGACAGCAGGGCAATCACGGAAACCGTGAACTGCCGGGGAACCACCTGGCTGGGGTCAATGACATTCGTCAGAACGTAGTCCAGATTGCCGCGATTGGCCCCGGTCAGATCAGGCCCGATGCTGCCCCCTTCGCCATATAATTTGTGACACGCGGCACAGGTCTTTTTAAACAGCGCCGCACCGACTTCAGGATCTGCCTGCGCGAGCGTCTCAGGGGTCAGCTGTGCTGTCCAGTGTTCGATCGCACTGGCGCGGGACGCCGAGGAATCATTGATCACCCCCCAGCGGTCCTCGATGATCTCTGCAATGCCCGGGTCGTTGAAAGCCAGCAGCTGTCGCACCTGAACGGCCGTCAGGTCGCTGCCGTCCACGCGTCCGTCAGCCAGCGCCCGTGTCAGTTCCAGAGCATAGGACCGGCGACTGCAGAGCGTGTCGAGCGCCGCTTCTCTGCTGCCGTGTCGCAGATTGTCCCAGCGTTTCAGCAGTTCTTCGGGAATGCGAGGATCATCGAAGGCAGCCAGTGCCCGCGCGACGTCCACATACACGGCGCGGTCTGTCAGCAGACTCAGCATCACCGGCAACGATGCCGCATCCTGTGCCTGCCCCAGTGCCGCGACAGCCTGAGATCGGGCCGCATGGTCGCCATCTCGATCGGCAATCAGCGTGCGGAGCTCTGACAACGCAGCTCCGTCGCCGAATAACACCGACAGCTGCTGCGTCAGCCGCACGATCTGTTCGTCATCACTCATGGAAAACCGTCGCTGTGCGGCATTCCAGCCGGCAGGGACCGTGGGTTTGTGCTGCCCCCTCAGCCCTTCCTGCAGCCCCTTCAGCACAGCCACCTGTGATGCCGCCGTCTGTGCCGGTCCATATGGCGACAGCAGCTGGCCCACGACCACGTCAGACTGCTCGTCCATCTGAATGACGCGACGAGCGACAAACTGCAGCAATCCGGGTGGAACCAGGTTGTCAGACAGTACATACAGAAGACCGGCCGCAGAAGGTTCCTGCAGCAGACCATACCATGTCATCAGCAGCAGGTTTCGATCCGGGAATTCCATCAGCCGCGGCACCAGTTTTCGAGCAACCATTCTCCGAGCACGCTCATCAATCCGCTGCAGCGCTGAGGCCACGTTCAGCAGCACAAAGGACGACTTTGTGTCACACAGATCCACCAGCGGCTTGGCATTGCCGGCCGGTGACTGATCGAAGGCTCGCCCCGGGTCTGTGGGCGGAGCGAGAAAGAAGCCGTGTTCAACGCCCAGCTGAACGGCACTCGCGACGACATGCTCATTGTCGCTGCTCTGCAGCACATCCACCACGGTCTGTCGATCCAGCCTGTCGATGGAAGACAGCAGCTGCAGTGCCTTCACGGCGTGCGGACCATCAACCGCCTGAGCCAGCTGCTGAACATTGTCGCTGCTGACCCAGCCGCCCTGCTGCAACAAACGCCGCGCCCGTCGCGCGTGCCATTCGTCGCCACTGATGGCCGTTTGAATTTTCTGAGCTTCCGACATGTCGACCAGCGGAACGGCGGTCAACGGCTTCGGTGTGCCGTACGATATGCGATAGATTCGGCCACTGGTTCGATGCACACCGTCATGGTCATGGCACTCACCGTAATCGGACCAGTCGGTCAGATAGACACAGCCGCGAGGACCGTATTTCAGTTCAACGCCTCGAAACCAGGGCGTATTTACCTTTAGAAAATTGGGTTCATGCCTTGCCACGTAGCCGCTGCCGTGTCGTTCCAGCCGGTCGACATTCACGCAGCGTCCGTGGGTATTACACATGAAGATGCGGCCACGATATTCAGGCGGAAAGTTGTCGCCCAGATAAATCATGCCGCCGCAGTGACTGTGGCCTCCGCCCAGCGCATCCGCTTTTCCGTCGCGACTGTCGACCCACCGGCCGGAATGGTCCCAGTGGTAGTGATCGGCGGTCTGTGGCATGAGTTCGTAGAGATGAGGATTAAAGTCCTGCCCGAACATGCGTTCGTAGTGAGCTCCGGGAACCACATGCCACAGGTGGCCGATCACGTTGTTGGTCATGAACATCTGACCATGTTCGTTGTAATCCAGTCCCCAGGGGTTGGTGGTTCCGTGACACACGATCTCAAAGGTGTGGCGAGACGGGTGAAAACGCCAGACCCCGCAGTTCATCGGCTGTCGTTCGGCCACCGGAGTATCCGGAGTTCCCGGGTACGACGTTTCGGTGATCCCGTGGCGGCCGTATAACCAGCCGTCCGGCCCCCACAGCAGCCCGTTGACAAAATTATGCCCGGCTTCCATGGTCCAGCCGTTCAGCAGCTCAACCGGTTCACTGTCCGGCACATCGTCGCCGTCTTTGTCGGGAATAAAAGACAATGTCCCGTCGTTCAGAATCCAGAGCCCCCCGAATCCCCAGGTCAGCGAGGTAAGCATTCGGCCGCGGTCCCAGAAAATCGTGCGCTCGTCGTGTTGGCCGTCGCCGTCGCGGTCATGCAGTATGATGATGCGGTCGCGGAGTTCCGCGTCAATCTTTCCGCGAGCACTGTAGGTATAATTTTCCGCGACCCAGATTCGTCCACGGTCGTCGAAGTCAAACGCAATCGGCTGCTGAACATCGGGCTCACCGGCGAACAAGGTTACGTTGAAGCCGGGCGGTAGCTCAAACAGCGAAAGCATCTCAGTCGGCGACGGGGGATGTTCACCCGCGGCCTGAGTATTCACCGGAGCCGGGAAATCGTCAGCTCCCACGGCAGAAGTCAGCGTCAGCAACAGTATCAGTGAGGTCAGCCGGAGCCGTCGTTGAGACGACGGGGGAACTTGCGCGACGGAAGCGGGCACGACCTTCAGGATGGCGGTGGATGTCATCAGTTCGTCCTTTGCAATAGAAGCCACAGAACATACCAACGAGCGTCGCGTGAGTCTTGCCTGTCGGCAGAATTCAAGGGCCTGGGAAGTCCGTCGGACAGGTTGAGGAAACCGACTGCCATTTCCACAGTGGCAGGCAAAGGCAGCTCTGAGCACCGCGATCAACACCCCGAATGCGTCGCCTGCTGATGCCGAATCACTACGGCTTCGACCTTACGAAAGCAACCAGACACAGCACCATGCAGATCTATGGCGAACTGAAGCGAGCCGCGCTCCCCGACACGTAGCCATTGACAAACGCGGCCGCATCCATGGGCTTCTTGCCCGCGGGCTGAATGACCTTGATTTTCAGTAATCCGTCCCCGGTCACCGCATACACGCTGCTGCGGTCCGGAATCAACGAGCCGACAGCACCCTGCCCGTGACCAGCGGAAACGGCAGCTGTCTGACCAACCGGCTCCACCTGCAGCAGGATGCACCGCAGAGGCGGCCGACCGGGGACCAGCAGATCGGTCGACGCTTTCGGCCAGGGCTGCATGGCCCGGACCTGGCAGTCAATCCGGCAAGCTGACTGCTGCCAGTCAATGATACCGTCCTCTTTCCTGATCTTCGGAGCCAGTGTCACCTGAGTTTCGTCCTGAGACTCAAACACGGCCGTACCGGACTGCAGCTGCTGCAGCACGTCCCGGGTGAGCTCAATGCTGAGTTCCGCGAGTCGCAACATCAGGTCGGCCGATGTTTCGTCAGGCCGGATTTCGGTCTGCACACGACCCACCATCGGACCGGAATCCAGTGCCGGTTCAATCTGAAACATGGTGACACCACCCAGACGGTCACCTTCCCAGATGGAATACTGCACGGGTGCCGCACCGCGATGCCGTGGCAACAGCGAACCGTGCAGATTAAACGCTCCCAGTGGCGGAATGGCCAGAAACTCGGGCTTCAGAATCTGGCCGTAAGCGGCCACGACAAACACGTCGGCGGCCAGCTGTCTGAGCTGCTGCAGCGATTCGGCTCGGTTCACGCGTTCAGGCTGAAACACGGGCACTGCGTGTTCTTCAGCCAGTACCTTTATCTTGTTCACGTGGCGGTGGTGGCCACGTCCGGTGCGATCAGGTTGTGTGTAAACGCCGACCACATCATGTTCGGCCGATTCAATCAGCGCGCGGAAGGTGGGAAGGGCGAACTCGCCGGTGCCAAATAAGGCAATTCGAAGCGGCACGGCAACCCTTTCTTCTGTGACGACCAAAGAATCGGCATGGCAATCCTGACCACGGCACCCGCCCGAGGCGTTTGATGCCTGCCGTGATCGATCCGACGTTCATTGGCATCCGGCAGCAGATGGTTGACTGCTGGCCGGACCAGGGCGGAAGCAAGTCAGTTCCAGAATTTGTCACCGTGCCAGTTGATCGGCGGGTGAGTTTCCACCTGCACGTCGCCGTGAACCTTGGTCTGGCAGGCCAGTCGTACTTCTTTTTCGGGGTTGCTGAGCAGCTTCAATCCCAGCAGCGGGTTGATCCACTTGTTGATTCGCTCAAGCAGTCCCTTCTTGCTGCAGCTGTCAATGCCGTCTTTGACAATCACGTTACAGCTGCAACAGGTGCCGAATCCCATACAGTTCAGGACCTTGTGGGGACCGGAGTACAGTTGAACACCGTTTTTGCGAGCAACACTGCGAATGTCTTCGCCTTCCTGAGCTTCTGCGGTGACTTTCTCGTTGACGAAGGTGATTTTCGGCATGACGGATTTGCTCTGCGTAGAAGAAAGAACAACGGCGACCTGCAACGACGCCCGAACGGAAATTGGGCGGGGCAGACGCATATTCTGCCCCGGAAGGGCAAAATACTAGCTTTCCCGGTGTTCGAATTCCAGACCCGACTGCCGCTCCCCGCGCCTGAGAATTCCGGGTGCCAGATCGGCAAGGTGAGTGCCCCGCTGTGCCTGCCGGCGTGACCAAAAGGAGAGCCGGGTCAGCAGCAACCAGTTTCGCCACAACATTCGCTGCCCGGAAGCACGTCCAGCAGCGGCTGGCCACGCTTTGTTTCACGTGGGTCGCGAATCTGGTTCCGATGACAATCGAATTCCACGGCCTGATCGGGCGGAACGTCCGCCGCCGGGGCAATCGGGGTAATCTGGCTGGCATACGGCTCTGAGCTGTAGATTCGAAACGTCTTCTCGCAGACCGCCATCCGTTTACCTCGCATTAACTTGTGCCCGTCATCATCGATGACCGCCTTCCAGGGACCGTTGTAGATCACGGCCTGATGATGATCGAGACAGGGGCCCGTCTTGCCTTTCCAGGCTCGCACGGTCAGGCTGCGGAATTCGATACCTTCGACGACAGCCCAGGGCTCCGGCTGTCGGCTGAGAATCTCAATGCCGTAAAACCCGGCGTTTTCAAACGCTTCCAGAAACTGGTCTTCGCGAAACGCACCGCTGATACAGCCGCTCCAGAGATCCGGATTATGCTGCAGATGTTCGGGCACGTCTTCGTCGCTGACGATGTCGGAAATGACGGCCCGACCGCCTTTCTTCAGCACACGAAAAACTTCGGAAAACAACTGTTCACGGTCTTCTGTCCGAACCAGATTCAGCACACAGTTCGAAACGACGGCATCCATGCTGTCGCTGGCGACCAATGGAGCAGATTCGCGCAGGGCCGCGGCGGCTTCGTCCGCAGCCAGCCAGTCGGCGGCCGACCTGATCGGGTGCTGCTGCAGATATTCTTCGAACAGTTCCATATTCAGTTTCAGATCCTGAATTCGGCCCTTGCGAAAATCAGTGTTTTGATATCCGATTTTCTCCGCCACTTCTCCCTGATACTGGCGGGCCAGGCTCAGCATGCGGTCGTTGATGTCCACACCCACAACGTAGCCCTCGGGGCCCACGACCTGTGCGGCGATGTAGCAGATCTTGCCTCCGCCGGAACCCAGATCCAGCACTCGATCACCCGGCTGCAGATGTGCCGATGGATCGCCGCAGCCGTAGTCGCGTTCGATGATTTCCTGCGGAATGATCTCCAGATATTTCGCGTCATACGAAACCGGGCAGCACAACGCCGGCTCGGCCGCCTCGGCGGCAGCTCCGTAGCGGTCACGGACAGCGGCATCAACATTCAGCGAATCCGGCTTGCTGGTCGTCGACATAGCGTTGTTTGTTTCCTTGTTCCTGAATCCGTGGGTTTATACGCCGTCAGAATTGGGTTTCGGCACCAGATTACTTTCCGAACTGGTGCCGTTCGATGTGTTGTGTGTGCACAATCTTACAATATCGGTGTTTTTTTGCCGCATAAAATCATGGGCAGGTGACGTTGAGGCTGACAGGTCGGCATCTGTTCGAAAGTCGGCCCGCGGTGCCCCTGTTCCGCACGAAGAATTAAATTCTTTACGGCTGTTTCCCGGAAGATCCAGGACCATCGGTGCGATCGGGAGCCGAAACGCAGCAATCCGATGACAGAAAACCGTTGCAAGAACACGCTTTACGACTCGTGTGGTACACTCAATACTTGAACCGAGGCAGCTGAACGTCCAGAATTCAGAGTAGCCAGCCTCTTCGGCGGTCGCATTCTACCGTCGCCGGAATTTACGGCGGCCAGAATCCAAGGCGGTAGGTCGCTGAGGCTCTTGGGGAAGTTCCGCCGCCTGCGTTGGCTGCTTCAGGATGTGCTGGTTTCGGCAGACGCCGTCTTGTCCATAATCCGTGAAGTACATTTTCTCCGGCGCCATCGTCTCCTGTGCAAATGTGAAGTCCCCACCTCATCCGTTGTTTCACCGCGTGCCGCATCAAGGGCTGCAGAATGCAGGATTTTCTTAAGAACGCCCCATCCATCCTGGTCTCACTGGTCGTCCATGTCGTCGTCCTTGTGGTCCTGATGATGATTCCCGTGTTTATTCAAGGGGGCACTCCCGACATTCTGCTGGAATCGATCTTCACGGAAGAACTGCCCAGGGAACAGATGGAGCAGCAGCTGGAGCTGGACACTCAGCCGGCCGAAACGCTGAACGTGATTTCCGGCGGGACCCCGTCGACGGCCGTGGGCGCGGCGGCTCAGCCGGCCTCCACACCCGTCGATGTGCAGAAGGCAAAGGTTCTGAACGAAGCCACCGTGGATGCTCCCCGTGTGGAAGCAATGCAACTCAGCGACGAAGTCATGGCCGCCGAACTGGGCGAAGGCGAAATCACGGGCGAAGTCGGAGCTATGGTCGAAGGCTACGGGCAGGCCATGGGCATCATCACGCAGGAAATCATGCGAATGATGCGACAGCAGAAGGTACTCGTGGTCTGGATGTTCGACGAATCCGGCAGCCTCGAAGATGACCGCAAAGAGATTCGCGAAAACTACATGCGCGTCTACGATGAACTCGGCATCGCCGTCACTCAGGACAAGGACCTGCGGCGAAAACCGGATCAGTTGCTGACCGTTGTCGCCAGCTACGGCAAGACCATTCACGAATGGACCAAACGCCCGGAGTCAGATCCGGAACGAGTAAAGGCCGCCATCGATCAGGTGCCTGTGGACGAGAGCGGCGAAGAAAACATGTGCCGGTCAGTCGCGGCCATCATCAACAAACACAAGGGGTTTGCCACACGCGGAAAACGCAAACTGGCCGTGATTATCGTATCCGACGAATCAGGCGATGACGGCGATTACATCGAAGAAGCCATTGTGGCCGCCCGGCAGGCCAAGTCGCCGATTTATGTGCTGGGCCGGGAAAGCATGTTCGGCTACCCGATCGCACGGCAGCGATGGACATACGAGGACAAGGAAAAGGGCATCAAGGAAGACTTCTGGCTCAGCATTCGACGCGGTCCGGAAACGGCCTTCCCCGAATGTCTGCAATGGGATGGTCTGCACGCCCGCTGGGATGGCCAGGCCGCCGGCTTCGGCCCCTACGAACAGGTCCGCATGGCTCGCGAAACCGGTGGCATCTTCTTTGTGCTGCCCGGCACAGAAACAAACCTGGTGGGCCGGGACGTAAACGACAAACGCAAGTATGACTTTCTGGCGATCCGCGAATACACGCCGCTGCTGCTGTCGCGCGTCGAGTACGCTCAGGAGCGTCAAAACAGCCCGTTCCGCCAGACACTGTGGAATGTAATCCTGCGTCTGAATCCGCTCGACAACAAACTGCTGTTTGAATCGCACGATCCGGAACTGAATATCCGTCGCGAACATTATCCTCTGCTGCCCGGACCGTTTCGTGAAGAAGCCGGTCGGCAGGCCATCAAGGCCGCCAAGGCGATGCTGCTGATCAATGAAGGCATCGGCTACCTCGACAACGCCAGACCGATGCGGGCGTCCGAATCATCCATGCGGTGGCGAGCGGCGTACGACCTGGCTTACGCCCAGCTGCACCTGTTCCGACTGCGACTGTACCAGTTTCTGCTGACCATGGACGCTCACGCGAACAACATGCCGGCCCCGAAGAACCCGAAATCCAATGAATGGAATTTCTGGAGAAACAGAAAAACAATGGTCCCTGACGAAGCTCAGTTCGAACGGCTCAGTAAAGCGTTCAACATGAAAATGTCGCGGGACGAATACATCAGCATGGTGGTGGAAGAAGAAAAGAAGACCATGGAACTGCTGAATCTGGTCATCGAGGAACACCCGGGCACGCCGTGGGCCTACCGCGCCGAACGCGAAAAGGAAGACGGCTTCGGCTACGCGGTCAGCGACCGCCTTTGGGACCCCAGCGGAGTCCGCAGTACGATCAAGCTGCCCAAACTATGATCAACCTGCCGGCATGAAGGACACAGCCGAAGAACTTTTTGACGTTGTTGATGAGCACGACAATGTCATCGCCTGCCGCCCCCGGAGTGAAGTTCACCGCCTGGGGCTCAGACACCGCGCCGTCCATATCTTCCTGTTTCGCCCAGACGGGTGCCTGCTGACGCACCTGCGAACCGCCGACAAGGAAGAATTCCCCGGCGTCTGGACCTCGTCCGCATCCGGTCATGTCGCGTCAGACGAAGACTATGCGTCGGCCGCCGAACGTGAACTGGCTGAAGAACTCGGAATTCAGGCATCACTGAAACGCGTCCGCAAATTCGCCGCCTGCCCGGACACGTCCCATGAATTCACCGTGCTGTACGTGGCGGAATCCAACGCTGATGTTTCTCCGGACCCGAAGGAAATTGCCGACACGCGCTGGCTGTCGCCCGCGGAGATTCATCAGTGGCTGACCAGGGCCCCCCAGGACTTTTCTCCGGCGTTCCGGCTGCTGTTCACCGCCTTTCACCAGCCCGCATGCGATTGACACCCACCAACATGTCACATCACGAACAGATCACAGAGTTCATTTCAGGACAGTCGTTCGGAGTCGTCGGAGCGTCAGCTGAGCGAAACAAGTACGGTAATAAGGTACTGCGACGGTACATGCAACTGGGGCTGCAGGTTGTTCCCGTGAATCCAAACGCCGAAACGATTGAGGGCCTGCAGGCGGTGGCCTCACTGGCCGATATCTCGCCGGCTCCGCACGGTATTTCCATCATTACGCCGCCCCACGTGACGGAACGGATCGTCCCGCAGGCCATTGCGCTCGGTATTCGCCACATCTGGATGCAGCCAGGCGCGGAAAGCGAAGACGCCATCGCCACCTGCAAAGCCGCCGGCATCAACCTGCTCCACAGCGGCCCCTGTATCCTGGTAGAAAAACTCCCGGTGGGCCGTTCGTAACCACAGCTGTCGAATCCGTTATCGGCAACAAAAGGGACAGGCACAGACCACCACGCAAACGCGGAAGCAGGCGCAGATTCCTACCCAGCAAATTCCCCACGAAAATCCCTCAGGGCACTGGCACTACTCCCAACTGGGACCATGAAAGCTGACGAGCGTTCAGCAGCATCCAACCGTGAGCCGAGTGCCGTCAGGCACCGGGCCGTTTCCACCGTGGACGGCCTTCGCACGAGATAAACTACGGTCAACTACGGGGACAGGCAGCGATCGGCAGATTTTGACACATTCCGCTTGAAGCAGACACACCCGCCCCTTACACTTAACCAAACTGGCACGTACGTGCTTAATCTTCATGGTCATCAATGTGGAGAATCGTCATGCCTAGGCTTGCTCGTGGTGAGTATCTGAATCCCGACGAAATTCAGGTGGTACATGCCAGCCAGCGGTGTGTTCGGCGGGCGTTCCTGTGCGGCACAGACCAGTTTTCCGGACAGTCCTACGAACACCGTCGGGAATGGATCCGACAGCGGCTGGA
>JAVKCM010000149.1:0-27106 GCA_040222735.1 Fuerstiella sp. | reverse complement strand
CCCCCGAAGGAAAAGCCCTTCAAGGGCTCCGGCGAAACCAGAGAAACGCTGTTTCCGTGGATTCTGGCCGATCGCTGGTGGAATACGGACGGTCCCGCCTCGTCGCAGACGGTTCTCCGAAACAGGGGACAGTCCGTATTCCACCAGCGATCGGCCAGAATCCACGGAAACAGCGTTTCTCTGGTTTCGCCGGAGCCCTTGAAGGGCTTTTCCTTCGGGGGTTCGTTGAAGGGATGGACGCAGATCCAGCCGTAGGCGGCACCACAGTCCGGGTGATCACGCAGGGCCTGCACCATCAGTTCAAACTTCTTCGGACGCAGCAGGTCGTCACTGTCGAGGTACTGAATGAATTCTCCGCGCGCCATCCGGCGGCCGGCTTCACGGGTCGGACCGGGTCCGGAGTTTTCCTTCTGATGAAACCGAATGATGTCGGGGTGTGCGGCCACCAGCTGCTCAGCGACCTGTGGCGTGTCGTCGGTGGATCCATCGTCGACAATGATGATTTCAATCGGGCGATACGTCTGATTCAGCACACTCTGCACCGCTTCGCGCAGCATTCCCGGCCGGTTGTAAACCGGGATAATGGTGCTGACCAGGTGCTCAATGATTTCCGGCATATCGGTGCGTCAGCTGCTGAAGAATCGACTCGCGGCCGCGGTAACCGTCTCGACGGTCAGATCCGAAGCGGCCATCCACTCGATCAGTTCTCTGAAAATGTTCGGTTCACAATTCTGACCGTGACTGCCGCCGACCCCGTGAAACTGCAGAATCGGCCACGACCCGTTTTCGAGTCCACGTTCGACAAAATGTTTGATGTCGTCGCAGCAACATTTCTCAACACTGGCACTGGGCAGCAGAAACCGATCATATTCCCGCACCGGCGGCACCGGGTCAGCCAGAGTCAGCCCGCCGCTCCGGCAGGCGGTAAACAGTTCGGCAGCCAGCGGCCGATAGTCAACGCGTGTTTCCCCGGGTCCTGAACAGGAATCGAGCCATGTGGCCACGCGAGTCGTTTCCAGCCGCGTATTCCGGATCATCCGCCGAAACACGCCCGGTCTGCCCAGGACGGCCGTGGAACACGGATAGGCGAATGATCGCCGGCTGCAACCGTCCAGCCGCTGCAGCCATTCGTTCGCGAGCTCCAGCTCTGCCCGCATGCGTTCGGGTGTGTAATCGTCAATGGCATTGGCGCTGGTCACCCAGTTTTTACGTGCATCCGCCGGATGAAAGACGGTGTGATTTCCGAGTTCGTGTCCCCGAGCTGCCTGAGCCGCCCATTCGTCCGCTCGCTGACTGAGCACCGTTGAAGACAGCTGGACATAGAACGTGCCCGGAAACCCGTGTTCATTCAACAGCGGCGCAACGAAATCAAGGTGCTCGGGCAAAGCGTCATCAAAAGTCAGTGAGACGACCGCGGTCATGTCAGAGGTGATTGCCGGCGCTGAATGTTCAGGAAAGAAACGTCACGCGAACGGGCGCGGCGACCGCTGTGCACGTCGACTAACGCGGCTTCGTACACCGTGCCACGGGTGTCGCCTGAAGTCCGCACCGGCGACATTCTTCCATCGATAATGCACTATAGAAGTCTTCCAGTTCAATCTGCAGATCCACGTCGGCGAAGCGTTCCGGCAGATCGTCCCCGTAAATACGGTAAATATCCGGGTCATGACAGAGTCTCATTCGTCCGGCCGCCGAGTCTTCCTCCGGCTCCAGAGTCGCCGCTCCGGGCTGCAACGGCACGTTCATGACGGCGACGCCGCCGGGTTTCAGCACACGGTGAACTTCACGCATCGCCTGCATGTCATCCGGCAACGCATTCAGCACATGGGCGCAGTAAACCAGGTCCAGCGAGCTGTCACGGAACGGCAGCCGGCAGAGATTCAGACACAGCTCGCCCACGCCGGGACACAGATCTCCGCTCAGATAGATCACCCGTGGCTGCCGCCGCAACCAGCGACTAAGCTCGGGTTCCGGAGCGATATGCAGCATCGTGCAGTTCGTTTTCAGAATATCCGTTCTTTCAGACAGATACAGATAAGCCAGTCGATGGGCTTCCTTGCAGCGGCACACGGGACACAGCGCCTGCTCTCGAACCGGTGTCCCGTGGGGCAGGAACGATGCCACATGACTGCGACACAACGGGCAGTAATGCCGTCGACCGAAGTGCCTGATCTGTTGCCAGCGACGAGCGGCGGATTCATGAACCGCTGCCGGCAGCAGCGCGCGTGCGAGTGATTTGATCAGGGGAAATGACCCTTTTTTGATGATGATGCCGGACAGACCGGGATCAGAACGACCTGTCAATCGGCATCGCGGTAACCCGTGAGCGGGTCGGGCTGCTGCGCGTCGCCGAACCGGCGCTGCTGCAGTTCAGCCATCCGCTGTGCTGCCGGCATCCGGATCCGATCATCCAGGGCGTGCGTAATGTTTGGATTGTCACTGCGGTGTTTGTCCGGCTGCGACTGATGCCACAGGTGCACAAAGGGCACAAATCCATAAGTCAGGTGACCGACGGCACGGCAGCGGTTGAAAAATTCGTTGTCTTCGCCGCCCCAGCCCACAAAGGCTTCGTCATAACCCCCGAGTTCAAAGAAGGCTTCGCGTCGTACCGCGATCGTTCCGCCCTCCCAGTTCTGCCGAATTCGTTCCGGCTGAAAGTTCTCGGGCCAGCTTCCGGAATCAAACAGTCGCTGTGTGTCACCCTGATTCAGATTAAACAGAAAACGCTGGATCGAGGCGGCTCCGGCATCCTTCATCTGAGCCAGCAGCGCCTGAGCATAGCCGGCCGGACACACGATATCCCCGTCATGAAAGACCAGGATCTCTCCACTGGCCAGACGAGCTCCCTGGTTCAGCGCCCATGACTTCCGCCAGCCGGTGAGACCTTCCGGTCGCGGCCGATGCACATGCTGTACGGCGGCCGGCAGACTGTTTCCAAAGACCGGATCAGCAGACTGATCAATGACCAGACACTCAACGCTGACATGCCGCTGCGCCAGAATCGAACGGACGGTCCACAAAACGTGATTCAGCCGCGCGTGACCTTCATGAGCCACAATAAATGAAACCCGCGGTGCGGCATCGTCACGCGGCTGATCGGCAAATTCAATTGGCCAGTCCGCAAATGCCCGTTCGGCCAGCCGCCGACCATAGGCAGGGTTCACTTTGCACGCGTGCAGATCACTCGTCCAGCGCCAGGGACAGTAAACACCGGGGCCCTGAGGATTCTCTTCCAGCGACTCGTTGCGGTTGCACAGATGCAGCCACAGCGGATCACCGTTGGCCGCACGTCTGTTCGCAGACAGTGCCCGGCGGTAGCGACCGGAATCCTTCAGCAGGACGCCGGCCTGTTCTTTGATAGAGTGGAACAGTGACACGTGGTCAGATGATGTTCAAACAGATAATGATGATCAATGAATACCGACTACTCTGAGCCGGACGCGGGCTGGCGGCCGGACTTCAACCGACGTCCCGCCTGTTTCATGGAAGACAACAGTCGACGAATCGGCAAAAACAGGTCATGCACAATTCCTGCTGGATTTCGCAGCTGAGAACACAGACGCCCCGCCTGAAAACGATTCCACGCGTTGGCCCAGTCTGAGCCGCCGGTGTTGTAGCGAATCTTCATCAGATACCTGCCGGCCCGGGCGGCCCGGCGAAGTTCCGGGCTGCTGACAGCCAGATCCGGCGACTGTTCAATCATCAGACTGTAGTCCCGGATAATCCTGTCGCCGTGAGTATCCCGCTGGGCATCGTGCATCCGGCGCTGCGACAGATACTCATCGACTTTGATCACGTGGGTCCGAAACGCCATGCGAATCCAGAGATCGGTATCGGGAGCATACGGAATACGTTCATCCCAGCCACCACAGGCCTGCAGCATCTCCCTGCGAAAAAATGCGGACGGCTGAGGAATCCATGTCTTCAGCAGAAACAGATTCTGCAGCGACCATGGACCAATCCGGTACTTCAGCAGTTCGTGACCGTCGGCATCAACCTTGACGGTATCTCCGTAAACCAGTCCCGTTTCAGGTGAACGGCGAAACTGATCGACAATGGTGCTGAGCGCATTCGGCAGGTAGACGTCATCAGAACTCTGAATGCCGCAGATGTCACCTTCCAGCCTGGCGAATCCCTTATTGACCGCATCGACCACGCCGCGGTCGGGTTCGGAAATCCAGTCCAGTTCGGGAAGGCTTCCGTACGACTTCAGCACCTCAACCGTTTCGTCAGTGGAACCGCCGTCAATCACATGGATCTTCAGCGGGCGATAGTCCTGAGACAGTATCGAATCGATCGTGTCCCGGATGAACTGTCCCTGATTGAAACTGGGAACCAGAATCGAAACCAGAGGGTTTTCCGGAAGTGGATTCAGGGCGACGGGCTGCAGTGGCGGACGTTTGAGTGACATCTCGGAGGTGGCTGATGACGGATGATTCAGAATTCCTGTACCCATGCGTCCACCAGGTCCATTTCTTTGACGGGAAAGACTTCGGCTTCGATCAATGCTTCGTAGCACCGTTTCAGATTGCTGCAGACGTTTTCAGAGCCTGGCTGCAGCGTTGTCTGTTCCAGAATCTCGGCGATCCGATGATTCTGCTGATAGCCCGGAATCTCATCGTTGAAATCCCGCATCAGGTTGTGAACGTTGCGTTCCTGCCAGACTTCCGGTGCATGAAACACGACACCGGTGCCCAGTTCCCAGAGACATCGCTGAGCGACAAAGCTTTTCCAGATGTCGCACATGCGGAAGGAACAGTAGCTGGGTACATACAACAGCGGATACACGGCCGGCCACCACCAGGTGGACTGAGTGTTGAACGGGCACCACTGATACGGTGGCAGCATGGCGCTGGCAGATTCGTGAAACGTGAACTCGCGGTCCAGCACCAGTCGCCAGATGGCATCCACGTCCGGCGAGCCGTCCGCCAGCCCCTGCTGAATGGGCGCCCACAATCCGCCGTCGCTGTTGAAGGCTGAAGAGTCGGGCGCCTCGGTCAGGTCTGTCTGAATCCGGTCCAGTGGCAGCCCCCGCGGCCAGATGTTTTCGCCGCTGAAATGACGGTACACGTTCACCCAGTGCGGCGGCACATCATGGACCGCCTTCAGAATCTCGGCGTCCACAAGATATTCCGCGCGAGGTTCCCATGAATCCAGGGGAGCGTTGTCGTCATCGGTTTCGTAGATGCAGTCCGCGTTGGCACGGATCGCCTGCAGATAACCCACGTTCTTGCGTGCGTAGTGCTTCGTCGGCAGCAGCTGCGCCAGCTGAAAACCACTGGCCAGCTGGTCGTCAATCGACAGAAAGGTCAGTTGTTCCTGTGAAAAATCGGGAACATCGGACAGGTCGAAACTGCCAGGCCCTTTCGTATCTCCGGCGATTACCAGGTGACCACGTCCGTCGGCAAGGCGAGCCGCCAGTCGGCGGACGCTGTCGGTGGGCTGTTGAATCGTGGTGATGACAGTGTAAAGCATAGCAAGCGGCAGTCGGTCAGTCGGTCAGTCGGTCAGTTTGATCAGACAGGCGGCAAGAAAGGAACTCAGTTTGCGCCGCCCCGTTGGATTCAGATGATAGGCGTCCGCAAAGTCCGCTGCCGAAAACTCAGGCAGATCTGCAGACGGGACGAAGGTAAAGCGGTGCTCAACAGCGAGCTCGGTCAGTCGCTGCCGCGTTGTCTGCTGCATTCCGTCCGTGTCACAGGCCCTGCGAGCATCGGGGTGAACCTGCCCTTCAATGACAATCAGGCGAATTTGATGTTGCGTCAGCTGCTCGGAAAACTGCCGAAACGCCCTGAAATTTGCCTCAACCAGCACCTTGTGGCCCACATTACGCTTCAGGTATCCGATGGCCTGCTGCAGCGCCGGCGCGTCGGCCAGTCGAGCAGGCGTATTGCTGTTGTCGGACGTCGGACGGCTTTTGTTCCACCAGTATCCGAACATCGTGCGTCGAAAATGATCTCGCAGCCGCCAAACAGGAAGAACCGCGGCAAACGTCAGATCGGCAAGGTCGCCTCGATTTTCCCAGCACTGTCCGGCTGTGAGCGACGAGGCGAGACGAGCGACGGCGGCCGGAGAAGCGGACCACCGCAACCGATTGACCGGAACGACGTCTTCACGGAAAAATCGAAATCTGAAAGCTGGCAGACGACAATGTCGAATTCACGTTGCAGGATCCGGTCCGCCAGAAACGAAAACTGCATCGGCCCGAAACCAGCCAGGGTATTCTTCTCAAAGACCATGTCCGGACACCTGTCACACAGGTACTTCAGGTCAAATACCTGGTCGACAATGGGCGCCATGTTGTCGGCGATCACGGCCTTCCTGAACAGCCCTTTCAGAATCAGCCAGCCACCGTCCTGCACGCCGTTCCAGCTGGTACGGCGTCCCTGTTCGATCTGCGGAGCCAGCCGGGAACCGCGTTCGATCGGCCCGGCCACCAGCTGAGGAAAGAAAGCCACGTACAGCGCGAAGTCCTCGAACCCGCCAAGGCGTTTCAGATGCCCGCGGTAGACATCGACGGTGTAACTCATTGTCTGAAACGTGTAAAAACTGATTCCCACCGGAAGCACGATATTCAGCGTTCCCGGGTTAAGATTCAGCCCGACAGCCGACGTCAGCGTGCTGAGCGAGTCGGCAAAAAAATTGAAGTACTTGAAGAAGCCCAGAATTGCCAGATTGGCCCCGACGCTGATCCACAACAGCCGTTTCCGGTGGCCGGGATTCCGGGTGTGTGCGATCCCGTGGCTGCACGAAAAGTCGATCACGGTCGACAGCAGCATCAACCCCAGAAATCGCCAGTCCCAGCACCCGTAGAAGAAATAGCTGGCGGCCAGCAGAAACAGATTGCGCGGGCGATGCGGCAGTGCCAGCTGCACCGCAAACACCACCACGAAGAACATCAGAAAGTCGAAACTATTGAACAGCATGGACGGTTCTGGATCGGTCCGCATTCCGCGCACCGGAGAGAAAGAACGAACATGACCCTCAGGTCAGGACAGCCGACAGAAAGGCTTCAGCAAGATCATGATCGGCGGCCACGGAGTCGATCGATCAGATGCCGCAGCCGAATCATCCACGGTGCCACGGGATAGCCCATCGTCTGCAGATTGCGGCACTGCATGAAGTTCGCCAGCAGGCGTTTCGGCAGCGACAGGTTCTGCTGCCACCCCGACACGGACAGACTGTTCAGACTCTGACTGAACATTCCGTCGGTGTACCAGACGCCATCCACATTGACCGTGTAGCCCAGCTGTTCCTTGGCCACGGACTCGGGCTGCAGCAACTGTTCCTGCATGGGCAGACCGAGTCGTTCCAGCAGCGGTTCCAGCACATCCTTCGGCCTGGTCACCACATCTTCATATCGCACATTCAGCACGCGGGACGAAATCGACGGCGTGGCCATCATCTCCAGATAACGACTGATGTCCGCGTTCCATTTCCGACTGACATCACGAACCGAATACTCGTGCCACCATTTCTTTCCCTTCTTCCCATGCTGCTGCCTGAATCGCTTCAGGACCTTCTGATGTGAGAGCACCACATCCCGGCCATCTCGCACCACGTTGATATAGAAGGCATCCGGAAAAAGCTTCAGCAGGTCAGCGGCGGCTGCGATATTGGCCGGCGTCTTTTCTGACACGTACGTGACGCCGGGATGGCGTGACACCAGACCGTCGAACAAAGACGCATAGAATTCCCGGAACCGTGCAGTCACCTCTGATTCCGTGTAATAGAACTTCTGCCGTTCGAGCTGAAGCTTGCTGGTCATGCGGGCGAACAACTGCATTGCCGGGACCGCATGATCGAATTCAGGTCCGCCGCAGACCTGTGTGTGCGCACACAGCATCTTCTGAATCAGCGTGGTCCCGGAACGGGCGCTGCCGCCGACAAACAGAAAGCGATGAGCCCGACAGCCGGACTGGCCTTCAGTTTCGGAAATATCCTTTTCCTGTTCTGTTACAGACATGTGTCAGACTTTGGTTCAGGCCAGGATCAGTTCGGGCCGACGCGGCGCAGGTAAATTGCCATTCCATCTTCTGAAAAGAGCCCACCATCGGTCACTGACCAGCCGCTCTCCACTCAGCAATCAGATCGGCGGAGAGCGGTTCATCCGCAGGTTTGGTGATCACCCCGATACCGAAGCCTCCCTGATTCTGATCCTTCACGAACTCGCGGTATTGAAAATGTGGCCGGATGGCTGCCCACAGTCGGTGCACACCGCCGCCCCACAGTCTGGATCCTTCGGATCGCTGTCCGGTCCGGGCTTCCTCGTCCGGCACGATATCGTGAAACGCGATCAGGCCGCCCGGTTTCACCAGCGGGTACCACTGGATCAGATCTTCCAGCACACCGTCGTATTCGTGGTCGCCATCAATAAACAGGAAGTCGAACTTTCGTCCCGACAGATATCGACGGGCTCTGTTGACGATCGCGGGTTCCTGAGAATTGCCTTCCAGGATGTGCATCTTCTGCCCGGGCCGACGGTAGAACTTCAGTTTGCTGGTGTTTTCCAGCACCAGATCCATACCAAGGTACAGGTGAACGTCCTGCAGTTTGCGCAGAAACATGAAGCTGTTGCCTCCGTGTTTCAGACCAATTTCGCCGATCACCACCGGACGGTGATCAGCGACATAATCCAGAAACGGCACGATCTCTTCTTCGACCTGCAGGATCCCGAATTCCTGCACGGCAATCTGATACAGTTCGGCGGAATCCGTGACGGCCGAGAAACTGTTTCTGGTCTCGCGCCACGGGGCCGGTCTGGGCCAGATGGCAGATTCCACCACCGCTCGTTTCTGCTGGTCGCACCATTTGCAGATTCGGTTGTAAGCGGGGCGCAGTCGATCCCGGGCAGACAGAGGCAGCAGATGTTTGGCAAACATGTGAGGCTTTCAGCAGTTGTCAGCGGGCAGGATTCAGCTGGCCGCTGTTTTATTGTGCCATGCAGTCAGCAGGTCCTGCACCGGACGAACATAACACAGGTAGTCCACCAGTCGCTGTTGACGAGCAAGTTCCCGGTGGTACAGATCGTCCCGGGTCACCAGACGTTCCATCACGGCGATTGCTTCGTCCGCATCTGTGGCGGCTGTATTCGGTGTGAACAGAAAACCGTGCAGTCCCAGACTTGCCGGGCTGCCGATGGCCAGGCATCCCGCAGCAACAGCTTCCACCAGCGCTGTGCCGAAGATCCGCCGCTGTCCCGGTGTGATCAGGAAAAAGCGGCTGTTCAGCAGCTGTGACCTGAGGTCGTCATCCATGGTTCGTCGCGCGATCCGTTCGGAGGTCGGAATCACTTCCCGCTCACCTTCGTGGATCGTGCTCGCCACGGGGCCAAAGGCTGAAAGCGCCGTTCGCTGTGCCGCACTTAGCTGTACCATCGTATGGTGATCCACAAAGACGCCTGAAGAACGCGCTGCGGAACCGGCATCGGCGGCGAACAGTTTCTGAAAACAGCCGGGCCGCTGCAGGTGATAGGGAAATTCCAGAACATGCGGCGGCAACGGCGGAGGCAGCAGTCGGAAGTGATGATTGAAGACGACGTCCTGCCCCGGTGCCGCGGCGTTCAGGGACGCCGCATAGGAAGGTGCTTTGATTTCCCGGACATAATAGCCCCACAGCGTCTGTGGATACTGTTGAGTGATTCTGGCCGGCACGCTCACGTCCATGCTGACGACGATGTCATACTGCCGCCAGTCCACGGACTCGGGCGACACCGCCCAGCGACTCTGTCCGTAATCGCGTCCGGGTACCCGGTCTCGATAGCTGGCGAAGAACTCCAGACTGTCCCAGTGCAGGGCGGTCGCCCGCTCCTGCCAGACCTGACATTCCGGATCAGTCGTTGTCTGCAGAATCCGAAACTCAGCATTCAACTCGGTAAACAAAGCCACCGGTCCGGTCCGCAACAGCGTCGACCGGATCAGTTCAGCGGCCGTTGCCTCGGGCGGACAGCAGTACAGATCTTCATTCACGTCCTGCTTGACGACCAGAATCCGGGGTGCATTCTGCCGCAGTTTTTCTGCCAGATCCTGTTGCTGCTCAGCCAGGACTTCCGGCAGCGATTCGTCCAGAGCACGGTGGCGAAGCTGTTGGCTCTTTCCGGTGAATCTGCGTAACAACTGTTTCAGCATTCTGCTCTAAACACCTGCCGCTATCGTCGTATCATCGGAATCGCGGCGCGGAGTCCCCGCAAAGTCCGGGGCGTCGACGCAGAACAGAACTTCCGCCTGATCCCGGGGTGTGTCATCGTTCTCACAATGTTCCGCAATCAGCTGGCCGTTTTCATTCAGACGAATCAGCCACGCGTCGTAGCCAAGCCCCCGCATGAATCGCAGCAGGTCCGCACCGCTCTGACCGTGATCCTCAAGAAAGCGGTTTGTCAGTTCACATACCACCGTCGGATGATGCTGCCGCAGGGTCTTTTCCGCGCCTCGCAGAGCGAACAACTCAAATCCCTCGACGTCCAGTTTTATGAACGTGGGAATCAGCTGCATCTCATCGCAGACGTCGTCCAGCCGACGTACGGCAATCTGTTCGCTATATCCCCGGGCGGGTGTGCCGCGAGCGATCGTCGACCCGCCGATATTTGACGAAGGCGCCCAGTTCAGACGTTCGGTACCGACGACATCGCCCATGGCCTGACTGCAGACCGTGACGTTGCTGCACCGGTTCAGACACAGGTGCGTGGTCAGTCTGGATAGTGCTCGCGCAGATGGTTCGAAACTGACGACTCGTCCGGTTTCGCCGACCAATAGTGACGCGAGCAGCGAGAAGTAACCGATGTTGGCACCGACGTCCAGAAACACGTCGCCCGGCTTCACACAGGACCTGAGCGTCTGCTCCACGATCGGGTCCCATTCGCCGGTGGTGAACAGCGTCCGTTCGATAACGTCAACAATGCCCAGAGTCATTTCCATGCCGGCAGGCAGCCGACGACACAGTCGAAAATTGAGCTGATCGAAGACAGCCGGCCAGCGTTTGAAACGTTCTGCATACCACTCTGCCGTTTCCAGAGACACCGCAAACCGACTGAGTCTGGTCCTGACCGCCGCACGAACAGCGGCCTTGCCGACGTTCTTTAGACTTCGAAGCATGCCGATTACCGCCCCGCCGCCAGCCGGGCGACCTGTCCGAAAAAACCGGGATCCAGCGCCAGCGAGGGAAGTCCGCAGATTCCCTGCCATGCGATTGACCATGCCAGTGTTCGCTCTTTCTCGAAGCGGGCATTGGTCAGTCCGGTACGAATATATTGACCGATGGAGAGTTTCGCCTGCCGTCGCAGGGCGGACGGCACATCCACGGTATTCAGCCAGTTCAGAAACGAGGTCATCGCCCGGATCATCTGCAGACGCTGATGAGGTGACGGCTGATAGGCACTGTCCAGCCGACGATAGTAGGCACTGACCGGCCTGGTCAGATCACCGGAAACAAGCCTGCCGACCGCGGCCATGCGAAACCACAGGTGACAGTCTTCCGCCACCCGAAGAGCTTCGTGGAACAGACCACTGCGATCCAGGAGCGAGCGACGGAAAAGAATCGCGCTGGTGGCCCAGCATTTTCCCGTCAACAGACGCAGCAGCAGAACCTCTGATGCCACCTCCTGCTGAAAACCGAAGTACGGCGAATTCTTCCACCAGCGATTGCCCGCTTCCTCTGTCGGAAAGATCATTTCTGCCAGCTGATGCACGCCGTCCACCTCAGGACGCGCCGCCAGAATCGCAGCGGCAGAATCGAAACGGTGCGGGTAAACATAATCGTCGGCATCCAGAAAACAGATCAGCTCGCCCGCCGCTTCCTGCATTCCCAGGTTGCGAGACGCAGAGACTCCGCGGTTTCGTCCATCGGCGTGCTGCAGAACCCGCACAATGCCGCAGTGCTGAGATTCCAGCTGTCTGGCGACCGCAAGTGTGTCGTCGGTCGACCCATCATCGATAACCAGAATTTCCAGCGGAACGTACCCTGTATCCAGCAGCGAATCGACGGCTCGTGCGATCCATGGGGCGCAGTTCCACGCCGGAATGATGCACGAAATTTTTTCGACTGCGGCAGACTGCCCCGCCCCCGGAGCCCGATGCCCGGCGTTCAGCAGCCGTTCTTCATTAACGGTAACAACGTCCGAAGTATTCACGCTTTTCGACAGCGCGGAATGAGCGGTCGAAGCGGAGATCGTGGACATCGAAACTGTCGCCTGAGGCTGGTGAACCGCCGAGCCGGTCGGCCACGTGGCGGAAAACGGGCCGCCGCCTGATGCTGCCGCACTGTCCGTGGAACCGGCCGTTTGTCCGGCCCCGCTCCGCTCTGCAATGACCCGGCGGTAGACGTCGACGTACTTTGCTGCAATCGCCTGCGTGTTGAAGCGGTCCTGCACGTGAGCCACACATCGACTTCGCATGTCTGCCAGAATCTGTGAATCCGCTTTCAGTTCGGCGATGTTGCGTGACAACGCTTCAACATCGCCTGTGGGAACCAGCCGACCGCAGACACCGGGGACGACGATATCCGTGAGTCCTCCGGTTGCACAGGCCAGCACGGGCGTGCCGCAGAACAGCGACTCGGCCGCCACACGTCCGAAGGTTTCGTATTCGGAAGGTACGATTGTCAGGTCAGCCGCCTGATAACACTGTCCCATTTCGGCGGGCGTATTGCGAAACGGCACCACGGTGAAGGGAATTTTCAGTGTTGCCCCGACGTCAGCAGCAGACCGGCCGACCAGCATCGCGTGAATGCCCTGATCACCGAGCTGGTTCAGCGCCTGCACCGCATGCTGCGAAATTCCCTGGTGGAATCCTTCGATACTCTGCCCTGCCAGCAGCACTACAAACCGGTCCGGCGGAATATTCAACTGCCGTCGTGCAGCAGCCCTGTCTCCGGGCTGGAACCCGTCTGAATCAACACTGTTGTGGACGACATGGACCGGCTTTCCGGCAAAGATCGGACTCTGCTGAATCTGTGTTTTCAGCCATGAGGACACCGCGGTGACGTGCAGACGGGACCGCTGTATGGTTTTGCGCTTGCGATGCCAGTTCAGCCGAGTGAAGTCGGTTTCGATGGCCGGAGGACGCTTCAGATCCGGACAGCGACCGCACCCGGTTTTCCAGCGATCACAGCCGATCGGACAGGCACAGTGTCCCGTCAGCATCCAGCCGTCCCGCAGGGTCATCACCGTCGGATACCTCTTCGCCAGCAGGCGAATACCAGTCAGATCGGCGAAGCTGTTGCGATTCTTCCAGAGACTGTGCAGGTGGACGACGTCAGCATCGCCGAACAGTGCCGGAAGCCTGCGAAACCACGGAGCGTACAGATTCTGTACACCCTGTTGTTCCAGACGGTTTGTAATTCGAAGCAGTCCGGGAATCGTGCGTTCACGGCCGATTTCAACAACACCGGGTTCATCCAGGTACCGGTTGCCGACAAACAGACGACAGTCGTGTCCCTGATCCCGCAGCGACTGGTGCAGCGTCAGAACGCTGCGTTCCGCACCGCCCCCTTTATCAGCAACGTGAACCAGCGCGATGCGAAGTCGGCCGGCCATCGGAACCGCTTCGGCAGGAGATCGCTGCCCCGCCTGAATGGAAGCGTCCGGAGGCATCACCGGGCTCCTGCCGTCTGACAGCTGGTGACGGAAGACCGCTGCTGCCGAAGCCACTCGTCCAGCACCAGAAGCGACCAGGCTTTCCATGCGGCGACCTTGTCTTCGCCGGCGGATGCCACCAGACGGCCCACCGCTTCCGACTGAAAATACTCACCCAGCTCTGAGTTCGCACCATTCAGCCGATCATTCAGTTCTGTGCGGTGCGGGCCGGCAAACCAGTTACGCACCGGCACCTCAAAACCGCGTTTCTGACGATGCAGAAATTCGTGGCTGAAAAACCGGGCGGCGTTCTGTTTCAGCAGGTACTTGCCAGTGACATCAGGCGGGGACTGCAGCGTTTCCAGGCGACCATTTCCATTGCCCGGATTCGGTTTCATTTTCAGCTCAGGCGGTACCTGAGCCGCTGTTTCCATGAACACGTGATCCAGCAGTGGCACCCGAACTTCCAGTCCGTGCGACATGCTGGCAATGTCCACCTTGGTCAGATTATCGAAGGGGACATACGTGGCGATGTCGAAGGCCTGCAGATCATTCAGCAGTTCGCCGCCGGACACTCCACGATAGACCTGATCGAAATGCTGACGCGTGTCGCCGATCAGCGGCTGCAACTCCGGTCGCCACAAATCCGCCCGCTCGTGTTCCCGCAGCACAGCCGTCCGCGTGTATTTGCTGTCGACTGCCTTTGGATTGTCCGGCCACAATCCGAGTCGTCTGGCCCCGTTGGCCAGACCGTGTTTCAGGCGCTTTGGCAGGGAAACCGGCCTGCGATGACCTGCCAGAATCGCGGCATAGCCGTAGTAACCGGCAAACAGTTCATCCCCGCCGTCACCACTCAGCACCATCTTGACGTGTTTTCGGGCAAGTCGAGAGACGTACCATGTCGGAATGGCAGAGCTGTCAGCAAACGGTTCGCCGTAGTGCTGTACCAGTTGCGGCAACAGATTCAGTCCATCCGGCTCGACCACCTCTTCATAATATTCAGCGCCAGTCGTCCGGGCCGCTTCCTCGGCCCAGTTACGTTCGTCGTAGGCACTGTCGTGGTGCCCGATGCAGAAGGCCTTCACTGGTTCCTTCAGAATGCGACTCATGTAGGCAACTACCGTGCTCGAATCGATTCCGCCCGAAAGAAAGGCACCGAATGGAACGTCCGACACCAGATGGGTGCGGATCGTTTCTTCCAGCGCGGCATCGATTCTCTCCAGCCACTGCTGTTCGTTCAGCGTGCGGTCCGGAGCGAAGTTCAGCTGCCAGTATCGGCGGGGCTCCGGCCGCCGGCCGGACCGCGCATCAATCAGCAGTGAATGCCCGGGTGGTAGTTTCCGCACCTTCTGATAGATGCTCAACGGTGCCGGGATATACTGATAGTGCAGATACTGGTCGATCGCCTGCAGATCAATCGCCGCGTCAAAATCCGGCAGGACGGTCAGGGCCTGCATCTCTGACGCGAAGGCCAGATATCCCCGCTGCCACGTATACAGCAACGGCTTGATGCCCACACGGTCGCGTGCCAGGAACAGCTGCCGTGCTCCGGCGTCCCAGATGGCGAAGGCAAACATGCCACGCAGACGGGTGACGCACTCCGGCCCCCACTCCTCCCAGGCGTGTACAAGGACTTCCGTATCGCTGGATGTCCGAAACCGGTGCCCGCGCAGCTTCAATGTCCGCTGCAGGTCCCGATAGTTGTAAATTTCACCGTTGAACGTGACATGGACCGTGCCATCTTCATTGGCCAGCGGCTGAGCACCACCGTCGAGATCGATAATGGACAGGCGCCGATGCCCCAGCCCGGCGGGCCCGTCGACAAACAGGCCGGCACCATCCGGTCCGCGATGTACCAGCTGATCGGTCATCCGTCGCACCATATCTGCCGAGGCGGGTGCGTCGTCTGTCTTCAGGATTCCGGCGATACCGCACATCAGACCTGCTCCGCCACGCCGGCCGTCGCTGCCGAAATCATCTCAGATTCGTCCATGACTCCTGCCAGCTGCTGAAATCGGTGCAGAAAGACCGTCTGGCTGAACTCGTCCCGACGAGCTGAATCAATGGCATCTGACAGTTCTGCCCCCGATCGCCGGACCAGCTGCTCCAGCGTCGTCCGAAGAGAATCACAGTCCAGCGTGGTACATTGCCGGCCAACCGGGTAGTCGACCAGAAACGGTGTGATCGACCCGTAATCCGGAGCATGAAGCAGAACCGGACGGCCCGCGGCCAGATAGGTTGTCAGCTTGGTGGGGAAGGACAGTTCGGCCAACGGTCTCAGATCAGGTTCGAAAGGCTGAGGCAGATATAACACATCGCATTCCGCGAGCAGCTGAACGGTCTGATCCAGGCTGCGCCAGCCGAAATATTCGATGTGCTGCGGGGCTCGGGAATCCAGCGTGTAACGAGACCCGATCAGCCGTAACGTCACCGGGCGACCGCTGACCCGCCACTGACAGGCATCCAGCATCGCGATCAGCCGCCGAAACGGCTGCCGGGCGGTAATCGAACCCGCGAACCCGATCACCAATCGATCCGACGCCGGCGATTGAGGTGAATGCCACAGAGATTCATGAATGCCATGCCGCATGATGACACAGGACTTTACGCCGAACTTCGCAGTGTAGGCCTGTCGCATCTGTTCGCAGATCACACCGATTCGCTCAGAAGCCTGCAGTGTGCGGCCGAACAAATTCAGCATCTCTGCCCCGGACCAGCGATCCATATGAAACTGACTGACCAGCAGTTCAGGAGCATCCCACACCAGTGTGACCAGAGGCTTTCGAAGCTGCTGCGCTACTTTCAGGGCCGTCTGAATGACGGTGGGGCAGTCCAGCACAGCCCAGACCTTGTCGCAGGACTGAGCCGCCGGGTGCCGACAGATCTGTGTCACCAGATTCCGGCAGTGCTTTCGAAACAGCAGTCGTCTAGCCAGCCAGCCCACGACTTCGCCTGAGAATCCCGACACCGGACGGTATCCGGTTTCGTAAC
This sequence comes from Fuerstiella sp., assembly GCA_040222735.1. Classification (GTDB taxonomy): domain Bacteria; phylum Planctomycetota; class Planctomycetia; order Planctomycetales; family Planctomycetaceae; genus Fuerstiella. Next base: position 10,548 of record JAVKCM010000149.1, on the reverse strand, counting down.
GCCGCAGTACGTGCCCGCTCAGATCGTCAGCGCGTTCCAGCCAGCCCAGCTGCACCGCCTGCGGTGCCACCGCGGGAACGCACTGCAGAGTTTCGGCGGGCAGCTGCCGCTGCAGATCCTGCAGTATGACTCCGCCCACGCCGGGTTCTCCGGGCACGGTGCCACTCAGTGTCAGAAGCTGCGGCATTTCAGACATGGGCGCCCTTCGACCGGGACAGGTCTCTGTCTGCGGCATCGGAACCGGCCTGTTGTGCCCTGAAACTGCGATGTTCGAACAGCCCGTCAAACTGAAGAATGCGGCCGTCTTTCGGACTCAGCATCTGATCAATTGTGCCGCGAAAGACAAAGCCCAGCTGCTCAAGCTGATGATGCACATCGGAAAACGACGGCTGCCCTGCATACAGTTCATACGACGACAGCTCGACCACGATCGCGGCCGCCTCTGACAGCGTCTTCTCTCCTCCCCGGATCACCCGGTCCTCAAATCCCTGCACGTCAATCTTCGCAATCAAGGGCTGTACAATGTCCAGTTCTGCGGCGACATCATCCAGCCTCCGGACCTGAATGGTTTCTTTCGTCCCGTCGGCCGTATGAGGAAACTCATGCTGATGCAGCGGATCCATGGGCAGCAGCGACGAACTGGGCGTCGATCTGCTGCGATGGATGACGGTCGTTTCGTCGGTATCCCCCAGAGCCATGTGGAACGCGCGGCCGGGAGGCTGGGCGGCCAGCGTTTCGTCGACCTGCAGAAAGCAGTCGGCCAGCGGCTCAAAACTGTAGATGGTCACGTCCGGCATCAGTTCACGAAACAGTCTGGCGCTGTAGCCATCGTTGGCGCCGATGTCCAGAATCGTACCGGGGGCATACTGCAGCAACTGCTTCCAGGGCAGAACCTGTCGCAATCGTTTCTCCTCAGCACGAATTTCCTGCAGTCGGCTCTTCAGACGGACCTCCAGGCCCGCCAGGTGAAAAATGGTGCGAATCAGATTCTTCACGCTGTCACCTCGCCGCGGACGAATTCAGCAAGAAGGTGATCATGCAGCTGCTGTGTATAGGGCATGGCCGGCTTGTGTGCCATACGCCGAAAGATATCGAATCTGTTCAGCAGACGAACCGGCAGCTGACGCCAGCCGCCGCGTTGCCGAGCTCCGAAATACAGGGTCGTCAGGGACTGCAGAAACCGCTGACGAACAGTCCCCGGCTGATGACTGAAGGTTCGACAACGGTAGGAAGTTACTCCCAGTGCCGCTGCCTGCCACTGAAAATGGCGGTGACTGCCCACCACCACATGCTGAATCGGGTCCAGATACCAGTGCGTGCCTCGTGTCTGACGCCATGACCAGTGGTCCAGATTGCCCGTCCCGACAAACAGCCGTCCGCCCGGACGGACGTACGCCATCGCTGCCTGCATCCCCTGAATGGGATCGGCAAGATGTTCAAAGACATCAAACATCGTCACTACGTCAAACTGACCGGCTTCTGCGCTGGTCGGCGGCTGGAGGTAGGATTTCAGCACCCGAATACCGTGGTCCTTCAGCGCTGCGGCCGCATCAGATGGCTCAATCGCCGCCTTCTCAAACTGTTCCGGCAGGGCACACAGAAAGCTGCCGTCGAAGGCCCCGACATCCAGAACTGTCAGGGGACGCGCGGGCGCCTGCTTCCAACGTTTAATCAGATATTGCTGAGCACTTCCGGCCACTGTTCCCGGCCGCCATCGCGTCGTCGGCAGACTTTCGTAGATCGCGGCGATCGCGGCATCGTCCGGCCGCGGCAGTCGCAGCCCGAGGTGACACTCACAGCACCGATACAGAAAGCCCGGACCGAGCTGCTGGCTCAGTAATTTTTCAACGTCGCTGCCGGTCGACACGCCGGGCATACGACAGGGACCGAGGTTCACCAGCTTTCGGCTGCCGCACACGCAGGCGGGTTCCGCTTCCGCCAGCTCCTCAGTGTTTGTTTCCGTCAGAGTCATCGTCGCCATACTACCGGCCGCTCTGCTGCGGTTCTCTTGAGGAAACCCGCGGGGCCGGCAGCTGAATCGGCCCCCAGCCGCGATGCCATGCGGCCACACCGCCGCCGTCCAGCGTCGGCCGGACCACTTCGAAATGCAGAACATCAGTGACGGAATCGAAATCACGAAACCCGGTGCGATTATTTCCCGTGCCGACCGACAGCGCAAAATAGTAGGCCCCCGGCGCCAGACGCAGGTCGTCCAGCTGAATCGTTATTTCGGTGGCAGTACCGGAACGCAGACTGATTATCTGTTCGGAAAAGCAGCTGCCGACTGCCATCCCGTCGCTTCGAAACAGGGTCATGGACAGACGCGCCTGCCCCGAATGTTCCACCGAATACACTGAGGCATCAAAAATCAGCGACTCATCCGTTTCAAAAAACAGATCCTGCTTCTGAAAACGCAGGCTTTCAAAACGAACCGCCTCGCCGAGGCCATCGGCCTGCCGCCGCCCCAGATGACTTGATTCTGCCGCCGCACGGTTCTGCGACGTATACAGGTCAATCGCCTGTTCGGTGTCGCCGAAAAAGGACACCGTGCCCTGGTTCAGCACAATCGACCGGCTGGTGAGCTGCCTGACCGTCGCCATATTGTGGCTCACAAACAGCACGGTCCGGCCACTGTTTGCGACCTCATCCATCTTGCCCAGACAGCGCTGCTGAAATTCGACATCACCCACGGCCAGAACTTCATCCACGATCAGAATCTCGGGATCCAGATGAGCGGCCACCGCGAAACCAAGGCGAACGGTCATTCCGCTGCTGTAGCGTTTGACGGGCGTGTCGATGAATTTCTCCACCCCGGCAAACTGAACGATGTCGTCGAATCGTCGGCGGATGTCCGCTCTTGTCATCCCCAGGATCGTACCGTTCAGATAAACATTCTCACGGCCGGTCAGTTCGGGATGAAATCCCGTGCCCACTTCCAGCAGACTGGAGACGCGTCCATAGAGTTCGATACGACCGGTGGTCGGCCGGGTGATCCGCGACAGTATCTTCAGCAACGTACTTTTGCCGGCACCATTGCGACCGATGATGCCGATCGCTTCGCCCGCGGGAATGTCAAAGTTGATGTCTTTCAGGGCCCAGAAGGTGTCACTTTGACTGCCGTTCGGCGCGCCCTCCGCCTCCGGTCGTGTCCCGGCCGGACGACGCCCGGTCAGCCTGGCCGCCGTGCGATTCACCAATTCCCGGACAGACCCGGCATGGGTCAGGCCGAGGCGATACTGCTTGGACAGATTCTGAATTCGAATTGAGCAGGTCATGCGGAATCGGGGTTTTCGGAGCCGAGTGCGACAGACGCCGTGCAGACAATCGACGAACGTCTCAGATCACATCGGCAAACGTGGTTTCCACTCTTCGAAAATAGACCAGGCCGGCAAACAGCAACAGGCAAAGCACACCGAAACTGATGCCCATCATCTGCCAGTTCGGAGCTTCCGTTCCCAGCAGTGACCAGCGGAAGCCTTCAATCACGCCGACCATGGGATTGACGGCATACAGACTGCGCCACTTTTCCGGAACCAGAGAAATCGGATAGACGATGGGACACAGGTACATCCAGATCTGAATCAGAAACGGGACGGCCATGCCGACGTCGCGGTACCTGACATTCAATGCCGTCAGCCAGATACCAAAGGCCAGCGCCGTCAGAATCGTCAGGGCGATGAACATCGGAAGGCACAGCAACGGCCAGCCCGGAACATACCGATACCAGGCCATCAGTCCGGCGATCACCAGCAGCTGCAGCAGCAGTTCCACCAGTCCCACCATGACACTGGCCAGCGGCAGCACCAGCCTCGGAAAATAAACCTTTGTCAGCAGTGATCCCCCGCCCACGACGCTGCCGGTGACTCCGCTTAGTGAGGCGGCAAAATACATCCACGGGATCAAGGCCGCGAACGCGAAGATCGGATACGGCACCTCCGTCCTGATCCGCACGAACACACTGAAGATCAGTGTGTAGATCAGGGCCGACAGCAGCGGTTTCAGAATCGCCCAGCCGTATCCCACCAGGCTCTGACGAAAGCGAGCAGAAATATCACGCCACGCCAGCAGCACCAGCAGGTCGCGGTACCGCCACACTTCGGCAAGATTCACAGAAAACAATCCGGATGGCGGCTCAATCACCGTCACCGGCAGATTTGTGGTTGCTTCAGACATAGGAATGAATTCGGCCCCGCGCCTGCGGTGCCGGAGTGCGCGGACTTCGTTCCTCTGGGTGACCTGCGTGGATGCAGTGTCCCGGGAGAGAATATTCAGACGGATGCCGGACACCCGGCCGTGCTCAGCCCCGGTGATCCGGCGTCTTCGTGATTCCAGAGCTTTGCCACCACCGGAATCCGGGGTAAGCATCCTGCCTGCCGGGTTTTCCGCCGTGTTTCGCAGGCAGCAGGCCTGCGCCACAAAAACCGAACTCCCGAATCAAGCTGTGACAGAGCACTAGGTTACCCGTAAATGCCCGTGACCAGGGCTTTAAACAGCCGAATGCCGGTGAATTTCCCGGGCGAACCGAAAACCTTCGCGGTCAGACCACTGATGTCACGTGTTGCATTTGCTCAACACTCGAATTGCGTCCGAAACATCAGAATCGGTTTGCCCGACGCCGTCTTTTGTCCAGGGACCTTGAGAACCGCATCCGACCGGATGAACCGCCCCGGCAGACAACTCAGGAAGGTTGCCGGAACAACCCCGAACCGGTTGTCTGAAAGGCTCGAAGAACCTGCTTCAGCCGAGTTGCTGTCGCCGGAAGAACGGCAAACGGATCACCGATTCACAGCGTATCTGACCTTACCGGCCTCGACGATCTGCTGAATCGTGTCCTGCAGACTGATCGAAATGTCCCAGCCCGGGAAGTGCGTCCGCATTTTTGACAGATCGCTGTAGTAGCAGATGTGATCACCAATTCGGTTTTCATCCACGTAGGTGTAAACCTGTGCCTGCCCGCTGAACGACGCGGCGATTTCGAACGCTTCCAGAATTGAACAGCTGTTTTCGCGACCGCCGCCGATATTGTAAACCTCAGCCACGCGCGGAGTTTCCACAAAGGCGTGGATGAACCGCGCCACGTCTTCACTGTGAATATTGTCTCGTACCTGCTTCCCCTGATAACCAAAGACCCTGTATTCCCGTCCTTCAAGGTTGCATTTCACCAGATAGCTCAGAAACCCGTGCAGTTCCACGCCGCTGTGGTTCGGACCGGTCAGGCAGCCTCCTCGCAGACAACAGGTCGGCATATCGAAGTAGCGGCCGTATTCCTGCACCATCACATCGGCGGCCACCTTGGAAGCCCCGAACAGCGAGTGTTTGGACTGATCAATGGAAAACGATTCCGGAATGCCGTCGGCATAATCCGGATCATCGTATTCCCAGCGAGTTTCCAGCTCCTTCAGGCGAATCGTATTCGGCCGGTCCCCGTAAACCTTATTCGTCGACATGTGAGCAAACGGCGATTCCGGACAGGCCTGCCGCGCTGCTTCCAGCAGATTCAGCGTTCCGACGGCGTTGGTGTCAAAATCGTCGAACGGGATAGCTGCCGCCCGGTCATGACTCGGCTGGGCCGCCGTGTGCACGATCGCATCCGGTCGAATCGCCCGGATCAGCTCAAGCACCCCGTCGCGATTGCGAATGTCCAGTTCGTGATGCTCAAAACCGTCAATCCGGTCGATGAGCCGCTGTTGATTCCAGCGCGTATCTCCCTGAGCGCCGAAAAAGACGGCCCGCTGGTTGTTGTCCACGCCGTGAATTTTCCAGCCCGCGTTCGCGAAATAGAGGCAGACTTCGGAACCAATCAGTCCGGAAGACCCGGTCACAAGCAGTTTTTTCATATTCGTCGTATCGTCCGTGACCGGCTATTTCGAGAACTCGATCCAGTCAGGCATGTTATCCGCGAAGTCCGCTATTTCCGTCAGTATCTGTTGTACGGATGTTGCGGGATACCAGTCCCAGATGGCGCTGGCCCGAGAATGATCCAGAACCACCCAGGGAAGATCGAACGGTCGAGGTGTGGAATCTGAGGCGACGACGCGTTCACCCCAGCGCTGCGTGCACCAGTCACTCAGCTGCTGCAGTGACATGGCGGACCGCATGCCGCCCGACACGTTCACGGTCCGAGGCTGGTCAGCACCGGACGCATCAAACTGCCTGAGCAGCAGCGGCACCAGATCCCGCGGATGCAGGCAGTCACGAACCTGACAGCCGTGTCCTCCGAAACCGATGTACTTCAGCGGCCGTCGTTCTTTCCAGCTGTGCAGCCAGAAGGCAAAGATGCCCTGATCCGCCCTGCCGAACTGCCCTGCTCCGGCCATCACGCCGCAGCGGTTGATCCAGACCGGAAAGTCGAAGGTATACCCGTATTCCAGAGCCAGTTGTTCAGAGGCCAGCTTGGTCGCTCCATACAGCGAAACAGGAGCTGCCGTGGAAAAGTCTTCGCTGATACCGCCAGCCGTCAATCCCTGCTGCTCTGGTTGAATCGGCCGAAAAGCACCATCCTCAGAGACCACCTTCAACCCGGCCAGCGGCGGGATCGAGTACACCCGACTGGTGCTCAACAGCACAAAGCCGGCACTGTGCCTCCGGCAGAATTCGAGCAGATTCACCGTGCCCAGCAGATTATGGTCTACCAGCTGACGACTGCTGGATTTACCGTCCACGCCGGCCAGCACGCTGGGGTTCGCGGCGGCGTCGATGACCCAGTCCACCGCTCCGACAGCATCCAGATCGGCTGCCGACCGGATATCGCCGTGAAGCACGGAAATGCCCTGCAGCGTCAGCCGTTCCCGGTTCCGCCAGCTGCCATTGCGAGACAGGTTGTCGATGCCGACAATCTGAAGCTGCGCCGTCGTGTGGTGGGCGCGAAGCTGCAGAGCCACTTCGCTGCCGACAAAGCCGCAGATTCCGGTGATGAAGACCTTCAACGCGGTTTACTTCCGTGACTACGCAGAAACCCGAACGGGCCGCCACTTCATAAATGGCTTTTCAATGGCCGCAAAGAATACCGCACACACGGCCACAACGACCGGAACGATGATGATCGACTGAATCACCAGCTGCGGCAGATACCCATACCCGACAGTCCCGGATATCGTGAAGCGTCCGACCATCGATATTACAAGAAAGTGATACAGATAGATGGAATAACACATGCCGCCGGTCACAACAATCAATGGTGTTGTCAGCACACGATTTGTCAGGGGGCCCCGAAACGCACTGACCAGCAGCAGCCCGGAAAGAACCGGCAGCAGATGATAAGTTCTCGGATCCAGCTGAATCAGAAACACGGACGGCAGAACAACCAGAGCCACCAGGTCCCACAGGCGCTGGCCGGCCGGACGTTCCTTCCAGTGAAACACGAACAGATCGGCAACCATGATCCCGACCAGAAAATGGTCGAGCGTGTAGGCGAGGCCGAGTCTGAGCTTCTGAGCGGGCGTCACGGGCCACATGATCTTCAGCCCGATCAGCAGACAGACCATGCCGGCCATCAGCAAGCGACGTCGTGCAGGCGGACTCCGAAAATACCACCGTGCCAGAAACGGTGCGATGATGTAGAACTGAACTTCGATTTCCAGTGACCAGGCGACTGCGTTGATGGCGCTGAGCTGACCATAGATCCAGTTGTGGGTGTACGTCATCGTGGCCAGAAGTGACGGCAATAGTTCCGTCGCCGACCTGTGCTTCACCAGCACCAGCAGCAGATAGATGAGCGCCAGATTGATCAGGAACGGCGGCTCCAGACGAGTGACCCGGCGCCAAAAATAGTGCTTCAGCCGGACCGGCTGCCCTGCAGTAAGCTGCTCCCGGGCAAACGGCAGCGCCAGGATAAACCCGCTGATCGCAAAAAACAGCTGGACGCCGCAGCTGGCGCCGTGCAGCAGGTGAAACACAAATGTCTGCCGGGCCTCTGCTTCCGAAAATCCGGTGGCCCTGGCCACAATGTAGCCGTTCAGGTGATACAGCAGCACCGCCATAATCGCGATGCACCGCACCCCGTCGACACATGGCACGAAGCGCCCGCCGGACGTAACCCGCGTCAGGCTCTGCAGCAGGCCGGACCAGAGCGATCGCCGGCCGGAAAACGCCGCGGCTTCGGTCGGGGAAACGCTCATCGGGCTGTCCGGGTCGCGTCATTCAGCATCGACGGCGGCGTCATTGTTTCCGCATCGTGCCGAGAATCGCCAAACATCTGAAGCAGTGGTGCCGAACACTGCTGCCACTGGTAGTTCTGGGAATTCATCACCGCATGTTCCGACAGGTGCTGCCAGTAATTCTGGTCCGTCAGCAGCCTCTGCAGCAGATCCGCCGTCACTGACGGGTCGCCGGGCGGCCCGTACACCCCGCCGGCGCCTCCGATTTCTTCCATGGCGCAGGTACTTGAACCCACCACCGGTGTTCCGAATGCCTGAGCCTCAACGGCAGGAATGCCGAACGATTCGCACTGGCTCATCAGACAGAAGACACGGGCCGAAGCATAATGATCGTGTAGCTCGTCAACAGACACCTTGCCGGTGACTGTGACGGCCTGCTCCAGCCGCAGCGTGGTGATCAACCGGCGGACTTTCTGTTCATAGTCCGAATCCGGCCAGGGCCCGACCAGATTCAACGAAGCTTCGATTCCGCGCTGCCTGAGGATATCAACCGCGGCAACCAGTGTGTCGGCCCCCTTCCAATGGGCCATTGCTGACACCGACAGAATCGACAGCGGCCTGCGTTCCACCATCGTCCGCATCTCTGCAGCGATTTCGTGAGTGTCATCGTTGATCCCCTGAAAGGCAACGATACTTTTTCCACCTGCCTGATCGCTGGCGTTCTGCTGGTAAAGACCGCGAATGTGGTTCGAATTGTAGATCATCAGATCCGCACCACGAACCGCCTGTCGATAAGCGGACCGCTGCAGCGATGCCTTGACCTTTTCTTTTCTGCCACGATGAATCTCTGGCACCAGGCACCAGGGGTTCTGCGCCAGGCAGGCCTGAGGCACAGGTGACCTCGGAAGAATCGTCCCGGAGGGCGTGAAATACAGGTCTGCCGAGTGCCGTGTCATCAGAGATGGCAGTGCCAGGGCTTCCCAGGCACTCCGTGTGAGCCACTGCCCGGCCGCCCTCGGAGATTCGATGAAAGAGATATTGTCCAGCGGCAGTGCTTCGCGCACCAGATGTGCCTGACCGGGCTTATGCAGCACCAAAAACTCGTGTTCCGTCGCCGTCCACGTAGCCAGCTGTCGCAGGTGCCCGAACAGCACGTGCTGGCCACTGAGTGATCCCAGCGATAATGAATTGACGAAAACTCTCACGGATTAAACTTTGACAATTGTGCCATCGGGTCCATGACCGCCGGCAGGACCAGAATCACACAGGACGAAACCTGAACGGTTCACCTCTGTTGTACGTCAGCCTCACATGGCAGCGTACCGTCGGACCGATACATTCCGCCCACCGACCCCGTGCGCCGACAGATGTACGGGTTATAGTGGTCCTGTAACCGAGTAGCCGACTCAGGCAGACCACTCCGCGATCCGTCGCCGTGACCACTCAGACCGGATCAGGATGAACCCGGTGACCGACGGCCTTCTGCAGCTCCGCGGCGGACCATTTCGACGTCGTGATCGACCATCAGCTCCACCAGCTGCCGAAAATCCACACTGCGGTTCCAGCCCAACACCTGTTCGGCCCTGGCCGGATTTCCAAGCAACTGGCAGGGATCGGCAGGCCGTCGAAATCGATCATCGATACTGACGTGATCCTGCCACTTCAGACCCACTCGAGAAAACGCCGCTTCCAGCAGATCCCGAATCGTGTGCGACTTACCGGTCGCCAGCACAAAATCACCCGGCTCATCGTGCTGCAGCATCAGCCACATCGCGTGCACATAGTCTTTGGCATATCCCCAGTCCCGAGCCGCGTCCAGATCCCCCAGCGAAACCTTCTTCTGTGTTCCGGCCTTGATCCGAGCCGCCGCCAGCGACACCTTCCGCGTCACAAAGTTTTCCCCGCGACGCGGTGATTCATGGTTGTAGCAGATGGCATTGCAGAAGAAGAGACCGTGTGATTCGCGGTAGATCTTCGTCATCTGCGTCGCAAACGCCTTGGCACAGCCGTAGGGCGAACTGGGATTCACCGGAGTGGATTCATCCTGCGGACTGACGGTCGGCGTCCCGAAGATTTCTCGGCTGCTGGCATGCAGAAAACGTGGCGGCGTCGGCTGATCCCGCAGAATCTCCATGATCCTGAGCGTACCGATGGCCGTGACGTCACACGTACTTTCAGGTATCTCAAAGCTGAGCCCCACATGGGACTGGCCGGCCAGATGATAGACTTCCGTCGGCTGAACACGGCTGATCACACGCCGAATCGTGGTCGGGTCGTCCAAACCAGCATAGTGCAGAAACAGCGTCCGGTCGTACACCTCCGGATTGGTGTACAGGTGCGTCAGCCGCGACCGTTCCAGCGTGCTGGAACGGCGGACCAGGCCATGAACTTCATAGCCTTTGTCCAGCAGCAGTTCTGTCAGATAAGAACCGTCCTGGCCGGTGATCCCGGT